>NZ_FOKQ01000026.1 GCF_900112155.1 Hominimerdicola alba | reverse complement strand
AGCCGGCAGTCGGCAGGAATTATTACCAAGGGGCATGACCTCGCAATGGAGCTGCGCCGACGCCCTGTTATGGATAGGCAGAACGAAGGAAGTTGGGACTTCACGTGACGAATGATCCCGTTGGACAGAGGAGGTTTGCTGCCGTAACGGATATGGGTCGCATCAAGGCTGTCAAAACAGATCTCTCAAGACGTTTTGTTTGCTATACCCTGATAACGTTAAATCCGGCATTCAATGCTTTGGATCATCCATAACTTGGTTCATTTCTTGAACATAACTTTATGAAATACTGAGATTTCGCGAGTATTTACGAGATTTTACAAGATATTTTGAGGAGGTAAAAATATGCTTGCTAAAAGAATAATACCATGTCTTGACGTGCGTGACGGCAAGGTAGTCAAGGGTGTAAATTTTGAGGGCATCAAGGAGGTCGGCGACCCTGTTGAATGTGCCTGCGAGTACAACAAGCAGGGTGCTGACGAGATAGTATTCTACGATATAACTGCTTCCCACGAGGGCAGGGGAGTGATGCTTGACGTAGTGCGTAACACTGCGAAAAAGGTTTTTGTTCCGCTGACAGTTGGCGGCGGTATCAAGACCGTTGATGATATCCGTGAGACACTGCGTGCAGGTGCGGACAAGGTCTCCGTAAACTCCCAGGCTGTGCAGAATCCTCAGCTGATAAAGGACGGCGCCGATATCTTCGGCAGTCAGTGCATTTGCGTTGGTGTGGATGCCAAGGCTATCGGGGAGAATAAATGGACAGTTTTCATAAACGGCGGACGTATTGATATGAAGATGGATCTGATAGACTGGGTCAAGAAGTGCGAACAGCTGGGTGCAGGTGAGATCTGTCTGAACTCCATAGATACCGACGGTGTGCGCGGCGGTTTTGACCTTAAAATGCTGAAAGCTGTGGTTGACGCTGTGAAGATACCCGTTATCGCATCGGGCGGTGCGGGCAAGCTGGGTGATTTTGCTGAGGCTTTCCTTGAAACGGACTGCTCTGCGGCACTTGCAGCGAGCCTCTTCCATTTCCGCGAGCTGACAGTTGGTCAGGTCAAGGAAGACTGCCGCAGCAAGGGCATCATCGTAAGGTGATATCATGAGCAAAAGCGTAAGCGTCTGCGGTATCGACTGTTTCGATTGTTACTGCTTTGAAAAGGGTATGTGTACGGGCTGCGATGAAAATAAGGGCAGGATATTTCACTGTCCCGCCGATACCGAGTGCGCAATCTACAACTGCTGTGTTACCAAGAATGGTCTTACCGATTGTTCGGAATGCGGAAATATCCCATGTGATATCTGGAGAAACACCCGTGACCCTAAATACACCGATGAAGAATTCCGGCAGAATATCGCTGACAGGATAGATATGCTGAAAAACGGCAGGCTTTGTTTTTCTTCTGACTATGCAGATGTAAGACTCTGGAAGAACAGAGTTCTTATCACATGGAAAAAGGAAGCAAAGTTCGATAATTACCGCAAGGCTACCACGGCGGCGCTTGAACTCCTCAGAAAATACGGCTGTGATTTCGTTATCGATGCTAGAAACGGCTTTGAGGACGAGAAAGAAGATGTGGAGTGGGGCTTTACCTTTCTTCTGCCCGAGATGGCTAAGACAGGCTGTAAAACTGTCTGGTTCATAATGACCGAGGTCAACGAGGACGAGATAGGCGAAGAAATGGATATGTGGAGCGCCGAATTCCTGAAATATTTTAATGTCAGAAAAGTTGACAGCCCCATGAAGGTGGGTGTATAATGATAGTATACAAGGATACCCGTAGGTTCACAGCAAACCAGCTGGAAAGATTGTTTTTATCCGTGAACTGGGAATCGGGAAAGTATCCCAAAAAGATTGTAAAAGCCATGCATGGGTACGATACGGTTTTCAGCGCATGGGAAAATGATGAGCTTGTGGGTCTGGTCTGTGCCATGGACGATGGTATTATGACAGCGTATGTTCATTTTCTACTTGTAGATCCCAGCTGTCAGGGCATGGGTATAGGTCATGAGCTTATCAGTCGAATCAAGGAGCATTATAAGGATTATATGAGCATAGTTCTGATCGCCTACAAGGATAAAACAGGCTTTTACGGGAAGTGCGGTTTTGATCTTGACGATTCGGCTGTGCCTATGCATATAACGAAGCTTTGAAAGCGAGGAGAGATCGATGGGATACAGCGAGATGAAATGTCCGCATTGCGGTAAGATGAATCGTGAAGCCTGCAACGCATGGATGTACGGAAGTCCCATACGTGTGTGCAAAAAATGCGGCGGCAAGTATATGGACAGAAGATACCGCGAACCTGCTGTGCAGGGTTTCGATCAGAGGACTACCGATGCAAACCTGTACAAGACAGTCAGTATAATATGCGGAGCGGTGTTTATCCTTGTACTGTGCTGGTACAGATACACAACGATAAATCGCGGATATTACACCAATTATCAGGTAGCTTTCCTGATAATGCTGCCCATCGCGCTGGTGGGATGCCTGATACAGTATTTCCGCATAAAAAGCGGCGCTATGGCTAAGGCTAATGCGAAATATCTTGCACAGAGCGAAGAGCGTCTGAAAGACAAGCAGTATGTTGCCGATCTCATCGCCAACGGGTACAAAGTGCCTGAAAAATATCTTGATAACGGAGGAAACGATGGCTGAAAATAACTACATCAAAATAGACATGAATGACCTTGACAAATATTTTGTCAAAAGCGAGCTTATCCCTGCCATATGCTACGAAGTCAACACAAAGACCGTGCTTATGCTGGCATATATGAACAAGGAGAGCCTGAAAAAAACCCTGGAGACAGGCTATACCTGGTTCTGGAGCAGATCAAGACAGGAATACTGGAACAAGGGCGCTACCAGCGGTCATTTGCAGAAGGTAGTATCCATCTACGGCGACTGCGATGACGATACGCTGCTGGTAAACGTTGAGCAGACAGGAGTTGCCTGTCACACAGGTTCCTACAGCTGCTTCTTTAAGGAAATGTACAATGAAAAAAATGAGGAGGAAAAATAATGACAGTTTATCAGGAGATATTTGAGGTATTAAAGGCAAGAAAAGAACAGTTTGACAAGGGTGAAGCACCTGAGAAGAGCTATACCTGCTATCTGTATCAGCAGGGTGTTGACAAGATATGCAAGAAAGTCGGCGAGGAAGCTGCCGAGACTATCATCGCGGCTAAAAACGGCGACAATGCCGAGCTTATGAATGAGATCAACGATCTGCTTTATCATGTAATGGTACTGGCAGTTAATCAGGGTCTTGACTGGGCAGATGTTGAGAAGGTACTTGACGAGAGAAACGAGAAGATCGGCAATCTGAAGCAGTTCAAGACTGTTGACAAGAATACCTGATACTAAGGATACAAAATACTATCAAGGCGGCGGAAGTATTTCTGCCGCTTTTTTGCACACTTTTGATATATCCCGAATATGATGTAGAGAAGCAGAAAACTTCATAATATTATTCGGGAGGTATTCACATGAGCGAAACCATCAACAGACCCAACGGTAGCTTCAAGGAAGCTGTCTGCATCGACGCTATGCGGATATATGATTCGTGCAGTGCGCAGGATTGTCTGGAGAATCTGGAATTCACATTTTCTGATGAAGACCAGACAACGCTGAACGATGCTGCATACATCAAGACTCAGTCCATAGATGTTACGGATATCAATTTTGCCATAAGCCCCGTAGCCTTTAATCAGGGCTTCTATTCGGTGGACGTAACCTACAATTTCCGTGCACAGATAGAAGTATTCGACGGCGAGAACACACCGCCTGTGGTGATATACGGCACTGCTCTTTTCACCAAAAAGGTGATACTCTACGGCAGTGACGGCGGTACCCAGCGCTTTGTTTCGGATACCGGTCTTGTTACACAGCAGGAAGTGCCTGCCACCGGATGCGCTTGCTGCAGATCGCTGTGTACGCTTCCCACCGCATCCGTCAGCTTAGTTGAACCCATGTGCCTCGACACTACGCTTACAGCCGCAGACCCCGAAACAGGGGAGCGAAACGTGCTTATCACCGTCGGATTATTTGCGATTATTTCACTTACCCGCGCTGTACCGCTGATGATACCTGTTTATGATTACTGCGTACCCGGCAGGGAGTGTACCTCTACAAGCGGTACTCCATGCGAGATGTTTGAACAGATAGATTTCCCCACCAATGAGTTTTTCCCTCGCGGCATCGATTCTTCCTGCTGCATGAGAAATACCGAGACAGCTCAGAATAAAGAAAGCTGATGATGGGAAATATTTTCGATAAAGACGCTTCTGCCGTGCTTCGGCGGGAGCGTTTTTGCTGTGAAGAATATTTGATAATTGTTATAAATGTTTAAGCTACTGGAAATAATTAACCAGCTGTTGTATAAAATGCATAATTATGTTGAAAATATTGTAGTAAAATGAGTATAGCAATTTTAACTAAAACATGGTATAATATATAAAGTCAAATAAGACAAACCATATAAAAAAGGAGAGTAAAAATCATGTGGGCTTATGAAAGCGTTTTTTATCAGATCTATCCTCTGGGTTTCTGCGGTGCGCCCTTTGAAAATGACGGCGTTCAGGAAAGCCGTATATTAAAGGTCATCGACTGGATACCCCATATCAGCAAACTCGGCGCTAATGCTATCTATTTTTCGCCTGTGTTCGATTCCGATACCCATGGCTACAACACCCGTGATTATCGCAAGATAGACTGCCGTCTTGGTACTAACGAAGACTTTGCAAAGGTCGTTAAGGAACTCCATGAGGCTGGCATCAAAGTTGTTATCGACGGTGTTTTCAATCATGTGGGCAGAGGTTTTTGGGCTTTTCAGGACGTTCTGCAAAACCGCGAAAATTCGCCTTACAAAGATTGGTTCCATATAAACTTCGGCGGAAACAGCAACTACAATGACGGTCTGTGGTATGAGGGCTGGGAGGGTCATTTTGACCTTGTTAAGCTGAATCTCAGAAATCCCGCTGTTGTAGATCATATCCTCGAGTGTGTGACTCAGTGGGTGAAAGAATTCGATATTGACGGTCTGCGGCTTGACGTTGCATACTGCCTTGATTTTGATTTTCTTAAAAGACTTCGTCAGCACGCAAACTGGGTCAAGGAAGATTTTGTCCTGATAGGCGAACTGCTTCACGGTGACTACGCGCGCTGGGTCAATGACGAGATGCTTCACAGCTGTACAAACTACGAGTGCTACAAGGGTCTGTATTCAAGCTTTAACAGCATGAATATGTTTGAGATATGCCATTCTCTGAAAAACCAGTTCGGCAGTGAGGGCTGGTGCAGATACCGCGGAAAGCATCTGCTGGCTTTTGTTGACAACCACGATGTTACCCGTGTTGCAAGCATACTCTCCAATGAGAATCATCTGCCCCTTATTTACGGACTTCTTTTCGGTATGCCAGGTATGCCATGCGTATACTATGGCTCTGAATGGGGCACTAAAGCTGACAAAAATGACGGCGACCCCGCCCTCAGAGTATCCTTTGACAAGCCTGAGTGGAATGAGCTTACTGACCTTATCGCAAAGCTGGCTCATATACGCACCGAGTACAAGTGCCTAAGCTACGGCAGTATAAATATTCCTGTGCTGACCAACAGGCAGTGTATCATCGAGCGTGAGTTTGAGGGTGAGCGTATCCTCATAGCCATCAACGCTGATGACCAGCCCTATACTGCTCATTTCGATGCGAGATGCGGTCAGGCTGAGGAGCTTATCACAGGTACTATCCATGATTTCGGTGGCGGCAGCGAGCTGAAGCCTTACTCCGTTGAAGTCTGGAAGATGGAGAGATAAATTTTTCCGAAAGAATAATTTGATATCAAATACAAAAATGCTGTACAGTAGATTTACTGTACAGCATTTGTTTTTAGAAAGTTGCTATGGGTTCTTTGGGTGGGTCACACTCGTAAAGGTCGGTAATTTTCAGCACAGGAACATCTAAATTCTGCTTTTCATAGTTCTGTACCATAACATCAGCAGTTACCGATACCCATTTTTCACACTGCAAAGGGTAGTACCTGTTGTACAGCGACAGCAGCCAGCAGAACTCCATATCAGCTTCACAGCAGGTCATGATGTAACGTCCGATGGCGAAAACATTTTTCGGAAGTTCGGGTCTTGCAGTTATCAGCGCTTTGAATCTGACAGACTTTCCCTGATACTTGGCGGCTTCGTTCATGATATCGTTGTACCATACGGCATAGTCCTCGTCTTTTATGATGATGGTTTCAGCATTGATATCAAAGGGAAGAGGGTCTTCAGTTTCATCGGGATTCATTACACCGCTGTCATCGCAGTAGAAGATCTTGCATCGCCTGTTGACTGTCCTGACTATGCGGTGCAGGTCATTTGTGTCTGCATTATTCTTGTATCGGTTGAAGATAATTGTGTTGCTGACGTTGATCTTGTCGATTATGATGCTTTTGAAGTTCTGAAAATACATTTCAAATACAGAAGCATCAACCAGGAAAACACTTTCATAAACACCCCAGTTTTCGGGCATATTCGTTATCAGACTGCTCATATGCCACATACCGTTGTATTCAATCACGATGATGTCAGCATTATTCGTTTCGGCAAGATCATCGAGTGCCTGTGTATTAAGCTCAGTCAAATCATCGATAACATGAAGCGTAACATTTTTGCCTGTGAACTTTGAAAGGTCATATTCGGTCTCGCCTTCCTCGCACACAAGGATAAGTACGTTTTTGCCCAAGCCGAACTTGTCGTTAGAAACGATCTTCGAGGTAAAAGTAGTCTTTCCGCTTTCAAGGGGACCCAGAAAAAGATAGATGGGCAGGTTCTTTTTGCTCATCAGAATGTCAGGCTGTGGCAAGGCAGGCATTCAGCTTTGAAAGGATATCAGCTTTTTTGTAGCCCTTGCCGATGAACACCAGCTGATTGATGCGGTCGCCGTAGGTGTCATCCCAATCGTCTTTGATGTCGGGATATGCTTCCATGATAGCGTCGATCTCTTCCTTGGGACATGAAGCCAGCCATTCGTTGAGCTCGGTCACACTGGCGTTGCGGCCTGCCTGCTCAAAGAGCTGGATATGCACATCATCGTCTGCGAACCATACATAGCCCTTGGTGCGTATGAGTTCGGTGGGATACTGATCAACAAAGTCCATGAACTTCTCACGGTCAAAGGGGCGGATCTCCTCGTATACGAATGAGGTTATGCCGTATTCGTCCATGCAGGCTTCCTTAGCGGTTGGCTCATTTGTGTTGAGGGCACGCTGAATAGAAGATGAAGCAAGTACGGAATGGTAATCAAACTCTCTTCCGTGAAGTATCTTGTCGGTTTCCACATCGCTGTTTATGCAGGGGATTATCTCTGCTTCGGACTGTATATCGCGTATAGCCTTTTTAACTTCTTCGATCTCATGAGGGCAGAGAAGATCGGTCTTGTTGAGTATAACAAGGTCACAGAATTCGATCTGGTCGATGATAAGATTGATGATATCGCCCTCGTCGGTGTCGTTCTCCATGTTAAGTTCGCGTAAGAATTCGCGGTAGATCCTATCAGCATCAACAACGGATACTACCGAACTCAGATAAACGTTGGTGTCGGGATTATCCTCCGTGTAGATCACAAATGATGCTGCTATATTCGATGGTTCGCTGATGCCCGATGCTTCAACGAAAACAGCTTCGATATCGGGAAGCTTTGATATACGCTCGATCTCTGCAATAAATTCATCGCGAAGAGAACAGCAGATACAGCCGTCCTGCAGTTCAACCATTTCAACAGAAGATACACGGTCGCGGTTTTTATTGAGTATAGCCGCATCTATGTTGACACTGCCCATATCATTTACGATAAGAGCAATATTGCGCTTTTCCTGTTTAAGAAGATTCTGCATAAGTGTGGTTTTTCCCGAACCGAGATAGCCTGTTATAAGTATTACTGGTATTTTTTTGTTATCCATATCGCACCTCTGAATAGTGATTTTACGAACATTATCGTTACGGTTTATAATTATATTCTAAAGCAGAGGGTTTGTCAATGATTTCACAGTAGATTCTGCGTTTTGAATAAAATGAGAGCTACTCTCAAATTGTTAGTGTCTATTTTAACCATCAAATGACGGCGAAAAGTTTTTGTAAATAAAAAGGGAAGTCCCGAAAAAAAGTAACCCCGAAGCACAATGCAAATGCTTCGGGGGATAATTATCTGATATGTTTTAAATATACCCGCGATATATCGCCATAAATGGTCTCCATATCTTTTATGTACTCAAATCCGTATTTTTCGTAAAGACCGATGTGGTCAGTTGATATATAAATATCCGGGATATTCTGTTCCTTTGCCAGATGTTCTATTTTCTCAAACAGCAGACCCATATACCTGTGACCTCGGTATTTGGGGTAAGTGTAGACGAATCCTATCCACGGAGAATATTCGTTTGATGCTACCTCGTCTCTTTCAGCGTATGTGCAGAACGATACAAGATGATCACCGTCAGTCAGCAGAAGAAGTTCTGAATTTTCACCTGTAAGATCATAAAACGTGCCTTTGGAGAGTATCTCATGCAGATATTGCCCCGCTTTCCAGTCGCTTTTTCCTATCTCTTCCAGCCAGTGCTGCTGTCTGTCATTTTTATAAAAGCTGATAATTTCCATAATTTGACCCTCATTTATCTCAACAGAAAAGCCATAGTATTTACATCAAATACTATGGCTTAAAATTCTTATCTTAGTGCCTGCTTTTGTCAGGGCAATATCTTATGAAATACCAAGGAATTCAAGATACTGCTTCTTAGGCATTACAGTTACCGAAGTCTTTTTCCGCTCAGATTCAGGTGCAAGTCTGTAGTAAACGACCAGTGTGCCGTCTTCGTCCTTATCCCAGCCAACATCGGGAACGGTACCTCTGATACCCTTGTTGGAGATGGTCTTCTTAACACCTTTCTGCTTGAGTGTGAAGAATCTCAGTTTAACGTCATCACAGTTAGGAACAACGCAGATGTTTACACCGCCCTTATCGCTGTTCTGCACATCGTACAGTATGATCCTGTATTTGCCGTCGGGGGAAATTACATTTTCATCACGGGTAACATCGCATATTCTGGTGAATTCCTTCTTGTAGAATGAATATACAGCGCTGTTGCGGTCAAGATTTGCATTGAGCTCTGTAAGTGTTGATGTACCGCCGAACAAGATCTTGAATACGAAGAAAGCAACAAGTCCCAGTACATATATCAGCAGATATATCGTACCCATAACGACCTTGACAGTTTCGTGAGTACCCGCTACGAAGAACATTACTATTCCCATTACAAGGGGCGGGATAACAAGTATCCAGTCATACATATTGAACAGCAGAAGAAGGAACACTATAAACGGCATTACCACGCTTATTATCTTAGTGACCATTACTTCACGCGAGTATATCATCAGCAGCAGGAAAATCACGCTTGCCGCAACATACACAGTAAAGAAGGACTGTTCCTGTCCCTCAGTAAATTCCAGGTCATAGAGAAATGTAGCAAAGGTCAGCAGACCAATTACGGCAAAATATACCAGATTGAATACGCCGACCGCTCTCTTGACCCAGATATTTGATAAAAGCTCTTTCATCTTACCAAATTCCTCCCAGCCATCGTTTTGCAGTCTGAATAAGTGTCTGTTTGACCGACCATGATGCTGAATACGCTTTTTTGATCGGATATTTATCTCGACACCACACTATATTATTTTACACCAATTCTTTAAAAAAATCAAGGGATTTATGAAAATTCGTAACTTTGCATAAGCTTAAACTAATTAAGCGCATTGTGAACTTCTTTCAGTTCACAATGATCTGTTCATCGCCGCTGAGTCCCGATACTATTTCTACATCACCGTTGTCCTCAATGCCGAGTTCAACGTCCTGTTCGACTTTGACACCATCTATCAGAAGATAAACGTAAGTCCTGCCGCTGAGTTCTTTCACCGCCTTTTTGGGGATAACAACGCTGTCAAGCCGCGAGTATATATCGAACACCACGTTGATGTCACCGAAATCCAGCAGTTCATCGGCATTATCCGGGGAGATAACGTAGGTGTACTTCGAGTAATCTCCGCTGTCCTTAAAAACAATATCCGTGACCGTGCCTGTAGAGGTCGTTGCCCCCTGTTCAAGCTTAACGGTCGTACCGAAATTAACGTTAGAAAGCTTGCTGTCGAAAACTTCAACGCAAAGATACTTCTCGTTCTTGTCCGTAGCGTAGCCGAAAACAGCGCCCTCATTTACAAAACTGTTGACATTGTAAGAATTCCAGCCCTGCTGTTCTATTGAAAAATCGCCGTCACATGGCGCATATACGCTGTAATCATCAAGACTTGCCACCATTTTGTCATAGCGCATCTGTTCGATCTGAACGTCGTACTGTGCCATAGTTATCTGGTTGGTATCGGCATTATTCTCATAAAGAGTATCCACCGTTGACTTGACCTGATCGAGTTTGATCTTTTCCTTTTCGATCTCTTCTTCAAGGTCGTCGGTGTACAGCGTACACAGCAGCTGCCCTTTTTTGACTTCACAGGGTGCTTCAACATCAATGGTCTTTATCTGTCCCGATACAGGAAACTTTACTTTTTTGGAGTAAGGATAGCCATATACACCGGGCTGTTCATATTTCTGCGAGATATCCCGTATCTCTGCATTTACTGTCTTGTAGCTGACCGATTTTGTTTCAAGTATAGGAACAGCTATCTCGTCCTGCTGCTTTTTCTTGCCGCAGCCTGAAAACAGTGCAGTTATAGCACATATCGCCAGTATTAAAAAGCGTTTTGAATTATCCATATATTACCTTTCATACAGAGAAAACAAACATCTTAACTTAATAATTATAGCATTATTAACCGTGATTTACAACTGCGCAGATGAAATTCATCACACTGCACAACGCAGATAGGATAATTTTGTTGAATTATCCTATAACAGCATCTATAAACTGAGAGATTATCCCGTTTGAAAGCAGAAATCCTTGGGGAGTAAGACTGACATTTTCGGAGTTGATCTTAACAAGACCGTGCTTGGAAAATTCCTGTGCTAAAGCTAAGAAACGTTCTGCGGCATATCGTCCGAAGTAGCATTTAATTCTGTCAAGTGATATTCCTTTGCAGAGCCTGAGCCCAAGCAGGATGTACTCTTCGCCCCTGTTTACCGATTCTTCAGTGACTTCACGGGGCTGTACAGGTGCATCGATAAAAGCATCTGTATCAGGAGGACAGCAGTATCTTACACCGTCAAAAAACGAGTGTGAAGCTGCACCGAATCCAAGATAATCTTCACCTGTCCAGTACTTGTTGTTGTGGCGGGACTCATAACCCTCACGGCAGAAATTCGAGATCTCATACTGCTTCAAGCCGTGCATATCCAGACGATCCACCGCTGTGATGTACAGCTCACTCATAAGATCATCATTTGCTGTCAAGTTTCTTATATTGTCATTGTCGAAAGCAGTGCCTTCTTCAATTTTCAGCATATACGCGGAGATGTGCTTGACAGGCAGACTGCAAATGGTATCTATCGTTTGAATAAGGCTTTTACAAGTCTCACCCGCTGCGCCAAGCATTATATCGGCGGATATGTTCTCAAAGCCGACAGCATTGGCAGTTTCAACGGCTTTTACTGCTGTTTTGAAGTCGTGAAGACGACCAAGAAAACCAAGTCTGTTATCGTCAGTGGATTGAACTCCGAAGGATATCCTGTTCACTCCTGCGGCACGGTAGCCGCGGAGCTTTTCTTCATCGACGGAGCAGGGATTGGCTTCGAGTGTGATCTCAGCGGTGTCAAGTAAAAAAACTTTCCTGCATTCTTCTACTATACTGCCTATCTGTTTTGCATCGAGCAGAGATGGCGTACCACCGCCGAAATAGAGGGTGTCAGCATTTATACCTTTATAGCTGTATGCGGCTATATTTCTGCATACAGCATCCACATAGCGTGAAGCTGTATCTGCGTCATAAGGCTTAGAGTAAAAGCTGCAATAGGGGCATTTCCTAAGGCAGAAAGGCACATGGACGTATATCCCCGTCACTATTTGTCCTCCTCGTCGTTAAAGGCGTTCTCGATGTATGAACCTGCCATTTCGCGGTTGCTTTTGAATTTCGCCATTACTTTGCACAGTGCAAATCGTATCACCCAAAGTAGGTACATTCCAATGAAAAGGAAAAAACAGATTGCAACGAATTCCAGCATAGCTTTCGGCTCAAGCCGGAAGTATACTGATCTGCGAATAAGAAAATTCATAATGGCGGGATGTATCGCCAGTGCGAATATGAATCCGAATACACCGCTGTATGCGATGGTGCAGGTTATTCCGATCAGGGCTTCCTTGAATGTAAGTCCTGAAAACTTGACACCTGCGAAGAATACCCAGCATATAACGAAAAAGAGTCCCACTGTTGTTGATATGTTGGCATATATCTCGTATAAGACGGGCAGTAAAACCGCCCCTATAAGTCCGAAGACTATTGAAAGCTTCATTGATCTTCTCAGATCCGGCATAATATCCCTCTTTTTGTTCTTGTAGTATATATCTGTCAATGTTATTTACTTTACAATAAAACTATATCGATTTACAGCATACTTATCAGATTGTAGATGAGTAATACTGCCGAAACAGCGCTTATCACTATGCCGACTATTGAACTTGCACGTGCATTTCCGTCAAAGACTTTTTTGCGCTTTTCGTCCAGCAGAAGCCGACACTCGCGACCCTCGTAGTACAGCTGTTTTTTCATTACTATCTCGCAGGGAAATACATTTTCGTATTCCTCTCCGTCGATATCATAAACAGGCACGCTGAACCCGTGTTTCGGGTTTTGAGTGAGTTTAGAAAGCTTTCCGCTGCATTTTTTTGATTTCGTCATTCTGATTATGCAGTAAGTGAAAAACAGCACAAGTGCTATCATCATAAGGCATAGCAGCCCCAGAAAACCTACGATAAGCATTTCGGCGGAAACGCCCAGTATCACAAGCAGAACTGTGACTACCACTAATACGATGAGCATTTCCATGGTGCTGTTCCTCCTTTAGTCGTCCAGCTTCAGTACGCTCATGAAAGCTTCCTGCGGCACGGACACCGTACCCAGCTGGCGCATTCTCTTCTTACCCTCTTTCTGCTTTTCAAGCAGTTTCTTCTTACGTGTGATATCGCCGCCGTAGCACTTTGCAAGAACGTCCTTACGCAGGGCTTTTATGGTCTCACGGGCGATTATCTTTCCGCCGATGGCAGCCTGAACAGGAACTTCAAACAGCTGACGCGGTATATTCTCTTTCAGTTTTTCGGTGAGTCTTCTTCCGCGGGCATAAGCCTTTTCTTCATGTACGATGAAGGACAGCGCATCGACTATCTCGCCGTTCAGCAGAACATCCAGCTTAACAAGCTTTGAGGGCGCATAGCCCTTGAGCTCGTAATCGAAGGAAGCATAGCCTCTTGTTCTTGACTTCAGCGCATCAAAGAAATCATAAACGATCTCATTCAGGGGAAGAACATAGTGCAGGTCAACACGGTTCTCGTCGATATACTGCATATCAACAAAGGTTCCGCGCCTGTCCTGACAAAGCTCCATTATATTGCCAACAAACTCCGAGGGAGTATAGATGTGGGCATTGACCACAGGTTCCTCAGCCGAAGAGATAGTGCCCGGGTCGGGGAAATTGGTGGGGTTATCGATATACTTAGTCTCGCCGTTGGTCATGGTGACTTTATAGATAACCGATGGCGCTGTTGTGATGAGGTCGAGATTGTACTCGCGCTCGAGACGTTCCTGAATAATCTCCATGTGGAGAAGACCAAGGAAACCGCAGCGGAAACCGAAGCCCAGTGCGATGGAAGTCTCGGGCTCAAAGGACAGGGAAGCATCGTTGAGCATCAACTTTTCAAGGGCATCACGGAGGTCGCCGTACTTAGCACCGTCTGCGGGATAGATACCGCTGAATACCATAGGATTTACTTTCTTATATCCCGGCAGAGATTCTGCGCAGGGGTTTTCGGCATTGGTAACGGTATCACCCACACGGGTATCGCCGATATCCTTGATAGATGCGGTGATGTAGCCAACTTCGCCTGCGTGGAGCTCGCCTACGGGAACTAAGTCCTTAGCGCCCATGTAGCCTACTTCTACGGTCTGGAATTCAGCTTTTGCAGCTATAAGACGGATGGTATCACCGGCTTTGATATGACCCTCCATCACGCGGACATAGATGATAACGCCCTTGTAGGAATCGTAGTAGCTATCAAAAATGAGGGCTTTCAGGGGTGCATCATCATCGCCCTTGGGTGAGGGGATATCAGTAACGATACGCTCCAGTACCTCTTTGATATTGGTGCCCATTTTCGCGGAGATGCGAGGTGCGTCCATGGCGGGTATGCCTATGACATTCTCCACCTCGTTGCAGGCGCGGTCAGGGTCAGCTGAGGGCAGGTCTATCTTGTTGATGACAGGCAGAACTTCAAGGTCGTGCTCGATAGCAAGATAAGTGTTGGCGAGTGTCTGAGCTTCGATACCCTGAGAAGCGTCCACGATGAGCACAGCGCCTTCGCAGGCAGCAAGAGAACGGCTGACTTCGTAGTTGAAGTCAACGTGACCGGGGGTATCGATGAGGTTGAAGTAATAATCCTCACCATCATCAGCGTGATAAGTCAGGCGGACAGCTCTCGCTTTGATAGTTATTCCGCGCTCACGCTCGATATCCATATTATCCAGCAGCTGATCTTCCATCTCACGAAGTTCAACTGTTTCGGTGAGTTCGAGAATACGGTCAGCCAGAGTGGACTTACCGTGGTCAATATGTGCAATTATACAGAAATTTCGTATTTTATCCTTTGGGGTCATAGGTACATTCCTTTCTTGGGGTATATAAATCCATTCTGAAATATTTTACCATATTTGGTGAGGTATGTCAAGTATAGAGGGGCATATGCGTGCTTTACAAAATTAACAGTTTTAGTCGAAGCTTACAAATAAAAAATAATGACCGATGGTCATGCTCCTGTATACGGCTGATTTATAAACCAACGAATGGTAAATACTCTGTTTGTATTATCGGGCGGCGTTCATACCGTAATGTACGCAAAAAGCTGTAAAATACGGCATTTCAGCTTGGCCGGTTAGATTTTGATTATGGTATCTGACTACACAGGTCACGGTTCATTTTGAAACAACTTTTCGATAATATTTAACCGTTCATATTTTTGTACACAACATAAAATCTATCCTAAAAATTACCCCAAAGCTCGTAAAATGGCGCTTTTTGACGAGCGGTAATTGGTCATTTTTCTTTGTGTGAATCATACATATATCAGGATATTAACATAAAAGCGTAGTGAACTATGACCATTGAAATAAGCCCGAAAAAATGGTATAATTTATATATCTTATGTAAGTTATTGTTATTATCGATGAATAAAAAAGAAGGCTATATAATGGATAAATTTAAAATGTCAGCTGTCAGCTGTGTGCTTGCTCTGATGCTTGCAGGCTGCGGCAGTTTTGACGAAAGGGACACAGTTAATGGTTCCTCGGTTCAGGCCAAGGACGAAACTAAAGTTCCTCTTATAGTAGTAGAGAACCGCGTGCAGGAGACTGAAGAGATGGGTGAGGAAGTTCCCGCAGAGGAAACTGTTCCCAGTCAGACGGAAGCACCTGTGCTTGATTCTCCAATGACTGAGAGTGAGAGTTCAAACGCTGCTACTATTGTACTTGGCGGTGAATCTCCCCGATCGGGACAGACGCTTACTCAGATCAATATTCAGGAAGAAGAACCATATTCAAATAATCAGCCTGTGGGCAACGATGTTCTGCCCCAGAGTGTGGATAATGTGGTGAATGATTATCAGTACGAACAGGAACCGGCTGAAACACAGACGATCGAAACCAACGAAAACGGCGAACAGGTAAGCGCCAACGGTTATAAGATAGAAAACATCAACGGCGTTACCTATGTGGGCGGTATACTTATCGCTAATAAGTCCTATAACCTGCCCCAGAATTACGGTTCAGGAATCGTTCCTGAAGCTCAGATGGCGTTCAATGAGATGCAGGCGGCTGCATGGAATGACGGTATCAATCTGTTTATCGTTTCGGGTTACAGAAGCTACTGGTATCAGGATCAGCTTTACTGGGGCTACGTAAGTACCCGCGGCAGCCAGGCTGAGGTGGACAGATTCTCTGCAAGGGCAGGATTCTCAGAGCATCAGACAGGTCTGGCTATGGATCTTAACAGTGCCAGCAGGACTTTTGAGGGAACTGCCGAAGCACTGTGGATAGAACAGCACTGTGCTGATTACGGTTTCATTATCAGATACCCCGATGGCAAGGAAGATATCACAGGATTCATATACGAGCCTTGGCACATAAGGTATCTTGGCAAAGACCTGGCACGTCAGGTAACGGATTCCGGTCTGTGCCTTGAAGAATTTCTGGGTATAAACTCTTATTATCAACAGTAAACTTATAGGACATCTCTGTCATCTTGGCGGAGATGTCCTTTTTATTGGCAGAGAAGTCCTCACATTGCCTGTTCACTAATTAATTTCACGTTAACAAAATTTTCGATGTTTTTTTATATAAAATGCCAATATACTTTAGCAAGATAATTGGGTATAATATATAGTATATTAATGCAGTTTTTGTAACTATCTGTGGGGTGAGTTCTTGGTAAGAGAGATAACAGATGCTGATTTTGAGGGCCTTATGACGCTTTATATGCAGCTTCATGATAATCCTTTTCCTGAAAAGGATGAACGTGTGACCGCTATCTGGGAGCGTATACTTGCCGATCCCGATCATCATATCATCGTTTGCGAGGAAGACGGAAAGATCGTATCTTCCTGTGTATGCGTGATAATACCGAATCTTACCCACGGACAGCGACCGTATGCATTCGTAGAGAATGTCATCACTGATGAAAATTACCGCAACAGAGGTCTTGCCACGGCTTGTCTTGATTATGCTCGGGATATAGCGATCCGCGAAAACTGCTACAAAATGATGCTCCTCACAGGTTCAAAAAAGGACAGCACACTGAGATTTTACGAGAGAGCAGGTTATAATAAAAACGACAAAACAGCCTTTATAAGCTGGCTGTAAATAATACTTTACTAATGTCACTGTTGTGAGGGAGCTTTACGTCTTCACTTAAAATTGAATAGTTCGGGCAAACTTACTTTGGTTATTTACCGTATAGCGATTTTCTTTAAGGTATCATGCGCGGTCAGGTGCCGTGCTTTATAGTAAATCACGTTGAAATTGCTCCTTTGCGAACTTCGCAAAAGCATAGATCGAACTTTTACTCGTTCAAAAAGTACAATTTCTAATGTCATTTACTATAATAGATGTTCAAATATTGGCTTGAAACGATAGGAGGACTAAGTTATGATTCTTGAGATCGAGTACTACAAGGCAGATACCCAGCTTGTCGGAAAGACAAGACATTTTTCAGAAGTAAAAGAACAGCTTGCAAGGGCTGAAGATCTCCATGACAGAGAGAACGATAATTTTATCGAGCTGCTGTGCAGAATGTTTGGCTGGACCGAATCAAAGACTTTTGTAAGACCCGATATGATATACGACAGGGACATAATGAAGCTTTCGGGAAATATGAATAAGTAATAACAAAGGGGCGAATATCAATGCTTGAGACTATCGAACAACGAAAGACCGGAAAAGCCGAGGCGATGAATGAGCTTAATGCCATGAGGAATGAGCTCATCGACCTTGCGAACGCTGTAAAAGCAGCCAAGATACCTGTTATCATAACTATCGACGGCTGGTCGGCTGCAGGGAAGGGTTCTCAGATAGCCAAGCTTATAAAGTATATGGACCCCCGTTTCTATGATGTTGAATCAATACGCACACCTAACGAGGTTGAACTTCGCAAACCCTGGCTTCATCGTTTCTGGCAGAGGCTGCCGAAGAAAGGCGAATTTCTGATATTGGACGGCAGTTGGTACAGGGATACTGTCAACGCATTTATGTTTGACGAGATATCGAAATCACAGTACAAGGATAGGATAGAGGATATCAACACCTTTGAACGTCAGCTGACTGATGATGGCTATCTTATCATCAAGTTCTTCCTGCATATTACAAAGGACGAGCAGTCAAAGCGCCTGCATAAACTTGCAAGCTCAGAGATAACCCGCTGGCGCGTAAATCCTCAGGATATCGTCAACAATGAGAACTATGAGAAGTTCTTCAAGCGTTACGACAAGACCCTGATGCGAACCAATACTGAATTCGCACCCTGGCATATCATCGCGGCGAATGACAAGGTGACGGCTCAGTTTTCCATAATGATGACTGTGACCAATGCTATCAAGGGTGCCTGCGCTGCTGTTGAGAGCGGAGAGAAGTTTATTGATAAGCCAGAATTTCCCGTTATCGACTACAAGAAGCCGGAATTCAAAATGGGCAAGAGCAAGAAGCTTTCAGAAGTGGATATGACAAAGTCACTTACTGTTGATGAGTATTCTGCCAAGCTTGAAAAGTATCAGACACGGCTGTTTGAACTTCAGAACAGATGCTACCAGAAGAAAATACCTGTCATCATTGCCTATGAGGGCTGGGATGCAGGCGGGAAGGGCGGAAATATCAAGCGTGTGGCTTCAGCACTTGATCCGAGAGGTTACGAGGTTAAGCCCATAGCCGCACCTGAGCCTTCAGAGCTGGCAAGGCATTATCTGTGGAGATTCTGGACAAGACTTGAAAAGGACGGTCATTTCACTATTTTCGATCGTACTTGGTACGGCAGAGTAATGGTGGAGCCCATCGAGAAGATAACACCTCAGGAACGTGCCGATATGGCTTATCAGGAGATAAACGAGTTTGAACATCAGCTGACCGAATGGGGTGCTGTTGTTATAAAATTCTGGATTAACATTGACAAAGACGAACAGTACCGCCGTTTTAAGGAGCGTGAGGAAACGCCCTCAAAACAGTGGAAGATAACCGAGGAGGACTGGCGTAACCGCGAAAAGTGGGATGAATATGAAAAGGCTGTTGACCGCATGGTCGAGCTGACCTCCACAAATTTTGCCCCCTGGACGATCATCGAGGGCAACGATAAAAGGTATGCCCGTATCAAGGCACTAAAGACAATATGCAAGCGCCTTGAGGACAGACTTCTTGAATTGGATCACTAATAATTTTGGCGGAAAAAATTTTTTCCGCCATTTTTTTGTAACGAATCGCGTAGATAGTTGTCTAACAGACAGAAGGGAGGTGAGAGCGTGAAGGAGTTCGATGAGATATACGATAAATATGCAAGGCAGGTATACCTGTTTTTGCTTAGACTCTGCGGCAACGAGACGACAGCGGAGGATATATTGCAGGACACGTTTCTGAAAGCCATTGAGAATTCTGATAAATTCGGGAACAGGTGCGAGGTAACGACATGGCTTTGCAGTATTGCGAAAAACGAGTACCTGAACTATGTGAAAAGGAGAGATAATAAAAATCTGCCGATAGAGGACAGGGAGATACCCTATGACGGAGACCTTATCGTGCAGCTGGAGGACAAGGAGAAAAGTATTGCCGTACATAAGGCGCTTCATGCTCTTTCCGAACCTTACCGAGAGGTATTCACCCTGCGTGTTATGGGAGAACTTAGTTTCAGGCAGATAGGGGATATCTTCGGGAAGAATGAAAACTGGGCGCGTGTGACTTTCTTCCGCGCCAAGGCAAAGCTTATAGATAAACTAAAGGAGGACAGCTATGAAATGTAACGTTATAAGAGATCTTCTGGCAAGCTATAATGATGATCTGCTTGAAGAGGAGACCAGAAAAGAAGTAGAAAAACACCTCGCGGAATGTGAA
Source organism: Hominimerdicola alba (assembly GCF_900112155.1). GTDB lineage: Bacteria > Bacillota > Clostridia > Oscillospirales > Ruminococcaceae > Hominimerdicola > Hominimerdicola alba_D. The sequence continues at coordinate 39,210 of NZ_FOKQ01000026.1, read as the reverse complement.
GAGTGCAGAAAACTAAATGAGACTTATTCTGCGGAACTGACTGCTAAAAATGATGAACCCGTCGAAACAGCGGGTATCAATCCATTTAAAAAGATCAGGCGGAAGATCAAGAAAATAAAGGTCAGAGCTTTGATAGCCGTTTTGGCGGCTTCGATGATGGCTGTCGTGGCGGGTGTGCTTACTGTGGGACAGGTTATAAAGTATGAAAGATTCCCCAGCTGGGAGTCGGTCATTCAGACGATAGAAGTCAGAAGAGCGGCTAAAGATCTTTTCAGCGGTGATATAGATGGATTTATCAAGTATCTTTATAAGCCTCAACCGATAGATAATACATATAAAGCTGCTTTCAAACCTGCGGGTATGTCAGAAAACAGTATTCCCGTAACATTCTATGACGAAGATGACAGGGTAACGAAGTATATCACAGATATGTTTAAAAAGTCATTTGATAAGGATATCAAGGGGCATAGTGTTTTTATAAATAAAGTTGATACCAGTTACATAGAATATAATTCAACAGGTGAAAAACAGCTGGTAACTTATGTTGATGTTAGGGTGGATGACGGGAAATTAGAATTTGAATTTTATGATATGGGCAATTCAAAATACGATATCATTTCATGCAAGTGGATAGGTAAGGGAGATAATGAGGATATTGCCGATATTTCAGAAATGAATGACTTTGAAAAGGATTGTTGTTTCATCGATTATCTCAATGATGACGGTATATTTCAAAAAGTATTCAGCAATAAATTCTATGTATATCTTCGTTTAGAGATGACGCGTCCTAAAGATGATGTTTATAATGTTGAAATAGTGGATGGCAAGATATGTAGAAGGGAGATATCCCATTCAAGATATGAGGATATGTTTACAGCACTTGAAGAAAAGGGTGTCGAGGTCGGTCCTGTTGATACTGGACTGCTCTGGTTTGACCCTGACAACGGTTCTTTTGTCAAGTCATGGCTCGTTCAGTTGAACTATAAGGATGGTTCGGCCTTTGTAAGGTTCAGTGCTGAGTATTCTCCTGACGGTAATTATGTTCTGACCGATACAATAGACACTGTGAACAATGATGTCCCGCAGGAGATACTCGACGATTTTTATGAGATACTTTATTACGTTGGTAAGTAGTTTTATTGGTTCAGCATATTTTTTCAAGATTCTCACGGATAGCTTTCAGGGTCTTCTTTTCAAGCCTTGAAATGTAAGACTGGGAAATCCCAACGGTCTGGGCGACTTCTTTCTGGGTCATCTCTTTTCTGCCGTTGAGACCGAAGCGCATTTCCATTATCATTTTTTCGCGTTCGCCCAGCTTGTCTATCTCACGGCGGAGAAGTGTCTTTTCTACCTCGCTTTCGATACCCTTGTGGACAGTATCTTCGTCAGTTCCAAGGATATCCGAAAGCAGAAGTTCGTTGCCGTCCCAGTCGGTGTTGAGGGGTTCATCGATGGATATCTCGCTTCTGCGCTGTGAAGCTTTGCGCAGGAACATGAGTATCTCGTTTTCGATACACCGTGAAGCATAGGTGGCAAGCTTGATGTTTTTATCGGGGCGGAAAGTGTTAACCGCCTTAATCAGCCCGATAGAACCTATGGATATCAGGTCTTCAAGTCCTACTCCCGTGGCTTCAAATTTCTTTGAGATATACACAACCAGCCGCAGATTGTGAACTATCAGCAGTTCGCGTGCTTTCTTTTCATCGGTTGCAAAAAGCTCAAATGCGCGGGCTTCTTCCTCTTTTGTAAGCGGGGGAGGGAGCTGCTCGGCTCCGTTTATGTAGTCAACGCTGTGGGCATCTCCCAGAAGTTCCATCACCAAGCGGTTAAGTTTGTTCAGAATATTCATCGTCTTATCTCCTTTCATTCAAGCAAAGCGGGGTCGAAGATCGCGCGGCTGCGGTCATTGTCAGCGGGTTTTATACCCACACAGCATCTTACCACACAGCTTTCTCCGCTGTCATCCGTTATTGTGACATTGCCTTTTGATGTAACGTGGAGCAATCCGCTGCCGTTGATGGTGGAGTAGGGTGTCAGGCGAAATCCTGCACACATACCGTTGGTGGGATCGTCAAGAGCGTAATGACGGTACATATCATCACAGCAGAAGATCACCACGGGGAGCCCTGTGAAGCTGTCGCAAAGTCGGTTGCCTGTGTCAGCCACCGCGGGCAGGGTGACTTCGTAATCACCACATCGGAAAAGGGCTTCATAGCACACGTTTTTTGCGAACACTCTCCGTTTTACGGTCTCGGCTACGGTCAGCAGGACATAGGCTGTGATCAGCGCGGCGGCAAGCTTCAGCAGAGAGATATCAAAATATGCCGTGAAATTTCGGACGTAGATGCGCTTTGTATCGGAGATCTCCCAGTAAATGATTATCAGCCCTGTGTACACCATGCGGACTGCCATAAAAACAGCAAGGCTTCTCACAAAATCAACTACGCTACGCAGTTTCATAGCGATAATAAGAGTCAGCACGATGCCAAGGGCTTTTGCGATGGTTATCACCAGCGCACCGATGAACGTATCGCCGTCGGCGCATATCAGCAGAGACATCAGCCCTCCTAATAGACAGGCTGCAAACACCCTGCTTCCACGGAGTTTTCGGTGCATAAGCGCCGCCGCTGTATGCAGATATACGTATTCCACCAGACAGCTTGTCACTATGAGTACATCGGCATATATCTTCATTTTTCCACCGCCCTTTGCTTGTCTGTATATATCATACTCCTGTTCGTGAAAGAAAACTGTCGGATATTATCAGTGTTAAAAGTCGAAAAAGTACAAAAAAACTCCCTGCCGTGATGTGCTCGAAGCAGGGAGAAAATTATTTTATGCAATTGAATTCTTTTCAAGAAAATCCGAGAACAGGGAAGCCAGTTTATCGGGAATAAAAGCGTACATCATGTGACCCTCGTCAAACAGATGTATATCAGCGTTGCACTTTTCGCTGTAATCCTTAGCCGCCTGCTGCCATGTAAGTGATTTAACAGGGGACTTCATATTGCTTACAGCGAAGCAGGCAGGGCATTTCAGATATCCTGTACTGTGGGCTTTTGCGGCATTTGCTTCCGCTAGAATCGATTCTTTGGAAACGGCAGGGCTTGTGATGTTCTTGTAATAGACCTCTTCGTAAGTCTTCTTTTCTTCATCGGTAAGCTCGTTGCCGCTCAGCAGACCTGACGCATTCACCGTCTTGTTCCTGAGCAGTTTGTCTAACAGACCGCGCTTGGCTATCTTCTGCATGAGCGCAGCTGATTTTTTCACCATAGCTACCTTTTTCTCATGAGGTATCTGCGCCGCCTGAGCTTTCATCATGTTGGGAAATCCCATATCCAGCCCAAGTACAGCTTTGACCTCATCAGGATAGGTATTTGCCCACCATATTGCTTCAAAACCGGAATAGGAATGAGGTACTAGCACATAGGGCGGCAGGATATCCAGCGCTTTTAGCGCGGCACGGCTTTCCTCGGCAAGATTTTCGACGGTCCTTTCGGTCTTTGCTTCTCCGCTTAGGCCGTAGCCTGCTTTTTCGATTACAGCTATTCTGTATCGGTCGGATAATCGGCGGTATAAAGGCTTATACTCAAGGGCGGGACAGCCCACTCCCGAGCCTGCCATAAATACCAAGGTAACGCTTCCGCTGCCCTCGGAATAAACGTTTATCTCTGTATCTCCGACCTTTGCTTTTGTTCCGTAGTTCTGCATGGCTTATTTATCCTCAAAGAATACCTTGAATGCCTTGTAAGCCATATAGTTATCCAGCTTCGAGGTTATCTCGAAGGGTGCGTGCATTGAAAGCACGGGTACACCAACGTCTATTACATCAAGGTCGAGATTTGCGATATACTGTGCAACAGTTCCGCCGCCGCCTGCATCTACCTTGCCAAGCTCGCCTGTCTGCCAGATAACTCCGTTTGCATCGAAGAGTCTTCTTATCCTGCCAACAAATTCAGCAGAAGCATCGGATGTGCCTGATTTGCCCCTTGCTCCTGTGAATTTAGTTGCAACAACGCCGTAATTCAGCTGTGAGCAGTTGCGTATCTCAAAAGGCTCGATGAATGTGGGGTCTACTGCGGCATTAACGTCAGCGGAAAGGCACTCGGACTTGCTCATGACATTTCTGCCGTTTGCACCGTATACCTCAGCAAGATCGCTGATGAAGTATGGGAGATATGAGCTGTTAAGACCTGTGTTGCCGTCGCTGCCTGTTTCTTCCTTGTCGGTGAGGACTGTCATACAGGTATACTCGGGTTTTTTGAGTTCCAAGATAGCCTGCAGGGAAGAATAAGCGCAAACTCTGTCGTCCTGTCCGTAAGAACCTACAAGGCTTCTGTCGAAACCAACGTCAACAGCCTTAAAAGCTGGAACAGCTTCAAGCTCAGCGGAAATGAAATCAGCCTCAACTATGCCGTACTTTTCGTTCAGTATAGCCATGATGTTCAGCTTGACCTTGTTGGATATCTTATCGTCCTTGAAAGGTCTTGAACCAACAATGATATTCAGTTCCTCACCTGTGATGAGCTTGGGCGCAGGTCTTTTGTACTGCGATTCAGCAAGGTGGGGGAGTATATCGCTTATGCAGAATACAGGGTCACCTTCGTCTTCGCCTATGCGGACTTTCACGGTAGTGCCGTCAGCCTTGATGATAACACCGTGGAGTGACAGGGGAACGGTAGGCCACTGATACTTCTTGATGCCGCCGTAATAGTGGGTCTTGAAGTAAGCTATCTCCTTGTCCTCGTAGAGGGGGTTCTGCTTCAGGTCAAGTCTGGGTGAGTCTATGTGGGCAGCTGCCAGTCTTATGCCTTCGGAAATGTTCTTTTTGCCCATAACGGTTAGTATTACAGCCTTGGCTCTGTTCACAAAATAGAACTTGTCGCCAGACTTGTACTTCTTGCCGCGCTCAAAAGCCTTGAAGCCAGCAGCTTCAGCCTGCTTAACTATCTCCTCTGTTGCTTCGCGCTCGGTCTTTGCGGTGTTGAGGAACTTTTTGTAGCCCTCGTTGTAGCTGTCGATAGCTGCTATCTCTTTGTCCTCAGTTCTCAGAACGCCGTTTTTGGGTTTTGAGAGTATCTTTTCTGCAAGCTCCTCAGCTGCTGATTTTTTCTTTTCTGCCATTAGTAAAACCTCCTTGAAAGTAAGTTATTCTGTTTGATCAAAACTTTCCGATATCTCGGATCCGGTATCTTCTGCTGACTCGTCCTCGAAGATACTGTCGATACCGCGTTCGGAAAGTATCTTTTTGTAAGCCGAGTAAGCGTCATTTATCTTGTTCACGTAATATGAAGTCTGGTCATTCTCTTTTGGGATATCATTTACATCGAATTTATCTGCTTTTATCGTTCCGTCTTCCAGCCAGCTGTCAACCAGACCCATTCCGCAGTGATATGCAGCCGCTGTAAGGTCTATGGAATCGTCATATCTATCCATAAGAAAGCTGAGATAATAGGTGCCGTACTTGATGTTTGTCTCGGGGTTATACATATCGTCAAAGCTTTCGCTGTCATCATCCAGCCTGAATTTCACCCAGTCGTAGGCATCTTCCATAAGCTGCATAAGACCTCTTGCTCCGACTTCTGAAGTCGCCCTGGGTTCAAAACTGCTTTCCACATTTATCACCGAGAACACGAGTACAGGGTCTACCTGATATTCTTTGCAGTATTTAATAACATATTCTTCGTAATCTGTCGGGTATGTGAAACCGTGAGGAATATAGTCCTCGGCTTTTTCAGTGACATCTTCAAGCCCATTGCTGATACTTCTTTTGAGTAGGAACACAGCTAGCAGAACTATACCTAAAGCAAATACTATGCCAAAAAAAACTACTATCCAGTCACCTGCGGAGTTTTTCTTTTTTCTTTTTCTCTTTGGAGCCGAAGCTCTTCTATTTGTTTTTGCTGCCAATTTAATCTTCCTTTATTCTGTCTATTATTTCAATTGTCTGTCTTACAGCATCTTCGCTTTTACCGTTGTTTCTTATCACGAAGTCGCTGTTCTCTTCAAAAAATCCCTGACTATGCTGTGAAGCGAATCTGTTTTTTACGCTTGCTTCATCAAGACCGTCGCGGGTTGTTATGCGCCTTAGTCTTATGTCCTCGTCAGCTGTCACCGAAACGATGATATCGCATTTTTTATCGGCACCTGCTTCAAACAAAGTTGGCGCATCGAGAAGTACATAGTCATAGTCTATGCTGTATTTAGCTATTTTTTCATCCAGAAGCTTATCTATGTACCTGAATATCACCGAGTTGAGGATATCCAGCTTTTGCCTGTCTGCGAAAACTATACTGCCCAGAGCGCGTCTGTCAAGCGTGAGGTCATCACTGAAACATTCGGGGAATATATCGGCTAGTTCACGGTTGCATTCGCTGCCTGTTTCGGTGACTTCTCGTGCTGCCATATCGCAGTTTATAACACCGAAGCCATTTTCCTCAAACACTTGTGATACAAGCGTTTTGCCCGCACCGCTCTGTCCTGTCAGACCGATGACCACGCTCATAGGTGTATCACCCTGAAAGCAGCGGCTCGAAGCAGTCTGTTGTACACAGCCAGACCAACTCCTGTCTTTCTCGGACACCTAGCCCAGACTTTTTTAGCACCCATATCGTCAAAACCGCGCAGGGCATCGAATAGCCGCTGTGCCTGTTCTTCATCTGTTGCTCCGAGGATAGTTTTTCTATTGGGAAGTCCCTCAGCATCAGCATCTGTGAACACCATCAGTACATCGTCCTCAGCTGCATTTGCTTTGCAGAATTCGTTGAATTCCTTGCTGCTGCCATCAACTATTGTGACCTCGGCTTTCGGGGCGTAGTGCTTGTATTTCATGCCCGGGCTCCTGACTTTTGCACCTTCGCCCAGCATTTCAAGAACCCCCTTGTCTACCAGAACATTCTCGGTGACTTCTTTTAAATCTTCCACCGATATGAAACCGGGGCGGAGAAGCCTTATTGCATCGTCCTCAAAGCTTATTACCGTGCTTTCCACACCGACACCGCAGGCACCGCCGTCAACTATGGCGGGTATGCGTCCGTCCATATCTTTAAAAACGTGCTGTGCTGTAGTAGGGGAGGGGCTGCCCGAAAGATTTGCCGATGGTGCAGCGATGGGACATCCGCTGGCTTTGATTATCGCCCGTGCTGTATCGTTGGATGGCATTCTAATACCCACAGTATCAAGACCTCCGCTGGTGACCATTGGTATCCTATCCGATTTTGGCATTATCATTGTCAGAGGTCCTGCCCAGAATTTATCTGCACATTTTTCAGCCAACGCAGGAATCTCCGTTACCAGAGGTTCTATCTCGTCAAAAGCGCTTATATGCACTATTAGTGGATTGTCCGCGGGTCTGCCCTTAGCTGCAAAGATCTTTCTTACAGCATCTTCGTCAAAGGCATTCGCACCCAGTCCGTAGACTGTCTCTGTGGGTATCCCCACAACTTCGCCAGCTTTTATAAGCTCCGCTGCTTTCTTTATCGAAGCTTCATCGCTGCTAAGCAGTTTTGTTTCAAACATTTCAAAACTTCTTTCCGATCATATATCATCGCTCAAAGGGTTTGCCGAATGAGCCTATCTCTATCAGATTTCCTTCAGGGTCTGCAACGTAGCAGGTGCGCTGTCCCCATGGCATAGTCCTTGGGGGCATAACTGCCTTTGCGCCCATTTCTGTTACCCGTGAGAATTCTGTATCCACCTCGTCAAAGGTATCTACATACAGCGCTATCTCCGAATGTCCGTTCAGTCCCTTTATATATTCGTAACTGTGATCCGTCATCTTTTCAAAGTCGCTTCGCCCGTAAAGCAGGAAAAGTGTGCCGTCTTTGATTAGATATACATTTTCCGTGTCCTCGGATTCCCTTATCTCAAACCCGAGAACATCGCGGTAAAACCTGATCATTGCAGGCATATCTTTGACTAAAAGCCCGAAGCCGTCAAGGTGCATCACTGCTCCTCCTGAGCGGCAAGCTTTGCTGCCTGATCAGCAGTTGCAAGGGCATCGATAACCTCGTCCAGATTGCCGTTGAGTATCTGTTCCAGCTTGTAAAGTGTCAGTTTTATGCGGTGGTCGGATATACGGCTTTCGGGGTAATTGTAAGTCCTTATCTTCTCAGATCTGTCGCCTGTGCCCACTTGTGAACGCCTGTTGGATGCGATCTCGTCTTCCTGTGCTCTGACCTTTTCGTCATACAGCTTTGAACGCAGCATTTTCAGCGCTTTCTCTCTGTTCTGGAACTGAGATCTTTCGTTCTGACATTCTACTACCGTTCCTGTGGGTATGTGTATCAGTCTTACAGCCGATGAAGTCTTGTTGATGTGCTGTCCGCCTGCACCAGAGGAACGGAATACTTCCATTTTGATGTCCCTCTCTTCGTTAAGCTCCAGCTCAACTTCCTCAGCTTCGGGAAGGACTGCCACCGTAACGGTAGATGTGTGTACACGTCCCTGAGATTCAGTCTCGGGCACACGCTGTACACGGTGTACACCGCTTTCGTATTTAAGTCTTGAATACGCTCCCTGTCCCGATACTGTAAAGGTTATTTCCTTGTAACCGCCCAGCTCGGTCTCATTTGCGCTCATTACCTCTATCTGCCAACCTTTCTGCGCCGCATACATCGAGTACATACGGTACAGTGAATTTGCGAACAGCGCTGCTTCTTCGCCGCCTGCACCGCCTCTTATCTCAATGATAACGTTTCTGTCATCGTTGGGGTCTTTGGGCAGAAGAAGTATTTTCAGCTCTTCTTCCAGACGTGCCATAGCCGCCTTGGATTCAGCGTACTGCTCCTGGACCATCTCTTTCATATCAGCATCAAGGCTGCTGTCAGAGGACATTTCCACTGCTTCATCGAATTCAGCCTTAGCCTTGTCGTACTCGCGCAGTGCCTCAACAACAGGTTCAAGATTTCTGTACTCTATCATAAGCTCAGTGTACAGCTTGGAGTCGTTAACTACCTCGGGCTGCATGAGCTTTTCATTTATCTCATTGAATTTATCTTCAAGTGCTCTTAATTTATCAAACATAGCTATTGCTCCTTTTAACTTACTCAAATTGTTTTAGCTTACTATAAAAAGCATAGCTATGATTCTGCTTCGCGTATCACGGATTTTACATTTTTTTCGGCCTTGCTGCGTGGTATCATGAACTCCCGTCCGCAGCCGACACAGCGAAGCTTGAAATCCATACCCGAGCGCAGCACCATCATCTCGTTACTGCCGCAGGGGTGTTTTTTCTTCATAACAAGCCTGTCGCCCTTGATGATATCCATCACGCTTCACCGTCCTTTTCAAGATAATTCTAAATTGATGATCTCTTCCACGCAGCCGCACTTTTCGCATTTGATCGTCATGGTTAGCCAGTTGAATGCTTCTGTGAAATCTTCATCGCGGAATTCATCGGGAAATTCTTCAACACATTCTTCAATGAATTGTTCTTTGTCTTCCAGCTCGATACCGATTTCGACACTGAATATCTCAGCACCGCATTTATGGCATATAACAGGGGACATTCTGTTATCATAGGCAGTTTCGTATGAATGGCAAACAAAGCCGTCATACCCCTGTACAGCCTGATCGAACAGCAGGTGAGTTTCACCGCAGCCGATACATTCTGCTGTTACCTTTATGCCGAATTTCCAGTCGTCATCACGGGTGTTATCAAGACCAAAACAGCGAAGCTTCATCTTATCACAGCCGCAGGTACATTTTACCTGCCCCGTAACATCAGCACTATCCGATTCGCTGTCTGATACATCAATGATTCCACGCAGATGACGCGGAAGCAATTCCTCAGCCATATCTTACCTCGTTCTGAATACGTTTTCAATAAAAGAGAGCCATCAAAACACTGCGCTAAACAGATCATTACTCACGTTCGCGCAAGTCTACATTATTTAATTATATCACCCTTTAGGTATATTTGCAAGACGCTTTAACAAAATTAAGATAATTTTAAAATTATGAGAATTATTGTTTCGTTGGTGAAACTTTAATGCATAGCCTTTCGGAAATAAAAAAAGACTGCCGCGTGTGCAGCAGTCTTTATCATTTAGTAGAAGTTTTGCGGACTTTTTTGGGGTTTATCAAAAATATAATTGATCAAACAAGAGATCAATGCCAGTATCACCATCAGCATACATAGGACGTACCCGAATTTGGTGTTTACTTTCAGATAATTCCCCAGACCTTCCAGGTCGGTTTTACCGTCGGTGATATATCGCTTGGCAAAGTCCGATTTGAATATGATAAGACATATTATGCTTACCAGTGAACAGCCTGCAGATATCAGTGTGAACAGCTTCTCTCTTTTCAGGAACAGGATCACACATCCTGCTATACAACAAATGGCAGTTATTATCAGCCAAGGATTAGCTCCTTCTTTTGAACCGTATTTTTCGCCTGAATCTGTTGTAGTTGTTTTTTCTTCCCTCTGATCGAATCCCGAACCGGTCTTTACGTTCTTGTCGCTTATGGTAGATGGGAATATGAGATTATAACCCTTGTATTCGATCTCAAAGGTATAATCTTCACTTGTATCCTGACCCGTAAGACTTGCCGCTGTAGAAGCATCACATGATACTGACATGAACGGGAACAGGAAACATACCAGAGCAGCAAGGAATGCGATCTTTGCTATCAGTCTGGTGGGGATTTTTCCGACAGTCTGAGTGACAGCAGCTACTCCTCCCGAGACAGGTGCTGCAATTGCAGGCTGTCCGTACATAGGCTGCTGTACTGCCTGTGCATTTGTGGGTTTACCGCACTCGGGACAGAATACCGATCCGTCGGGGATATTATTACCGCAATTTGGACAAAACATATTCTTACCTCCAAATAAGTTTATTGAATTGATTATATCATAAAATCTATTAAATGTCAATAATGATTTTTTTATTTCTGTAATAGCGGTTATTTGCCGAAAATTCGGGTTTTCACTAATAATCGGATCATTATATGCTTTCTGTGCAAACGAGTTTATACCCTTATTTTCAGATATCTTTTCAATTTAGTTTATTAAATTATCCTTTTTCTATTGACTTGATCTGAAAAAAATGTTATTATATAAAAGTACATTTATTTTTCAGAAAAGGACGATGATATATGAAGAAACCGTTTATTACAAAAGAAAAGGCAGAGGAGATAATCAAGGCATATCCTACGCCTTTCCATATTTATGACGAAAAGGGTATCCGCGAGAATGCCCGTAATCTCTACAAGGCATTCAGCTGGAACAAGGGCTACAAGGAATTCTTCGCTGTCAAGGCTACTCCTAACCCCTACATTCTCAAAATACTTCAGGAAGAGGGCTGCGGTGTTGACTGCTCTTCCATGACAGAGCTCATGCTTAGCGAGTGCTGCGGCTTCAAGGGTGAGGATATCATGTTCTCCTCCAATGTTACTCCTGCTGAGGAATACGTTAAGGCACGTGAGATGGGCGCTTTCATCAATCTTGATGATTTTACCCACATCGAGTTCCTTGATAATCTCTGCGGTATCCCTGAGACTATCTGCTGCCGTTACAACCCCGGCGGAACATTCTCTATATCTACAAAGATCATGGACAACCCCGGTGATGCAAAGTACGGCTTCACCCATGAGCAGATCATCGAAGGCTTCAAGATACTGAAAGCAAAGGGTGCTAAGTACTTCGGTCTTCATGCTTTCCTTGCTTCCAATACCGTTACAAATGAGTACTATCCTAAGCTTGCTCGTATCCTGTTTGAGCTTGCTGTTGAGATCAAGGAGAAGACAGGCGTTGAGTTCAAGTTCATCAACCTGTCAGGCGGTGTAGGTATTGCTTATGAGCCAGACAAGCCCCAGAATGATATCTTCGCTATCGGCGAGGGTGTACACAAGGCATTCGATGAGATACTTGTTCCTGCGGGTCTGGGCGATGTAGCTATATTTACCGAGCTTGGCAGATATATGCTGGCTCCCTATGGTCATCTGGTTACAACCGTTAAGCACTTCAAGCACACTTACAAGGAGTATGCAGGTGTTGACGCTTGTGCCTGCAACCTGATGCGTCCTGCTATGTACGGTGCTTATCATCACATAACTGTACTTGGCAAGGAAGACAAGCCCTGCGACCACAAGTACGATGTTACAGGAAGCCTTTGTGAGAACAACGATAAGTTCGCAATTGACAGAATGCTCCCTGAGCTGGAGATAGGTGATATCCTCGTTATCCATGATGCAGGTGCTCACGGTTTCTCCATGGGCTACAACTACAACGGCAGACTCCGTTCCGCTGAGATACTTCTGAAAGAGGACGGCGATGTTCAGCTTATCAGACGTGCCGAGACTCCCGCAGATTATTTTGCTACATTTGATTATACAGGCATAGTTGACAAGTATCTGAATAAGTAAAATTTAGAGGCTAATTATGGTCGAGATAGAAAATGGCGTACTGCTGAAATACGAGGAGGACGGGGATTCTTATACCGTTCCCGAGGGTGTCACTGAGATAGCCGAACACGCTTTCTTTGGTGCCCGTGATCTAAAGACTATAGTGTTTCCATCGTCTCTTAAAAAGATCGGCGATAGTGCTTTCCTGTGGGCAGGACTTAAGGAAGTGCATATCCCTGCCAGTGTGGAGGAGATCGAAGACAGTGCTTTTCAGGGCTGTAAGGATCTTGAAAAAGTAACTTTTGAGAATGGTCTACGCACAATTGGCAGAGAAGCTTTCTTTGAGTGTAAAAAGCTGACTGAGGTCATTCTTCCCGAAGGTCTGAAAACCATTGGCGATGCTGCTTTCAGGGATTGTGAGCAGCTTGTTAAGGCAGTCGTCAGCGATGGTACTGAAAAGCTGGGTAACGGCGCCTTTCTCGGCTGCATAAGGCTGAAACATCTGGAGCTTCCATCAACTCTTTCCGAGATAGAACCTGCTGCACTGGCAAATTGCAGATCTTTAGGTACAATTCTTCTGAATGAAAAAAGTCCCTATTATACCATTGTCGATGGAATGATATTCGATAAGGCTATGACGAAGCTAATATACTGCTCTGCGCAGAATGTTAGCGCCGTCATTCCCGAGGGTGTTGAAGAGATATGTGATTATGCTTTCTTCGGCTGTTCAAAGCTTGAAAAAGTCCAGCTGCCTGAAAGCCTGAAACATATATGCAACTATTCATTCAGAGGTACCAAGAAGCTGAACGATGTTTTCTTGCCTGATGGTGTTGATATCGAGAGGGATCCCGAGTTTGCAGAAGACACCTGTATTCATCTTAACGGCAGCCGCGGCGAGATGATGTTTTATCCATGTGAATCACCTTATAACGAGTGTTTTATACTTGTGCTTGGTCGTGATTACAGTATAAATTTTGATCACAAGGCAAAGTATGCTCTCATATTCCGTATGTATTTTGCGGGAATCGAAGGTGCAGCTGAGTACGTCAAGAAGAACTTTGCTAAGATGATCGGAATGGCTATTGAAAACTCAGAGGTCGAAACTGTCAGAAAAGTTCTCGAACTCAGAGAGATGGTCACAAAGCGAAATGTAAAGCGACTTATCGAAAAGTCGGAATACTGTGAGCCGATAAATGATCTTCTCACCGAGTATGCACAGACATTATAAAATAATAAACTCCCGAAACTTCTGTGTTTCGGGAGTTCTTTGTTATTTGTCCGAAATGCTCCAGTCGATGGGCTGCTGACCTGTTTTTGCAAGAAAATCATTTGCAATTGAAAAATGTCTGCATCCGAAAAATCCGTTGTAAGCCGAAAGGGGAGATGGATGGGCTGCAGTCAGCACAAGATGATTGCGGTTGGTAACAAGCTTTTGCTTTTCCTTAGCATTTCTGCCCCACAGCATGAAAACTATGGGTTTTTCCCGCTCGTTGAGCTTTCGTATGACCGCGTCTGTAAGCTGTTCCCAGCCCATACCGCGGTGAGAATTTGCCTGTCCGGCACGAACTGTAAGTACGGCGTTCAGCAGTAGTACGCCCTGACTTGTCCAGTCGGTAAGCTCTCCGTTATTTGGTATGCGGAAACCCACATCGTTCTGAAGCTCCTTGAAAATGTTCAGCAGAGATGGCGGCGGTGCGATGCCCCTCTTGACAGAAAAGCAAAGGCCGTGAGCCTGTCCCTCACCGTGATAGGGATCCTGACCGATGATAACAACTTTAACGTCTTCATAAGCCGTGTATTTAAGGGCATTGAAGATATCGTACATATTCGGGTAGATGGTCTGCTGTGTGTACTCTTTCTTTAGAAATTCACGCAGACGCAGATAGTATTCGCTTTTGAATTCCTCTGCCAGGATATCGTCCCAGCTGTTTCCGATGTTTACCATCAGAATGAACCGCCTTTTGCAGCAACGATAACTAAGCTAAGTATCATAACCGCAACGATAGCGATCACAAGTATCCTCATAAACATAGGTTTTCTGCTGGTTGGCACTGAATTGTTATGCACAAGCTGCTTGTCAACTTCTTTAGCAAGTTTTGCAGCTTCTGCCGCTTTGAATGCGTCGATGTTTTTCTGAGGATTACCGTACTTGTTTTTCATCTTGTTAGCCATTAGATCATATCCTTTCCGATCAATACAGACCGTATATATACTTTGCCGAGATCTTTGATATAATATCCATTTTATTTGCAACTATATCCTCGGAGATGCATCTCATTATCTCCTCGGCTCTCGCAGCTTCTTCTTCGGTTATGCTGTCTGCGCTCATATTTGCTTCAACTGCCATGATCGTCAGCTCTGTCAGCTTTTCATCAAGCTGATGGATACGCTGCTCGTGACACTTGTTTATCAGCTCATCGCATATCTGCATATCCGATAGATTTTTCTTGACTTCGATGTTCAGAACAGAGAGATATTTTAGCGAATAGGTGTATATCGCAGTTACTCTCTTTGCCAGATCCTTCTGTGTACAGCTGTCGTGCATCTTATCAAGGCATCTCTTTCGGTTTATGATTATTGCCGCAAGACCTGCAGCCATTGCCATCAGGGTCATACCGATAGTCTTTGCAACGGGCGATCTTACTATACCACCGCCTTCGGGCTTGCTGCTATTGCTGTCGCTTACCGAAGTATCGCTGTTTTTGCCACTGGAATTCTTTCCGACTGCTCCGCCGGGCTTACCGTTGGAGTTCTTACTGTCATTATGGGGAGAAGTTTTGCTGTTTGTTGGGGCTTTGCTGTTGTTTAAAGGTTTTTTGGAGCTGTTGTTGATATCAGCCTTGCTGCTGTCGGGCTTTGAAGAACTGCTTGAAGCACTGCTTTCGTCTTTTTTATTCACGCCTTTTTCTTCCTTGGTGAGATTGGGGTTATCTCCGTCGTATCCGGGAGTGAACTCTGCCGGCATCCAGCCCGCGCCCTCAATGAATACCTCTGTCCAGGCGTGAGCACATTTGTCTTTTACGACCAGCTCGTATCTGTCGCCGTCCTTAGTGGCTGTCTGCAGCTGGGAGGGAAGTATCATATAACCCTCGATATATCTTGCTGGGTAGCCGAACTTTCTCAGCAGTTGAACGCCTGCGGTTGCGTAATATGTACAATAGCCTTTTTTCTGGTTGGTGAGGAAGTAATCAAGAAAATCCTCACCCTCGGGAGTTTTGCCGGGGTTAGTATCATATGTGAACTTATTGTCGCTGAAATAATTCTTTATTGCGGAATATATCTCGTTGTATGAGCAGTATTCAGGGTTGCTTCTGAGATATTTTTCACATATCTCTTTATAGACCGCATTAAGGGAATCGAGATTAGCAGGGGTCGTATAACTGCGTTTTATATACTGCTTGTAAAGCTCTGTGGTATTCTGGAAACTCGAAGTGAAATGATCCAGATCCGCACATACGAGATTATCTGTTCTCAATATCCAGCTGGGAGTATTAAAAGTCTTGTAATAGACTGTGTAATTCTTGTTAGACTGGCTTATGCGCACATATGAGTCATTATAAGGTGTCATGCTGCTTTTATCGCCAAGTGCGGAATTTGAGTAGCTGTAATCACAGCCGTATGGAGCATAAACGAATTTTGAACAGGCACCTTTTATAATGATATTCATTGCCGCATCAGATGAACCTGTCGCTTCATCTGAATCACTCAGAAGCAGGCTGTCGTAATCCTGTATCCATCTGCCGTTATCTGAAATGTCATCACTTATCTTTTGTATGGTACTGTCGGTTTCAAGGGGCTGCCATTGATTTTCAGCGTATTCGCCCGCAACATAACCTCTCAGGTACATGGTGTAGTTGAAAGGTTCGGTGTTGATTATCATTGCCTTTGAACCATTGAAGCTTATCCCGTTTGTAGTACCAAGGATACCGCCGTTAGTGCCGCCAACTGTGGTCACTCCGAAGAGATTTGATCCGCCGTTGATATCGATAAGGAAATCGTCGGCATGGGTTATATCGAATCTTTCTGCCGCGTGATGAAGATTGTACCTCAGGTCAGCAAAAGAGTCCGGTCTGTAAAAGCCGCTGATTTTTGAGAAGATCACTATTGTCAGGAATACTGTTGCAGTCACCAAAGCTACGAATTTGATATAAACCGTGTAGAATCCTGCTTTAGATTCCGACGATGTGAAGAAGAAGGTCTTTGATTTCTCATGCACCGCAAAGGTGTTGTTCCTGCCTGCTTTGTTAGTGGTGTGGTTAATTATATTCATAGCCAGCACTGTGATCCATGATATAAGCATCATCATCACCGCAGGTGTAGGAACATCGAATCCGAGATACAGTCCCACTTCAACGATAGGGAAGGTCACTATGAACAGCATCGGGAAATCTATCCTGACCACACAGGCGATCACCGTACCTATCGCCACCAGAAGTATCAAAGCTGAGAAGAAATAGTACAAGCCCTGATCTACCGCGGTCTGTGTTTTAAAGAATTCTTTGTAAGCGCTCGTGGCCTGTCCGGGAAGCTCACCTTTTGTAAGATATCCGTGGGCGGCTGCCAGCGCGCCGTATTTTATCACACTGATCTTTCCTATCAGCGGAATGATATACATTATGCTGACTATGTCGGCGCATATTTTGATTATCTTGTGTTTCGAAGCCAGAAGTCCAACGGCGAGTACAGCTACAGTACTGTCATAAGCCAGCAGAAGAGGACTGATACCTGCGTCGGTAAAATTGTTTCCCAGCAGTGCTGCGGAAAATGTTGCCATAAGGGCGATGATGATCCTGAAAGCGAAAAACAGCACCGATGAATGGTACTGAGTCATCCTCATATCGATATCGCCATCTATGCAGATACCGCCGCTGCCGATAAGACCGGCTTCACTCTTAGTTTTGTTACTCATTCTGTCACCTTTATCTTTATCGGAGGGCGCTCGCGCCCTCTCATTAGTTTCTCCTCTCTTACAGACAAAGTTCTCTTATGGAACCTTCGAGCTGTCCCGGATAAACTGGGATAAGCTCTGCAAATTCATCGTAAAGTGCTGTCTGCGAGCCTTTGTCTGTCATAAGCAGATATGTGTATTTGTATGCAAGATCTGCATCACTCATAAGCTCTGTTGCATTGGGACTGTATCCCGTAGATACGTATATGAGATGACCGCACTTCACGCTTTCGGAAGTCCCGATGTAATCAGTGAGCACCGCGTCTTTTGTGTCATAAAGTCTTGCCTGCAAAAGCATACCTACCATGGTGCTGTGGCTCTCGTCATCGTTGATGTTCTGTTCGATGGACATCTGTTTTTCAGCATCGTAGAAGACTGTCCTGTGGGGAACTTCGTTTTCAAGCAGATATTCCGATACAGAAGCTGCAGTTTCAACAGCGGAATCGAACAGAGTCAGTTCATCTGCCTTGCCGTCAGCTTTTGAGAGATCAATCATAAGCACTATTGAATTTGCTATGGGCAGCGAATAATCCTTGACCATGGTCTTGTCCTGCTTTGCTGTCAGCTTCCAGTGTATGCGGTTGAGCTTGTCGCCCTCAACGTAATCTCTTATATCGAATATTTCAGATGGGTCATCGCCCTTCTGTGTTTTTGAATACTCATCGCTTTCAAGTCCCATATCCGCGTAATTTGCTATCTCGTTTTCAAGAGGGATATAATCGGGGAGTATGGTAACAGTGCAGTTTTTATCGAAAACTAAATTGTTTTTGCTTTTGACCTTCATTGTGAAGATCTTCAGCATATCCGATACTTTGCACTTTTTGATATTGAAATCCACCGTTCCGCAGTGTATTCCGGATACTGACAGCGTCAGTATCTGTGTCTCATGTGGATATACTGGGGTATTTATCTTGACAATATTAGTCTTGCCGTCTATCTTGTTCGCATAGGATATCTCGATAAGCAGATTCGGACAGGGCAGCATTGAATCGTTGCTGACTCTGAGCCTTATCGGCAGTTTAGCAGTTCTGCTGACTATCGACTGCTTGTCCGTAAATCCTATCTTCAGTTTCCTCGCTGTGCAGAGGGTCATTATAAACATCACCACAGGTATCACAAGAAGAAAAGCAAAGAGATAGAAAGAAAATGGGTGTTCATACAGTATGTAGAAGAATACCGAAGCTATGAGCAGTACCGTGTATAAAAATGGCATGGCATCGCTCCTGCATTATCTTGCAACTCTCGGCACTTCAACAGTACTGAGTATGTCTTTGAGTACCTGTTCGCCGCTGACGCCGTTGATCTTTGCCTTTGAATTGAACACAACTCTGTGCAGTACAACATCGTTGAATGTGTAAGCCACATCGTCGGGGATAACATAATCTCTGCCCTTGAGAAGTGCAGTAGCCTTTGTCATTCTCAGCAGTGCGATGGTTCCTCTGGGTGATAGACCCAGCTTTATGAACTGGTGATTTCTTGTTGCAGCTGCAAGTCTGGCGATATAGTCTATTACCTGATCGGCGATGTAGATATTCTCCACCTCGTGTCTTGCCCTGATGATATCTTCGGCTGTGACTACAGGGTTTACGCTATCAACAGGAACAAGGCTCTGCTTTGCTTTAAGCATCATTACTTCGTTCTCTACCGAGGGATAACCCATAGTCAACCTTACGATGAATCTGTCCATCTGAGACTCGGGAAGCATCTGTGTACCTATAGATCCTATGGGGTTCTGTGTCGCGATAACTATGTAAGGATCGGGGGCTTTTCTTGTAACTCCGTCAACGGTCACTTTGCCTTCTTCCATTATTTCAAGCAGTGCTGACTGTGTTTTTGAAGAAGTTCTGTTTATCTCGTCTGCAAGGAACAGATTAGTCAGTGCAGCGCCCTGCTTGTATTCAAAACGCTGTGTCTGCTTGTTGAGGATGTTAAAGCCTGTAACATCGGTTGGCAGTACATCAGGGGTGAACTGCAGACGCTTGTAATCCAGTGATAAAGCCTTGGAAAGTGCCACCGCGAGAGTTGTTTTACCAACACCGGGGATATCCTCTATCAGGATATGTCCTCCTGCAAGTATCGAAAGCAGGACTTTGATGATGATCTCATCCTTGCCTATGATGACTTTTTTTACCTCTCCGATAACGTTCTGTGACATAGCAAGGACAGCACGCTGTCCCTCTGTAAGATTTGTGCTCATTTATGATTCTCCTATCTTTATAGTAATGACTACATATATGTTAATTATAACATATCCCCGTATTATTTTCAAGTGTTTCGTGCAGATTTTATCCGATTGTCACATTACTGTTATTTTTCTGATATCTTTGTTTTACAGGTGAATGTCTGAAAATTTTTTAAAATGACTTGTAATTTAAAGTCGAATGTGTTATAATAAAACTAATTTGTTATTTCAGCGGAGGTTTTTTTCATGTGTATGACCTATGACCTTGGAATCGATGTCGGTTCCACAACAGTCAAGACAGTTATCACCCTTGATGGTGAATTCATATACAATCGATATGAACGTCATTTTTCCCGTGTCAGGGAAACGGTAGCAGAACAGCTGAAGCTTATCAGAAAGAGCTATCCAGAGGATAAGTTCCGTATCGCTATAACAGGTTCGGCCGGTCTTGGTATTGCTGAGGCTTGTGGCATACCTTTTGTTCAGGAGGTCTTTTCTGCCTTTGTTGCTGTAAACAAGACATATCCCGATGCTGATGTTGTTATCGAGCTTGGCGGTGAGGATGCTAAGATAATCTTCCTCACAGGCGGCGTTGAACAGCGTATGAACGGCTCATGTGCGGGTGGTACAGGTGCTTTTATAGACCAGATGGCAGGGCTTCTGGGGGTTACCCCCGATGATATGAACGATCTCGCGCTCAAAGCTGAAAAGACTTATCCTATCGCTTCCAGATGCGGCGTTTTTGCCAAGTCCGATATACAGCCTTTGCTGAATCAGGGCGCGAGAAAAGAGGATATCTCTGCTTCCATATTCCAGGCTGTTGTGGATCAGACTGTTTCGGGTCTGGCACAGGGCAGAAAGATCGCGGGAAAGGTGCTTTTCCTCGGCGGACCTCTGACTTACCTCAGCGCACTTCGCCAGACTTTCAAAAATACACTTTCTCTCAGCGATGATATGGCTATCCTCCCTGAAAGGTCTTCATGCTATATCGCTTACGGTGCGGCTCTCCATGCCCATGACCTTGCAGAGGAAATGACCATCGATCAGGCACTCGAAAAGATCTCTAATGCCAAGACAAATGATAATATAGTTGTCGGCAGGAGATTGTTTGAATCCCAGGCAGATTACGCCGAATTTATCGAGCGTCACAAGAAATCCGACCTTAAATATGAGGACATCGTTACTTACGAGGGTGACGCATATCTCGGTATAGATGCGGGTTCAACCACAACAAAGCTGGTGCTCATCACTCCCGAGGGCAAGCTGCTTTATCAGCATTACTGCTCCAATCAGGGTCAGCCCTTGGATATCATAGCTTCAAAATTAAAGGATATCTACCGTCTTGCAGGTGACAAGCTGAAGATAAAGGCTTCGGCTGTTACGGGCTATGGCGAGGAACTTATAAAAGCCGGACTCGGCGTTGATTTCGGTATTGTTGAGACTGTTGCTCACTACAAGGCTGCGGCTTATTTCTGTCCCGATGTTGATTTCATCATCGATATTGGCGGACAGGACATCAAGTGCTTCAAGATAAAGAACAATGCTATCGACAGCATAATGCTCAACGAAGCTTGTTCTTCGGGCTGCGGCTCTTTCATACAGACTTTCGCAGGTGCTATGGGCTATGATATCGCTAATTTCGCACAGCTTGGTCTTTTTGCAAAAGCCCCTGTTGAACTGGGCTCAAGATGTACCGTGTTCATGAACAGTTCCGTAAAACAGGCGCAGAAGGACGGCGCTACTGTTGAGGATATCTCTGCCGGTCTTTCTGCTTCAATCATTAAGAACGCTGTTTACAAGGTCATCAGAGCTAAATCCATCGAGGAGCTTGGACAGAACATCGTTGTTCAGGGCGGAACTTTCCTTAATGATGCTGTTCTGCGTTCCTTTGAGCAGGAACTGGGCAGGAACGTTATACGTCCCGCTATTGCAGGACTTATGGGCGCTCTTGGTTGTGCTCTTTTTGCTAAGGAAAAATCCGAGAGTTCTGCCGATTATTCAAGTATAATCAGCAAAGAAGACCTTGATTCATTTACATATACGTCCCGTGCTTTACAGTGCGGCGGCTGCGGTGCTCATTGCAATCTTACAGTTATACGTTTCAATGATGGTCACAGATTTGTGGCAGGAAACCGCTGCGAAAAGGGTGCAGGCATCAAGATAACCGACCGCACCGAGAACATGATAGAATATAAGTACAACTACATCAGAGAGCTTGAAAATAAAAAGACCCGCATGAAGCCAATCGCAACGGTGGGATTGCCTCTGTGCCTGTCTTATTATGACCTCATGCCTTTCTTTGTACAACTTTTCACTGATCTGGGCTTTAAGCCTGTGTTCTCCGAGGAATCTACCAGGGAGACTTATTACAAGGGTCAGCAGACTATCCCCTCGGATACCGTCTGCTATCCTGCAAAGCTTGCCCACGGTCATATCGAGAGCCTGCTTGAAAAGGGTGTCGATTTCATATTCTACCCATGTATGAGCTATAATATCGATGAGGGCGGTTCTGATAACCACTTCAACTGTCCTGTTGTTGCTTATTATCCCGAGCTTCTCAAAGCCAATAACGACAAGCTAACCGAGGATAATTTCATAGCTCCTTATCTTGACCTGAACAACAAGAGTCACGTTGCTAAGGCTATGGCGAAAGCGCTGAAAAAGTACGGTATCTCTGCAAAGCAGGTAATGAGTTTGTTGAACAGAGCTTACTCTGCACAGATAGATTTCCGTCGTGATATCAAGGGCAAAGCGCAGGAGATAATCCTTGAAGCCCGCAGCAAGGGTCAGAAGATCATCGTTATCGCAGGCAGACCTTATCATATCGACCCCGAGATAAATCACGGCATACACAAGCTGATAGCGTCCCTCGGATTTGCAGTAATTACCGAGGACAGCGTAGCTAGTCTTGTTGATACTCCCGCACTTGATGTTCTCAATCAGTGGACTTATCATTCAAGAATGTACCGCGCAGCAAAATATGTATGCGAGAATGATGATATGCAGATGGTACAGCTTGTAAGCTTCGGCTGCGGTATCGATGCTGTTACCACCGATGAGGTCAGGGCTGTGCTTGAAGAACAGGGCAAGCTCTACACTCAGCTTAAAATAGATGAGATAACCAATCTTGGTGCTGCCAAGATAAGACTGCGTTCTCTTGCGGCTGCCCTTGAAGAAAAAGACGCTCAGGCTGCCCGCAAAAAGAAGAATCAGTCCGCAGTCTGAAAAAGGTAATCTCTTGTTTATTTGGAGGAATAGAAATGTCTGAGACAAATTCATGCAGCATCCCTCACTCAGGGTCGGACAGAGTACATAAGTCGTACTTCGACAAATCAAAAAAATCGGATTATCTTGTACTTATCCCCGATATGCTGCCGATACACTTCAAGCTGATAATGGCGATATACGAACAGTACGGCTACCGTATGGAGCTTTTGCAGACTTCCACAAGAAGTGTGATTGATGAGGGTCTGAAAAATGTTCACAACGATACTTGTTATCCTGCGCTGCTGGTAATAGGTCAGTTTATGGACGCACTGAAAAGCGGCAAGTACGATCCCGATCACACTGCGTTGCTCATCTCGCAGACCGGCGGCGGCTGCCGTGCTTCAAACTATATCCATCTGCTGAGAAAGGCGCTTTCATCAACTTTCCCGCAGGTGCCTGTGCTTTCACTGAATTTCAGCGGACTCGAAAAGGACGCTTCGATAGAAGTATCACCCTCTATCGCGCTGAAGCTGATATATGCTGTTCTCTACGGTGATATGCTGATGCTGCTTTACAATCAGTGCAAGCCCTATGAGATCCAGCCTAATTCTACAGATGAACTGTTGGCAAGATGGCAGCATCGTCTGGGAAAAATGTTCCATACAAAGCGCGATTATATGAGTACCACTAAGATATATCGCGCTATGCTTAAGGATTTTGCCGCATTGCCCAGAACCAAGGAGAAGAAGCCGAAGGTAGGTATTGTGGGCGAAATATATGTTAAGTACTCACCACTTGCTAACAATCACCTGAATGAATTCCTGCTGAGCGAAGGCTGTGAGCCCAATGTACCGGGACTTCTCGACTTTGTTATGTACTGCGCTTCTGATGCTGTTAACGACAGGAAAATCTATGATAACAAGAGCAAGAAGTCTCTGATATACGGCATCGGATATGATGTTCTCTACAAGTTCCAGAAACAGCAGATAAAGGTCATCAACGAGCAGGGAGTATTCCAGCCGCCTCATGATTTCGAGCATCTTCGCCATTGTGCTGACAAGTACATCAATCAGGGCGTAAAGATGGGCGAGGGCTGGCTGATAACAGCTGAAATGGCGGCTCTTGCTGAGACGGGAACAAAGAATATCATCTGCACTCAGCCTTTTGGCTGTCTGCCGAACCATATCGTTGCAAAGGGAAGTGCCCGCGTTATCAAGCAGGCGTACCCCGATGCGAATATAGTCGCTATTGACTACGACCCCGGTGCAACAAAGGTAAATCAGGAGAACCGTATCAAGCTTATGCTTGCTAATGCAGTGCTTTAAGGAGTTTTTCTTATGAACGATATCCAATGGCTCGAAAATTGGTACAGATCACAATGCGACGGTGACTGGGAGCATTGCTACGGCGTACGTATATCGACTTTAGATAACCCTGGTTGGGCTGTGCAGATCAATCTTAATGAGACACCATTATTTGGTGAACCGTTTGATACAATAAATATCGACAACGGTGATGATGACTGGATAATATGCCGTATAAGGGACGGTTATTTTGAGGGTAATGGTGATCCTAACAAATTGGAGAAGATTATTTCGATTTTCAGACATTGGGTCGAGGATACAGAACGGAGGTTTTGAATATGGAATTCCAGAATCTTATTGAAGCAAGAAGAAGCGTGCGCAAGTACGCTGACAGGGAAGTCACCCGTGAGCAGGTGGAGGAGATCATCAGAGCGGCTCAGGAAGCACCCTCATGGAAAAATCAGCAGACATCAAAGTACTATTGCGTACTTTCCAAGGATAAGCGCGAGGAACTCAGGACGACTTGTTTTCCATCATTCAACGAGCAAAGATGCATGAATGCTGCATTGATAGTCACTGCTTATGAAAAGAACAATGTAGGCTTTGATGACAACGGCCAGCCGATAAACGAGCTTGGCAACGGCTGGGGCTGTTATGACCTCGGTTTACAGAATATGCTGTTCATGCTAAAAGCAAAAGAGCTCGGTCTTGATACTCTGGTTATGGGTATCCGCGATGGAGAAAAGCTTCGTGCTGCGCTCAATATCCCCGAAAATGAGGAGATAGGTGCTGTACTAGCTCTTGGCTATGCCGATGAAGAGCCTAAAAGACCCAGACGCCGCGAGCTTTCTGATATTGCTAAAATATTCTGATATGATATAGTATTCTAAAAGTCGGAGGGAAAGATCCTTCCGGCTTTTTCTTATCTGAAAATCACGTGAAGATTTGGTAAAAACGGTTGCAAACAAAGTTCGAATGTGGTATACTTACTAAGTGAATTCTTTAGGAAAGGGATAAGTCTAAATGAGTACCAGAGGCTTGGAAAAGGGATATGTGCGTGATAAGACACGTGTAATAGCACAGCGCAGAAGTGCCGCAAATATGGTATCGGCACTGATATGCACTGCGGCTGTTGGCGTTGTTTTTTCAGGACATCTTATTTATCAGTCTTACTATTCCGCAGGCTGGCATACACATTCTGAGGGTACTTACTATATCTCTCCTGAGACTAACGACCGAGTAACAGGCTACCAGATCATCGACAACACATGTTATCTTTTTGATGACGATGGTATCATACTCCCTCCGGGCTGGCATGATTTCCGTGGTGATACCTATTATCTGGGCGAAGACGGTGTGATACAGAGAGGTACTGTTGAGATCGATGGTGAAAAGTATTACCTTTCGACCGAATCAGGCATTTTCAGAACAGGTCTTGTGGATATCAATGGAAATGAATATTATTTCGACGATCACGGTTTCCCGGGAACCGGCTTTTCGGAGAATTCATATTTTGATGAAAACGGAAAACAGCGACGCGGTTGGATAAACGTCGGCGGTGTGCAGTATTATTTCAAGAACGACGGCAAGATGGCTGTAGGCTTCTATGAGATCGAAGGCAAGGTATACTATTTCGATGCAGACGGCAAAATGGCAACTGACTGGAAAGTCATAGACGGAAAGCGATATCTGTTCAATGAGGACGGTGTTCTCCATCACGGCTGGATCGAAAAGGATGGGAAATATTTCTATGCCGATGACGAAAGCGGTGCCTGTGTTACCGGCTTCTATAAGCTCGACGACAAGACATATTATTTCGATACTCGCGGTGAGATGGTCAAGAACTGGAAAAAGATCGATGGCAATACCTATCATTTCTCTACTGACGGCGTAATGACAGTCGGCTGGTATGAGGAGAAAAACAACAAGTACTATTTCTCTGAAAAGGGTGAAGCGGCTAAGGGCTTCAACAAAATAGGCAAGGATTACTTCTATTTTGACGATGAATTCAAAATGAGGTCGGGCTGGCAGAAGATAAACGGTTCAAAGTATTATTTCGGACGGGGCGGCGTTGTGGCAAGCGGCTGGATTGAACTGGCAAGCGGTGAAACGAACCCGATTACACTGGAGCCTATAATGCTGAAATATTACTTCTATCCCGAAACTCATGATGCAGCTTACGGCTGGGCAACTATCGGCAGTGATGCGGCAGAGGTCAAGCTTTTCAAAAAAGATATGTCGGATATTCGGAAGTTTGAAAAACTTTCTGATGAAAAAAGAGCTGCCCTCACCTATGACGAGATAGCAAGTTGGAATGATCTTAATAATAAATACAGAGATGATACCATAGAAAAATTCCAGAAAGATGTCTATGACAAATTTGGCAGTGATGTTCTGGGAAATTACTATTTTTACAGTGATAACTCTCTTGCATACGGTTGGATAACCGTGGGTGATTACCGTTTCCATTTCGATGAGGAAACAGGAAAGAAGACACTGGGATGGGCGACAATCGATGGCAAGCGCTATTACTTTGGTGAAACGGGTGCTGCCTGCACGGGTGAGTTCAGCGGCAATGAAGAGAATTATGTTTTCTCTTCTGATGGTGTACTTTCTGATGGTATAGTAAAGCTGGATGGTCAGATAAAGTACAAAAAGGGCAGTGAAGAATGGCTGACAGAGAGTTTCCATACCGAGGGTAACAAGACTTATTATTTCGATGCGGACGGAAACGCAGCTATCGGCTGGACTGAGATCGATGGCAAACGCTATTTCTTCAATGATGAAGGCGTTATGCATATCGGTGTCTACAACGATGACGGCAATATCTACTATCTCAGCAGAAATGGCATCGAAGAGAACAAGTGGGTTACAGTTGATAATGGTAAGATTTACTATTTCGGCAGTGACGGAAAAGCCTATAAGGGCTGGAAAACTCTGAATGGCACAGAGTTCTACTTCGGCGATGACGGCACTTTGCAGGAGGGCTGGACGACCATCGAGGACAAGCGTTATTACCTTGAACACGGTGTTATGCTGAGAGGTCCCGTGACAGTGGGAGCAGAAATGTATAATCTCGGCGAAAACGGTTATGTGACCGAGGGCTGGCTTACCTGGAGCGGTGATAAGTACTACAACCTCAAAGGCGGTGTAGTTGCTATCGGCTGGCAGGAGATAGAGGGTAAACAGTATTACTTCGACTGGCAGGGCATACTTGTCACGGATACTGTTATCGAGGGCATTAAAGTTGGTCCTGACGGAGCGGCTGTTAGTGAATAAAAACATACGGCTCATGATACTATCGTGAGCCGTTTTTTTGTGGGAATCCTGAAAAAAACAGACCCGTGCATAACGGGTCTGTAATCATATCAGTTCTGTTTTCTGACTATAGCATATTCATCGTCAAGCCTGTAATAGGGGCATGCATAGTGAGGTTCATTGAAAAGCCTGTACATCTCATCCTCGTCAAGATCGATCTCACAGGAATAGCATTCCAGTTCTTCGTCATAAACGTTGTTCACACAGCTGTCGCATGAAGTGAAGCTTGGCTTTTTCTTTTTTCTCATATATCCATCACCTGTTTAAGTACTTCGTTGACCTGCACAAGCGCATTGAAAAGCTTTCCCATATCCTCATCTGATACTTCCGAGAACAGCTGAAGCAGATCTTCACGAATATCTGTTTTCATCTTTATCAGGAAGCTCTCGGCTTTTTCGGTCAGTGATATGTTCACGACACGCCTGTTGTCGGGCTGATGTGTTCTCTCGATGAATCCCATATCCACCAGCTGTGCCACCGCGCGGGTAGCCTGCTCATTAGATGTATTTATCTTTGAAGCCAGCTGTGACATATTCATCTGTCCACATACGGAAAGAGACAGCAGAACTATCTGCTGAGTACGTGTAACATGGTATTTCTTCTGGTCAAATGTATCGAATACCAGCTTACGGCTCAAAGGGTATATTTCGTAGAACTGCATTATGCAGCCTGTTCTTATCTCATTGTTCATTTTTGTATCCTCCCGAATGTTTTTTGTTCTGAACCTTTGCCTTTTTTTGACATTTTTGTAAGGTACTGTCATTATTATACTATATGGGAGGAACATTTGTCAATGTACTATGTTTATCAATATTTGATTTTGCTAAACTGTATTTTTGTTAAACATTGTGTTTTGTCATGGAAGGTACCCTTCGATCGTGTCCCGGATATCAGCAGCGGCGCACCCGATGATATCATCTGGTGTGCTGCATATTATATGTGATTTGTATTACTGATTGTTTATTGCAGAATTCTCGTAATCCTCTTCATAGATCGCGATCATCTTCAGCAGTTCTTCAGCATCAAGGTGCAGACCTTTTGCGTAATCTCTGATCTCAGCCATTGTGAACTTATCTTCTGAGTTACCCAGTGTCTTTGCAAACATGGCAGCAGCACAAGCGAGCTTCATATTTTCGCTCATTTCGTCTATGCTGACATAGCTTGCCAGCTTTACAGCCTTATCCACCAGCTTGCTTTCGTTTTCGTCCTTCTCCTTGTATCTTACGGATACAGTCAGAAGTTCCTTGTCAAGATCAGTCTCGTCTGCTTTTTCGGGAGCGGGGTACTCAACATCGTCCTGATATTTGAGTGTGCGCTTGCTGTCGTCGCTGTCAGCCTTTGTGTCGGTCATGATTATCTCATAAAGTGCCGTTACCTGCTGAGCCGCACCGACATCGCCTGCGTCCTTGGTGTCGTCCTCAAAGTCCTGATCTTCAAGAAGTCTGTTTTCATATCCCACCAGCTTGTAATAAGCCACATTTGCAGGATTGAACTCCACCTGTATCTTAGCGTCCTTAGCCACTGTGAACATGGTACCGTTCATCTCGGTAACGAGAACTCTTTCAGCTTCTTCAACGCTGTCGATATAAGCGTAGTTTCCGTTTCCATTGTCAGCCAGTGCTTCAAGCTTGTTATCCTTGTAGTTGCCCATGCCGAATCCCAGTACTGAGAGGAATACGCCGTTGTCGCGCTTTTCCTCGATGAGTGATTTCAGTTCTTCTTCGGAAGACAGACCAACATTCAGGTCGCCGTCGGTGGCAAGGATAACTCTGTTGTTTCCACCCTTTATGAAGTACTTCTCAGCAAGTTCGTAAGCAGTGTTTATGCCCGCTGCACCAGCGGTGGAACCGCCTGCTGTCAGACCTGCAAGTGTTGAAGCTATGGTCTCATAGTTAGCGCCGCTCTCACCTTCGAGTTCGATGGTATCTCTGCCAGCGTAAGTAACGATGGATATCCTGTCATTCTCACCCAGATTCTCAGCAAGCATCGCGAAAGCCTGTGTAACGAGAGGCAGCTTGTTAGCATCAGCCATCGAACCGCTGACATCGATCAGGAAAACGATGTTTGAATCAATGTCCTGCACATCGATATCCTTAGCCTGCAAGCCTATCTGCATAAGCTTTGCATCATTGTTCCAGGGGCAGTCGGAAAGCTCGGTGTTTATGGCTATCTTGTCGTCGCCTGTAGGATATTCGTATTCATAGTTGAAATAGTTAATGAACTCCTCTGTTCTTACTGCGTTGGGCTCGATATTCTGACGGTTTTCCAGCATACGTCTTACATTGGTGAATGAAGCTGTATCAACATCGGTGGAGAATGTCGAAAGGGGGTGCTCGGCAACGCTGAGGAATTGATTTTCCGCGTAGTAGTTGTATTCCTCTGTGTTGATATCTATATCCACATCTTCGTTATAATAGCCTTTTTCTTCTGATTGGATGGCCTCGTTATCCGCTGACGGTCGAGTATCTCCGACGTTACCATTGAATTCCGGGGCGGTCAATTTGTCATTTTTTCTACCTGATGAATCTTTGCCGCTGCCGCAGCCTGTCATCATTCCTATTGCCATTGTAAGCGAAAGTACCATCGCAGTTATCTTTTTAGTATTCTCTTTCATAGTTATCGTCCTTTCTGTATGGGTATCAGATATCAAATACCGATTTTAAGTATTCCGTAAATTAATCGTTAACGGATATTCCGCCTGTTATCTCCACACCTGGATCATCATCCGATTCGGTCACATCGTAACCATCAGCATACTGCACAGCATCTACCAGATCGGGGATAAGGTCGATGGGGAATTCATAGTAGCAAGTCTCGCGGTACTCATCGTTCTCGTCAAAATAGCTTATGCAGAATATGAAGCTGTTTTCGTAGCCTATCAGAGTTACGCCGTTTCCGTCGATCTTTTCATTGCCTACCCTGAATGACTTTGTATCCTCGAATTTCATGTTAGTCATGAAGCCCACTGTCTCCAAACTGTTCAGCTGTTCGACTGATACTGCCAGATCAAGAGCTTTTTCTTCCGTACCGGGGGTAGCCATTCCTATAAGGATATACTTTGCACCCTCAATACGGTTATCCCAGCTCTGACGAATGTGGCCGTTGTTGTACATTTCAAATCCGAATGCGCCGTCGCCTATGATGTAATTGTAGTATGAATCAAAATCGCAGTCATCCAGCTCAGACGTTGTCTCTTTATCGGGTTCTGAGGTGGTTTCATCATCGGTAACGTTTGTGTCGGTTGATGTCTGTGTGTTTGCGGAAGCCTTTACGGGAGCTTCACTGTCATCGGGCTCGGTAACTTTTCCGCAGCCGCCCAGTACCATTATTGCCGCAGCGATGATGGCTGCATATCTCTTTTTCATTTTAACTGCCTCCTTATGCATTGTTCCACTGGTTCAAAAAGCTTTGTAGGTCAAGACTTGGCGTGTACTTCATTCTGTCGAAGTAAAAATCGTTCACATTAAGGCTGTCCTTTTCAAGATCTTCCGCGCCGCCGCTGAGAGCTGTCCAGCCGTTCTGGAATACTGCACCGCCGTCTATTGTTATCTCTATCTGCGGAGCATTCTCAAATACTATGCTGTAATTGTCTTCGCCTGTGCGTTTGAGCGGCAGCAGGTACTCCCTGTTCTCCTGCAGGATGTACGGTGTGCTGCTGTTCAGTACGATCTCGGAAACGATAAGCTCGCCGTCTTTGTCGTACATCGAATTTACCTGCAAAACGTATGTTGCACCTTCTGATGAAAGATCGGCTTCAGCGACAGTAACGTCTGCAAAGCAGTCTGTTGACTTGAATACCTTGTCTTCAACGAAGTACTCATCGCCGCTTGGAATGTAGTCTGCCACGTATGCTACCGTTCCCGTTGCATTCAAATGAAGCTGGTCGTATTTTACTGTAGTTTTTACAGCTTCAGATGCTTCATCGTTCATACTTGCGTGTCCGTCAATAGGAAATACTCCGTCAGTCTGATCATCTTCCGCTTTAATACCTGTTTTGTTCTCTGTTCCGGTTGTAGTTGCTTTTTCATCATTTTTATTCTCCGACGCTGTCTCCTCTGTTCTGTCGGGTCTTGAGAGCGGTATCTTATCCATAGCAGCTTTTGACTTTTTGGATTCGTTCATTATATTTACTCCAGCAAATACAACTATGAACGCCGCTGCAACTGCTGCTATCTTCATGTATCCGCCCGAACGCTTTATCTGTTCTCTGTTCTCTGTGTAAGTTGTCTCGCTTTTTGTCTCTGTTTCTTTTTTGTCTATCTCCTCGGATATTCTGTTCCACAGCTTATCCATATCGGGTGCAGTATCCTGGATATGCTGTGTGTATTCTTCTTTTAAGTTAGCCATAAATACTGCCCTCCTTTACTGTTTTTTTCAGCTTGTTCAAAGCTTGTTTGTATCTCCATGCAACAGTGCCAAGAGGAACGCCCAGCGTTTCGCTTATCTCCTTAAAGGTCATATCAAGACCTGCTCGGAGGTTGATGATCTCTCTTTCTGCTTCGTTCAGGGTTTCCAGCGCTTGTTTGAATGCCATTCCGCTTTCAACCTGAACATCAGTAGGATCTTCGGGGTCTGCCTGTTCCTCGGTGTATATGCCGTCATCGTCTATCGTGTATTCCTCGCGTTTTCTCTTTCTCAAGAAGTCGATAGCCATATTTCTTGCCATCACCGTTATGTAGCGCTTGTGTCCCGTTCCGGAACGGTACTGCGCCGCTGTCTCCCACAGTCTTAAAAACATATCGCTCGTCAGGTCCTCAGCGTCCTGAGGACTTTTTACCACAGCAAGCATCTGTTGATAAATAAGCTTGCCGTAGCATGAGTAGATATCTTTAAGACCGCTCTTGTCTTTACCGAGTATCCTTTGGATACACAGGTCGAACTCCTTGTCGGTCAAATCTATCATCACCCTTCGACATAATATATACGTTTGGTCTTACGAATATTTTTGGTGTGATTCTGCACAAACTTTATATTTGAAATTTGTACGTTATCACGAAAATGAATATAGACATAATTCGATAATAATTATAACACGTATCTTTTCAAAAGTAAAGGTTTTAGGCTATTAATTCTCGAAAAAACGTGTTCTGTCATTTTTTGATCAAAAAAAGAACCACACCGAAAGCGAAATTCGGTGCGGTTCTTTTAATTATATCGGAAGATAAAATGTTACTGTCCGTTTATCACGCTTTTTCAGCTCTTGCTTCCTTAGCAGCCTCAACAAGATTTTTCAGGCTGGGGATGGTTTCCTCATTGCCTCTTGTTTTGAGACCGCAGTCGGGATTTACCCACAGCTTGGAAAGAGGAATACGATCAGTCATCTTAGCGATAGCTGACTTGATCTCTTCCTTGGAAGGTACTCTGGGCGAATGGATATCGTATACGCCGGGACCAACTTCTGTGCGGAAATTGTTCTCTTTCAGGACATCAAGTATAGTCAGGTCGGAACGTGAAGCCTCGAATGTGATAACATCAGCATCCATATCATCTATATCCTTGATGATGTCGGCAAATTCGCTGTAGCACATATGAGTATGTACCTGAGTCTCAGGCTTAACACCGCTGTGAACATATCTGAATGCGGGGATTGCCCAGTCAAGATAGTCTTCTCTCCAGTCGGACTTTCTCAGAGGCAGCTTCTCACGAAGTGCAGCTTCGTCTACCTGGATTATGCTTATGCCGTTTGCTTCAAGATCAAGAACTTCCTCACGGATAGCAAGTGCGATCTGGAATGCGCACTCTTTCAGTGTGATATCCTCACGGGGGAATGACCAGTTAAGGATAGTTACAGGACCTGTCAGCATACCCTTCATTGGCTTCTTTGTCAGGCTCTGAGCATACTTGGACCATCTAACGGTCATGGGCTTAGCTCTGGAGATATCGCCCCAAACAACGGGAGGCTTAACGCAGCGTGTGCCGTAGGACTGTACCCAAGCCTTCTCAGTGAAGATGTAACCGTCAAGGCACTCGCCGAAATACTCAACCATGTCATTACGCTCGAACTCGCCGTGAACCAGTACGTCAAGACCGATCTCTTCCTGCAGTGCAACGCACTCAGCTATCTTCTTTTCAACAAACTTCTCGTACTCATCAGCACCAAGCTCGCCCTTGCGGAAAGCGGAACGCTTAGACTTGACATCAGCAGTCTGAGGGAATGAACCGATGGTCGTGGTGGGGAAGAGAGGCAGTTCAAAACGAGCCTTCTGGATCTTCTCACGCTCTGCAAATTCGGGAAGTCTTACAAAATCCTTCTCTGTCAGTGCAGCTACCTTTGCTCTTACATCAGCATTACCGCCTGATCTCTGCTCACTGTGGAGTGCCTTGTTGTTTTTATATTCAGCTGTCTCGGCAGGCTTATCGGCACTGAGGATAGTTTTAAGCTCAGCCAGCTCGCCAAGCTTTTCCTCTGCATAAGCAAAGTGCTTCAGGTAGCTTTCATCGAGCTTTGTCTCGTTAGCAAGTGTGCAGGGAACGTGCAGCAGAGAGCAGGAAGTGCTCAGCACGATGTTCTCAGCATACTTTTTCAGCTCGTTAACGGTGTTAACGGTCTTCTCATAGTTGTTTCTCCAGATGTTCTTACCGTTTACAACGCCTGCAAACAGGATCTTGCTCTTGGGGAAACCGTTAGCTTTGATGAGTTCAAGAGTGCGCTTGCCCTCAACAAAGTCAAGACCGATACCGTCGAAATCAAGTGAAGTGAGTTCGTTGTAGCAGTCGCGTACATCGCCGAAGTATGTCTGTAAAAGAACCTTGACACAGCTCTTGCCTGCAAGTATCTTCTTGTACAGGGATACGAACAGTGCTGTGTCCTCTGCGGTCATGTCCTTAACCAGAGAAGGTTCGTCTATCTGAACCCACTCAGCACCAAGTTCAGCAAATTTCTTCAGCAGTTCAACGTA
This sequence comes from Hominimerdicola alba, assembly GCF_900112155.1. Taxonomy (GTDB): domain Bacteria; phylum Bacillota; class Clostridia; order Oscillospirales; family Ruminococcaceae; genus Hominimerdicola; species Hominimerdicola alba_D. The sequence goes on along the minus strand of NZ_FOKQ01000026.1, from coordinate 5,004 downwards.
AGCTGCGGCAGCTGCTTCTGCAAAGTCAGATGCTGTCTTTGTGCCTGTGTATCTTGCCAGCTTCAGGAATGTATATGCGCCTATAACAACGGGCTTTGTCTTAACACCGTTGTCAAGTGCTTCCTTGAAAAGATCAAAAGGCTTTGTGCCAGCAAGCTTGATCTCTGTAGAATCGCTTACCTCGGGAACCATGTAGTGATAGTTGGTGTTGTACCACTTCTTCATAGCCAGTGCCTTAACGTCACCCTTTTCGCCCTGATATCCTCTTGCAGCAGCAAAGAATGTATCCAGTGTGGAAAGACCAAGACTGGTGTATCTCTCGGGTACTGCGTTCAGCAGAAAAGCTGTATCCAGCATACCATCATAGAATGAGAAGTCATTTGAGGGGATAAAGTCCAGACCGCTTTTCTTCTGTATATCCAGATTATAAAGACGGATAGACTTTGCTGTCTTTTCCAGTTCGTCAGCTGAGATCTCATTTCTGAAATACTTCTCACTTGCGAATTTCAGCTCACGAAGATTTCCTATGCGGGGATAACCAATAATTGATGTATTCATTTCCTATTCCTCCGATATGTTTTATTGTATTTATATTATAACACACTTTTCTGAAATAGGGAAGTACAGATTTTTTATGTCGCGATATAGTCAAAAACTATATCAGGGCTATTTGTGCGTGATTCTTATACTTATTTGGTATAAATAACTCTTATAAAAGGTGCTGTAGTTTATAAATAGAGCATATAAGAGAATTTGTTTACTCATGTCTTTACTTTTTCATAGAACTGTGTTATAATAAATGTATATTTATACAGAAAGGAAAGTATAAAAATGAGCGAAGAATGTACACACGATTGCAGCAGCTGTTCAGCTGACTGTTCATCGAGATCTCAGGGCATCGAGAAAGCTGCCCCTCATTATATGTCAAATGTTAAAAAGGTAATTGCTGTTGTCAGCGGTAAGGGCGGAGTCGGCAAGTCACTGGTAACTTCTCTGCTTGCAGTTGATTTTGCAAGAAAGGGCTTCAAGACAGCTGTGCTTGATGCCGATATCACAGGTCCATCTATCCCTAAGATCTTTGGTATAAATGAAAGACCCGTCACCACAGAAGACGCACTTTTTCCCTGTGAGAGCGAATTCGGCACTAAGGTAATGTCCATAAATCTGCTTATGGAGAACACATCTGATCCTGTTATATGGCGCGGTCCTGTTATTGCAGGCGCTGTTACACAGTTCTGGACAGATGTAGCATGGGGCGATGTTGACTATATGTTTGTTGATATGCCTCCCGGAACAGGCGACGTTCCCCTGACTGTTTTCCAGTCACTTCCTGTTGACGGCATAGTTATCGTAAGCTCCCCTCAGTCACTGGTATCTCTGGTAGTTGAGAAGTCAGTTAAGATGGCTAAGATGATGAATGTTCCCATACTCGGTCTTATCGAAAATATGAGCTATCTTAAATGTCCCGACTGCGGCAAGGAGATCAAAGTGTTTGGCGACAGCCATGTTGATGAGATTGCTAAGGAATACGACCTGAAAGTTCTTGCCAAACTGCCTATCGATCCGCTTACAGCTACTCTCTGCGACAGCGGTAAGATCGAGATAATCGAGAATGATACTATTGCGGCTTTCAAGGATTTAAAATTCTGATAAAGCATAATAAAATGCTCTCCCTTGCGGAAGAGCATTTTTTATTTGTCATTTACTAAATTGCTTATCCATATCCCTGAACGAACCATGAAGAAACCTATGACCACCTTAATGATCTCAGAGAAAGTTATCAGTGCAAACATGGGATGGATATCCATTTTTGTGAAGTGTCCGATGATAAAGGCACAGGGTATCACTATCACCCATGTGAACACGAAATCGAACAGGAAAGTAAGACCTGTTTTGCCGCCGCATCGCAATGTGAAATAGCAGGCATGGGTGTATGACCACAAGGGCATTGCGATAGCCTGAATTATTATCATATAGCTTGAAAGGTCTTTGACTGCTTCGCTCGTTTTGTAGACTTCGGGGAAAAGCGGTGCCAGAGGTACGATCGCTATGGCAAGTATCAATGTTGATGCAACACTGAAAAACCTCAGTTTATCATCTGTGCTTTTTGCCTGTTCCAGCTTGTTGGCGCCAAGTTCTGCGCCGACGATTATACCTATGCATGAACCGAGCTGTATGAATACTACGCTGAAAAGGTTGGTTATTGTACTGCTGATATTTTTTGCGGCAACAACGTCAAGACCTCTCTCTGAATAGCACTGTGCAAGCACTGACATTCCCGCTGCCCAGAGAAATTCGTTTATCAGCAGAGGAGAGCCTTTTATCGTAATGGCACGAACAAGATTCGTAGGTATTCGCATACTTTTGAATAGTCCCACAGCGTATGGATTTCGTTTTGGATTTGTATGTGTCCATACTATCACCACCCCTGCTTCTATCGCTTTAGCGATAACGGTGGCAACAGCCGCACCTTTTACTCCCATTTCAGGCATACCAAGTTTTCCGAAGATTAGTCCGTAGTCAAGCACCACATTGACTCCTACCGCAGTCATTGAACTTATCATAGGGATAGTTGTGATGCTGCATTCACGAAGTGTGCTTGAATAAGCCTGCCCAAGTCCAAAGGGTATCAGCCCGATTATCATAATGCCCATGTATTCCTTGGCGCTTTTTATGGTAAGTGCTATCATTTCGGGGCTGTCCTCGTCACTGATGAACAGCTTTATCAGCGGTTCGTCGAAGAAATGCAGTACCAAGGCGCCAACAGCTATTGTGACGGTGCATATGAACAGCTTGAACCGCATTGTGTGCCGCAAACCGTCATTGTCGCCCTTACCGAAAAACTGTGCCCCGAATATTCCGGGACCCGCAACCGCGCCGAACACGGTTATATTGAATACAAATATGAACTGATTGACGATGGATACTCCGCTCATCTGTTCAGTGCCGATCTGTCCCACCATGATATTATCTATCATGCTGACAATGTTGGTGACCAGATTCTGAAGTATCATTGGTATCACTGTAACAAGCACACGCTTGTAAAACGCCTTGTCGCCAATATATTTTTCTTTGAATGATGTTTTCATGGTTATCTCCTTTTTTATCATGTGGGATATTATATCACAGTTCGTAATAATATGCAAGTCAGAACCTGCTTTATTTACAGTATATTGATATTCAATGCGGCAGAGTGTTTTACATATTGTGGTATAGACTCATAAGATAAATAATAAATGTTAAATTTCATTTTTTGTCTTGACAAAGCAGCGGAAATGTAGTAAAATTAATTAAATAACACAGATAATTGCTATGACGGAGCAAAGTAGTCAGGTAAGCGTGTTTCAGAGAGTCTGCGGTCGGTGTGAGCAGACAGCGCCCTATGATGAAGTTACTCTCCAGAGCTTTCGGCTTGAAATCTTTAGTAGGGTCGGACGTTTCCCGCGTTAAGGACAATGAGGTCGGCATATGCCGATAAACTGAGGTGGTACCGCGTTGATAACGCCCTCGGAGGACTTTGTGTCTTTCGAGGGATTTTTTGTTTTATAACGCGACCGATATCGATCATGGGTGCTGACTATGGAGTACATAAAGGCAAAGACTATTCTGCAAAAATGTAAGGATAACTCGTGGTTCGGCAACGACTACAATATGAACCTTTACCGCGGATGCTGTCATGGGTGCATATACTGCGATAGCCGCAGTGAATGTTATCAGATAGAGGATTTTGACAAAGTTCGTGCCAAAGAAAATGCCCTTATGATACTGCGTGATGAACTTCGCAGAAAGGTCAGAACGGGTATTATCGGTACCGGTTCAATGTCAGACCCATATAACCCTTTTGAAGGCGCTGAAAAGCTCACCGAAAAGTCGCTGATGCTTATAGATGCCTACAATTTCGGGATAACGGTGATAACAAAATCACCGCTGATAACCAGGGATATACCTCTGTACAAGCAGATATCCGAGCATTCACCCGTGCTTTGCAAAATGACTATAACCACCGCAGATGATAAGCTTTCGCGCTTGGTCGAACCCAGAGTTGCTGTGTCTTCCGAAAGGTTTGATGCGCTGGCAAAAATGTCAGATGCGGGATTGTTCACAGGTATCACTCTGATGCCTGTTCTTCCGTTTATTGAAGACACTGAGGATAATATCAGGACGATAGTCAGCAGGGCGCATGAATGTGGAGTGCGGTGCATTTATCCTGCTTTCGGCATGACACTGCGAGCAGGAAACAGGGAGTATTTCTATCAGAAACTTGATGAAAGTTTCCCCGGGTTGAAAGAAAAGTATATAAGGTACTTCGGTAACAGATATGAATGTGTATCACCAAACGCAAAAAAGCTGTGGAAAGTTTTTACCGAAGAGTGTGAAAAATACGGCATTCTTTACGATATGAAAGCAATAATCTATGCATATAAAGCAAGATATGATGACGGTCAGCTGAGCTTTTTCGACTGATCTGACTCACCGAAAGGTTGTGATAAAAATGATATTCTCCGCGGATATCATTGTATATGAAAGACATATGAGAGGTCTGTAAAAATGACTTGTGAAGTGTTGAGAGAAACGATGATATCTATTCTCTCAAACGCAGTATCATACTTGATAACAGAGATGTGCTGCTTGCTTTAGTTAATGATAATTAATATAAATGGAGCTTCCTGTAACCAAACAAATCAAGGGGTTGCAAAAAAGAACACCTCAGTGTAGAATGTAAATACTGACGATGCGAAAGTTAGTAATACAAACTACAGAAAGGTGTCCTCTATATGTATTATACACAAAATGAAAAGATTTTGCAAGTAGGAGAAGAAAAAATAATTGTCGGGATCGATGTAGGCAGCGAAAAGCACTATGCCAGAGCATTTGACTGGAGAGGGATGGAGTATTCAAAGAAGGCCTATGTGTTCACAAATGACGCAGAAGGATTCGCAGGCTTTTTTGAATGGATCACCGGGATCATGGAAAAGAGCGGAAAAGAAACCGTTATGCCGGCTA
>NZ_FOKQ01000029.1 GCF_900112155.1 Hominimerdicola alba | reverse complement strand
CATGCAGGCCCCGGTAATGTGGATAACAGAGCTTTTCCGTATTCTGGTGAATAGGTTATATCCTTAGCCGCAAGATCGTCAGCCAGCAGAGTGTAAAACCGTTCATGATTTTTAACTGTGGATTGCGCATACCCCCTTCCTTTCAGAAAGTTTAAAACAATAGTAACATTTTTGCGATATTCGTTCATTGTGTATCACCTCCTGAGATAATGATACACCCAAATATTGTTATCCGCACATTTTTTTTCGGAATTTATCTTAAACAGCAGGAACACGCCTTATCTCTAATAAATGTTCGGATAACCAAAACCTGCGGATAAGCCCTCTTATCCGAATATTCGGATAAGAGGGCGATGGTTTTCTGCTGCTGTACAAGCGCCTTGACAACGGAAGATTTCAGTGGCCGCGCAGTGAAACAGAAGCTGTAATGCTCACATCTCAGCAAATTCGCTGGCTTGCTTTTATGATGCGGGGGGTTATACGCTTACTCTTAATCATCATTTGTACCATCTTTTTCTGAATCACAAATTATAATCCACTTTACAATGTCGTGCTCTTCCGTTATGTATTACAATCTACACCTCTCCCAAGAACTTGACCCCGGGCAAGACATACAAAGTTGCTGTTGCTGCAAAAGTTAACAGCAGCTGGGATTCCGCAAATGCGATCAAAAATGCTGTGAATGTCACAATAAAGTAAAACTAAAAAATAGTGCCCGCGAGGATACGAAAATGTATCATCGTGGGCATTTCTATCGTCTCATAATGAGATCAATAACCTGTACATATATTTCATGCAAGTGTTGCTTTCTTTACAATATCGCGCGGATCGATATTGTTACCTAAGTCGTTGTCGTTCAACGATCATACCTGCGTCCGCCGTTTCTCTTGTTTCCGTTTCTGTTCTGCGAGGGCTGTGTGTGCCTGCCTTTTTTTCTGCGATCATCAATATGGTCATTTCCCCTTGAGGCTGTTTTTCTCTTTGAAGAACTTCCGACTTTATTCTGTGTGTGTTTCTTCGGATAATCCTCAACAAGGCATTTAGGCGATGAACCTATAAGATCCCTCCTGCCTGCTTTTTTCAGCGCTTCCAGAACTATATCCCTGTTCTCGGGACGGAAATACTGAAGCAGTGCCCTCTGCATTGCTTTTTCTTTTGGCGTTTTCGGAACATATACCTTTTCCATTGTGTAAGGATCAACTTCAGAATAGAACATAGCTGTAGATATAGTTCCGGGAGTGGGATAAAAATCCTGCACCTGTTCGGGACGTATCTTGTTATTCTTCAGGAAAAGTGCAAGTTCGATCGCTTCATTAAGTGTACTTCCGGGATGAGATGACATAAGGTACGGAACAAGATACTGCTCCTTATCCATGCCTTTGGTGATCTCATAAAACCGTTTCTGGAAAGCCTTGTAGGCTTCGATATGCGGTTTTCCCATTTTATCCAGCACAACTGCCGAACAGTGTTCGGGAGCGACCTTCAACTGACCGCTGACGTGATGAAGGATAAGCTCACGTATGAACTCATCATTTTTGTCTTCCATCAGGTAGTCATAGCGTATGCCTGAACGTATGAAAACTTTTTTTATACCTTTTATTTTTCTTATCTTTCTGAGCATTTCCAGATATTCAGTATGGTCTGCTTTAAGTGCGGGACACGGTGTGGGAGCAAGGCATTTTTTACCCATGCACAGACCTTTGCTCAGCTGCTTTTCACATGAAGTGTGGCGGAAATTCGCAGTCGGTCCGCCAACATCGTGGATGTACCCTTTGAAATCAGGCATCTGTGTGATGCGTTCCGCTTCCTTTAAAACCGATTCTTCGCTTCGCACCGTGACCCTACGTCCTTGATGAAGAGCGATGGAACAGAAGTTGCAGTATCCAAAACATCCGCGGTTGTGAGTGATGGAAAAACGAACTTCTTCGATACCCGGAACGCCGCCCCGGGATTCGTAGCTGGGATGTATCGCTCTTTTGTACGGAAGACTGTAAATGTAATCCAGTTCTTCCGTTGTAAGACTATATGCAGGAGGATTCTGTACAAGCATCATATTCCCGTGGCGCTGGATTATAGTTTTTCCGTAGACTTCGTCCTGCCAGTCGTACTGTATCTTTACTGCTTTTGCATATTGAATTTTATTGTCGCGTACCTGTTCAAATGACGGACACTGAGCAGCACCGATGGGAGTGTTTACAGGTTCTGTGAGATAACAGGTACCGCGGACATCATGGATATTGCGTATATCTTCACCCTCGGCAAGACGTGTGCATATCTCTTTTATCTGATGTTCGCCCATACCGTACATGAGTATATCGGCACCGCTGTCAACAAGGATAGAGGCACGAACTGTATCATCCCAGTAATCGTAATGTGCAAAACGGCGCAAAGAGGCTTCAAGCCCTCCAATGGCAATAGGTACGTCCCCGAAGTATTCCCTGAGTTTCTGACAGTATACTATAACGGCACGATCAGGACGCTTTCCTGCTACACCGCCGGGAGAGTATGCATCTTCTGAACGCTTTCTCTTTGCAGCAGTATAATGTGCCACCATTGAATCGATATTTCCCGATGACACAAGAAAAGCGTATTTAGGTTTTCCGAAACGGCTGAAATCCCTGTCAGTTCTCCAGTCAGGCTGAGATATTATACCCACAGTAAAGCCAAGCGCCTCCACAAGACGTGTAACAATTGCCGCACCGAAACTCGGGTGATCAACATAGGCATCTCCGGTTATATAAATGTAATCAAACTGTTCAATGCCCAGTTCTTCCATTTCTTTTTTCGTTGTTGGCAGAAAACCCTCGTACATACCGTCATCTCCTCGAATACGATTTTTACTATCATAACATATTCGGGTGAAATTGTCAATTTGTAAATTACTGCTGAAACTCTGCTCAAAAGGACTTTGATCCTTTAAACAAAGCATGTTTGCAGTATCCCATTTACCGTTTACGAATAAATTTGACCCTGCAGGGATGTTTGATTCCTTGCAGGGTCTTAATTTTTAGGGTGCGGAAAGTTTGACCGGTTACACAAAGACCTCTCCTGACATTCAGAGAGGTCTTTAAATCTGGCACTTGACGCCTGCTAATAATAATGATATAATATCCATAATGATATATAACTATTGAAAATATAACGAGAGGAAGAATAATATGCCTGATAACAGAAAATACGCAATTTACAGCCGCAAATCCAAATTCACCGGCAAAGGTGAGAGCATTGAAAACCAGATTGAGATATGCAGGCGGGCGTTGAAAAGCAAATATGATGTAGTTGATGAGGACATTGTGGAGTTCGAGGATGAGGGCTTTTCGGGTGGCAACACCAAGCGTCCGAAATTTCAGGAGATGATGGAGCGCTGCCGCAATGGTGAGTTTCAGTTAGTTATTTGCTACCGTCTTGACAGGATAAGCCGTAACACATCGGACTTTGTGAACACCTATGAGGAGCTGAAAGAACACAGCGTTTGTTTTCGTTCGGTCAGCGACAACATTGATGATACCTCGCCTATGGGCAGGGCTATGATGATGATAAGCTCGGTTTTTGCACAGCTGGAGCGTGATATTATTGCAGAGAGAATAACCGACAATATGCATGAGCTTGCCAAGTCGGGACGGTGGTTGGGCGGCAATCCGCCAACGGGTTACAGGAGTGCCGAGACCGTAGGCAGTATGACGGCTGAAGGCAAGATACATAAGGCGAGAATGCTGGAGAAAAATCCCGAAGAGGCAGAGCTTGTCGGGCTGGTGTTCACTAAGTTTGTTGAACTGCGTTCTATTACTAAGGTGGAGACCTATCTGCTCAATAATGATTTCAAATCGAAAAAGGGCAACACGCTTTCGAGGTTTGCCATTAAGACCATTCTGCAAAACCCTGTGTATGCCATTGCTGACGAGGATACATGGGTATATTTGAACGAAAAAGATATGCAGTTGTACGGCTCACACGATGACTTTGACGGCATTCACGGTATTATGGCGTACAACAAGACCATACAGAAAAAGGGAAGGTCAATGAAGCAGAAAGCTCCAAGCGAGTGGATAGTGGCTGTTGGCAAGCACGAGGGCATTATCGAGGGCAAGCGCTGGGTAGAGGTACAGCATCTGCTTGAAAAGAACAGGGACAAGGCATACCGAAAGCCCAAGAGCAATACTGCACTTCTGTCGGGACTGCTGTTTTGTGCGTGCTGTGGAAGCTTTATGCGCCCAAAGCTTTCATCAAGGGTCAACAAGCAGGGCGAGAAGGTATATGATTACCTTTGCGAGCTCAAAGAAAGAAGTCACGGTCTCAAGTGTGATAATAAGCGCATTAACGGCAACGAGCTTGACCGTCAGATATGCGATGAGATAAAGCACCTGGGCGAGGACGATTCGGAGTTGATGAAGCTGCTAAGAAATTCACAGAAGAGTTTGAATGAGACATTCGCTGATTCGCAGGCAGAAATCGACAGGCTGACTGAAAAGAAAAAGCAGTATGAAGCCGAGCGCACAAATCTTGTTAAGGCTTTGACTTTGGCAGGCGATACTATGGCTGCTGATGACATCATCTCGCAAATAAACGATCTGCACACTAAGACTTCCGAGCTTGAAAGGCAGATATCCGAGCACCGCAGGCTTATGGAAAACAGCAACATCACCGACGAGCAGTATCAAAGCCTTGCGGATATGCTGTCGTCATTCGCTAAAACTATTGACACATTAGATGTTATGAAAAAGCGTGATGTTATACGCTGCTTCGTGCGTCGTGTTGAGTGGGACGGCGAGAATATCCATCTGTATCTTATGGGTGCAGAAAGCGGTGGTACTGATGTGCTACATTCAGAGCCGGAGTGCGAGTGTAGCAAACGAGATACTTATGCATTTTCGGTCACTGAAAAAGACGGCTAATGATGTTTCCATAGAGGAGCCTGCCAGTTCTGACAAGGACGGTAACAGTCTTTGCCTGATGGATATACTGACGGACAGTGAGGACGTTGCGGAACGTATAGAGCTTATGGTGAGGGCGGAGCAGATGTATATTGATCTGGATAAGTGTCTTGATGATCGTGAGAAGGAGATAATCGTGATGCGGTACGGGCTTTTCGGAAAGCCTGCGCTTACTCAGCGGGAGGCGGCGAAAAAGCTAGGGATTTCCAGATCATATGTATCTCGTATAGAAAAGAGGGCTTTGGAAAAGCTCAGGTTAGAACTGGGGTGAGGTCGGTTCTTGTTGACTTTTACATTGATATGAGGTATAATACTGGATAAAGCAGACATAATGCGTGAGGTTTGTAAAATTACAAGCATCGGAGGAATGGATGATGGAGAAAAAACTCAGAAAAATATGGGCTGTAAGTCTGCTGACCCTCAGCTGTGCATCGCTGGTTGTGGTGATAAGCAATATAGCTTCGTTTGAGCTTCCTGATGCGGTCAAGTGGATAATTCTGGCGGTAGATCTGGTGGCTGTTCCTGTTATGGTATATTCTTCTGTTAAGCTGAAGATATGGAAAAAGAGTGCCGATGGTTCGGCAAATTTGGAAAAATAAAAGGTCGGGGGAAATGTATTTAAATAAGAATGATGTTATAAGGGATCTGATACTTGGTGCGGAATTAGCTGTACTCTACGTATCGGCTATATTTCTGGAAACTATCATAAATGATACTTGCGGATTTGGCGTGACGATAATTTATCTGCTGGGTGTTGCGGCTCTTTATGGTTTTACTTTATTGAGCAAGAACAAAATAGAATGGTTTTTGAAATGGGGAGTGTCTATACTCTTTTCGCCACTTGTGCTTCTGTATTTTTGGGAAACAAACTATGCTATCAGAGCTTTGAACTGGGTCATTCCGGGCTATGGAAGAGAGTCTGCCGGCGGCGGATTTGTGCGTGCGTTCCTTTTGATTATACTTTCTGTATTATGTATTGTCGGCGGTATCTATTCGCTGACTGTAAATACGAAATATTATGACGTCTTGAAAAAAGTTCAGCTTATTGTTTCATCGTTTTTTACTGTTGTGATAATTGTGGCAGTATTGGTGCTGGAAACGGAGTTTCCATCTTACGAACGTATAATGATACGTATGAGTATGTAAAATAAGAATACAAAGCCCCGAAGCACTGTAATGCTTCGGGGCTGTAGTTTTATGTTGATATCTTTGACATCTTTGACATCTTCAGCTCATTCAGGATAGAGGAGACATAGTCCATCTGTTTCATTTCTTGTTTTATAAATACCATAACCACAACGAAGGCTGTGAGGTCGGAGAGGGGAGCGGCTGCCATTATGCCGTTAAGTCCGAAGAAATACGCGAGTATAAGCACCATAGGGATAAGGAACAGCACCTGTCTTGTAAGGGAGAGCACTGCGCCTTTGATGGGCTTGCCGATGGCTGCGAAGAAGTTCGAGGATATCATCTGTATGCCTGTGAGTGGCAGGAGCAGCAGGAAAGTACGCATGAACTTTACTGCGAACTCGAAATACAGTACGGTGTTCTCTTCTTTGGATGAATCGAAAAGTGAGAGCACCTGTTTGGGAAAAACTTGGAAAACAGCAAAGGCTATGATAGTTATGACCAGTTCACACTTTATAGCCAGCTTGTAAACGGCTTTAACGCGGTCGTACTGTCTTGCGCTGTAATTGAAGCCGACGATTGGCTGCATACCCTGCAAAATTCCTATTATTATGGCGAGTACGATGGAGTTGACTTTCATGACTATGGTGCTGGCAGCCAGAGGAATATCCGCACCGTAGGGTGAAAGTTCGCCGTATTTTGTGAGGGAGCGGTTCATCACTATCTGCACCAGGGTGAGGGCTATCTGGGTCAGACCGTTGCTCATGCCCATCATGGCGGTGGTCAGCATCTCTTGGGGGCTCAGCCTGATATGCTCGCGGCGCAGAGTGATGCGCTTCAGCTTTTTAAGGTACATTAGGGCGAATATGCCCGATACTACCTGACCGATGACCGTTGCCCAGGCTGCACCCGATACGCCCCAGTCGAATTTGAAGATGAAAATGGGGTCGAGTATGGTATTTATCACGGCGCCGATTATCATGGTTATCATGGAATAGCGAGGGCTGCCGTCGGCACGGGCGAGGTTGCTCATGCCGTTCATCACAACGATGAAAGGCATACCCAGAGCGGTTATCTTTGTGTAATCATAAGCGTATGGGTAAACGTCCTTGGTTGCGCCGAAAGCCATAAGCATTGGTTTTAGGTTCAGCTCTGTGATGACGGTCAGCAGTATGCCGAATACGAACATCATGCAAAGACCGCAGCCTACTGTTATGGCGGCGTGTTCTTCGTCCCGCTTGCCGAGATACAGCGAATATCTTGAAGCTGTACCTATACCGATGGCGAGAGTTATCGACATACAGATAGTAGTCAGCGGGAAAGCTACGCCTGTGGCGGCGTTGCCCAGCTGTCCCACACCTTTGCCTATGAATATCTGGTCAATAACGTTATACAGCGAACTCACCAGCATGGCGATAACGCTTGGCAGTGCGAATTTGCGCAGCAGCGCGGGTATGCGCTCGTACCCTAAGGGATTTTGTTCTCTTGTTTCAGTCAACTTTCCTTACCTCTTTTTTAAATCTTTTATCAAAACAGATATTATTATACTACTTTGTGGGAGATTTGTCAAATCTTGTATTTTTTTGAAAGGGACGGTGCTGATCGAACTGTGTTAAAGTATACCCAAAAGGTGTTTGTTACACTTGACTAACTAGACTAAGTGTGTTATAATCATAATATATTATAAAGGTATCGGTGCCCTTTGGGACATGGTACCTGAAATTTAAAAAACAGGATATTTTTCACGGTGGCTGACACCGATAGAAAGGAAGATGGCTATGCAAAGCAGAGTAGCGGTTATTTCTATCATTGTTGAAGACGGCAGCGCTGTGGAAAGCATAAACTCCACACTGCATGAATTTGGCGAGTACATTTTCGGCAGAATGGGAGTGCCATACCGTGCTAAGGGTGTGAACATCATTAGCATCGCTATCGATGCACCTCAGGACAAGATAAATACTCTTGCGGGCAAGATAGGCAGGCTCAAAGGTGTTACCGCGAAGACGGTATATTCGACGGTCTGACCCGGGAAAAACGGGAAAGACGCATCAAAAAAACAAAAAAAGTTTCCTCCTGATGCCGAAAATGATTTTGAGGCAGAAGCAGAAAGACACAAGCGACCGCGGAAATACCGGGGCGCGGCAGAATATGGGGTATTATAGTAACCGACACATATTTCAGGGCATTCAGTGCGCACAGAAAAAAAGCTGAATGCAGAAATATATTGCTTACTGTAAATACTTTATGTTTTGCGCGAGCTCACGGAATAAGTGTATCCGCAGGTCTTTATCGGCGTATATGCCCGTGTTCTCTGTACGGAGGATACGGGCTTTATTTATGCTTTTCACAAGTATTCAAAAAGGAGCAGGATCATTATGGGACTTAACGACACACCCTCGGGCGAGAGGGTACACATAGGCTTTTTCGGACGCAGAAATGCGGGCAAATCCAGCGTGGTGAACGCTTTTACAAATCAGGAGCTGGCGATAGTATCGGATACACCCGGTACGACTACCGACCCTGTATACAAGGCGATGGAGCTTCTGCCGATGGGACCCGTAATGATAATAGACACTCCCGGCTACGATGATGAGGGCGCTCTTGGTGAACTTAGAGTGAAAAAGACCTCTGAGGTTCTTAATAAGACGGACTGTGCGGTACTTGTGACCGACTGCACCAGAGAACTGGATGAGAGCGAGAAACAGCTGATAAAGCTTTTTGAGGGCCGTCGCATACCTTATGTTATCGCAAAGAATAAGTCCGATCTATTGGATAGTATTCCGGCTGAGGACAAGAACGAGATATATGTAAGTGCCCTCAACAAGTCCATGATACATGAGCTGAGGGAAAAAGTTGCTCAGCTTACTGATTACAAGGAGCAGAGCGTTCCGCTGGTGGGCGACCTTATCGGCGAGGGTGAACTGGCAGTACTTTGCATACCTATCGACAAGGCGGCGCCCAAGGGCAGGCTGATACTTCCGCAGCAGCAGGTGATACGCGATCTGCTTGAACACGGTTCTGCTGCGCTGACCTGTCGGGAGACTGAGCTGAAAGGCTTTCTTGAAAAGCTGAACCCAAAGCCTGCTGTGGTCATCACTGACAGTCAGGTATTCGCCAAGGCGAATGCTGACACCCCAGAGGATATAAAGCTGACATCATTCTCCATACTCATGGCGAGATACAAGGGATTCCTTGAGCCTGCTGTGCGGGGTGCTAAGGCGATAGACAGTCTTAAAGACGGCGACAGGATACTGATATCCGAGGGCTGCACACATCACCGTCAGTGCGAGGATATCGGTACGGTGAAGCTGCCAAAGCTTTTGAAAAAGTATACGGGCAAGGATTTTAAGCTGGAGTTTTCATCGGGAAGAGAATTCCCCGATGACCTGACGGACTATGCCCTTGTTATACACTGCGGCGGCTGTATGCTGAATGCAAGGGAAATGAGCAGCAGAATGATGACGGTCGAGGAAGCGGGTGTTCCCGTTACGAATTACGGCATCGCCATCGCATACATGAACGGTATACTTAAAAGAAGTCTGGAGATAATCCCCGAAATCAAGTAGAGGTAGTGACATGAGTGATAAATTTGTATTTGACAAAACATCGCCCAATGCCGACAAGTATACAGAGGTTGATAAATTCCTACAGCTGACGGAGCGGTTCTGCAAAAAGGGGATCGGTTCGATAGCTAACAAGGTGGCTTCAAAGTTCAGCCGCAAGAATGCATCGAAGCCAATGTCAGCTTTGAAAAGAACAGTGAATATCATTGGAGCTGACGGCATAGATGCCGTTTATGACGATCTTATGCACTGCTCAAAGCTTGAACGAAGTGATGTATACATCGGTGCAAAATACCTGTTCAGGCAGGGAAATTATATGTGCAGGCTGAAAGACATCAAGAAATGTTATGTATACAATTCTGAGAATGCAGAAGATATAGCTTATTTCTGCTATGTGGATATCAGCGATGAAACAGGTGATGAGACCTTGGAGATAAGGACGCTGAGCGCGCTGAAAGTTCAGAGACAGTTACAGTTCGACGAGATAAATAAGCTGATCGGAAAAGAGGAAGAAGAATAGACCTTTGACAAGGGAGAATAGCAAAATGAGTGACAGAAAA
This sequence comes from Hominimerdicola alba, assembly GCF_900112155.1. GTDB lineage: Bacteria > Bacillota > Clostridia > Oscillospirales > Ruminococcaceae > Hominimerdicola > Hominimerdicola alba_D. Next base: position 45,424 of record NZ_FOKQ01000029.1, on the reverse strand, counting down.
GAAGAGATATCATACTATGACCTTGGCGGCAGGGAAGCAGAGATGTACCGTGCAATAGATGAATTTCTGGCGCTGTCGAAAAGATACAGCCCGCAGGCAGTCAGGCGAAAGCGTATCATAGGTGTTGTGGTGGGTTTTATCGGGGCGATAGCATCATTGATATTTATGCTGGCAACCAGTATGGTGCTGTTATTTCTTATATCGGTGCTGATATCGGGCTGGCTGGTAGTGTATTTTGCGTTCAGTTACGGAAAGACGCCGTTTCCCGATGTGCTGCGTACAAATACCATTATTGAGGCTGACGGACTGGAAAATGTATACAACGACCTCATGCACGTTAACTGCATAAGTAATACTGCTATATACGTCGGCGACGAATATATCTTTAAGAAAAACAGGGTAGTTCTTCGGATAAGGGATATAGAGCGGACTTATATCCGCGTGGAGTCTTCTGACGACGGAACGTCGTATTATGCGGCGGTAGAGGTCTTTGACGATATAGGCAGACTGAGTATCGACATAAAGCCTTTGAGCGGGATAACAAGGAACAAACGTCAGCAGATGTTCGAGGAACTGGTACAGCCAATCGAAGAAAAGAGATACAGGCTGAAAAAACTGGAAGACAGGATCTGAAACAGTCACGGTGAACGTAATGAAAGACAAAGTAAATTTTTATGACGGGCTGAACGAGGCGGAGTGCCGTATGTATGAGAGCATAGATGATTTTCTGAGCCTTTCGCGGAGATTCAGCAGGAAAGCAGTAAACGACAAGAGAAATATGGCGGTGATATTCTGCCTGCTTCTGGCTGTACTGATATTGGTTTTGTGCGTTGTTTTAGGCGGTAGATCGCACGTGATCCTCGGAGCCGTAAATTCCGCGCTGCTAATAGGCGGGGCGGCAGTGGCATGGTACAGAAGACGTAACAACTATTTCCCCGAGGTCGAGCGTGTGAACAATATAATCAGGAACGACGGACTGGAAGCGGTCTATAACGACCTTATGAGGGCGACACCTGTTGTGGGCACGGATACGGTCAGCGGAGGAAGATATCTTTTCACCGCGGGCAGGGCGATGTGCCGTCTGGAGAATATCAGCAGAGTATACGCGAAATATGTTTCATACGGAAGGCACGGCTCTTACTATGCCTGTGCGGAAGTCGCTGACGAAACGGGGATATATCAGCACTATATGGCAAAGCTGCCGATGTTCAGGAGAGATCAGCAGCTAGAAAAAATAAGTGAGGAACTTTTCCGCCTGAAGCTGAGTGCTTCGGTGCAGGATAAATAATACAAAGACAGGGTGAGATCATGAGCATAGTTAAGGCTCTTATAGATAAGCTGAACAGTGAAAAGCATCTTGAAAAAGATGAGTGGGTGCGCGTGTTATCGGAGTTTGACGATGACGACAGGGCTTATGCGGCGGATATCGCCAGGGAGATAAGCACTTCGCGGTTCGGAAACAAGATATTCATTCGAGGTATAGTTGAATTCTCGAACGTATGCAAAAATGACTGCTATTACTGCGGCATAAGGCGTTCAAACACCAATGTTCAGCGGTATCGGCTGACGGCTGACGAGATACTCGAATGCTGTGACGAGGGCTACGGACTGGGTTTCCGTACCTTTGTTTTGCAGAGCGGCGAGGACAAGAGCTATACCAACGATGTGCTGTGCGATATTGTACGCAGGATAAAGGCGGCTCACCCCGATTGTGCGGTTACCCTTTCTCTGGGAGAATTGAGTTTTGAAGAATACAAGGCGCTGAGAGAGGCGGGTGCAGACAGATATCTGCTGAGGCATGAAACGGCTGACAAGTCGCATTATGAGAAACTCCACCCTGCGGAAATGTCATGGGATAACCGCATGGAATGTCTTAAATATCTGAAAGAATTGGGATATCAGACAGGTGCGGGCATAATGGTGGGTTCGCCCTATCAGACGGCTGAATGTATCGCTGAGGATATGCTTTTCTTTGAAAACTTCAAGCCCGAAATGATAGGCATAGGACCATTCCTGCCCCACAAGGATACACCCTTTAAGGACGAGCCCAAGGGCAGTTACGAACTGACTCTTTTCCTGCTTAGTCTGTGCAGGATACTTCTGCCCGATGTACTTCTGCCTGCCACTACGGCGCTGGGTACGATACGTCCCAACGGCAGGGAAGAGGGTGTAAAGGCGGGCGCAAATGTTATAATGCCCAATCTTTCACCCACTGCGGTGAGAAAGAAATATATGCTGTATGACAACAAGATATGCACAGGGGATGAAAGTGCCCAGTGCAGAGGTTGTCTTGAAGCGAGAATGAAGACCATCGGTTATGAGGTGGCTGTAACAAGAGGTGACCACGTATGATAAAATTTGCTGTATACGGTAAGGGCGGTATAGGAAAATCTACGATCGCCTGTAATATCTCTGCGGCGCTGGCGGCTAAGGGGCTGACGGTGATGCAGATAGGCTGTGACCCTAAGGCGGATTCCACTTCGCTTCTCCATGGCGGCGACAGGATACCCACGGTGCTTGATATGACACGAAAGACCAACGGCAAATTTACCCTTGATGAAGTGGTCTTTAGAACAGAGAGTGGCGTGCTTTGTGTTGAAGCGGGAGGCCCTATCCCAGGACTGGGCTGTGCGGGACGCGGTATAATCAACGCGCTGGAAAGCCTTGAAAAACTGGGTGCTTACGAGGTATACAAGCCCGATGTGGTGATATATGACGTTCTCGGCGATGTGGTATGCGGAGGATTTTCCATGCCCATGCGCAAGGGCTATGCTGATAAGATATTCGTTGTCTGTTCGGGCGAGAAGATGTCCAGATATGCGGCGGCAAATATCTGCATGGCTGTGGAGAATTTCAAAGGCAGGGGATATGCTTCTCTTGGGGGAATAATCCTCAACCGCAGGGGCGTGCCCGATGAAGACGAGGCGGCAGATGAGCTGGCGGCTGATTTCAACACTTATGTGATAGGTACTCTTGACCGAAGTGAGGATATACCTCTTGCAGAGGAAGCGGGAAAAGCGATAGTGGCTTCTGCCCCCGAAAGCGACACCGCAAAACAGCTTAAAGCAATAGCGGACAGCGTATACGCTATTTGCGGAGGTGAGTGATATGCTTAAAAAGACAGGGTTAGACCGTCCGCCTGTGGTAAGGCTGGGGGATGCGCCTCGTGGCGATTTCTTTACGAGTGGACTGGAGTACAATCCGCCTGCCAGAGGTGTGTGGAATATCGTTCACACAGGTATGCTGATACCTGAGACACACGAGATATTCGCCTGTGCACAGGGCTGTCTGAGGGGCGTTATACTAACAGCGGCGGAGATGAACGCACTGGACCGCATGAGCTGGATATCGGTATCGGAGCAGGATATGTTCGACGGCACGCTGGAAAGCGATGTGGTGGACGGAGTAAGCGAAATAATCGAAGGACTGCCTTACAGACCTCGTGCTGTGCTTTTGTATCTCAGCTGTATACACCTTTTTGCAGGGTGTGATTTTGATATCATAATACAAGAACTGTCCGATAAATTTCCCGATATAGATTTCTCGGACTGCTATATGACACCAACCATGCGCAAGACCGTATCTCCTGATGCTAAGATGAGGGCTCAGCTTTATAACGCGCTGAAACCTTTGCCTGTTGACGAACGTTCGGTGAATATCATCGGCAATGACAGAGCAACTGATGAGAACAGCGAGCTTGTGCGCATAATAAAGGATAACGGATTCACCCTGAGGGATATAACCTCATGTAAGACCTATGACGAATACCTTGAAATGGCTAAGTCGGCGGTGAATATAGCATACCTGCCTACGGCGGCGATGGGATGTAATGAGCTTTCGGAGCGGCTGGGTACTAAGGCACTTTATCTGCCAAACAGTTTTGATGCTGTTAGGATAAGGGAAAATATTACGAAGCTTTGCGATGCTCTTGGAGTGGAATGTCCCGACCTTGCGGCTGAGGAGGAGAAGGCTGAAGCGGCTCTTAGGTCTGCAAAAGCGGCGGTGGGTGATACTCCCATAGCTATTGATTTTACAGCGGTGACACAGCCTTTCTCGCTGGCGAAACTTCTGGTTGAGAACGGCTTCAATGTGAAGTATATCATAAATGATGTTCTCGGCGAGGACGGGGAAGATTTTGATGCGCTGAAAGAGATATCGCCCGATATTGAGATATACTCGGCGGTGAATGTGAATATGCTTCATTTTCCCGAAGAGGAGCATGAGCGGGTGATAGCTGTGGGTCAGAAAGCGGCGCACTATTTCAGCACGGACTATTTTGTGAACATAGTGCAGAACGGCGGATATTACGGATTTACAGGCATAGCTGAGATAGCACGTCTTATGGAAGAGGCGGCGGCTGAACCTAAGGACAGGCAGACACTGATATCTCACAAGGGTATCGGCTGTGAAAGCTGTATTTGACGTAGAAAGAGGTATGGTTATATGAAAAATGTTAGTAAGATAATACCATGCTATGCGGCTGATACCTCAGGTGTATGTTCGGCGCTGTATGAATTCGGCGGCATGACGGTGGTACATGACGCTTCGGGCTGTAATTCGACTTATTCCACCCATGATGAGCCAAGATGGTACGATATGCGTTCGGATATCTATATCTCAGCGCTGACAGAGACCGATGCGATAATGGGCAACGACGAAAAGCTGATACAGGATATAGTATCGGCGGCAAAGGACAGGAAACCTGCCTTTATCGCGCTGTGCGGTTCGCCTATGCCCATGATGACAGGTTTCGACTACGAAGCTGTGGCACGGGATATTCAGGGACGGACAGGTATACCAACTTTTGGGCTGGAAACCAATGGTACCCACTCGTATATCAGCGGTGCGGGTATGGCGCTTGAAGCTATCGTCCGTGAGTTCGTACATGATATGCCAAAGGACGATGACGGCATTGGGATAAATATCATAGGTGCGACCCCGCTTGACTTCGGTGTGACGAGCGCTGCCGAAAGCTTGAAGAAGTTTTTCAACAGGGGTAAGATGAAAGTCATATCCTCCATAGGTATGGGCGGTACTCTTGATGAGATACGCAGAGCGGCTTCTGCTAAAGTAAACCTTGTGGTATCCTACTGCGGGCTTCCTGCGGCAAGGTATATGGAAAAGGAGTTCGGAATACCATATTTTTGCGGTGTGCCTGTGGGCAGTCTCCAGTCGGGTGCCTTCAGTTTTATGTATGAAACTATCCATGACGGCATAAGCAGAACAATGGCAGCCATGTGCCGCGGCAAACACACGGACGAAAAAGCAGAACGTCTTGTAATAGGTGAGGCTGTGCTTGCAGGGTCGATAGCCTTTGAATGGGAGGCACTGACACGCCATGCGGTAGATGTTATATGTCCTCCCGATGTCGATGCGGAGCTTAGTCCCGATAAAAAGGATCTGCCGCTGTATGCGGAGGAAGATATCAGGGCATACATCAAAGATAACGGCATAAAAACAGTTGTGGCAGACCCGTTATACAAGTACATTCTGCCCGAGGGGTGCAGGCTGATAGAGATGCCTCATTTTGCATTTTCGGGCAGGTGCTTCGCGAAGGATATGCGCGACCCCATCAACAATGTCAATAAGGAGATATATAAATGGTAAAACTGGCAATATACGGCAAGGGCGGCATAGGAAAATCTACCTGCACCGCTAATCTCGCGGCAGCGTTCGCATCTCTGGGCAAGAGGGTGATACAGATAGGCTGTGACCCCAAGGCGGATTCTACGATAAATCTTCTGGGCGGAACACCTGTTACCCCTGTTATGGATTATATGCGCGACCGTGACGAAGAACCGACTTCCATCGAGGAGATATCTCAGGTCGGCTTCGGCGGGATACTCTGCATAGAAACAGGCGGCCCTACTCCGGGTCTGGGCTGTGCGGGAAGAGGTATAATCACTACTTTTTCTCTGCTGGAAGAACTGGAGCTTTTTGAGAAGTTCAAGCCCGATGTGGTGCTTTACGATGTTCTGGGTGACGTAGTATGCGGCGGTTTTGCCGCGCCTATCAGAGAGGGCTATGCAGACAAGGTGCTTATCGTTACCTCGGGTGAGAAGATGGCGCTGTATGCGGCAAACAATATCAACAAGGCTGTGAAAAACTTCGAGGACAGGAGCTATGCTAAGGTTCGCGGAATAATCATGAACCGCCGTGCAGTTGAGAATGAGGAAGAAAAGGTCAGAGCCTTTGCGGAGAGCGCAGGGCTTGATATCGCGGCGGATATACCGCGTTCGGCGGATATAATAAAGTACGAGGATATGGGTAAGACCGTCATCGAGGGCGACCCCGAATGTGAGACTGCACAGCGTTTTCTGGAGCTGGCTAAGAAACTGATAGCGGAGGACGAGGCAAATGACTGAGGCTTTCTATATAACAGCCGCTGATCTCGCCGAGAGGGGTTTTGAGAACACTCCCGACGAGCTGATGAGCCACAAGCATATGATATACTCATCTCCTGCAACACTGGACTTCAATTCTCCCGGTGCTAAGGGCTTTGGCGTAAAGAGAGCGGGTCTTGCCATACCGGGCTCGGTGATGCTTCTGGTGGCTCCCGGGTGCTGTGGAAGAAACACGGCTCTTCTGAATGAGCTGGGATACAACGAGAGATTTTTCTATCTTCTGCTGGACGATACTGATATCGTTACGGGCAGACATTTAACAAAGATACCAAAGGCTTGCAAAGAAGTTTGTGAGAGCCTTGACTATACACCCACAGCGGTGATGATATGTATCACCTGTGTTGATGCACTTCTTGGTACTGATATGGAGCGAGTATGCCGAAAGTGCGAGGACGAAACAGGTGTGGCGACTGTTCCCGCTTATATGTATGCGCTGACGAGAGAGAAGCGTCTGCCGCCGATGGCAGGTGTGAGAAAGTCGGTATACTCACTGCTGAAGCCTCAGAAGAGGATATCCAACGAATGTAATATACTTGGTTATTTCAGCCATGTCCACGATGACAGCGAGCTTTATGACCTTCTGCACAGTGCGGGCATAAAGAAAGTCAGGGAGCTGGCAAGGTGCAGTACTATTGAGGAATATCACGAGCTTTCGCGGGCGAATTTCAACCTTGTGATAAATGCCGAAGCGAGGTATGCGGCGCAGGATATGGAAAAGCGTCTGGGGATACCTTTCATTGAGCTGACAAGAATGTACAGGCTTGACAAGATACGCAATCAGTACCGTCTGCTGGGACAGGCACTGGGTGCGGAATTTGACGATGAAAAGTACTATGACAGTGCTAAGGTGGCGGTTGAGAAGTTCATTGCGGAGCATGGTAATATCTCTGCGGCAGTGGGCGAGTGCGTTAATGCAGACAGCTTTGAACTTGCGCTGGCACTGACGGAGTACGGCATAAAGGTCAGTGAGATATACGGCACGGTGGGCGAGAGGAACTTCGTGTTTATAAAGAAGCTTGCTCAGATATCGCCCGATACTCGCATATTCTCCAACCTTTCACCTACGATGCTGAATTACGAGAGAAAGACGGATATCGATATTGCCATAGGTGTTGACGCGGGTTACTATCACCCCGACCTGCCCTGCGCACAGTTCAACACCGAGGAACAGCCGTTCGGCTACGAGGGCGTTGAGCGCCTTATGGCAGAACTTGACGAGGCACTGAAAAAGGAGGGGACGAAATGAAAAAGTTTTTGAGATATATCTCTCCTCTTGCGCCAGATGATTCGGGTGCCTGCTCGGTGCTTTACGAGCTTGGCGGGATAACCGTTATATGCGATGCGGGCGGCTGTGCAGGTAATGTATGCGGATTTGATGAGCCAAGATGGTTCACTAAAAAGTCTGCGCTGTTCAGTGCGGGACTTCGTGATATGGACGCTATACTCGGCCGTGATGACAGGCTTGTGGCTAAGCTGGCACTGGCTCAGGAACAGCTTGAAAGAGATTTCACTGCGATAGTCGGCACACCTGTTCCCGCAGTTATTGCCACGGATTACAAGGCACTGGAACGCATGGCGGAGAAAAAGACGGGAGTTCCCTGCATAACGGTGGCTACCGACGGAACGAAGCTTTATGACAGGGGCGAGGAAGAAGCCTATCTGAGGCTTTTCAAGAAGTTCGCCGAGGAAAAGCTGCCAACGGAGAAAGGCACTGCGGCGGTGATAGGCGCTACTCCTCTCGATACAGGCTTTATCACGGCGGAGAGGATAGTTTCCACTATAAAGGCTGAGGGCTTTGACGAGGTAAAGTGCATCGGCTTTGACAGCGGGCTTGATGAAGTAAAAAGGATATCGAGGTTCGAGAAGATATTCGTGATATCACCTGCGGGTATAAGAGCAGGAAAATATCTGGAAGAGAAGTTCTCACTTGATGTTGAGGTACACGGATGCCCTCTGCCCGAGGAATATATAGAGAAGCTGAAAGCTCTTAAATCTACAGGACGGACGCTTATCGTACATCAGCAGATGGCGGCTAACGCTGTCAGAGACATCATCGGCGGTGATGCTGTTTGCGGAACGTTCTTCATGCTTGACAGCAAAGCCGCGCGTGAGGGAGATCTCCATATCGCGGACGAAGAGGACTTTGCTGAAAAGGCTAAGGGATTCGATCTTATCATAGGTGATATAAGTCTTAAACGTGCACTGCCCGAACACAAGGGAGAATGGTTCGACCTGCCGCATTTTGCGGTGTCGGGAAGGACTTTTACAAAATAGAGATGTAAGAAGGTGAACAACATAAAAACAGTCAATATACGCGCTTTTGGCATAGTGCAGGGAGTGGGTTTCAGACCCTTTACAGCTGTTGCCGCCGAGGAACTGGGCATAACGGGAACGGTGGCAAACAAGGGCTCTTATGTGGATATATTTGCTACCGGCGAAGATGAAGCTCTTGCCGCCTTTGCTGACAGGATAAAGAATTCTCCGCCTGAACGCGCTATGGTGCTGGAAGTAGAGGTCACTGATGCGGAATACACCGAATTTTCGGGCTTTGAGATAATCGAGAGCGAAAAGGAACTTGGAGATATATTCGTTTCTCCCGATATAGCTACCTGCCCGAAGTGCCGTGCTGAACTGTTCGATAAAACGGACAGGAGATATCTTCACCCCTTTATAAACTGTACTCAGTGCGGACCAAGGCTGACTATCCTTGAGACAATGCCTTATGACCGCGAGCGCACCACGATGAAAGAGCACCCCATGTGCGAAAAGTGTGCGGCAGAATATCACGACCCTGCTACACGCCGCTATGATGCTCAGCCTGTATGCTGCAACGACTGCGGACCCGAGGTCTACATCGTGGGAACGGACATAAAGGGCGGCGAGGCTATAACTTTCCTCAGACGGGCTATAATGGACGGCAAGATCGCGGCGGTTAAGGGCATAGGCGGTTTTCACCTGTGCTGTGATGCCAGGAATGAAGAAGCTGTTGCGCGTCTGCGTGAACTGAAAAGCCGTCCCGCAAAGCCTTTTGCAGTAATGATGAGGGACATGGACGCAGTGCGCAGGCAGTGCCATATCAGGGACGGTCAGGAAGAGTACCTGACAGGCTGGCAGAAGCCCATAATGCTTCTGAAAAAGCGCAGCTGCTGCACTCTCAGCGAGAAGATAGCGCCCGACAACACCACTGTCGGGGTTATGCTGCCATATGCCCCTGTGCAGATGCTTTTGTTTGACTATCCCGACGGTATCGAGATGACGGATTGTCTTGTGATGACCAGCGGAAACGTCCGCGGCGCACCGATATGCCGATGTGACGAGGATGCACTTAAAGAGATTGGTGGCTTCTGCGACCTTATGCTTTCCCACAACAGGAAGATACTTCTGCGTGCGGACGACAGCGTATGCGACTGGCTTTTCGACAAGCCTTACATGATAAGGCGTTCAAGAGGTTTTGCGCCTTTGCCTGTTATGCTGAAAAACAAGTCCGGCAGACAGGTACTGGCTATCGGCGGCGAACTGAAAAACAGCTTTTGCATAGCAAGGGGCGACCTGCTCTATCCATCACCCTATGTGGGGGATATGGCGGATATACGCACCGTCAAGGCGCTTGAAGAAAGCACCGAGAGAATGTGCGGACTTCTTGAAGCAGAGCCGCAGATGGTGGTATGTGATACTCACCCGAAGTACAACACTGTGCGTGTGGCTGAGGATATCGCGAAAAAGCGGGGCATACCGCTGATAAAGGTACAGCATCACTATGCGCATATCCTTTCCTGCATGGCTGAAAACGGCTTTGACGGAAAGGTGATAGGCGTGAGCTTTGATGGCACGGGCTACGGTGACGATGGCACTATCTGGGGCGGCGAGCTGATGGTCTGCGACTATCACGGTTATGAGAGAGTCGGCAGTATACGTCCCTTTATGCAGACAGGTGGCGACCTGTCATCAAAAGAGGGCTGGAGAATCGCTTCGGCACTCATAAGAGATGCTTTTGGTGATGGGGGCGAGGTGCTGTGTCAGCGGCTGGGCATATGCGACAGCATAGAGTATAAGCTTCAGAAAGCGATGGCTGAAAAGGAGCTGAACTCCGTGAAGTCCACAAGCTGCGGAAGGCTGTTTGACGCGGTGTCAGCTATACTGGGCATAAAGAAAGTATCCACCTTTGAGGGTGAAGCATCTGTCGCACTGATGTGCGAAGCGGAGAGATGTCTGGCGAAGCACCATGAGATATCGGAGAACTACCGAACACCCGAGAAGCTGATAAAATATCAGGACGGATTTGTTACACTGTGTACAATGGCGCTGGCGGCGGATATCGCTGAACGAAAGCTTGCCTGCTGTCAGACAGATGTGCTGGCGTATACCTTCCATGCGGTGCTTGCCGACATGGTAACGGAAGCCTGCAAAAAGATCGGTGAGGATAATGGGCTTGATACAGTCGCACTCAGCGGCGGAGTTTTCCAGAACAGACTGCTGACTAAACTGTGTTATGAAAGACTGACCGCAAATGGTTTCAAAGTTCTTCTGCACAGCCTGATACCGCCCAACGACGGCGGCATCGCGCTGGGACAGGCGGCTTACGGTATACATTATAAGGAAAACTAATTAAGTCAATATTTTATAGATGGGGGATATCCCCCACGGTAAGAACAGGAGGATAAGAATATGTGTGTTGGATTATCTGCAAAGGTAGTAAACGTTAAGGACGGCACTGCACTCATCGACGCCAACGGCGCCAAGCGTGAGGTAAGCGCTGATCTGCTGGAAGACCTTGAGCCCGGCGATTATGTGATGGTACACGCAGGTGTGGCTATCGCGAAGATAACCGAAAGCGACGAGGAAGAGGCTTTTGATGTAATGGAGGGTCTGCTGTGAACGAACAGGCTAAAAAAGCGCGTGATATAATAACTAACTACAATGGCAGACCTCTGCGCATAATGGAAGTCTGCGGAACACACACCCACGAGATATTCAGGATAGGTCTGCGCAAGCTGCTGCCCGATAATGTTGAGCTTATATCAGGTCCGGGATGTCCCGTGTGCGTAACGCCTGTGGGCTTTATTGATGAAGCTATCTGGCTGGCGCTGGAAAAAGGCTGTGTTATAACTACTTTCGGCGACCTGATACGCGTTCCCGGAACGGAGATGTCTCTTGCGGGTGCAAGAGCTAAGGGTGCTGTGGTGCGCCCTGTATATTCGCCACTTGATGCTGTTGAGATGGCAAGGCAGAATCCCGATGAACAGATAGTATTTCTGGCGGTGGGATTTGAAACCACTACTCCCTCTGCCTGTCTTGCGGCAGAAACAGCAAAGAAAGAGGGACTCAAAAACTTCTCTCTGCTGACTGCAAACAAGACCATGCCTAATGCTTATGCGGCATTAGTGGGCAGTGCGGATGCATTCCTGTATCCGGGTCACGTAAATGCCATAACCGGTACGGCTATATGCGAGGACCTTAAAGAAAAGGGTGTATCGGGCGTAATTGCGGGCTTTACGGCAAGCGAACTTCTGACAGCCCTTGCGGTGATACTTAAAAATGCCGAAAAGGACGAGCCTTTCTTTGTTAACTGCTATCCCCGCGTTGTAAAGCCCGAGGGTAATCCCCCTGCACAGAAGCTGATAGAAAAGGTCATGGAGCCCTGTGATACCGAGTGGCGAGGTCTGGGAGTTATACCAATGTCGGGCATGAAACTGCGTGATGAGTATGCAGATTTCGATGCCAGAAAGAAGTACGATATGCCGGAGATAAAGGGCAGACCGAATCCTGCCTGCCGCTGCGGAGATGTTCTTCAGGGCAAGTGCAAGCCCTGCGACTGCAAGGTATTCGGTAAGGTATGCACCCCCGAACACCCCGTGGGTGCCTGCATGGTATCCGATGAGGGCGCCTGTGCGGCTTACTATCAGTACGGCGGAGTTTGATACCCGAGAAAGATTCGATAAATTCAGCGCTGAAAAGCGCACAAAGGAGTAATACTAATATGTCAGATAAAACAGTAACACTTGCCCACGGTGCGGGCGGAAAGCAGACCTCGGAGCTTATCGACAGAGTTTTCAAGGCGCATTTTTCAAATCCTCAATTCACAGCTGATGATGCGGCTGTGCTCAACATAGGTGACGGCAGACTTGCTATGTCTACCGACGGTTTTATAGTTTCGCCTTTTGAATTCAACGGCGGAAATATCGGCAAGCTGAGCATATGCGGAACTGTAAACGACCTTTCCTGCATGGGCGCAAAGCCTCTGTACCTCACCTGTGCTTTCGTCATCGAGGAAGGTTTCCCCCTTGATAAGCTGGAAGAAATAGCGGCTTCAATGGAGAAAACTGCGGCAGAAGCAGGTGTTAAGATAGTTGCAGGCGATACCAAGGTTGCAGGCAAGGGTCAGGTGGATAAGATATTCATCACAACCACAGGCATCGGCAAAATCATGGATAACGCTGATACCTCGGGCACATACGCAAAGCCCGGCGATGCAGTTATCGTTACGGGCGATGTGGGCAGACACGGCTGTACCATACTGCTTGCTCGTGATGAATACGGCATCGATGCAGATGTGGACAGCGACTGCGCACCTCTCTGGGGCACGGTTGAAAGCCTGTATACCGTTACCAACGATATCCACACCATACGTGATGCTACCCGCGGAGGCGTTGGCACTGTGCTGTACGAGATTGCAGAGCAGAGTAACGTAGGCGTGCGCCTGAATGCGGCTGATATACCTGTTGACCCCGCTGTTAAGGGCGTTTGCGGTATGCTGGGTCTTGAACCCTTGTACCTCGCTTGTGAAGGCAGACTTGTGATAATCGCGCCCAAGGACAAGGCTCCTGCACTGGTTGAAAAGCTACGTGAGGGCAAGTATTCCAAGAATGCGGCTATCATCGGCGAGATAACTGCCGAAAACGCAGGCAGAGTAGTAATGGAGACCGAGATAGGTGCCCAGACAATGCTCCCTCAGCCCGGCGGCGAACTCCTGCCACGCATTTGCTAATTCATAATTCATAATTCACAATTCATAATTGTTGGCATTGGAACGAGTGTGTTTTGCTGATGTTAGTTTGCATTACACGCAAGTTTCCAGCCCTGACAATTTGAGAACACAAAAAGTGCGCTTACCGCAAAATCTGCGATAAGCGCATTATTATTTTTCAGAATATCAAACTCACACATTCGCAATTCTTCAGAAAGAACATGAAACTCGCGCCCCTGTCAACAATTATGAATTATGAATTGTGAATTATTTACCCGTTGATCCGAACCCTCCTGCACCTCTTGCGGTGTCGGAAAGCTCTTCGGCTTCGCATATCTCGGGGCGGAAGATTGGGGTTATCACCAGCTGTGCTATGCGGTCGCCGTTGTTTATGATGCAGTCCTCAGTGGAATGATTGTGCAGTGCGACTATCAGCTCGCCGCGGTAGTCCCAGTCAACTACGCCCACGCAGTTTGCGGGGGCAAGTCCCAGCTTTGTGGCGAGGGAACTTCTGGCATATATAAGCAGTACAGCGTTTTTCTCGTTTTCAAGCTCTGCCGCAAGACCTGTCGGCACTTTTACGGTAGCACCCGCTGGAACATTTATCTTGCCGTCAACACAGGCGCAAAGATCAAGCCCTGCGCTGTACTCTGTCTGGTATTTGGGTATGACTGCGCCCTCGCGCAGTTTTTTGAACAAAAGTTTCATAACTGTCTCCTTTATTGTACACCACGGTAATACAGACCGCGGGTTATCTTATCGGGTCTGCCGTTCAGACCGCCGTTTTCGTATTCCTCGATGATATGTCTTACCTGTGCGGGAGTTTCATCGGTAAAATCCAGCATGAGTATATCAGCACAGCGGAGATCGCCAAGCTTGTCAGCCATGTAAAGCAACTCGCTGTTGAGTATCTCCACATATCCCTCGCGCTTTGAGCATTTAACAGGGAAGTCGCGCCCTGTGCGGTCGGTGATGTGATGTGTGCAGTTTTTACAGCCCACCGCCGCTGATATTGGGCAGTTTACTGTCATCATCAAGGGAAGTCTGCCATAGGCGTAAACACCGATGAGCATGGGCTTTTTCAGCTTTGCTATCTGCGAAGCTTTCAGCTCAAAGCTTACTATCGCGTCAGCCGCACCCAGTTCTTTCGCTACATTCAGCGCACAGGAGTTTGTAAGATTGAAGCCGAAGCCCGCATGAAGCATCATGCCAAACTCTTTTGCGATCTCGGTATGTGCGAGGTTAGTGCCGTAGAGATGGGTTATCCCAACACGCTTTGCTTCCGCAAGGCGGTTAAGCTGTTTTTCCTCGTCAAATGTGAATCGCGGCATCATCACTGCAAGTTTTTCGACAGGGAAGACCTCAGCCGCACGTACTGCAAATTCGAGGGGTATACAGCACATCTCAACTTTTTCGGGAGATACCGCCCCCAGCTGCTCAAGGTTCGTCACGCTTACTCGGATAGTCTGTCCGCTGCCCTTATATTCGGGAAAATCGGTGATATCGGAATTTGTAAATGGCACAACAGCGGAGTTTTTCAGCATACGTGCACTGTCCATCTCCATGCAGACCTTGCGCCTGAGTTCGTTCAGCACGCCGGGGCTCACGAAAAGTCCCTCATCTATGTCACATTCAGCACCACCGAAGCTGTATATCGTGTCGCCGAGTTTTGAAAGCTGCTTTATCACGGCGGCTTCATCTATCGCTCTGCTCAGCGCTTGTTGAGGATAGTCGCCCTCGATGCTGACTTCGCTGCCGAGACTGTCACGGGCAGTAATTCTGACCGGCTCGTCCGCTTTGATAGTTACTTTAAAGCGGAGGGTATCACGCTTGTCCTCATAGCGATAAAGCTCATGAATTTTAGGCATGGCTTTAGCGCCCGCAGCAGCGTCCTCACCTGTGCGCATACCGAACATATCCGCGCCCAGTTTGTGTCGCAGATAACCGTTTGTAAATCCGTTGCGGGAAAATACAGCTTCGAGAGTATTCCTGTCGTAATCTTCGCCTGCCAGAGCTTTTTTGCAGCTGTCCACAGCCATAGCCACGTATTCAGGACGTTTCATGCGCCCCTCTATCTTCAGCGAGCTGACACCTGCGTTTACTATCTCGCCCAGTTCATCGCAGTAAGAAAGATCTTTCAGAGAAAGGTCATATCTGTCCTTGCCTCTGCCCCCTGCATTACAGGGAAGTCTGCAAGCCTGTGCACAGAGACCTCTGTTAGCACTGCGAGAGCCTACTACCGCGCTCATGTAGCACTGTCCCGATACTGACATACACAGCGCACCATGTACGAAAACCTCGGTCTCGATGCCCAGCGCTGAAAGTTCCTTGATTATATCAAGCGGCAGTTCGCGGGAAATTACGGTGCGGCTGAAACCCAGCTTTTTGGTGACTTCCATGCCCCTGCGGGTGTGTATGGTCATCTGAGTTGAAGCGTGGATATGCATATCTGGACAGCATTTGCGGACTATCTCGACCAGTGCAAGATCCTGGGTGATGATGCCGTCAACACCTGCTCTTGCGCAGTGTTCCACCGCTTTTATGCACTTATCCATCTGTTCATCGAATATCACCGTGTTTATGGTGCGGTAGACTTTCACACCGCGCTTGTGACATTCGTAGACCGCATTGACGATGTCCTCATTGCAGAAATTAGCGGCGTTCTGTCTGGCAGAAAATTCCTCGCCGCCAAGATACACTGCATCACAGCCCGCTCTCAGGGCTGCTTTCAATACTTCGGGGGAGCCGCAGGGTGCAAGTATCTCAGCCATTTACTTGTTGTTTCCCTGATCGTTTCCGTTGAATCTTGCGCCGCCTGCTGCGCCGTCAACGGGTCGTCTGTTCATAGCCTGTTCGTAGCTGCGCATATAGGGGCTGTCCTGTATCGATTTTTTCTGTGCGGTATTATCAGCAGGGGCTTCTTCGGGCTCGGAGGTCTCGCCTATAGCCGCCTTGATATCGCCTCTGAGGATATCCTCAGCACTGACAGCTTCGCCCACATTATCCATAGCACTGAAATTTGTTCGTTCAGCCAGTTCTTTTTCAAGCTGCTCAACTCTTTCCCTGAGCATCTTGATCTCACGCTGTGCTGCTGTAGCCTGATTTCTAGCTCTGCCTGCATCGTCAACATAATCCTTTATCTGTGTGCGGATATTGTCGATGTTTCTGTTAGACTGTCCCAGTTCGTCCATGCAGTCAAGGGCGGTGAGTACTGCGCAGTCAGTGATTGAAAGGCTGGAAAAACGCGCTCTCATGTCTTTTATGCGCTTATCCAGTGCTGCTGCCAGTCTTTCGGTGTAGTCCTTGTTTTCCTCGCTTGTGAGGACATACTCCTTACCCATTATTATTACCTTGTAGGTTGCCATATTGTTTTCCTCCTTGTGAAAAAGAATCAAAATAGTTCACTTTACATTATACAACATTTTTCACAAAAAATAAAGACCTTTTACAGAAAAAGTTTTGATTTTTTATCCGTCTGCGAGGTGCATATCCGTGTGAGATGATCTGTGCGGGTGTGTATGAATATTATCGTGGGAAGTCTTCGCTGTGTTTGAAATATCCTCTCTGCCGAAAACGCCTTTCATCGCGGAAAATATGCAAAAAACGACCCGGCGTTCTGCTGCGCCGGGTCGTTCTCTAGTTTTACGATAGGGGGTTAATAGCGGAATCTTCTTTTGTTCTTCCGAGTTTTTTTGCAAATCTTCCACTATACTGATTATACCATTTCCGTGATGGTGTCGCATCACCCTAAATGATGAGCCATAATGTAGAATATATCGCCCAAAATTTATGAGAATTATACAATTTTATCAAAAATCAACTGCGGATGAATTTTTTCGCGGGTGAAAATATCACGCTACGCTTTCATTGGGAAGAAGCTTTTTGCCCTTTACATGAGCTGCTATTCTGGTGATATCGGTTACGTTTACCTTGCCGTCGCGGTTGATGTCAGCAGCCTTTACACGGCTTGCGGACATTATATTCTTGCCCTTTACATGGGCAGATGTCAGGGTGATATCGGTGATGTTTATCGAGTTGTCAAAGTTTACATCGCCCAGCTTGTAGCCCGAGAGGTTAGCGGGATCGATAGAGAACTTTACGGTCGAAGAGCCCTTGAAATCGCCGATACCCGTAACTGTAACGGAAGCATCGCCTATGTTTTTGCCGCCCTTGTATGTGAGGGAGTAATCCTTGCCCTCGGTGAGATTTTTGCCGTCGAAAGAAACGGTTACGGAAGGCTTGTGCTCATTGCCGTCATAGGTGTAGGATTTCTGCGAAAGAGTTATCTTACAGTTGCTGATGGTCTTTTCCTTGGAAGCCTTAACGTGGCCGTAGCTCTTTATCAGCGCATTTACAACAGGCTCGGCAGTGTCGTACCACTGGAGTGTCTTTCTGTTGATGTAGCCGTGACCCTCACCATTGTTGTAGTTGTCAACAGGGGCGTTGTTATCCCAGAGAACTATCGGTATGCCCTTGTTCTTAGCCAGGGTAGCATAGCTGTTAGCCCACTTTACACGCTCGCTGGTGTTGTTCTTGTTTGAAGAACTGAACTCACCGATAACGACAGCATGACCCTTTGAAAGGTAGATATTGTTGATATTGTTGAACAGCTGCTTCAGCTCATTTTCCTGAGTGCTGTCGAACACGCTGGTGGCGCCGTTACCTGTATTCATGGTGAAGTTGTAAGGGTTATAAGCGTGGATGGATACCAGTATATTAGAGTCATTGGGGATACTCAGCGCACGCATTGCAGCAGTAGTCGAGCTTGCAGCGTATGTGGGTATCATCAGGCATCTGGTCTTGTTTTTGCCGCCTGTTGCTCTTACGGTATCAACAAAATCCTTATCCAGCTTGTTTACGACTTCTCTCATTTCTGTGGTACCGCCGTCCCATTCATGAGTACCGCCGTAATTTCTGGGCTCGTTCATGCCCTCGAATATGAGGTGACGGTCATAGTTCTGGAACTCGGTAGCTATCTGCTTCCAGAAAGCTTTCAGCTCCTTGGAGGCCGCAGAATAGTTGTCGTTGGTAGGTCTGTTCCATTCCTCATGGTGGATATTGAGTATAACGTAGGTGTCATCGGCTATTGCCCAGTCTACCACCTGCTTAACTCTGCTCATCCAGGCACTGTCTATCTTGTAGTTGGCGTCCGCATGGGGATACCAGGTCACAGGGATACGGATAGTATTGAAGCCCTTGGCTTTCACCGCATCGATGAGCTCCTTTGTCGCCTTGGGGTTGCCCCAGTAGGTCTCTGATTCGAGCCCCATCTTTCTGTGACTGCCGCCGTCGTGGGCGTCAAGGGTATTGCCGAGGTTCCAGCCCACACCCATATCTGCTGCTATCTGCGCAGGTGTCATTTTGGATACGTCCTGAGCCTGAGCACTTATGAATGGCAGGGATGAGAGAGACATAGCACCTGCAGTCATAAGACCCAGAAATTTTTTGATTACTTTCATAAAAAACTCCTTTCATTTCATCTAATAAAATTATCAGATAATTATATATTCACATTATAACACATATTGCAGACTTTTTCAAGAAGCAGTATGACTATTTTGTGGATATCCGTTGTGCCGTTTTTACAAGTATCTATTTATTAAAATATTTAAAACCACAGAATTTGATGATTCACCATTATACAGTATGACACGCCGCCTGGTATGCCGTAGTCATAGTCGGCGGCTGCCTGCCATCGTGCGCATAAGTGGGATGATCTTTTGTGTGGGGACGGCGCAGGCATCTGCAGTTTGAACAGATGTCTTTTCACTATCAGTGATTTTAGGTGAAAAGTTGTACGTTTTTGTACAACTCTTGCAGAAATATGTCCGAGTTAAAATATAAAACATATGTTTGCACAATATTACAGGTGTATGGCCGGGCAGTTCGACGAAAAAACGGCAAGTAATGTCAAGAAAAATCACTTGACGATCAGGTCCTTTTTGGGCGGCAAATTTTATCCCTTTTGTGGGTGGGGTGTTGAAAAAAATATGCAGGTATGGTATGATGATATAAGTTTGAAAAGGGGGCATATAAATGGGCAGGATAGTTCGCATAAATGATCTTGATACCGAGGGGCTGGCACCTTACAGGGATACCGCCGAGCTCTCGCTGAAAGCGCAGGGTATCTTCGTGGCAGAAAGCCCGAAGGTAATACGTACCGCCCTTGATGCGGGATATGAAGCTGTTTCTCTGCTTTCGGATGAAAAGTACATCACGGGGCAGGCGGCTGATATCGTTGAAAGGGTCGGTGACGTTCCTGTTTTCTCGGCTGACAAGAAACTTCTTGAAGAGATAACAGGCTTCAAACTTACACAGGGCGTGCTGTGTGCCATGAAGCGTAAGACTGAAGACAGTGAGCTTCCCGCGCAGATACACAGGGTGGCGGTGCTGGAGGATATCATGAACCAGACCAATATCGGGGCGGTTTTCCGCTCTGCGGCGGCGCTGGGCATTGATGCAGTCCTGCTGACAGACGGATGCAGCGACCCGTTTTTCAGGCGTACTATCCGCGTAAGCATGGGTACGGTGTTTCAGGTGCCCTGGAAGTTCATCGGGCGCTCAGAAAGCGGATATATCGATAAACTTCGCGATATGGGATTCGTCACAGCGGCTATGGCGCTCAGGTCGGATACTGTCAGCATTGAGGACGAGCGCCTTAAAAGCGCCGATAAGCTGGCGATAGTCCTTGGCACTGAGGGTGACGGACTGAAAACTTCCACCATCGATGAATGTGACATGACCGTAAAAATACCCATGGCTCACGGCGTTGATTCCCTGAATGTTGCTGCCGCAGGTGCTGTGGCTTTCTGGGAAATGAGATACAGAGGTGACACAAATGCCTGAACCCTGGGAAGAAATAAGCCTTGCCGACTATGAGAACCATATGAGTCTGGAATCTGTCGGGCAGCTGCAGGCGCTTGACAGAATCATGAAAGAGCAGTTTACCGCATATCCCGCTAAAACCGTGATGATACTGGGTATCGCAGGGGGCAACGGACTTCGGCATATCACTGAGAAAGACTTCGATAAGGTATACGGCATTGATATCAACCGCGATTATCTCAAAGTGGTATCCGAAAGATATCCACAGCTTTCGGAGGTGCTTGAATGTATACGCGCCGATCTTGTGACCGAATCGCACATACTGCCCCACAGCGAACTTCTTATCGCCGATCTGCTGATAGAATATATCGGCTTTGATGCTTTTATTAAAGCTGTGAAGCAGGTGTCCCCCGATCATGTATCCTGCGTAATACAGATAAATACCGATACCGCAGGCTGGGTTTCGGATTCTCCCTATCTTCACGCCTTTGACAGGCTTGACGAAGTCCATCACGAGATAGATACCCCATCGCTGATATCTGCTATGGAAAATGCAGGATATTCCCCTGTTTTCAGGTCTCTCGAACCTCTGCCCAACGGCAAAGCCCTTGAACGGACAGATTTCACCCGTAAAGATATAAGCATATAACTCCCCTTACAGCAGTTGTATCTGTTTTTCGTGGTTAATTATGTCATTCGTTAACATTATCACAGTTGACAAAAATGGCGGGATGTGGTATAATTACAGAATATCCAAGGAAAGTGAGTGGAAGGAATGGTAAATGATACAGCAAGAAAACTGCTCTGTCAGCAGTTTGTGAAAAACAACACTATCGACCCCGGTTACTATGACAGGTACAGAGTCAAGAGAGGTCTGAGAAATGCCGATGGCACTGGTGTTACTGCGGGTCTTACCAATATTTGCAATGTTCACGGATATGTGGTGAATGAAGGAGAAAAAATGCCGATCGAGGGTCAGCTGATCTATCGCGGCTACAATATAAACGATCTGGTGGGAAATGCCGTTAAGGAGAACCGCTTCGGTTTTGAGGAGATAGTATATCTCCTTCTGCTGGGCGAACTGCCTAAAAAGGACGAACTGGCTGCTTTCAGACACATGATAGCAGAGAACCGTCCCCTGCCTGCGGATTTCTTCTCGGATATGATACTCAAAGCACCCTCTAAGGATATCATGAACAAGATGTCCCGTTCGATACTGGCGCTTTATTCCTATGACGACAACCCAGAGAACCGTGCGCCTGAGTACGAGATGGCAACGGCTATATCCATAATCTCGAAGCTGCCGTACATAATGACACTGGCTTACCAGGTAAAGAAGAGAACATTCGATAACCAGACAATGTTCCTGCACCCGCTGGATCCCAATCACAGCACTGCTGAGATGATCCTTGCGGCTATACGTCCTGACAGAAAGTTCACAGATGATGAAGCAAAGCTTCTCGACCTGCTGATGATGCTGCACGCTGAACACGGCGGCGGAAACAACTCCACCTTTGCTTGCCGCGTGCTGACTTCTTCGGGCACCGACCCCTACTCTGCATATTCCGCAGCTATCGGTTCACTGAAAGGACCTAAGCACGGCGGTGCGAATATCAAGGTATCCGCTATGCAGGACTGCGTAAAGCAGAACGTTTCCAACTGGGACGACGAGGGCGAAGTAGCTGATTTCCTCACCAAGATACTCAAAAAGGAAGCTTTCGACAAGTCGGGACTTATCTACGGCATGGGCCATGCTGTTTATACCCTTTCCGACCCGAGAGCGGTAATACTCAAAGCAAATGCAAAGCGCATGGCTGAGGGTACCGAGTTTGAAAGAGAGTACAGACTTCTTGAGACCATAGAGCGCCTGACCCCGGAGCTGTTCCTGAAAATAAAGGGCAGCGACAAGGCTATGTGCGCAAATGTCGATATGTATTCGGGCTTTGTTTACAGAATGCTTGGCGTTCCCCAGGATCTGTTCACACCTATGTTTGCAGTATCGAGAATGCCCGGCTGGTGCGCTCACCGTTTCGAGGAACTGGTAACAGGCAAGAGGATAATCCGTCCCGCTTACAAGGCAGTGGCTAAGGAAAGACCTTATATTGCAATAAATGACAGATAAAATAAATCCCCGAAGTGTTGATATGCACTTCGGGGATTTCTATTGTTTGGTACACTGCATTGTTTCCGCGAGTTTGCTTTTTATCTCGCCGCATCCTCTTCCATATCTGCATTCCAATCCGCCGCAAGAGGTGCTGATTCACGCATACATTTAACAGCCCTGCCGACAGCGCCGTACATCAGTCTTGTGCCTTTACCATCGGCTTTATAGTTTGAAGCATTCGCTATGCCCATCGAACCTGCTGTAGCTGCCGCATCGATATTCGCACCGAGGAATATGAACTCCCAGCCGTATTTTTTCTGCTCCTTTTCAATGAGCTTTTTAACGGTGTCATACCTGAATTCACGGCTTGCATTTTCCATACCGTCGGTGGTTATCACGAATATGGTTTTCGATGGCACGTCCTCGGGACGGGCGTACTTATGTATCCCTGCGATATGCTGTATAGTCATGCCAACAGCGTCCAGAAGTGCGGTACAGCCACGGGGAACATAGTCCTTCTCAGTGAGGGGCTTAACTTTCGAGATATCTGCGCGGTCATGTACGTAGATAAACTCGGTATCAAAAAGCACTGTCGTCACGAATGCCTTGCCCTCGGAATTTTTCTGGTCTTTGATAAGCGAGTTGAATCCGCCTACGGTGTCGGATTCAAGCCCTGCCATTGAACCGCTTCTGTCAAGTACGAATACCAGTTCGGTGATGTTGTTATTATTCTTTTTCATAGTCGTTCCTCCTTATGTGTTTCAGGTTCACGGTTTTCTTACTGTGACTATATGATAACACATATTGAGGAGGATATGGTCGCTTTTGAAGCGACATTTTACCGACAACGGAAAATCCCAATAAATCGAGATATACGATCTACCCAACAATAGAAATCCCCGAAGTGTCTGTAAACACATCGGGGAAAATAATCTATATAGAGAATGGTTCAATCTTCACCGTCGTCCGAACGCATACTCCCTCGGAGCTTTTTCCAGTCGGGACAGTAGCGCCCAACAAGCTCCCAGAAATCAGCGCTGTGATCCATGTGTACTAGGTGTGCGAGTTCGTGTATGCATACATAATCGATGTGAGCCTTTGAGTAGGCTGCCACCTTGTAGTTTATGGATATGCTGCCGTTTGAACTGCACCTGCCCCAGCTGGCACTGAGATCCTTTACGGTTATCTTTTTCGGGAAAAGCCCCATCTGTGCGGTAAGGCGCTGCATACTCTCGGTTATCTCGCGGTTTGCTAACTCGACTATGAAAGTCTGTACCTGCCTGACCATATATTCGCGGTCAACACTGCCGCATACGGCTATCAGAAGTTTTTCGCCCTCGATGCGGGGCTTGAAATATCTGTCGGACTTAACAGTAGTTATAACCGTCTTCTGCCCCAGCAGACGTATCTCTTCGCCGTCCTCGAAAGTACGCGGAAGACCCGAGTGCTTTGCGCTTTTTTCGAGATTCAGGTCTATCCATTCGATGTGCTGTTGGATGAAACTACGTATCTGCGATACATCAAAACGCTCAGGCACACGGACTGTCAGCCTGCCCTCGTTTATTGCGAGAACTGCATTACGCCGCCTGCCCCTGTCAAGGATGAAATCTATCCGTCTGCCATCGGATAGGGTGGTATAGGTGAATATCTTCGCCATTACTGTTCCCAGGGCGGGAGGACTGTCTGATAATCGGAGAGATAGTCCTGATAGATATATCCTGTCAGCTGACCGTCATTTCCTGTAAAAGTTATCTTGACATAGCCGTTATCTTCATAACCCAGCACAGTGACGGATACGCCGGGGGTCATGCAGACGATATTCTCGGCATCATTGGAGGGCTGTGTGTGGAGATATGCATACTCGGTGATATACTTTATGCCATGTTCTTCCGAAGCTGAGGATGAAGTATCTTCAGCCGCTGACGATGCAGCTTCAGCCGAACTTTCACCCGAAACTGCGGGTGCGCCGCTTTCGGTAGTATCAGCGGGGGCTGCGGTTGCCGGTTTATTGTTTTTAGTCACCTTGGGCTCGGTGACATTTGTGTTTATAGTAGCAGTGTTCAGCCCTGCAGGCGGTTCAGTCGAATTGCTTGCGAAGACCACTTTGCCGATGATGAAGACCATGCATACCACAAATATCCCCGCAACAACGACGGAAGCCACTCCTACAGAACGGACCTTCTTTTCGTTATCCATCAAAATTCTCCTTTGCTTGACTGATGTCTTCATTATTATAATCTATTTAGCGAAGATTGTCAACACGGCAGAGGATATTCGCCGTAAATAGGGCGTAAATTTGCTATCGTAAAAAAATTGTGAAAACCCCTTGCTTTTTTCTGAAAAGTATGCTATAATGACATAAATAATGTTATCAGTTACGGAGGAGAGTATTATGAGCCCTATCGAGATAGGTGCAGGTGTTGTGCTTGCATTATGCAGCGTTGTTATCGTATTGGTAGTTCTTATCCAGGAATCCAAGGACGATGGTCTGACTTCCGCTATCGGCGGCGGCTACAATGATTCGTTCTATGGCAAGAATACAGGCAATACACGCGATGCCAAGCTTAACAGACTGACCAGAAACGCAGCGATCGTTATGTTCATACTGACCATCGCAGTAAGCGTTATCCACAAGTATCTCAGCAAGTAAGCTGTGTATGAAACGGCGGCGGTACGCTGTCGGTGGAAATTCAGTGGAGAAAATATCAGCCCTGCCGCAGCGGGGCTTTTTTTCATGTGGAGGA
Source organism: Hominimerdicola alba (assembly GCF_900112155.1). Taxonomy (GTDB): domain Bacteria; phylum Bacillota; class Clostridia; order Oscillospirales; family Ruminococcaceae; genus Hominimerdicola; species Hominimerdicola alba_D. The sequence goes on along the minus strand of NZ_FOKQ01000029.1, from coordinate 20,383 downwards.
AATTAAAAATATGGTAAAAACGGATAACAGAAAGGCGCTTATGCCGCTGTTTGAGGGCTTTGAAGACTCGGTGCTGATAAGCTGCGCAGAGGGCAGGGTGGGGATATGCCACTGTGATGACCCCGATAAACCTACTGCGGGTGTCATCGAAGCGGGTGATTTTTATTTCACGGCGGGAGACCATGCTTTTGCGCGGGAAGCTTTTGAGATAGCGAAAGGCAACTCTGAGGCTGTGTTCATGCCTGCATCCAAAGACTGGATAAAGGCGCTGACAGGGCTCGGCGAGGGAATTATCACTACCACCAGATACCGCACTTCTCCGCCTGAAAAGTTTGATATTGATAATATTGCAAAACTTGCAGATATATCCAAATTTGCGGACTATAAGCTTGAGATGATAAATGAAAAGTATTATGCTCAGGCACTTAAAAAAGAATGGTCATGGGCTTTTGTGGGAAATTTTTCGGACTATAAGGATTTCTCGGAGAATGCCTTCGGCTGCTGTATAACCCACGAAGGACGGCTCATCTGTGCGGCTTCGTGCTATTCGGTATACAGCAGGGGAGTTGAGGTCGAGATAGCAACTCACCCCGACTACCGCAGGAAAGGTCTTGCGACTATCGCAGGCGCGGCATTCATTTCGGAGTGCGTTCGCAGGGGGCTGAGACCTCACTGGGACGCGGCTAATACCATGTCATTGAAGATAGCTTCAAAATTCGGGTATACTTTGAAAGAGGAGTATACGGCGCTCAGTTTTGATAAGGAAGAATAAACGATTGTAATGGTACAACAAAATGGACTATAAGGAAACTTTTACCGAGATGCTCGAAGAATTCGGGACGGAGATAGGCAGATACAGGTCGGGCGAAAAAGCCCAATATTTCTATAAATGCAAGCATACCGAGAACTATGGCGATGTTGACGAGAACTACGGCAGGAGAGGTCGGGTGCTGTATGGGCTGAGACTCGGTGCGGCACAGATAGACGAGCCCGAGCGTGAACAGATGGTGCGTGAACTTTTTGTGCAGGAAATAATTGCCCGCGAAAAGTCGAGTTTTCAGGGCATTGGCGCAAATCTTGAACTGATCGCCCTGCTTATGGAGCAGTACCGCAAACCCGAGGACGAAGCGCTTTATCAGCGGGCAAAAAATGCGAATTATGACTGCTACTGCGGTTTCATGACAGATGGCAGTTATGCCGATCAGTACCCTGCGGATATCTTTGAGTACAGCCTTGAAGAGGGCATTTCCATTGCTAACGACCTTGGCATGAAAGATAAAGTCCTCAGACTGGTGGATGTTTTTAAGGCAGAGGGGCTTGATGGTGAACGCATATTCAGGTTCAAATACTTCGCAGAAATGACAGGCAGACCCGAGGACAGGGAGATAGCTGTCAAAGGGTGCTACAAGCACGCTTTTGATGGCGATGCTTCGGATATGAAAATAAAGATGCACCGTCTTACTGCGGCTAAGGGCTTGATAAAATGGCTTTGTGAGAACGGCGGTGCGAATGAAGCTTTCGGACTTTTGAAGAAGCATACCGACGTACTCAGGAGCGCCAACGGAAAGGCTTTTTTTGAAGCGGCTCAAGATATCATGACGGCGGATAATGGGTTGATACGTGACGTATGGGGACATATCTCGATGTACCTTGCAAAGGATATCACCGATGGAAAGCTCTATCCGGTATGCTTAGTGGAAGCTAAAAACTGCGCTGAAATGGCGGGCGCGAAACTTACTGTCAGACAGATAGATAAAATGCATAAAAAGGACAACTGAGACCTTGCTGGACGGAGGTGCGGCATGAGCAGGAGTTATAAGAAATTTGCAGCATTTATGATAACCGACACCAAATGCCGTCGGAGATACAGGGGCAAGACACTTGCTAACAGAGCGGTCCGCCGAAATGAGATAAGCGGCGGAAAGAGCGCATATAAGCGCTTGTATGACAGCTGGGATATCTGCGATGTGCGCATACCGATGGAAGATCTGACTAGGCTGAGAGTTGCATGGATAAGGGGCGACAGATGGCTGCACAGGACATTCGATACCCTGCATGAAGCCGAGGTATACTACAAGAGGAAATATTACAGGAAGTAAAAGGAGAATATATGAAACAGGATTACAGAAAACTGATATACAACAAGCTCAAAGCATCGGGCAAAAAGCCTGTGACTTTCAAGGAGCTTGTTAAAAGTTTCAGAAAGGGAAACTTTGATTTTGATAAATTTGCCAAGACTGTTGACAAGATGAAGAAAAAGGGCGAGATAATCGAGGGCAAGATGGGCTTTACGCTGGGTAAGGGCGGCAAGCTGAAACGCTGCAAGGTGGTTCGTCTGCACAAGAGTTTCGGCTTTGTTAAGAACGTTGACACCGGCGAGGAAGTATTTATACCCGGAAAGCATTTGCTGGGTGCTATGCCGGGGGATATCGTAATGGTACAGCTGAGGGAGAGCCGCGGGGACAGTCCCGAGGGAGAAGTTGTATCCATCGAGGAGGAGAATTTCAGCCGATTCAGCGGCGAGATAGTTGACGAATTCGGCAAGCTGAAAATAATGCCCGATGTGATATCCAAGTACGCTCTGGATTTTGTAAATCCTTTCGGCCTGGAGCTGCACGAGGGCGATAAAGCCATAGCTGTGATAACAAGGCGTGGAGAGAAGCACAGCGAGCACCGCTGTGAGATAGTTTCATGTCTTGGAAGTTCGCTGAAAGCCGCTGTGTGCGCTCTTGGTATTGTTGAAGCCGCGGGACTGACACCAGTTTTTCCTGCTGAGGTCATCGACGAAGCAAGGCGGGTATCCTCGGAGGGTATATCCGAGGAGGAAAAGGATGGCAGGCTTGATCTGCGTGATCTGCCTATATTCACCATTGACGGCGCTGACACCAAGGATATCGATGATGCGATATCGGTGCAGAAGACGGAAAACGGCTATATACTTGGCGTTCATATCGCTGACGTTTCCCATTATGTCACACCCAGGTCGGCACTGGATAACGAAGCTTTTCAGAGGGGCACCAGCGTATACTACGCAAACAGGGTGATACCCATGCTGCCTGCTGAACTTTCAAACGGAATATGCTCACTGAATCCGCAGGAGGACAGGCTGGCTTTCACCTGCCTGACAGAGCTTGACAATGGGGGAAATATCCTCAGCTACAAGTTTGCGAAATCGGTGATAAGGTCAAGAGTTAAGGGCGTATATTCGGAGATAAACGATATATTTGACGGTTATGTGAGCCGCGAGCTTTCGGAGAAATACGCCGAGGTGATGGAGCAGCTGCCGCTGATGAAAGAGCTTGCGGAGATACTCTGCAAAAAGCGTATAGCCCGCGGTGCGCCCCAGATAGAGACCAGCGAGAGCGCCCTGATGATAAACGAGGATAACGTCTGTGTTGGTGTGGGCGAGTACACCCGCGGTTTTGCACAGGAAATGATAGAAGATTTCATGCTGACTGCCAACGAATGCGCGGCAAGATTCGGCAAGGACAACGAGCTGCCTTTTGTTTACCGCGTGCATGAGCCGCCCTCTGCGGAAAAGATAGAGGGGTTGAAAGAACTGCTGGCGGGACTGGATATCATGTATGTTATGGGTGATGATCCAAAGACCAAGCAGCTGGCTGAGATACTTGAACTATCCAAAAATACGGACGCTGAAAAGATAGTCAACAATGCGGTGCTGAGAAGTATGTCAAAGGCGAAATACGATACCGAGCCCATCGGTCACTACGGACTGGTGCTGGAGGATTATGCGCATTTTACCTCGCCCATACGCCGTTACCCCGATCTTTCGATACACAGGATAATGTCCGCTTTTCTGGACGGTATGCCTGCGGAGGACTGCCGCAGCAGGTTCAATAAGTTCGTATATGCGGCGGCTGACCGTTCTACGGAAACAGAGCTCACGGCTATGCAGACCGAGCGTGCCTGCGATGACTGCTACAAGGCTGAGTATATGACAGGTCACATCGGCGAGGAATACGAGGGCGTGATAGTATCGGTGACGGATTTCGGTATGTTCATCGAGCTTGACAACACCTGTGAGGGTCTTCTGCACCTTGATAATATGCCCGAGGGCTACTATGAGTGCGACGGCATGATGAAGCTGAAAAATTTCTCTACAGGTGAGGAATACCGCGTGGGCGAGAGGTTCAGGGTCAAAGTGCTTGGGGCGAATGTCAACTCGGGCAAGGTGGACTTCGTTCCTGCGGATATGTGAGGAAACAATGACTGATGAGAAAAAACGTAAGCTGAAAAAACTGCTTACAGGCAAAGGCTCACACGGGATTATTATAGGAAAGATCATGCACTGCGACGGTGATGATAAAACGGTGATCGGGCATACAGCCATTAACCATATCATTTTCAGGGCGCTGAGCTGGTTAATATTCGATATCAGCTTATTGAGAATGCTGTTTGTGTATCATAAGTTCCCGAGTGAGACAGGCGTGCATTTTAAATCGGTGCATGAAATGACGGCGGGAATGTCCGTGGCTGAAAGACTGCATGAGATATTTCACGCCTATCAGCCCTACGATGTGACGGGGAAGAAAATTCTTGTATTCTATCCGTTTTTCGTATCAGCGGCGGCACTTCTGCTGGGCGGGTGGACGATAATTCTTCTGCGCAGGATAGTTACCCGCAGGGGATCTGAGCGCAGTGCTGAAACGCTGAGGATCATATCGGGACTTCAGATCGCTTTTGATATCTCGGCTTTTATAGTAACGCTGTATTTCTGCGGTATATGGGCTGACCGTGTGATAAAACTGCTTCCCATGAAGATGATGTTCACGCAGTTATACGCTTGGGGAATATTACTGGTATTTTTTGATCTGATAATATTCGCCATCGATATGAAGATGACATACAGGAAAAAAGAGGAGGAAAAATAAATGAAGCAGCAGAGGAGCTTTCCTGCTTTCAAAGTCAGTAAAAGGTGTGAAAACAGGCTGAAAGGCGGACACCCCTGGGTGTATGACAACGAGATAGAGGTATCTCCCGAGGGGGTGGAGAACGGCAGTATCGCCGATGTTCTTTCACCTAAGGGAAGCTATCTGGGTTCGGGACTTGTGAGCCTTAACAGCAAGATCAGGGTGAGGATACTTTCGGACAATGCCAATGAAACCTTCGGCGAGAGCTTTTTCCGCCGCAGGATAAGATACGCTCTCGACCACCGCAAGACCGTCATGGGTGATGATATCTCTGCCTGCCGACTGGTTCACGGTGAATCCGACGGACTTCCCGGGCTGACTGTAGACCGCTATAACGATATACTTTCGGTGCAGGTGCTGAGCTACGGCATGGAGCAGAGAAAGGATATGCTGTACCGTCTGCTGACCGAGGAACTTGCCGCTGACGGTGTAGCTCTGCGGGGAATTATGGAGAGAAATGATGTAGCTATCCGTGAGCTGGAAGGTCTTGGTACCGGCAAGGGCTGGTACAGGGTTGATTTTCTGCCTACACCTCCCGAGTCACCTGTTACCGAGATATGCGAGAACGGCATAATCTACAAGGTGGACGTAGAGAACGGTCAGAAGACTGGATTTTTCCTTGATCAGAAGTATAACCGTCTGGCGGCGGCTAAGCTGGCAAAGGGCAAAAAGGTGCTGGACTGCTTCACACATACAGGCTCTTTTGCGCTTAATGCGGCTTTCGGCGGCGCGGCGCACGTTACGGCTGTTGATGTTTCGCAGTTCGCAGTGGATACTGCAAAGGCTAATGCGGAGAGGAATGGACTGTCCGATAAAATGGACTTTATCTGTGCCGATGTGTTTGACCTTCTGCCGAAACTGACAGAGGAAAAGGCGGGATATGACTTCGTTATCCTAGATCCTCCCGCATTCACCAAAAGCCGCAAGACCGTGAATTCAGCGGAAAGAGGCTACAAGGAGATAAACTATCGTGCAATGAAGATGCTGCCCCGCGGCGGATATCTTGCGACCTGCTCCTGTTCACATTTTATGACCAATGAGCTTTTCGTTAAGATGCTGATGAGCGCCGCACAGGATGCAGGCGTAAGGCTGAAACTGGTTGAAGCCCGTCAGCAGGCACCTGACCACCCTATACTCATGAATGTTCCCGAAACGGATTACCTTAAATTCTACCTGTTCCAGGTAGTGTGACGCATATTGCCTGTAAAAATAGATATATACAATTTTAGCTATTGACAAATAAGGCAGAAATGTGATAAAATATTTAATGAATGTATAGTTCGTGGAGAGGGGGGTGAACGCTGTGAAGAAATATGCTGTGTATAGGTCGCCGACAGGGCTGTACTGCAATGAGTACCATGATACACTGGAATCTCTTAAAGGCACACTCTTCGAGAAAGTTGTGAAGAAAGAGCAGCTTCCCGTAGTTCTTGACGGCAGCGGCGGTTATTACTCCTTCAAAGAAGACGACTATCATTTTGTAAAGATAATAGAATCGGATAAGAAACACCCTCTTCCGCTGGAGAAGATGTTTTTCAAGAACGATGATAATTTCAAGCTTGGCTGGATGTCGCCGCAGGGGGATACCTATTCCTGCGATTATACAAATCATAACAGGTGCGCGATAATGCTGGCTGAGAAATTCATACCCGGCGCAAAATTCCCTGAAAGGGCATTGGGAAAAGCGGGCTGGATAAAGGTGATAGACTCATGGGACGGCACACAGCGCCAGCACGGACAGTTCGTGTATTCCCTTTCGGGCAAGATAACCAAACAGCAGGCTGACAAACTGTTCGATGTAGGGCTTTATTTCAATGAAGAGGTACAGCGTCTTATTAAGGACTGTGAAAATGATTGGTAAATACCATAAAATGGTCAAGCGCTCATCGGGGAACGGTGAGTGCTTTTGTTTCGCGGACCACAGCAACTATACTATATATTTATATATATTAATATACTTGTGCTTTGTAAAAACTGCACAAATTACAGTTAATAATTTCTGCATTCAATAAATCTGAACTGTTTTGTACAGTTTAAATAAATTGTTAACTCTAAAACTGGTTGAATGGCGCAAATTTTGGGCTGTTTCACAAGTCCGAACTAAACTAACTTAACTGTTTTGAATAAAACGTAGAAAAACTTTCTTTGTTTATGAAAAAATCTATTGACAATTATGAAAAAAAGTTTTATACTATTATTGTAATTATTAATGAACTGAGCAAAGAGCACAGCTTTCGTTTAATTGATTAGCTTGCCTACGCCTTTTTAGGACAGTTTGGCATCAGGAGGATGATATAATGGCGGATACTAGATTTATCAGAACGGTCGAATTCGGCGGCTATGACAGAAGTGATGTCATAAAGAGATTTGAATTTCTGAACACTCAGCTTTTCGACCTTAAGAATGAACTTCGTGAGACCAAGATGCTCATCGAGGAATATAAGAAAGGATCTTCCGAGGAAAAGGCGCATGAAGCAGTGCTCACCCAGGAGAAAGTCAAGCTGACAAGTCTTCAGGTGCAGAATGAGACTGCTTCCACCAAGCTGAAAGCTGCTGAGGAGGATAAAGCAAAGCTTGCCGAGGAGCTGGCAGCTCTGAAGGCAACTCATGCAGATACACTGAAAGAGCTTGAAGATGCAAAGTCAAAGCTTAACGCATACGAATCTGATAACGAGGCTAATGCACTTAGCCAGGTGTTCATAGCAGCACAGGCTTCCGCAACAGCTGTCGTTGCCAATGCAAATAAAGAAGCTGAAGAAAAGAAGGCACAGACAGAGGAGCTCATCAAGGAGATGATCGATGATGCTAACCACACTGCTGCCGAGATAGTATATGAGGCTGAAAAGAAAGCAGCCGAGACCGATGCAGAATCCAAGAATGCAGCTGAGAAGATGAAGGTGGCTTCCAATAACCTGAGAGCCGCTATGCTCCAGGACGTTGAAGCGCTGGGTAAGCATCTTACCGAGCTGAATGATGTATTCGCGGTTATCAAGGATAAGAGCGCAGAAGCTGAAAAGCTGCTCAAAACTACCGAGAATAAACTTACCGAGGGCGGAGTTCCCGAGTTCAAGATGCCTGAGACTTTCGAGGCTGAGCTTCCCGATGCGCCCGAGCCCAGAAAGCCTTCCGAGCAGTCTAAGAAGTCCAATGCAAGACTTGATGAGCTGGCTAAGATGGCTGCTGCCATCGGCGGTGACAAGAACAAGGGCGATAACGGTGAGGATAAAGGCGAGGAGAAGGCTGAAAGCAAGGACGAGAAGAAGTCCGGAGATGCTCCTGCCGAGAAATCAGCCGATGAGAAAAAATCAGGCGGCGTAGATCTGGCAGAGCTTATGAAGAAAGCTAATTCGCTGAAAAAATAAGATCCCCGTCTGATCGGAATATAATGGTAAGGAGTGCATAATCTTATGAGTGAATTAATTATAGTAAAGCCCGAAAAATGTGTGGGCTGTAACGCCTGTGTGAGGGCTTGTCCCGCACCTGAGGCTAATATAACGAAGATGATCGAAGGCGGCAAGTTCATAACTTCGATCAATCCTGACCGCTGCATAGGCTGTGGTGCCTGCGTAGTTAGCTGTAATCACGGTGCGAGAGATTTTATCGATGATACCGATGAGTGCATGAACAAGATGAAGCGCGATAAGATGATAATACTTGTTTCACCTTCTATAAAGTCTGTATTCCCCACAAAGTGGAAAGGCATACTCGACTGGTTCCGCAAGCAGGGATGTATCATATACGATGTATCCTTCGGCGCGGATATCTGCACATGGGCTCATCTGAGAGCTATAGAGCAGAAGAAGGTCGGAAATATCATCACACAGCCATGTTCTGCAATAGTAAAGTATGTTGAAACTTACCAGCCTAAGCTGCTGGCTAACCTTTCACCTATACACAGCCCTGTTTCGTGCTGCGCTATTTATGTCAGAAAGTACCTGAACAGGAACAATCCCATAGCGATGCTGTCGCCTTGTGTTGCCAAGAAGTATGAATTTGAGGAGACAGGTCTTGTGGATTTCAACGTTACTTTCAGAAAGCTGAATGAGTATTTCGAGAAGAACGGTATATCCATACCTGTTTCAAGTGCAGAGGATTATGAGTACAAATTCGATGACCAGCAGGGTCAGGTTGGTGCTATATATCCCCGTCCGGGCGGACTGAGAGACAATCTCTGGCTCCATAATCCCGATATAAATGTAACAACATCAGAGGGTGTCAACAAGGTATATCCCGAGCTGGATATGTATGCCGAGATGCCTGATTTCAAGCACCCCGAGGTGTTCGATGTTCTGTCATGTGAATTCGGCTGCAACGTAGGTCCCGGTACTGATACCAACCAGACCATGTTCGACGTTATGCTGACCATGAAGGAAGTCGAGAAGGAAGCTAAGAGCCGCCGTAAGGGTGGATTCATGGGCAGAGGCGAAGATAAGCTGCTGAAGAAGTTCGACGATGAGCTGAAGCTAAATGACTTCCTGAGAAACTACAAGCCTGTTACTCCTACTCCCGTTCCTACCGAGAGACAGCTTGATCCCATCTACGAGAGCATGGGTCAGCATACTGAGGACGAGAAGCACTACGATTGCCGTGCCTGCGGTTACAGATCCTGCCGTGAAATGGCTATCGCTATTTACAGAGGTCTGAATACACCCGATAACTGCGTTATCCACGCTAAATCCGTTATGGTGGCAAGACACAGCGAGCTGGCTGAACAGCACGAGAAGCTGGCTGAAATCACCTACGAATGTCTTGAACTTTCGGATAAGCTGAAAGAGGGTGTTGATAACATACTCAAGAATATGGAAACTATCGGCGAATCCACTACCAAGACCAGTGAGAGAGCAGCTGTCGTAAAGGATCTGCTCACTAATGTCGTTGCATTCTGCCACGATAACTCTACTATGGACGCAGGCAGTGTAAGTCAGCTGATATCCATACTTGAAACTACCATCGATGCTTTCAGCGCCCTTGATGACAACGTTAATGTCACCAACGAGAGCTCCGGTATCATAGATACTTCTATCGGCGAGATCAACAAGCTCGTTGAGGAGATCAACGATACTCTTCATAAAGCAAACGAAAAGAAATAATCAAAGTCGTCCGTGAATACGATCAGAAAGGTAGGGCAGACCAATGGCTTCAAAGATAGCGATAGTAGCGATAATAGTCGAAAAAGGCGCTTCTGTGGAGGGAGTAAATGCTCTTCTTCATGAGTACAGCGAGTTTGTTGTCGGAAGAATGGGTGTGCCTTACAGGGAGAGAGGCATCAACATAATCAGTGTTGCTGTCGATGCTCCCGAGGAGACAATTGAAAAGCTTGCAGAACAGGTCAATGCTCTGGAAGGCGTTTCCTCAAATACAGTTTATTCTGTTGGATGATACTGATATCGGGCGGCGAGGACCTGCTTTACTGCGGGACTTGCCGCCCTTTTTGCCGAAAACGTTCCAGATACATGCTTCGAAAACGTTCTATTTGTGTATCTTCGGTAAATTTCAACTTAAGGATATCATTTTTACTTGACAATTTTATCAAAAAGTGGTATACTGAAATAAATGTATCAGAGTATTTTTTCGATGTAAAATTTACCTTTTCAGACCGTCTTTAATAAGGAATCGATACATCAATGCCGTCTGTGGCGGCACCGTCTTGAAAACGTGAGTTAGTGCAGAACTTACGGGCATTAAAGGGATATGCCCGTGCTGCGGAAAACTATGAACGAAAATTGCGGTCATTTACCTGAAATATCAAAGTCGGTCAACTAAATTTTTTATGTCAGGAGAGAAGAAAAATGCAATGTGAAAGATGTAATGCCGAACTGCCTCCGAACGCTATAGAGTGTCCTGAATGCGGAGCTCCTGCACCTCAGAATATCGAAGGATTTGACAACACAATTGAGATACAGCATATCCTTAAAACAATAATGGAAAAGCACGGCAGTATTCTCATCAATGATCCTACTCAATTTGTGTCTACCCTGAATGATTACCTTAACGGATATGAAAAGGAACGCAGACTTCTGGTAAATGCCATGAGGGCAGGCGTTCTGAAAAATATGGTAAAAGAAGAAAAGACTAACAGGGAATACGCTTTGCTGAGCGCGAAGAGCTATATGATAAATGAGCTTTTCGTTTCTGAGAATGCAGCTGAATTTGTTCTTGCCTGCTTCACCTATACTCTCGGCTGGCCTTATCAGTCCTCTATGACCAAGAAAGAGGAAGAAAAGAAGGAAGAACCCGAAGAAAAGGAAGAAGATAACGGTCCTAAGCTGAAGATCGATACCAAGATCTTCAAGACCTCTGACGCAGGCAGACACAGACTTGCAAGAAATATCGTGATACCTGAGGGATTCACCAAGATAGACAGCTTCTGTTTTGACAGATTCACATTTATGAGATCTATCAGCCTTCCCTCCACGATGATGGCGATAGGCGACTATGCGTTCTCCGAGTGCAAGAACCTCAAGGGAATCGAGCTTCCCGAAGGACTGAGAGTCATCGAACAGGGTGCATTCAGCCAGTGCGGAAAGCTTGCAATGATAAAGATACCCAAGGGTATCCTTGAAATACCCGATAATACATTTGAGTTCTGCTCAAATCTGACCGTCGTTGATGTGCCGAATACCGTAAGCAGTATCGGCGTTGAAGCGTTCTCGGGCTGTGAAAAGCTTGAAAAGCTGTTCCTTCCCGACAGCGTAAAATTCATTGATAAGAATGCTTTCTCTTATTGTCCGTCGCTTACGATCCGCTGCTATGTCAATTCTTATGTTCATAAGTATTGCCTGACTTATAATATCGATTATGAGACAGTGGCAGTCGGTGTTGGACTGAAGCAGAAGCCAATATAAGGATGAAAACGGAGGAAATATCTGATGGTTGAATTGAAGATCGGCCAGGAGGTCGAGATGGAATTCGGAGGAAGAGCGAAAGTCCTCAAGGTCATCGGCAGCGGTGGTCAGGGTATCGTTTACCTCGTAGAGTTCAACTCCCAGAAATGGGCGCTTAAATGGTATGATGTTGATAAGATAAAGCGTCCCAAGGAGTTCAGACAGAATATCAAGAACAATATCCAGGACGGTGCTCCCAGCAACAAGTTCCTGTGGCCCAAGTATCTGACCAAGGAGAACGACCAGGGAACATTCGGCTATATCATGGAGCTGAAGCCCGAGAGCTTCGATTCCTTCGTGGATATACTCAACACCTACAAGCTGGTCATCGACCCGCTGACAGGCAGAGCTACCAAGCAGCCCGTAAGATTCACGAGCCTTTATGCTATGGTGACCGCTGTTATTAATATCGCTAATGCTTTCAGACAGCTCCACCGTGTGGGCAAGAGCTATCAGGACCTTAACGACGGCGGTTTCTTTATCAACGTTAATACAGGTGCCGTTCTCGTCTGCGACTGCGATAACATCGCACCGGACGGAAGCAACTTCGGTATCGGCGGTAAGCCCGGATATATGGCTCCCGAGGTCGTAAGGGGTATCGCTAAGCCTGATGTTCAGACGGATAAGTATTCGCTGGCAGTCGTGCTCTTCAAACTGCTGTTCAGGGGTGACCCCATGGAGGGCGAGAAGGTGGTCAAGGACGTTTGCCTGACTGAGTCTTCCGAACTCAGACATTACGGACAGGACGCTGTGTTCGTATATGACCCCGATAATGCTACTAACAGACCTGTAAGAGGTATACATGATAATGTTATCAAGTTCTGGAGGATATATCCCAAGTACATAAGAGACGCTTTCATACTCTCTTTCACACAGGGTATTACCGACCCGAACAAGCGTATAATCGAGAATGAATGGCAGAAGCTGTTCATTCGCCTGAGAAGTGAGATCATCATGTGCGTATGCGGCAGAACGAACTTTACTTCAATGTTCGCAAGGGTCGATGAAAAGACCTTCCGCTGCCCCAAGTGCGGTGCTGAATTCGCTACTCTGGGCTTTGATAACAGGGATAACAGGATGCCGCTTTATGTGGGATGCAGATTCTACAAATGCGAGATCGACCCTGAGTGTGATGATTTCTTGACTGTTGCGGGCGAACTTGTTGAGAACAAGCTGAAGCCCGGCGTGCTCGGTATCAAGAACTGTACCGAGGATACATGGCAGGCAAAACTCCCCGACGGAAAATATTATCCTATACAGCCGGGTAAGGGCTTCCCCATCTGGAAAGATCTTGAAGTCGACTTCGGCAAGGTCAAGGCTAGTATGTAAATTTTAAGGAAAGGGCGTAATAGATCTATGAATAATATGAATTCTGATGTTAAGGAAAACACCACGGTCGACGATCTGCTGGATTTCGACGACGATGATCCCCTGGGTGCGACTGCGGTATCCAAAAAGAGCCTCGTAATATTCTTCCTGATCGATACTTCAGGAAGCATGAAGGGCAAGAAGATGGGTCAGCTCAATACCGTTATGGAAGAGCTCATACCCGAAATAAGAAAAGTTGGTGAGGCTGATACCGATGTTAAGGTAGCTGTACTGACTTTCGATACAGATGTAAGGTGGATGTACTCCGCTCCTATCTCCATTGAGGAGTTTGAGTGGGCAAGACTGGGCGCACAGGGCGTTACCAGCATGGGCGCTGCATTTACAGAGCTGGCTGCAAGAATGTCCAGAAACAGCTTCCTGAACTCGCCTTCACTGTCATTCGCACCTGTAATGTTCCTGATGACTGACGGTTATCCTTCCGATGACTATAAGTCAGGTCTGAAGGCACTCCAGACAAACAGCTGGTATAAGTTCGGTCTGAAGGCTGCACTGGGTATCGGTGATGAGGCGAACGATGAGATGCTCGCTGAGTTCACAGGTTCCAAGGACACTGTTGTTCACGCTTACACAGGCGGACAGCTTGCTTCGATGATCAAGATCATCGCAGTAACAGCTTCCCAGATAGGAAGTAAGTCTATGACACTCTCCGACGAGACCAACGAGGAGCTTAATGAAGAGGATGTATACGCTGCTAAGCAGAGAATGCTCGGTCAGCAGATCCAGGAACTGGTTGGAGATCAGACAGATGGCGGCGATGTTCCTTACGATACGGGCTGGTAAAGCGCAAGTTGTCGGAAGGAGTGTAGTTTAGAAATGTCTTTTAGTGGCTTTAGCCAATCAGTTATGGGTGCCAGCCATGTGGCAAAGGGTATAGTTTGCCAGGATAGCTCGGCACACAAGATAACTGACCGTTACGCTATAGCTGTGGTGGCAGACGGTCACGGAAGTAAGAAACACTTTCGCAGCAATATAGGCTCGCAGTGCGCCGTTGAGGCGACTATCGAGACTATCGACAGGTTCTATGAGGACGCAGAAGCGTTTGAAGCTAACCTGCCGAAAAATCACAAAATGATAATAAGAAATATCGAGAGACAGATCATTGCAGCGTGGAATACCAAGGTATTGAAACATCTTGAAGAACACCCCGTTACAGCTGTTGAGAAAAAGCCTTTTACTCCTGAGGAGTTTGAAAATATAAACCCGGAGCAGTACTACGGTACTACGCTTATAGCTGCAGTTGCCGGCAACGGATTCACCTTCGGTGTCCAGATCGGTGACGGAAGCTTCGTGGCTATATTTGAAGACGGAGAGGCAATAATGCCCATGGAGTATGAGGAAGCAAATCCCGCGAATATCACATCTTCGATGTGCAATGCCAATGCAGCATCCATGTTTGAAAGCTTCTACATCGATGATAAGCGTCTCATAGCGCTGTTCTCATCTACCGACGGACTTTATACCTCCTTCGGCAGTGAGTACGATTTCAGGGATTATCATGTAATACTCGCATCACAGGTGAATTCACCTGCGATAGAGGCATCGGTCGTTAAAAACATAACCAAGAGATCGCATTTCGGAACTGAGGACGATATATCGCTCGCTTGTGTTTATGACGCAGAATTTGCAGCAGAAAAAGAGGGTCTGCTCAAAGAGATGATCGACCGAAACAAGAGGCTCGCAGCTGAAAGAAAAGCTAAGCTTCACACCGCAAACTTCTAGGGTGGGAGTTTGCCGGCATCAAATCTATTTGTGGATAGGGGAATTATTTAAGATGGAAAAGAAAAAAGAAAACCGAACATGGATCATTATTATTGCAGGTATATTAGTATACCTGATATGCAGTCTGGTTCAGTCCAAACTGGCACGTCCTGCAAGCGCCGGCGGCGGAGCACCCAAAACGGGTAACAATCCTATGGCGGGCGTTATCTCTCAGATACAGGTCGTTGTAACAGTTGTTCTTGTACTGTTTGCGCAGAAGAAGGGTTATATCACTGCTTTGATACTTAATGGTTTCAATACACTGTTTACTCTGATCGTGCAGATGATCATACCTCACAGTACAAAAGCAATACCCGGTCTTGTAGTTACACTGATCTCTATGGGTATCGCAACAGTTATCTATTTCTACACAAGCAAGACAGAGAGAATGAACGAAGAACTCGAGAAGAGCTACCATGAAGCTATCGAGAAGAACCGTATCATCGAACAGCAGGGCGAAGCCATGAAGTTTCTTGCTTATAACGATAAGCTGACAGGTATGCCTAACAGAGAGAGCTTCATGAATAATCTTGAAAAGCAGATCAAAGAGAGCGGCGACTGCGTAATGATCTATATCGATCTCGATGATTTCAGACGTATAAACGATAACTTCGGCCATGTAATAGGCGATGAACTGCTGAAGCAGTATTCAGATAAGATCCAGAATTACTGCGGCGATAAGGCATACGCAGCAAAGATCGGCGGTGACGAGTTCGGTATCGTTCTCGGCAGCGGTATGACTAATGAAGCGATCTTCAAGTATGCAGCAGGCATAAGCGGAATATTCAGCGAGCCTATCAATATTGGCGGCAACATCTATACTGTAGCAGCAAGCTACGGCGCAGCAAGCTTCCCGGAGAACGCAATGACAGCAGATGACCTGTTCAGAAATGCGGAAACTGCGATGTTCAATGCAAAGGAAAGCGGTAAGAACCAGCTTTGCTTCTTCACACAGCAGGGCTGATCTATAAGCAAGTTCACAGGAAAGGCAGTTGATAAGGATTATGGAGATCAAGGAGCTTTACGATCTGGCAAAACAGTATGCAGAGATAATCAAAAATAATAAACCCGAATATGTTTCCGAAAATGAATCAGCAATATGCGTAATAGTTGACAGCAATGACCAGCCTTATACCGGTATCACAAGTGTTACTGTAAGGGGCGGCATGGTAGAGATACTTCCCGCAGAAACAGTTGCAGTTAAGAGATTCATCGATTACTGCGACGGCAGGTCTGCAAAGGGCATCATTACTATGCAGTTCAAGGATTCCAAAGTGGTTGAGACCGGTAAGGTAAGTCTGGCAATGCTCGGTCAGACCAACGCAGCAAACGGTGAGTGCGCTGTTGTTACCTCTGAAGAGGAAAGCAAGGCACTGAAGGATATCGTTCCTGTTGCAGAAGAAGCACCCGTTGCCGAAGCTGCTCTTGCTGAA
The DNA here is from genome assembly GCF_900112155.1 of Hominimerdicola alba. Taxonomy (GTDB): domain Bacteria; phylum Bacillota; class Clostridia; order Oscillospirales; family Ruminococcaceae; genus Hominimerdicola; species Hominimerdicola alba_D. The sequence goes on along the minus strand of NZ_FOKQ01000029.1, from coordinate 3,988 downwards.
GCAGATATACCTGTAGCAGCAGAAGCACCCGCAGAAGAGACTCCCGCAGCTGAACCCAGCATGGAGGATCTTATGAACGGCTTTGATGTTGACGTTGCTCCCGAAGCTGATACCGCAGTTGCAGCTACTGAGAGCGTTGGCGCTCCCGCAGAGTTTGCAGACGGATTCAGCGTTGATTCCAGCAATCCCTTCTTTGAAGAAGCTGCAGCAGCACCTGATTCTGAAGTCAAGACTATCGACAGCGGCGTTAAGTCTATGTTCGATCAGCCCGATGACGCTACCAGACAGGGCGCGGCAGGCTTCAATATACCCCAGGGCGGCTACCCTCAGCAGGGTATGCAGCAGGGTTATCCTCAGCAGGGTATGGGCTACCCTCAGCAGGGCGGCGTAGGTTATCCCCAGCAGGGAAGACAGAGTGGCTATCCTCAGCAGGGTATGGGTTATCCTCAGCAGGGTATGCAGGGCGGTTATCCCCAGCAGGGAATGGGTTACCCCCAGCAGGGTATGCAGGGCGGTTATCCGCAGCAAGGTATGGGCTATCCTCAGCAGGGAATGCAGCAGGGTTATCCCCAGCAGGGCAGACAGGCAGGATATCCTCAGCAGGGAATGGGCTATCCCCAGCAGGGAATGCAGGGAACCTATCCTCAGCAGGGTATGCAGCAGCAGCCGATGCAGGGTGTATATCCCCAGGGCACATATCCCCAGGCTCAGAACGTTGGCGGCATGACTTCGTTAACAATGCCCGGTGTTGGTCAGACATCTGTACAGGTCAATGAAATACCTTCATCGACAGTTACAAGTACGTCTGTCAGCCAGAACGCAAGATCAAAAAGCATAGATGACCTCATCAAAGCAGCGGAAGCAGTGACCAAAAATCCCGTGTCTGCCGACGATGACGATGATGATGATGCTGAGATGAGCAGAGAAGATATGCTCAAGGCAGCTAAGCAGAAAAAGAAGAATGCAAAGATGAATGCAAACTTCAAGAAGAAGATGAGAGATTCAGGCTTCTGATCAAAAAATATCACCGCCGTACCGATTTGGTGCGGCGGTTTTTTATGCCCTGAAATGTCAGTATATAAGAAACTATGATGAAACAAAAAAGCCATGCAGAAAATTCTGCATGGCTTTGATCTTACTTGAATTGTACGCCCCAGTCGGAACTTATCTTACTGTAAAGATTCAGCTTAACACGGCTCTTCTGCCAACGGAAGAACCAGGAAACACCACCGAATACTATAAGTGTGCCAACCGCAGCAATGATGATGCCTACGATGCCCTTGATAACGAACAGACCCAGTGCAAAGAGTGCGATAGCAAGAACTGCAATTATCGGCAGAGCAGAAGTTACAAAGCTTCTGTCAGTTACCTTGATGTAATTCTGTATCTCCTTGAGGTCAAATGCCTCATAATGTCTTGCTATGAAATTGTCAGGTCTTGCCCAGTTGCAGAAATCCTTGACATTGTTGAACTTTGCAGCGTAATCTCTGAAAGAGTAGCCCTTACCAACGTCGGTCACACGGTATTCAACCAGATAACCGTCCTTTTTACGGTCCTTAACATCAAGAACGTGTATTATACTACCAGGCTCAGCCTGAGCTTTCATTGGCTTAGTCACCAGAAACTTTCTGTCAACAGCTTCATCCAGATTGTTGAGCATATATGTCATAACTATCTTCCTTCCCTGATCATATACTTACTATAATTCACATGGTCTGAGCCACGAAAAAAACTATATAATTATCCACAAATATATTATAGCACATTATTTTCAAAATTGCAAGTAATTTTGAAAATTTTTCACAATAATTATTAAACAAAGACTATAATAAAATAAACTGTGCGCCGCGCGTCATCAAGTGTAAAATACGCCTGAAACAGACGCGGAATAGGGTTTTATCCTTTGGATGATATTAATCATTTTTTTCGCTTGGAGATGATCACAGCGCCGCCCATAAGAGCGATCATTGCCATGCCACCTGCCAGACCCGTAGTAGGATTCTGATTTGAATTGTTGGGATTTGTAGTAGATCTGCTGCTTGATGCAGCACTTCCCTGATTTGAAGAATTATTGCTGTCGGAAGAAGCACTCTCGCTTCCCGAAGATGCGTCCGAACTGTCAGCAGCGGAAGATTCTTCTGTCGCCGAGCTTTCAGCGTCTTCACGCTGTTCGTGATACTCACCTACAACAAGATCATCGGGAGTATGTGTCAGCGTACCGTCATCAGGCATCGAACCAAGCTTCCAGTCCATCACCTCAGCTATGTACGGTCCCAGCTCATCAGACGCCACTCTTGTATTTGTGGCTGCCATGGGGTGATAATCAACGCCGTAACCCTCGGAATCCTTGTCTATCGTTTCCAGTTCCAGTGTGTATACTTCTTTATCACCTGTATCAGCCTTATAGGAATCAACAGCGGTCTCAATATTGCCGAAGAGATCAGCTCCCATCATGCCCAGTGTGCAGATGATCTTAGCATCGGGATTATTCTCCCTGACCATTTTCAGGAAATCAATGTAGCTCTCCTCAAAATTGTCAGTCTCCTCGATATGACTGCCGAAATAGGACCAGTCATTCGTACCGAGATTTATCACGATACAATCGGGCTGATACTGTGCAAAATCCCAGTCAAAGGACTGTATCAACGTATATCCGGTAGATGATATGCTGTTCCAGGTGTTCAGACTTGATTTTGTGTAATACTTCTCCATTGTGTGATCTCTGTTGCCGCCGTAGTTGCACCAGATACCGCAGCCGCTCATGGAGAAGAAATTCGCATCAGCGTCTAGCATCTCAGCGATCTGATAAGCATAGGTCTTTGAAGCATCCTCGCTTACGGTAGAGAATTTGTTTGTCTTGCCTGTCTCGGGATCTTTCAGCGGAAGGTCTATACCATAGCCGCAGGTTATGGAATCTCCGATGAACTCCAGCTTTCTTTCCTTAGCCGCAGTAGGCTTTACAGAAGCCCCCTTGTCGGTCTCGATGCTGTCAATGCCAAGCTCTGACTGCATAGATTCCGAAAGCTTGATCAGCTTGACGGTGTTCTCACCATCAGTCAGCGGTATAGTTACGCTACCCTTTTTAGAGGATATAAGACCTCTCTGATAAAGCTGACCATTGAGGTATACCCCGATACGTGTCGGGTCGCCTGATACTTTCAGATTGAATGTGACCTGTGAGCCTGTAACGGTGAATTCAACACCCGAAACGGAGTTCGCAAGCCACAGTGAATCATCGTTATATACCGTTCTGCCGAGTATCCTGACATTCTCGGGCACTGCCTCACAGAACGCCGTATCACTTCCCTCAGCAGATACAGGGATGATACTCGCCGTCAAAGCCGCTGAGCACAGTCCCGCAATAATGCTTTTTTTCAATTTCATATTCTTTTTTTCCTTTCCATAAACGCACCAAGATCAAGGTGCGATCACCATATCTCCTTCCTAAAAGCATCCCTATAAAAGGGGATACTTCTCTATTTCATATTATACCATATTCAGCAGATTTTTCAAGTGCTTTTCAACGATTTTGGTTAATATCACATTATTTTTGTGCACATCATACAAATTTTTCGCATAACTTTTATCGATCAAAATGATAATTATCAAATGTCCTGCTTTACATTCATATTAATATTCTAAAACTTTAAGCTCATTTTACTCAAATCCAAAAGCCGAAAAAGAATCGGGCTGTTGCAGCCCCAACAAAGAAAAAGAGCCTGGCACAGTGCCAAGCTCTTCTTTTTGTGGTATAATATAATTGCAAAAACCATTAAACCAACGAAAGGATTGTACCACAAAAATGAGAAATTGTCAAGTGCGTCTTAACATGAATTATGAGATCTACATCGAAGAAAGCTCAACTGTCAGAGTATTGAGCAATGTTATAGATGAGATCTATCAAAAAGAAGAATACACGATAGTAAGCAAGTGGAATGGCGCCATACCCGAGGATATCATGATGAAGATACTCATCTACGGGTACATG
>NZ_FOKQ01000036.1 GCF_900112155.1 Hominimerdicola alba | reverse complement strand
GAGCCGGCAGTCGGCAGGAATTATTACCAAGGGGCATGACCTCGCAATGGAGCTGCGCCGACGCCCTGTTATGGATAGGCAGAACGAAGGAAGTTGGGACTTCACGTGACGAATGATCCCGTTGGACAGAGGAGGTTTGCTGCCGTAACGGATATGGGTCGCATCAAGGCTGTCAAAACAGATCTCTCAAGACGTTTTGTTTGCTATACCCTGATAACGTTAAATCCGGCATTCAATGCTTTGGATCATCCATAACTTGGTTCATTTCTTGAACATAACTTTATGAAATACTGAGATTTCGCGAGTATTTACGAGATTTTACAAGATATTTTGAGGAGGTAAATTATCATGTTAACGATTATATTTAGTGTTCCTGTATTAATAGGCGTATTCCTTGTTGCACTTTTCTTTTTTGTAGCAAGCAAAAGTAAAGCCGTTAAGATAGTGTCAGCAATCGTCATGGTGCTTGCGGCTTCGTCAATTTTAAAGCTTCTGGTATTTACGCTTTCAATGATTCTAAGGATTCTCTTACCCATAATCATTATCATAAGTATCATATATATAGTCCATCTTATCAAGAAAAAGAAGTGAAATAGAGTACCCGCCCAATAACCCATCACCCTACCCAACCAATTCCAAATAGACTAAACTAGAATTACCTAAATTAGTCGAACCGGAGTTGATTAGAGTGAATGAGATAATGCAACGATTCTGCCATTTAAAAATGTGATCATTTCCGATTGCTTTGTATCTGTTATAAAATGGTTGATTTGTCATATCCGTTTAATGTTAAACCTTACTAATGGGAAAAACAATGAAAGAGAAAATAATTATATCAAAGAAAAAGATAATATTTTAATGCTTTGTATATTTTGTTTTTAGTTGTTTTTTTATTTTTTAGTAAATATCATATTACTTTATTCATCCCAAAAATACTTGGTGGAGTATTCTTCTATGTTGTAATTTTGTCTTTTTTACCAATATTACTTATTATCAATTCTAATAATGTGAAATTCAAAGTGAGCGTTGCTATATTATTTGCTTTGTATTTAATATATTTGATATTTGGCAACGGATTTGTATCTACACACATATTGGGAAAGGTTACGGATATAAAAAAGTATTATTCACCCGAAAGCAAGACCGAAATAGTAGTACAAACTCATTTTCGTCCTTCTGGGTATATGCTGTTAGTATATAAAAAAGAAAATTTCTACTATAAAAGGATCAAACCGAATAATTTGGATCATGACATACATATGCAGAGAAAGGAAGACGATGATACAGAGTCTCTTGACGGTAAGGTAATATGGGTAGATGATGACACATTTATTATAAAATACTATAACTTAGAAGACAGTTATAGATATGAAACCAAGGAGTATATTTTTGAAATATAGCTGAAGAGCCTGCTGGGATAGGCTCTTTTTTTTACCGGGCAGTCTCCGTGGGTAAACAACAGCAGCGAAGTGTGGCAAAATATCCGTGCAGATGTGGCAGTGTGGACGGGATATACACAAGGCAACTTAGTTTTAAAACAGACTCACCTTCAAGGTGAGTCTGTTTTTCATATTATATGTTGGGTGTTTACGCTTACTCAGAAACCATTAACCTGCGAGTTTCTTAATACAATATGTTTGGTTGGCACTAGCTGCGGTTATTATGCCGCTGTCATTTACAGTATGCCTGCATAGATTAAGTTTCACTTGTTAGGACGCAGATAGCTCACCTTTCTTTGATAGTGCGAAGAATTCCTGTGTCTGTTACGGAATGCTTACCATGTGGTTTGGCTCCTCGATGTAGTTGTTATTTTCATGCCGGTGCTTTTCAAATTTTTGCAGGGAGTTTTTAAATTCTGACCTTCATATGTATTCCATTTACGTTCTACATTGCTCACCACATAGAATTGTGGCAGCCGTAATACTTCTGTTCGGACAGAGATTATCGTTTTAGCAGAGGGGAGTGTTTTTTATATCGTAAAACGTCGGATCGGAATTAAGGAGTACTGATCGCAGATATTTCGATGTTATTGTGTGAAACGTTTCAGCTCTGTGTTCAATGGCATACGATTCTTTATTTCAAATCTGATCTCTTTGCGATGTACCTGCTTATATCTTTTTGCCATAACAGCACTCCTTTAGTTTTATTGATTGTATTTGTGTTCTCCCTCGGCAGAGGGATAGTGTTAAGGGCGTTGGGTTCCCTTAACTGAAAAATCGCAGTGGAAGGATTGTGATTTGGAAACATCTGGAAAAGTGTACACCACTTTCTATACTTGCTGGTATAATGTAATTACCAACTAAACTATAAGAAACAATACTAGGTTGGCAATACTAAATATTGCACCCGACCGAAGGTTTATGGTAAAATGAAACTACCATAACGTGATGTTGCCATGCTTTAGTTACTTGCCAGGTGCCAGACTTTTGTAAATGATCCTACCACAAGACCAAGCAGATGTTTCATAAGAAACTCACTCTTTCTGGTACAGCTTTTGTTTGTCTACTCCTATTCTTCGCTAGCATAGCGCTCTTTATGAAAAAAAGTTCAGCCTTGCAATCGAAAGGAAAGTACAACATTGAAAGCAAAAATATACTCGCAGAATATCTTTGTGATGGGTATTGATGTCAGGAACTCAAAAGTGATTTACGCGTACATGATATAGATGACATAGTCATAAAATTTGATATCGTACAGCATACCATGGATTTAATAACTGACTTTCTGAAAACACTGTTGAACATCTTTGATTTTTTTATGCTAGCATTGTCTGCATCATGTAAGCGACTGCACATTATCATCGTAAATATATAAGTAGTTCGAGGATGATGGATACGTGGTAATGGTCATCAACCTTATACAGAGCGGAAGTATCAAGAACGTGGATATCCGAAACATCAAGAACGATAAGGTAGATTCATATCGCCTTGCTTACCTGTACAGGCTTGGCAAGCTCAAAGCGTCAAATATTCCCGAGGGCGAGCTTTCTCAGCTGCGCTCACGAAACTTATCACACCTACTGCGCTGAAAATCAAAACGGATTTCGAGAACATATTTCTTAATACGATGGATATACTCATTTTGTTTTTTTACTGACCGCAACAAATACAGTATAAGCGAAATTGAAACTTTGTTGCGGCTTTACAGATTGACTGGATAGTAGTTATCAAGTTGAACGGTTTGTACTAATAAATTGCAAGGCTCGGCAGATATCCTTGCGTTAATTTGAGCATTGATTTATGTAACAATGGTTATCATCTTCTGTTGATACGGTGGGTCACATTGGATTGTTCGTCTGCTGTTTCATTGCGGATATCTCAACTCCGTTTTCGACTGCATCATCATAGTTTTTATATTCTTTTTCTCCCGGTATCTATATCCGTTCAAAACCTGCCATTGAAGATGAGAGCAGCCCTTAACTAGCTGTTCGGAAAGCTGGATGGGAATTTGTCTTGGTCATTATAATATCGTCCTTTCAATATCGTTAAGCTGTCACCGAATCAGCAATAGCCTTCACCTTTTCGCGTAATGTTTTCTGTTGTTATAATTTTATGCCCTGCTAAAAGATCTCAAATAGCATTAAGCTTTTGTGAATTGATGGAGCTGATCGACGGGTGATGATCTGCTTTAGTTCGGGGAACATTTTACTGAATATCCGGCAAAGTCTGCTGGTAAATACAATGCCCGAAAAAGCTATGTTTCAGTGCTTATACCTCAAAGTCGGAACACAGGATATAAAATGATGCTGTGTTAACGGAACTTAGAAGAAAGCTAATTTTACGATGGTGTATATAAATTAACTGAAAAATTTATTTGAAGCAATTACATAAAAAGTATTGACAACTTGTTGAGTTTAATGTATAATATATATAACATCGATGTGAAATTAATATTTAAAAATAATTAGTAACACTTCATTTTAAGACTGTATGTTACATAATTATTTATTACTGATATGGGAGGATTTATCATGAGCACTGAAAACAAAACACTTATGGGCGGATGGATCATCACTGAGGGAGATACCGCCATCGAAAAACATCCCGATGCGCTGGCAGCCTTTGAAAAGGCTACGGCAGGATATGTAGGCGTAAAGTTCACACCTGTGGCTCTGCTGGCAACACAGATAGTTTCGGGAAAGAATTACGCAATACTCTGTAAAGCTACCCCTGCAACCCTTGACCCCACAACTACTCTTAAAATAGTTATAGTATATGAAGATCTGAACGGCAATGCAACCATTACAGGCGTAAGAGATGTACTGGGTACCGATTACCCCGTATTTGCTGCAAACTGCACCTGTAATGCAAATGCTGCACCTGTTCTCGGCGGCTGGAATATCGCACTTGAACCGAGCATAGATAAGCATCCCGAGGCTTGCGCAGCCATCGAAAAGGCTACAGCAGGCATGGTTGGTGCAAAATACGAGCCTATCGCACTGCTTGGCACACAGATAGTTGCAGGAAAGAATTACTGCATCCTCTGCAGGATAACTCCTGTTACACTTGATCCCAAGCCCACTATGAAGCTGGTTTATGTATACGAAGATACTCAGGGCAACGCAGTTATCACAGATATCAAAGAGATCATCGGTACTCCTGTACCCGGCGGATTTATTGCCAATGACGGTGCAACAGATCTTGACAGCAACCCCGAAGCAAAGAACGCTTTTGAAAAGGCTACAAAGGATCTCTATGGCGTAGACTATGAGCCTATCGCTTATCTTGGCTGCCAGATAGTATCAGGCAAGAATTATCTTATCCTCTGTGAAAGCAAGATAGTTGTTCCAGATCCCATACCTTCACTTACACTTGTGACAGTATATGAGGATCTTAACGGCAACTGCAAGATAATCAATACCGAACCTGTTGTCCTTTAAGTTTTAAGATATAAGCTGAAAATGTAAATGTCCCCTGATCTATGGCTTTATGTCACAGATCAGGGTGATAGTTTGCTTTAGTTTGGGAAACATTTTACTGCATTAGGTCTTCAGTAAAAAAAATTCCCGAAAAAAGCCATGTTTTTATTTTTTTATCGCAGCGGTGAAAGCTTATTCGATTAATTCGATATTTTGCATTCTGCATGAATATGGAATATAATAACTTGTAACCCGAAATAGGAGGTTTTATCATGGTTAATTTTAAGAAAAGAGTTTTGAGTGTAGCAGTTTCTCTGCTTATGTTCGGTGCTGCAACAGGTACAGCTTGTGTTGTTTCACAGCCTATAACTGCATCTGCTTATCAGGTATGGGAAGGTTACAATTCACCTACTCTGATAAAGGCTAAGAGCGGCTTGAATATGCGTAAGGGTGCAGGTACCAACTACGCTAAGATCACCGCTATTCCTTACGGAACATGGGTAACTACCACTAAACTGTCAGACAATGGCTGGGCTTACGTAACATATAAGACTGGCAAAAAAACATATAACGGCTGGATATTCCTCAACAACGCTCAGTATGCTGAAGTTTATCTTGATTTTGACTGAATAATCTGACACACAAAATGACCTCTGTTTTGCAGAGGTCATTTTGTGATATTTACTTTTCACTTCTGTTCTTGACCATATGCATTTGGGGTCAAAGCAGTCCGCAAATGTGGGAGCAGTATTCTACATCAATGTCTGCTCGTTTATTATCAGGTGAAATTCAAGATCAAGAAAGCCTGCGGCTTTGCGGCATAGCAGCATACGCTCCATGAATATCTCAAAATATTCGCCTATTTCGCCGTATCTTGTATCGATATCGAGCTTCAGCTTGATGGCTGTATGATCCTGATTGATCTTCAGCTTGGAAGACTTTACAGAATAGTTCACCCTGTCATGGATATCATAATTTCTTTTGTCATCATCCTGAACACGGCTTCTTCTGACATCGGATTTATCTGCCAGGATAAGTGCCGCGGCTATCTTGCTTACGGGAACACCGCTGCCTTCGTCGTGGTTGCCGATCGCCTGTATTATAGGAGCTATATCCTCAGCGGGGATACCCATTTTATCCAGCAGATAAAAGGTCATCATAGCGCCCGACTGACTGTGATCCTCACGGTTTATGACGTTTCCGAGATCATGCATCCAGGCTGCCGTTAATGCGAGGTCTATCGTGTGGTCGTCTAGTCCCAATGTTTCAAGGATGTATCCCACACGGTCGGCAACAACACCGATGTGAGCAAAGCTATGCTCGGTATAACCCATAGCCTGCATCGATTGGTTTTGTGCTTTTATATACACGCTGATATCGTGATCCTGTTTTATCTTGTTGAACAGCGGAAATCTCTCCGCATTTTCCTGAGCATTATTCATCCACACAGCTTCAGATCAACTCCTTTGTAGAAATATTATTGTATCAGATTTAGCTTTATATATTATTATACTATATTTATATGAGGATTGTCAATTGGCAGAATGAGGATCACGAGAAAAAGAAAGGTGACTGTAATGAAGCCACCTCGTGTATAAAGTCAGATCTGAATTTCTGTACCGAACAGCTTTGCCGTTTCTTTATAGGTTCAATCTGTACCCTGCGCCTATCCCTATAACCGCAGACAGCAGAATGATCTTGATGGGGTGAACTTTTTTGAATGCAAGCACGGTTGTAACGGCAAATAATCCGAGAAACAGCCAGAAGCTTGCTGAAGAAAATGCTGATAATCTGATACCCGATGGGAAGAAAACTGTTCTCGCAACGGAGATGAATGCGGCTCCGATCATACCTACAACAGCAGGCTTCAAGCCAGACATTATACCGCCTACCGCTTTGCTTTTTTTGTACTTTTCAAAACACTTTGCGATTATGAGTATAATGATAAAGGATGGCAGAACTATGCCGAGGGTAGCGATTATCGCTCCGAGGATCCCGCCTGTTCTGATACCTACAAAAGTCGCCATATTTACAGCAAGGGGACCGGGGGTGCTTTCGCTCAGTGCGACAAAATCCACAAGTTCTTCCTGCGTCAGCCAGCCGTGACGTTCAGCTTCTGACTGTATCATGGCGATCATTGCGTAACCGCCGCCAAAGGTGAAGGCGCCGATTATCAGAAAGGCGAGAAACAGCTCAATCAGTGCCATTGTTCTGCTCCTTTCTGTTCAGGAATGACCATATCAGCCCGAATAAACCACAGCCGATGATGACAAATACGGCATCTATTCTCAGGAATGCGGTCAGGATAAGTGAAAGTCCCATGATAACATATGAAATTGTTTTCTTTTTCTTCTGCACCGATCTGAACATCATCCACAGGGCTTTTAATATCAGCGCAAGCACCGCTGCCCTGATGCCCATAAAAGCGTATTTTACTGCTCTGATGCTCTGAAACCGGGTCAGTATCAGGGAGATAAGGGATATGATAAGGAAGGACGGAAGAACAACTCCAAGGGTAGCCAGACACGCTCCAAGAAAGCCCGATGTCTTATATCCGACGAATGTTGCGGCATTGATAGCGATAGGTCCCGGGGTGGATTCGGAGATAGCCACGATATCCGTTATATCCTTTTCGTTCAGCCATTTTTTGTTTTCACATACTTCTTTCTGTATCAGCGGTATCATGGCATAACCGCCGCCGAATGTAAATGCCCCGATCTTCATAAAGGTCAGGAACAGGTCAAGATTCTTATTCACAGTATCACTCCTACAAAGAAATTATACCAAATGAAGCCTGATCCGTCAATGTCAGATAATGCTAAGATTATTCTTGACATAAGTCGATAAATGTGTTATAATCGACATATGTCAGAAAGGAGATGCGAATATGCCAAGACCGCAGAAATCACGCCGTATCTGCTGTTATCCCGATTACTGGAGCTTTGCGCCCGATCAGGATAAGGCAAATGATACGGTGATTATGTCGCTGGACGAGTTTGAGACCATACGTCTTATCGACTATCAGTCAAAGACTCAGGAACAGTGCGCTAATGAGATGAACGTGGCGAGAACCACTGTCACGGCGATATACGACACCGCTCGAAAAAAGCTGGCTCAGGCTCTGGTCGAGGGCAGACGCATCGTCATTTCAGGCGGAAACTATACTCTTGATAACAGGGTCTCGGAGGAGATCACACGGAAAGGAAGCGCTATTATGAGGATAGCAGTAACATACGAAAACGGACAGATTTTCCAGCATTTTGGCAGAACTGAGCAGTTCAAGCTTTATGATGTTGCTGACGGAAAGATCATCAGTGAACAGGTAGTCGGAACAATGGGCGCAGGACATGGTGCGCTTGCAGGATTCCTGAAAAATGCTCAGGCAGATGTTCTGATATGCGGAGGTATCGGCGGGGGAGCGCAGATGGCTATGCAGGAGGCTGGCATCGCTCTTTACGGCGGCAATATGGGTAGTGCAGATGATGCGGTTGCTTCATTCCTTGCAAATACACTGGTTCAGAATGAGAATCCCACCTGCGATCATCACCATGATCACGGCGAGGATCATTCCTGCGGAACTCACAGCTGTGGTGGTCACTGATGAAGTACGATCATACTGAAAAGGCGGTCAGTCTTTTTACCCAGGGATGTAATTGCGCACAGGCTGTTTTTGCTGCGTTTTCCGATGTTACAGGTATGGACGAGGAGCTTGCCAAAAGGCTGTCATCGTCCTTTGGTGGCGGTATGGGAAGAATGAGAGAAGTCTGCGGCACCTGTTCGGCAATGTTCATGGTGGCAGGTATCCTTTACGGTGAGGGCACCGAACTGGATGATAAGCTGAAATCCGAACATTACAAGCGTATACAGTATCTCGCAGACGAATTCCGCAAGGAGCATGATACTATCCTCTGCCGTGACCTTTTGAAAGGTCTGGCGGTAACAAGTACGCCAACTCCCGAAAAACGCACCGAGCAATACTACAAAGTAAGACCATGCGCGAAGTTCGTCAAAACAGCGGCAGAGATACTTGACCGCTATCTTGAAGAGAATCCGCCCAAGAAGTAATAATCTGTAATGAGTATCACATCAAAAAGAAATGAGGTACGTCCGTCTGGGCGCACCTCAATTTTTTGTTATTGATAGATCATCAGGAGTTACTGTTTAATCCATTCCTCGAAAAGCTGATTATACAGTCTGCCTCACGGCTGCCGAATATCTTATCTCCCCATGCAAGCCATATCTCGCCACAGGGGGTATCAAGCCAGAGCGCTCCGTTAAAGCCATATTCCTCAGGCGTGAATATTTGGGAAGGTTCTCCGTACATTTCTATGAACTGCGCATAAAGCCTGTCATAGCTGTCCTTGCAGTCAGAAGACGAGGGGTCATTGTCCTGTGTGGTGTTCAGGTCAGGATTTTTGTGAAAGCCCACAGCGTATATGGTCTTGTCATCATAGTCATAATCAACACTCATATAAGAAAACTTCTCGCCCAGCACCGAAACACCATCATTGTAATCAAACTGATTTGACAGGTATATCTTATCAAGTGCGTTCCTGAATTCTCCGAGCTCGGTCACTTTGTCTGTTTCACCGAACACGCTTTTTAAAAATTCCACCGCCGTATCATATTCGCTGGGATATACTTTTTCGGAGAACTGCTCAAAGAATGCTATATCATCTGAGGTCACATCCGCGCTGTTATCAGGCTGACTGTCCTGCTGAGAACTATCTTCCTCTGCTGCACTGCTTTCTTCGGAAACTATTTCCGTCTCGGCAACGGAACTGCTCTCTGTTTCCACCGTCATGCTGCTTTCTTCGGGTTCTTCAACACTTTCGGCAACAGAACTGCTTTCTGTTTCCGCAGGTTCTGCCGCAGTGCTTTTGCTGTTACTGCTGTTTTTTTCAACATTGCCGCAGCCTATAAGTCCAAATGCCATTATAGCCGCAAGCGCTTCTGAAAGAATTCGTTTTGTTTTCATTTTTTTACTCCTTTTTGATTCCATTTTACAAGGGTATATTTCAATTATATCATACCGCGAACATTAAGTCAAATGCTGAAATTCATTGATCGTGTCCGTGTCATTTTCAAGAAAAGGCGCGTAAACAGCTTGGTGCCGTTTACGCGCTTTTCCGATCGTTTTGTTATCTCAGTTCGATAATATTATTCTGCGGGATTCAGAGCCAGCAGGTCAGCTATATTTAAAGTATTTGACATATCAGCTGTTTTGTTAGAGAAATCTACTGCAAAATCGCCATATATTACCGACTTGTCTGTTTCAACGCTTGTAATTATAATTGTGAACTTCTCAGCGCCAATGCCTTCCAGGTCAAAGTCGAATGTTTTTACATCTCCGAGGGTATCTGCATTTATGGATTTTGTATACTTCACCGTTCCGTCTCCGTCACAGAGATCAATACGGTAGGAGCCGCGCAGATCTCCGGGCAACGGCGTACTTACTGTTAACTTGATAGGTTCAGTAACGCCATCAGAAACAGAGATGATTATATCGTCGTACTTGTTCAGGGTTGTATCGGGTTCGACAGACTGCTCAACGACAGTACCCTTTTCGGCACTGCTCAAGACATATTTATGCCTTACACAAAGACCTGTTTCTTTCAGTAGCAGCATTGCCTCGTCTTTTTTCATACCTACCACATCGGGTACTGTCACGGTTTCGGGTTCACCTGACTTGCCGTTTGAAATAAACAGCGTTACCTCACTATCCAATAAAACCTCAGTTCCTGGTCCGGGGTAGGTCTTTATAGGAAAGCCCTCGGGGACTTCTTCATCGAATATCTCCTTTACAACAGGTTTGAATCCTGCTGCTTTGAGCTCTTCTTCGGCAACTTCACGTTCTGATGCTGATACATCCGGAATAAATCTCTTTTGCTTTCCCTTGCTGACTATCATTGTGAGAGTATCGATGTCCTTTAAAGGCGTGCCTGCGGGAGTATACTGTCCGTAGATGATGCCCTCTTCGTATTCATCGTTGTATTCGGTGGTTACACCGATTTTAACCTTTCCTTCGTACTCTGTGAGTACATCTGTCAGCTTTCTGCCTACCAGATCGGGAAGGAGTTCTTCTGCGTTATCATCCATAGTGTCGGTATACTCATCATCCGAAGTGTCGGTATCATCAGCATCGGTTGATTGACCCTCAACTGTCGGCTGACCTGCGGGCTCGGGTATATCGGCATTGATATTGTTCATATGGAGCATACCCACTGTGACCGCGCCAACTGTCAGAACTGCGATGCAGGCTGCAATGATACCGCCGCGTTTTACCTGTATCCTGCCTCTGCGTACTTCTGTATCATCCGTTTTTGATGCTGTTATATTCTTTCGTTTTTCGTTGATTATCTCGTTCATCTCAAATCCTGCCTTTCTCATTACGGAGGAAAGTACACGCTTCTTTTCGGCATCGGTGACTTCGGCATTTTCTTCAAATCCCGCAAAGGTATCCTCGAAAAGCTCTGCGTCCTGCACGGAAAGATCTAATTTCATCTCTTCATTTTCACGCTTCATTACTCTTCCTCCTTTAGTATTTTTCTCAGCTTGACAAGACCTCTCGATACTCTCTTGTCTACCGCTTTAGGATTTAAGTGAAGTTCTTCGGCGATCTCCTTTGTTTTCTGACCGAAGAAGTATTTTCGGATAAATATGCTTGTATCAGGCTCGCCCAGCTTTTTTACTGCCGCCGCGAGGGTGGTACGGTTATCAGACAATGGCTCCTGCGTAGGTATCTCTCCCGCATCCTCCAGTGGAAGGATATCGGGGGAAGATATATGCTTGCGGAACACATCGGTGCAGTGTCTTCCCGCTATCACGGAAAGGTACGCTCTCACCGAACGTATATCAAAGCCGCTGCTCTGACCCGTCTGATAGAATTTGAAAAATATATCGCTGACCGCTTCTTCAATATCCTCACTGCTGCAAATGCCGTTCAACTTTGTACGAGCTATCTTCATAACATAAGCCGTATACCTGTCGACCACAGCCGCAAGCCCCGCTTGGGGTGAGCTTTTCAGCTTTTCGATAAGTTCTTTATCCGTCATACAATGACCTCACTTTTTGAAACGTTTCACTATGTTAGTCGTATCCGAAGCAGGAAATGAGACATCATCGGAAGAAAATTATAACAGATTTTTGTTAACATTCCATGAACGTGCGCGCGGCGAACTTTTTCACATCGTGGGTAGCAATTACAATTGTTAAATAAATGAAATTTATAATAACTATTGACAACTTTAGTGCAGTGTGTTACAATTACATAAAGATTAATGGGGCGTTACTGTTATTGTTTGGTAAAAAGTGCTGTTCAGGCGCTGAAATAAAACACGAACTTAAACGACAAACTACTGAAAAATCCACTGCTGTAAAGACTTAGTACTATCTATCCAAATACACATATCGACATTCACGGTGCATATCACCTGATGTGTCGATACTTTAAATGTATCCATCAAAAAGAGAAAAGCAGCAGTATTTTCAGGAACGAATACTGCTGTTTATTATTATCATAAAAATCAAAATGTGATGTGAGCGCGTGTTTAATTTTTACAATGAATGTGAGGTGAAAACATTGGGAAGCATATTACTTATAAGAAATAATTATCCTAAGATCTACGATGAATAGGAGGTAAGCTCTTGACCGTTGATACAAAAGAAGTAGTAACCACGATCTCTTACCTGATAGGTGTCCGAAAGGATATCTTAGAGCTGAATTTCGCTGAGTGCAAGGCTACTCTCGACAAGCTTTATGCAGACCGTGATGCTACCGTTATACGATATTTGTGCAAGCTCCGTACTGCACTTTTGCAGCATTTCAAAAAAACGGATACTGCTATGCGCTATGATCTGAAAAATCTTACTTCTATCGAATGGTACGATAAGGATAATATCAGACAGCTGGAAAAATGGGGGATACCTATAATTCAGGCGAATTACCGTTCAGAGAAGTATATGCATGACTTCACAAGACTGATAAACGAAAATATAGATAAATGCTCTCATCTTTTTTACGACTGGATAATATGGGAGTATATACGAGATCTGTTTTATATCCCGAAATACCAGAAAGCGGGAGTGCTGAAAGAAGAATTTGATAAATACATGAAGAATATCCAGCACTATCCCTTTCAGATGTACATCCATTGGAAGCCTGCCGACGTGGGAAACATCATATACACCGACAGAAAATTTCTGAAACTTATCTACGAAATGCACGGCGATGTTTTCACGGATTACACGAAATATCGGGACGCAGATGATGAAACAAGAAATAATATTTACGGATTTATCGACAGCTCGGAGAAAACTGCTATTGCTGTCGATTGTGAGAACAGCAACCCATTCAAGCTGTACAGTGTTCTCAAAGGTTTGAATCAGGACGAACTTTCAAAGATAGAAAAGATCACGCTGTATGATGACCCGAACACTACCGCAGGCTGGGACTGGCTCTCAAAATTCACCATGATACCCGTCGAACATATCGAGATAGAAAGAGTATCTGACAGAAAATCCCTTGTTGATGTGCGGATGACTGCAAGCGTAGTCACGGATTTTTACCGCGACGGGATAACATCTTTTATAATAGTATCAAGCGATTCGGACTTCTGGGGACTTATCAAAAGTCTGCCCGATGCACAATTTCTAGTGATGTACGAATATGAAAAGATAGGTTCTGCGATACAGTCAGCCCTGACACAGCACGGTATCTACTATTGTGCAATTGACGATTTCTGTTCCGCTGCCACTGAGGACATGAAGCGAGCTGTACTTTTTGCAGAGCTTGAAAAGCATTTCCCGACAATCTGCGGGGAAAGCCCTCTGGAGCTTACGCATAAGATCTATGAAGCCACTAGAGTGACCGCTACCAAAAAGGAAATGGAGAATTTCTGTACCAGGTACGTAAAGACCTTGCGGCTAAAGCTGAACTCAGAGGGAAGGTTTGTTATTGAGATACAGAAATAACGAAAGGACGGTTTGTGCCGTCCTTTTTGTTTACGCTGAACAGCAGCTTACAAATTCTTTGAATATGAGCAGGCTGTTTTCGTCTTTCTCATAAGAAAACTCCGGATGCCATTGAACTGCCCACAAGAATTTATACTCGGGAGAATATACTGCCTCAATAAGCCCGTCAGGCGATCTCGCCATACATTTCAGCTTAGGCGATAATTCACGAACTCCCTGGTGATGATAACTGTTCACGGAGATACATTCCTTTTTCAGCAGTTCGTATAAAGGTGTATCATTAAGTATCGAAACATCATGAACAGGAATATCATACGGTGGCTTTTGGCAATGTGTTAGCTTATCGGAAAACTGTTTCGGGATATCCTGCCACAGTGTACCGCCTAAAACAGCATTTATGAATTGGATACCTCTGCATATGCCGAGGATCGGTTTATTTCTTTTCATACTCGTTTCCAGCAGAAGTTTCTCCATAACATCTCGTTCGGGGCAACACTCACCGCAAAGTTCTGATTTTTTCTCGCTATAGATTGCAGGGTCAACGTCCTGCCCACCGGTGAACAGAAATCCGTCACACATATCAGCGAGCATTTCTGCCTCGGTATCAGTTTTTATGGTCGGGAGAATAACCGGCAATGCACCCGCCTGTTTCAGACCATTCACATATCCTGGTACCATCCAGTAGCTGTCTTTGGAATAATCTATTAACGGTATAATGCCAATGATCGGAATTTTCTTCATAACAATACCTCCGAAAAAAATAAAGGTGCTGTTGAGATAAACAGCACCTTCGCTTTACTGTATTATACATCTTTTGGCATAGCCTGTCAAGACTGATTTATCAGAACATATCTGATCTATATCAGTTCTCTGAGCAGATCTCTCATTCTTGATGTGATCTTCCAGCAGTTTTCAAGGGGGTGACCGATACAAGACCAGTACACGATATTGCGGTAAAGCTCGTCGTTTATTAGTATCTGCCGAAATTCATTCCATAGTTTATCAGCATATTCTGTATCATCGGTATACGTCAACAGGTCTTCAATTCCTTGGATTATCATATCGCTTAATTGTTCCTTATCTGAAAAATCACCTGACTCCATTTCATCGGAGTATTTTTTATAGAATTTGATATAATACTCGGTTCGGGTATAGTCTCCCGCACAGAATTCCCAATCCTGATCTCCTTTTTGGGGTAGGGGAACGTCACATTCTTCGTTAAGTTTTCTTACAAAATCGAACATAAATAGCACCTCATGTTTTTTTATTTTCATAAGATCAGGCTCTGATCTTTTCCTCATATTCCTCAAAACCGAGTTCCTTATCATAAGCCTTTTGTCTTAACACCAGCGCATAGTCAGCCCATTCACGGAACTCTGCCTGAGTCATTCTCTTTTTGAGATAGCGGGCGTAGTGCTGTTTGTAGGCTTTGGTATAGGTCAGCAGTATCGGGTCGCTGTTGACTTTGTCGGCGTAGGTCTTGCTGTGTCCCAGGTCACGGCAGGTCTTTCCGCGTTTGCCTTTGACGGGGCGGGTGCAGAAAGGGGAGTAGGCTGTTGCTTCAAGCAGGAAGTATCTTCCGCATAGTCCGCACTTGCGTGGCAGGTAGTGGTTTTGCAGACCCTTGAACAGGTCGATGTAGAGAAATCCGCCGATAGTGCTGAATTTGTACCTCTCGTACATTACGAAATCGCCCTCCGGATTCAGGGGGACAAAAGTCTCGGACATGGTTCCTGATGGCTCCAGTCTTGCGTAGATGTTCAGACGATTCTCTTGTTCGGACAGAAAAAATCGGTAGATGTCCGCGGTCTCTTTAGCATCTAGGTACTCCTTGCCTGCGTGGAGCTTTTCAAGGAATGCGGCATATATCTCTTTCACGCGGATACAATCCTCAATAAATATGCGGTATTCCTTTGTTAGTGCGGCGAGTTGGCGGTTTAGCCTGAGGGCGCTGTCGTACATATCCGCATCCAGGTCGTCGTAAAAATCCGGAGTGTAGAAATGGTCGTAGAATTCTGGCGGCCAGTAGTTTTCTCCGTGGTTTTCAAGGTCATTTCGGAAAAGTTCTTTGTGATCGTTCATTATGCTGTACAGCCTGTTGCGTTTGACTTGCAGCTTGTTGTAGGGCGGAAGTTTTTCGATCATTGCATCGAGCTTGTCGTAGAAAATAAATGCTTTCTGTATCAGGTCATCGAACTCGATGTTCTCATCTCCCAGCTCAGGATAATGGAGCCTGCGCTCAAAGCTTTTGCACTTGTCCAGAAGTTCGCGCAGGTCGGGAAAGTCATATTCAAGATATGCCAGAAGTATCTCATTGGTCTTGAACTGCCCTGCGCCCTCTATCATGGAGTGGGTCTTGTAAAAATAGGCTGTGAAACCAAGCATTTGTGTTCTCCTTTATAATAGTATACGCCTTTACAGAAGATGTGACGGCGTATTTTTATTTTACAACTACTATTATATCCGAAATCCCTCTGAGTTTCAAGTGGATCGATCAAAAGTCTGTATGGCAAAATGCACAAACATATGTACGGGTATTCTGCGCTTGACAAGTATTTTAAGTCAAATTCCTGAGGATTTTGCATTTATCTTTAATTTTCTTCGTTTTTCGAGATTTTTTATAAAAATAGAAGTGAGATGAAGTGAGGTAGAGAGTATATCTCACATCTATTGACATCGAACAAATTTTCTGGTATTATATATCTTGCGGAGAGAACATAAGTGCGAACGCCATTGAGCGGCAGAACTGCGGCTCTTAATTAAACAAGAAAAACCCCCGCAAAGATGCAGGGGAAATTCAGGGAGAATATATTTGATCATTTTTACACCCATGGTTTTTCAGCAATACTGATATTGCTGTGGCTGTTTTTTCAGAACAGCAGCTTTTTGCCTTTTACGTGGGCAGCCAGCTTTGAAAGGTCGGTAACGTTGACCTTGCCGTCTCCGTTCAGATCAGCTCTGGCAGGGTTTTTAAGCATTTTTTTGCCTTTGATATGTGCCGCCATCTTAGTGATATCGGATACGTTTATTACGCCGTCTTCTGAAATATCGCCTTTTTTAGGCTCTTCGGGAGTTTCACTCTCGCTTTCAGTGGTGGTATCATCGGGAATGTCAGGTTCGTCGGGTATCTCGGTCTTATCGATGACTTCAAACTCGACTTCCATGCGTTTTGCCAGTTTTTGTGCAAAAGAACCCTCATAGCCTCTGATCTTAAAACCCTCTGTTTTAAAGTTGAAAGATGTAGTCGTGACAGCGGTAACGCTTTCGGGGAGAGTAATTGTTCTGATATTATTGCAGTTCTGGAAAGCATACGGTGATATTGTTTGCAGTCCTTCGCTGAAGGATATCTCGATTAAGCTTACGCAATCCTTGAATGTGTATCCGCCTATTACATTGACACTTCCTGCGATATACAGCTCGTTGAGTGCGGTGCAGCCTTCAAATGCATAGTGGCTTATGGACTTAACACCGTTTTCTACATTCAGTACTTTAAGGCTTGTACAACCTCTGAATGCTTCAATGGGTATTTCCTCAAGGCTGCCGGGTATGGTCACTTCGGGAAGAGCTTTACATTCTATGAAAGCCTGCATACCCATTTCGGTAACACTGTCGGGAATATCGACATATTTAAGGCTCTGGTTGTTGTTGAAAGCGCCCTGACCTATGGTGGTAACACCGTCGGGGAGTACGATATCTTTTATAGCTGTGCAGTAGTAGAATGCTTCACTGCCTATCTCTTTTAAACTGCTGGGGAAAGTGATGTCTGTTATCCTGTCGTTTTCATAGAATGCTTTTTGGCATATGGTTTTCACGCCATTGGGTATAACTACTCTGCCTGAACAGTTTCTGCCGTCAATGACCATATTGTTTACTACCACCACAGGATCTTTCGCCCGCAGATTTGTGAGCCACTGAGTACCCAGGAAAGCTTCACCGCCGATAGAAGTTACGCTTTTTGGGATAGTTACGTTTTCAAGTCCGAAACAGCTCTTGAAAGCGTCGTATTCTATGGTCGTAACACTGCTTGGGATATTCAGGTTCTTTATGTTTTCACAGCAGCCGAAAGCAAAGGAGCCTATGGTCTTAAGGCTTGTGGGGAAGCTTACGCCTGTGACTTTTTTGTTTAATGTAAAGGCACTGTCACCGATGCCAACAACACCGTTAGGTATGGTGATATTTCCGCTGCAGTCCGTACCGTCGATGACTATCCCGTTCACGGTAACTACGCTGTTCTGCCTCTGCTTGTTCCTTAGCCACTTTGTATTCTCAAAAGCCTTTCCGCGGATATCGGTGAGGGAAGACGGGATACTGATGGTTTCAAGGTCTGTACAGTTAGCAAAAGCCTGGTATCCCACCTCGGTGATACTGTTAGGCAGATTCAGCTTTTTAAGACCTGTATTTTTGAAAGCATAGCTGCCCAGCACCTGCAGACCGTCTGCGCCGTTTATTTCAGTGAGGCTTGTACAGTTCTCAAAGGCTTGCCAGCCTATGGTAGTTACAGTGTCGGGTATGGTGACGCTTGTTATTTTGGTATTATCCGAAAAAGCATATCTTTTGATGCTCACAACGGGCTTGCCATCGATCTCCGAGGGGATGACAACCTTTGTATCACTGCCCAGATATTTCTGTATCTCCATACCGCTCATGGAGGTGTCTGTGTAACTATACTGGAAATTTCCGTCCTCGGTATTTGCTGCATTTGCAGTCACTGCAGGAGCCATTACAGATTTACCCTGAGGGAGTGTTGTCCCGCCGAACAATAAAACAAAAGCTATAAGTCCTGTTAAAAATTTCTTTGCCATAACTATCCCTCCGCCTCAAATTACCGATTGTGTCTGCAAGTCACGAAAATAAGTGTATAATTAAAATAATTACCCGATAAATTAATTGTTATTATGTGTGGGTTACACATAATATTTACTATAGATAAATTATACATCAATTTGTAATAAAAATCAATGGAATTCAGGTATAATTTCAGTTAATAGAGGAATATTTTTAATTAATTATCATGTGATAACAATTGTCGCGTGGGTTTATGCACAGATGGCATACCGATGGGGCGTATAGCAGAGAGATTTTATCTGGAAAAGGGGAGTGATCGCAATGTAAAAATAAGTATAGATCAATATGAAAGATATACTATATTAATAATAGAACCGGAGGAATGCTGATTGAGAAACAAAGGAAACAAGATACCGCTTCACCGCAGGATATGGTGCAAGATAAGGTGCTGGCAGAAGATCAATGATGTTGACGATGAGACACTGGCACGCTATCTTATGCTGTCTGTGAGGACACTACGCGAGTATGACAGCGATGCGGGTCATCTTTCACTGGAACGACTGGAGAACTTCATGACATCAACGGGTCTGACCATAGATGTGCTGGTAAATTTCTGAAAAGCAGGAAAAAGTAACGAAAAGAACATACTTTCGGAAAGAAATTAGCTTGAAAGAGTGAGGGATACGTGTTATAATTGCATCAGGACAAACAACATTCTGTTCTCCCGATGCAGAAAGGATGGTAATTTATGAAAGCACAAAAGCTTCCATCGGGAAGATTCAGGACACAGGTAATTGTTGGCAAGGATGCCAATGGCAAAAGAATAACCAAAAGCTTTACGGCTGATACCGCATTTGCTTCAGAAAAGATGGCTATGGATTACATAACAAGGTACGGTGTAGGTCAGGCAGTTTATAGGATGACAGTGGCAGGCGCCATCAATCAGTACATAGAATCGCGTACCAATACTGTTTCACCCATAACGATACGGACTTATAAGATGATAAGCGAGACAAGGCTTCAGGCTATTATGGACAAGAAGATAACCGAGCTCAGTGTACCCGATGTACAGCTGGCTGTCAATGTAGATGCGGCGAGACTTTCGGGAAAATCCATATCTGAGGCAGTGAGCCTTTTGCAGGCGGCACTTTCTTTTCAAGGGATCGAGACCAATTTCAAGAAGCGTGTAACTTTCACGAAAAGCAGGCAAAAGAAAAAGCTCCTTCCTCCGCCCGAGATAATAATTCGTACTATCAAGGGAACGAAGTATGAGCTTGCATGTCTGCTGGCGATGTGGCTCTCGCTTCGTATCAGCGAGATCAGAGGGTTACAGTACGGTGATATCTCAAAGGACGGAAAGTGGCTCAGTATCCAGAGATCGGTAGTTTATTCTGACGGAGAGGATCACCATAATGATTTCAACAAGACCGAAGGCAGCACGCGAACGGTCAGTCTTCCGAAGGAACTGTATGAAATGATAATGGTACAGCCTTACAGCAGCGATACCGATCCTATAGTACCACTTGGCTACAATTGTTTGTACAAAGGATTCCGCAGGCTGATGGCTGCCCAGGGTTATGAAATGAAGTTCCACGATCTGCGTGCGGTATTTGCGACTACACTTAAATCGCTGCAGATACCTGACGATTACGTTCAGCATTTAGGCGGCTGGAGCAATCCGACAACTATGTACAGGCACTATGTTCAGACGCTGTCCTCTGAGGAGGAAAAATATCAGAAGCAGATAGATGATTTCTTCTCGGGAGCGCTTGACACGGGCAGATCTCTGCTGACGTAAAATAACAGTAAAACAGTATTTCGGGCGTGTGATCTTGTGTGACTTTGCACGAATGATTTGTGTGATTCTGTGTGACCGGCTTGAAATAGGCAATACAGAAAACCACCTCTCTAACCGGTTTTAAGCCAATATTCAACTTTCAAGCCAGATCCGACTTTTAAGCCAAGATCAATCCAAAAATCAGTCACACACCAAGTCACTCTTAAAAAAATCCGCGTGTGATTTTTGTGTGATCTTTGATTGCAGAATACCGCTAAAACAGGCAAAATGGTGCCAAATCTTACAGAAAAGCTGTCACACAAGGTGCTGCAAGATCGGGAATATAAAAGAAAAAACCCCGATTTTTCGGGGCTTTTCGGAATATAGCTTGTACGCGGATTGAGAGATTTGAACTCTCGCGCCCCTTTCGAGACCTACTCCCTTAGCAGGGGAGCCCCTTCACCACTTGGGTAAATCCGCAAAAGTATATAGGCGCTATGCCTTGAAAAAATAAGTGGCGGACAGGGTGGGATTCGAACCCACGGTACGTTGCCGTATCACCGGTTTTCAAGACCGGCTCCTTAAACCACTCGGACACCTGTCCAGAGCGTCGCATCTCTTAGCGACTTAATTATTTTAGCATATTTTTTTCGATTTGTCAATAGTTTTTTGAAAAAAATTATTTCGGATTTTTCAGAAATATTTTTGCAAGTCAGAATGACCAAAATGAGCCGGGTAGATTTGATAAAATTCACGTATTAACAAAGGAATGTAAGTGTGATATAATTTAAAGAGTATGTATAGTAAGCGGCATATAAACTGTGTGGTTTACTATGAATATTCGGGGAGGGGTGCGCATGAAATTCAGAAGTTTATCGCTGACGGCGGTGCTTATGGCTGTACTTCTGTTTGGCGGCTGCGCTTTTTTCGATTTCTCCGATGTATCCTCAGATGAAGCGGATCATTCGTTCAGCAGAAGGAACAATGAGGGAGATGGTCTGTATTACAGCTGGGACGGAGGAGAGATAACCTCCGAGATCGCAGAGGAAAACGGCTGCGTGATGAAGGGCAGTACCGACAGCGTTAAGTGGAAGGATTTTCTGATAAATGTAAATTCTTCAGAGAAAGCTGAGGTAACGGTGTGCAGTGAGGATTCTGTCATGCTGATATCCGAGAGCGGTACGGGCAGCACGGCGCTAATAAGTGTTAAACAGAAGGACGGCGACGAAGTTGTAGAGACAAGCAGGGTCGTCAGCCCTGTGGAGGTATGTTGTATATATAATGATACCAACCGTGAGATGGAATACTATCTCAGCGATATCCTGCTGAATACAGTTCCCGCTTCGAATAACGAAGGATATCATGATATCCCCGTCACCTGCACTAATTACAGGGTATCCTCAACGGCGGCGATCACCTTTCCTTATCAGAGGTATTTTTCATCGTATACTGAGTTTGTGAACTATTGTGATAAATATCATGAGATTTTGGGGCTTGAGAACGTCATGAAAGATATGAAGGCTTTTGAAGACAATGGCGGATTCAATACCAACGTGGTATTTCTGTACGGCGACCGTTCGGGAGGAGCAGCGGAGTATGAATTTCTTCATGCAGTTGAATCCGACAGAGAGCTGACGATATACATGAAGAGGAAATACAGCGATAATAAAGATATAGTATCCAAGTGGCAGCTGACCTGCACTGTTCCGGGGCAGTATCTTTCCGATGTTGCACCTGACGCTGTCAGATGGGTGATATATGATGATGAGGTTGCCCGTGGATAGCAGCGTTTTAATATTGACAAAAGTATGTAAATATGGTATATTGTAAATATAATGTTAAGGAATGAGGTGTGTCCTTATGAAAAAAGACGTTTTTGATTATGTATGGACAGATAAGAAGCGTACATTTCTCGGGCTTCCCTGGTCGTTTACCAGATATTATCTGACAGATAGCAAGTTCATCACCAGAACGGGAATTTTCAGCGTTCAGGAGGACGAGCTGGAGCTTTACAGGGTACTGGATAAAAAGCTGGTGCTAACTATGGGCGACAGAATGGTAGGCTGCGGCACTATCGTTATGAATGTGCGTGATGTGGATACTCCCGTCAAGGAGATAAAGTCTGTTAAAAAGCCTCGGGAGGTAATGAAGCTTCTCGACCAGTATATAGATATGAACCGCGACAGGTACCGCACAAGGGGCAGAGAACTCTACGGCGGATTTGACCAGAACGGCATTCCCGAGGACGGCGACGAATAAGGCTGCTCGGATAAAAATGAATAATGGATAGTGAATAATGAATAACAGGCGACAGCGATTATTCATTATTCATTTTTTATGTGAGGTGTGAAAATGGACTTTGCGGAGCTTGCGGCACTGCCCGAATGTGCTGCACAGATAAAGCGGAGCGGTCTGCCTGTGTATATCTACGGTATGGGCAACGGCGGCGAAAAGGTTCTGAAATGGTGCGCTGACAGGGGCATCAGGGCGGATGGTGTGTTCGCAAGTGACGATTTTGTCAGGGGGCAGAGCTTCTGCGGATATGAAGTGAAGCGGCTCTCGCAGGTGGAAGAGGAAGTCGGGGAGTTTGTGGTACTGCTGGCTTTCGGTACTTCTCTGCCTGAGATAATGGCGCGGATAGATGAAATCGGCGCAAAGCACCCGCTGTATGCTCCCGATGTTCCCGTGGCAGGGGACAGGGCTTTTGACAAGACGGAGTTTTTTAAGGATATTTCACGGGCGAAAAAGGTTTACCGTATGCTGGCGGACGAGCAGTCGAGAAAAGTATTTACGGGGCTGACGGCAAGCAAGATAACCGGCAGGCTGGAGTATCTGAAAGAGATATTCACTGACGGCACTAAGCCTTCGCCGCTTCTGGGGCTGAAAAAAGGCGAGATATACTGCGACCTCGGGGCATACAACGGCGATACTGTTTTGCAGACTGTCAATGCGACAGGCGGGTGCAAAAAAATATACGCCCTCGAACCCGAGAAGCGCAATTTTCAGAAGTGTGTAAGAAATTGTACTGATATAGATGATATAGAGTTTATAAATGCGGCTGCATGGTCCCATGATACGGTGATGGGATTCGACGGCGGTGCAGGCAGACAGGCTCGGCTTGACGGTGACGGCAGGGGACTTATCGCCGCGAGAAGCCTTGACAGTGTGCTTGGCGGTCGGGAGTGTACCTACATAAAGTATGATGTTGAGGGTGCGGATATCCCTGCGCTGAAAGGCTCGGAGAATACTATCATGAAATATCACCCGAAGCTGTGCTGTGCGCTGTATCATCGGTGCTATGATTACATCGACATCCCCCTGGCGGTGAGTGAGATTTACGGCGGATATTCGTTTTTTATGCGGCAGGAGAGCTACTATCCCGCCTGGGAGACGGAGCTTATCTGTTTGCCGAAAGATCAAAGGGAAGGCTGAAATGGATACTTCAAAGAAGTTTGACGGACGAGCAAAGGACTATACAGCAGGCAGACCGAGTTATCCCTCAGAACTGATAGACAGGCTGTATGACAGATACGGCTTTTCAAAGAACTCGGTGATAGCTGATGTTGGTTCGGGCACAGGGAAATTCGCTCGGCTTTTGCTGGAGAGAGACAGCGAGGTATACTGCGTTGAACCCAACGATGATATGAGGCTTGCTGCGAAAGACGAGCTGAGAGTATTTGCGGGATACCACAGCGTGAATGGTGATTCGGAGAATACATCGCTGGGTTCAGGATCGGTAGACTTTGTGACATCGGCGCAGGCTTTCCACTGGTTCGATACAGACAGGTTCAGGGCTGAATGCAGAAGGATACTCAAAACAGGCGGTATAGCTGTGCTGGTATGGAATATCAGGGATATGAGCGCCGCGATCAACAGAGAACTATATGATCTGTTCAAAGCCTACTGTCCCGAGTTCAGAGGCTTCGGCGGGGGAATAAAAAAAGACGATGAGAGCATCGTCAGTTTCTTTAGCGGTAACTATGAACGTATATCCTTTGCACATCCGCTTTTTTATGACAAGGAGAGATATACTGCGAGGTGCTTGTCGGGTTCTTATTCGCTGAAGCAGGGTGATGAGAGGTATAACGAGTATATTCGTGACATGGAGCATATATTTGATAAATATGCCTGCGGAGGAGAGATCGTGATAGAAAACAGTACCGTTGCGTACATCGGCAAGCCTTAAAGGCAAAGAAAAAACACCCACAAATTTTGCGGGTGAAAACAAATAAAAAAATTATAGGGGAGAAGTCGGCAGATTGATCTGCCAACTATGTATATATGCAGGCTTGGGGTAAAAGCCAACATACCGAAACATAAGCCGTCGGAATCATCCGACAGTTAATAATATACTGCCAAAATGTGTTTGTACTGTGAAAACAATTTGTGTTAAACATGAAAGATAGTAAAAATTTTACTTATTTCACGATGGAGGAATAAAATGCCTAGATTTTTTGTGAGCAAAGAGGATATAAACGGAGAGCACGCGGTCATAAACGGTGCGGACGCTGTGCACATCGGGAGAAGTCTGCGTATGCGTCTTGGGGACGAGCTGACTGTATGCTGTGAAGGCAAGGACTATACTTGCAGGCTGGATTCGGTATCGGACGAACAGTGCGGGCTGACGGTGCTGAGTGTCAGCGAGGGCAGCGGCGAGCCATCGGTTAGGGTTACACTTTATCAGGCGATGCCGAAATCGGACAAGCTGGAGCTTATTGTACAGAAAGCAGTGGAGCTTGGTGCGTTTGAAGTGGTGCCTGTTTTGACTTCACGGTGTGTATCCCGACCCGATGAGAAAAGTTTCCGCAAAAAGAGGGAGCGCCTGAACAAGATAGCTCTTGAAGCCGCAAAGCAGTGCGGGCGCAGCATTGTGCCTACTGTGGGTGAACTTATCTCGGCGGAGGAATGTGCGAAGCGTCTCGGTAAGCATGAGCTGGGGCTTATATGCTACGAAAAGGGCGGTGCTCCGCTGTCGGAAACGGTATCTGCGGACTGTCGTGATATCGGCATATTCATCGGCAGTGAGGGCGGATTCGATGAAGCGGAAGTAGAGAAATGCCGTGCTGAGGGCGCTAAGGTCATCGGCATGGGTCCAAGGATCATGCGTTGTGAGACTGCTCCCCTTGCGGCTATCGCGGTAGTTATGAGCCTTACCGGGAATATCTGACGATCATCTGATAAGATAAAAGAAAGCACGGCTTCGGCTGTGCTTTTTTATGTGTACTAAAAAACTCCCTAGTATACAAAAATCGTGTCAAAATTTCATCTGTACAAAAAAAGTTACCACAAATGAAAAACTATGTGCTATAATAAGTTCACGCCAAAGGGAAAAGGGCGTGGAAAGGAAGTTAGAAAAAATGGTACTTGTAGGCACACTGATAGTTTTGGTCATCAACGAATATTCCTCGGGCGAGGGCTGGTATAAGGGAGTGATAAAAGGTCTGGTGGGAGCATCGGGACTGGTATGGGCAGCAACTGTCTCGCCTGCACGGACTTTTGTGATATGTATGATGGTATTGTGCGCTCTTGTGGCTGCTGAGCTGGCACGCATCGACGATAAGAGAAAGTCGGCTGCGGAAAGGCTGAAAGTCCTTGATGAGCGGGCAGAAGAGAGAAAGGCGAGAGAAGCACGCAGAGGTCTGCATCTTATAAAGCGTTCACGCAGGAGCAGGGCGGCTTGACAAATGGGGTCTTCCGTGTTATACTAAGCACTGTTGCGTTAAGATTTAGCATGGAGGAATGTGGATTTGAGATCAAAGAAATTAAAGCACGCTTTTGTCGTAATGTTTTTACTTTTTGCGGCGATGGCAGTGTTTGCGGCGCTTCTGTGGTTCAGGGTGATAAAGATAAATCATCCCAAGGGGCTGAAAGGCGCGGATATATCGTCCTATCAGGGGCAGACGGACTGGGCTGAGCTATCGCAGCACATGGATTTTGTTTTTGTAAAGGCGACAGAGGGCAGCGGCTCGACTGACGATATGTTCGTGGAGAATTTCACCGGGGCGAGAGAAGCGGGGCTTGTTGCGGGAGCTTATCACTTTTTCAGCTTTGACAGTGCGGGAAGCACTCAGGCGGAAAATTTCATAAATGCTCTTGAAAGCACGGGTCAGACCGAGGGTATGCTGCCGCCTGTTATCGATGTGGAGCTTTACGGGGAATATACGGATTCTCCGAAGCCTGCAGAGGAAGCTGTGCCTGAGATTAAGGCCATGATCTCCGCGATAGAGGAAAAGTACGGCACAAAGCCCATAATCTATACGACATTAAAGACACGCTTTCGTTACAAAGAAGCATTTGATGGCTGTATGCTCTGGGAGCGCAACGTGTTTTTCAGACCTCTGCACAATGAGTGGACTTTCTGGCAGTACAGCGACAGTGAGAAGTTCGATGGTTATGACGGCGATGAAGAGTTCATTGATATGAACGTGTTCAGCGGCAGTATGGAAGACCTTGAGTCGATAACGCTCGGAGCCCGATAATTAGGGCTGTTGGGCGCATTGCGGATATCCTATGTAAAAAACGCTCTGCAAAATTTGAATAAAATGACGAAAAATAATTTTTGTTAGCTTACGTCGCTTGATTTTTTGAACAAAGTGTGGTATAATATCAGTAATCTGAATTTTGATTTAGAGAGATAATTTTTTAGAAATGGAGTGTTCAAAATGGGAAATATTTTTAAGGCATTACTCGCAATCGGCGTAGTTGCAGGCGGCGCTGCTGCTGTTATGGCATATAAGAAGCGCAAGGAGCTTGAGGATTACGATTACGAGGATCTTGATGACGATTTCGATGACTGCATCGATGACACCACACCTGAAGAGGATCTTGACAAGGTTGAAGAGCCTGTTGATGATGTAGACCTGGCTGAGAAGGTTGGCGAGGCTGCTGAGGATCTGGCTGAAAAGGCAGAGGAAGCAGTTGAAGACCTGGCAGACAAGGCTGAGGAATTCAAGGATTCTCTGACTGACGACGAGTAATTATAATACCGATAATATGGGCTGTGCATTTACTGTACAGCCCTTTTTATGTGTTCTCGGGCGGACAGCTCGGTTCGTTGCGTACATAGTTAGGGTGCGTAGTATGCTTCTCGTTAGCCATCGGATGCGGTGGCATAGGGTCGCATAGGGGCGTATCGTGAATTTGTTTACCTATGTCTTTACATTTGCTATAAAACATGATATAATGTTATTCAAACAGAATTCCGTAACGCCTTTCGTTGCGGAGTACGGGTAAATTTCCCAAATGAAAGATGAAAGGAAATTATTATGAGAGTACGATTCCATTTGCCGGATTTTGCCGGCCATTTCAGATTCAATATAATCTTTGCAGAGATGCTGAAAAGATGTCCCGAATACTTCCGTGAGGGTGTGGAGATAGCTTCCGTATACGGCTGTTTTCCGCCATCGCTGTGGAACGGCGGACGTATGTGCGGCGGTTACTGCGACAAGGATTATGTAAAGACGGTCATCGGGGCTTTTAACGACAGAGGTATCCCTCTCAGGTTTACTTTTACCAATCCCATGATCGAGAAAAAGCACCTCAGCGATGATTTCTGCAATATGGTCATGAATCTTGCGAATAACGGTCTGAATGAAGCTATCGTTTTTTCTCCCATACTTGAAGAATATATCAGAAAACAGTATCCGAAATACAAGCTGACAAGCTCAACCTGCAAGCGTATAACTGACCCTGAGGCTATGTATGCTGAGGTCGAGAAGGATTATCATATAGTTGTCATCGACTACGACCTCAACAATAAATTTGATATACTTGAAAAGATACTTGATAAGGATAAGTGCGAGATACTAGTAAATGCCTGTTGTGATCCCGGCTGTAAAAGACGTTCCGAGCATTACAGGTTCATCGGCTTACAGCAGATAGATTTTGCTAACCACGTAAAAAAGCACCCTGCGAACACATATTCTACCGATGCCCTTTATCAGAAGTACCCTGAGGCAAAGCAGTTCTCAAAATGTCCCAGCGTTAACAGGACTATTTTTGATATACAGGATCTCAGCACCCATGTGACACCTGACGATATATGGAACAAATATGTTCCCATGGGATTCAGCCAGTTCAAGATAGAGGGCAGGACTTATGAGACCCTCAATCTGCTTGAACACTATATGTATTACATGATAAAGCCCGAATGCAAGGATATCGCGAGATTTACTTTCCTGAGACAGCTTCGTGCAAACGGCGTACTGAAGCTTGATGAATAAGGCGGGGATAAATTATCCATCAAAAAAAGATAAGTCATGAAAAAAAGGCAGTGCTGCACTATTGTGCGGTACTGCCTTTCAATATTATCAACTGATACTTATTCACGGTTAGCGCGTTTTTTCTGCTTTTCGGCATACATTCGCTCGTCTGCTATGCGGATAAGTTCCTCAACTTTGTAGTCCGGGGTCATCTGGTGGGTGAAAGCACCGAAGCTTGCGTCGAGTATATAGGGCTTATCCGAGGAATTGTTGATGCGGGCTATGGCGGTATAGAACTGTTCCCTGAAAGCGAGAGCCATATCCTCGGTACAGTCGGGGACGAAAACGTAGAACTCGTCGCCGCCTGTTCTGCCTGCGATAGCCTTATCTTTGAAAACGCTGCTGATGATATCGGCAAGAGTCTTTATGGCAATATCGCCTTCGGCATGGCCGTAGTGGTCGTTTATTGGTTTAAGACCGTCCATATCAATGACCATGGCACAGGCGGGGCTGTTGTTTTTCATTGCACGTGAAGCTTCGGTGGAGCGAAGTACAAAACCACGGCGGTTGTAGAGCCCTGTAAGTCCGTCCCTGATGCTGGTATACTCAAGACTGGATATGAGCTCGCGGATATTATTGCTTCGCAGCAGAGATTCCATAGCCACTGCAAGTGTTGCTATCCAGACATAGTAAAACTCGTTGAAAGCTTTGGTGCCCGTCATGGTGATGGAGCAGTAGCCAAAGCATCTGTCGCCGCAGTGCATACTTGTTATATAGACTATCCTAGGTTCGTCAGCAGATTCTGTTGGCAGGAAATCATCGGTGGATATGACCTTGCGCTCGACGCCCTCATAGTCGCCTTTTCTGTCCACAAGGATAGATGGGTAGGCTTTATTGGTGGGGGTGTTCATGCCCTTTTCAAGCGAAGTTTTTCCGTTCTCATCCACGTAAGTCATAACGCAGAAACTTCTGTAACCGCCGAAATTAACAGCATAATCGGCAAATGACCTTTCAAGTTCGCCGATGCTTTCGACTATATTCATTTTAAGGGTAGCGCCGATGATATCGCTAAGATAATAATGCATTGATCTGGTCTGGTCGGCGTAGCCGTTGAGCCTTTCGATCTCCACTTTGGGATCGGCTTTGGTGCAGCCGCAGGAATCGCCGTAGATAAGATTTGGCGATACGTAGGAGATCTCGGGATATTCCTGACCCTTGAGTATATTATCTATAAGTGTGACAGCCTGCTTGGCGATATCGTCACGTCTGTGGTCAACGGTGGTCAGCCGCGGGATATGCTCCTGACCTTCCTCTATGCCGTCAAAGCCTGTTATGATAACGTCCTCCGGTATGCGCAGACCCATATCTTTAAATTCTTTGCAAAGAGCCATGGCGCTGTAGTCATTGGCGCATATGATAGCCTCGGGGCGTTCTTTACCCTCGCCTGCGAAGAACTCGGCAGCTTCTCTGGCTTTGTTATACCAGAAATCACCTTCAAATATGCCTGCGCCTTCTTCGGGCAGACCCAGCTTTGTCATTGCTGCTTTAAATGCATGATACCTTTTTACGCCGTCCATGTGCCACATAGGCCCCGATAGGAATCCGATCCTGCGGCAGCCGTGATCCTCATACAGATGTCTTGCCATAAGTTCGATACCTGCGTCGTCATCGAAGCAAAGGTTGTAAAAGCCTTTCATATAACTGGAAACGCTTACTACGGGACAAGTGGCTTTTTCTTTGATCCTGGCGACAAGCTTATCCACCAGACCATCTATGGTTATGGACTCTTCATCGAAGATTATACCGCTGAACTGGTCGTAAGGTATGACATCTACAAGTTTATGTTCATAATCGGAGTAATCGGAATGTTTACTTCCTACAACGCCATAGAAATTATAAAAGACAGCATTGTAGCCCATTGCGGTCACAGCTTCATTGACCGCTTCACAAAAAAATCTGCGGTAGCCCAATGTGACCTGACAGGTGAATATCGCTATGCTTTTTCTGCTGTTTATCATAACATCATCTCCGTTGCGGACGTTCGTTTTGTACATATATTGGACACAAGTAGTATTATGCTATCAAAATTATAACATTGTTAAATCGTAAAGTCAATAATATAATTTGCTAAAATAGAAAATATCTGTGCAATATTTGCCAAAAAAATCAAACAATAAATAAAATTTATCACCAATTCAGACAATTACCGCAATAAACGGTCAGCCATTAGCAATTATTGGTAAGAAATTCTTAGGTTAAAATTATATAATAATAACGTAAATACGAGTTCCTGAGCTGGTTGGGTAGCAAATTTAACTGGAACTTTGGTTTAAATAACTACTTTATTCTTGCGAGTTATTCGGCGATTTTAACGAAAATGTTGAACAATAAATGTTACAATAGCGAATTGACTTTGGATGAACAAACTGTTAAAATAATACTTGCATAGTAGAGTGGCAGGCGTCACAAAATTATGACGCTTTATTTTCAAGGAGGGTATTTTTATGAAAACTACTAAGAAATTACTGGCTGGCCTTTTTGCTTTGACAGTATGCGTTGGCTTTGCATCATGCGGCAGCGGTGATAAGGACAAAGGCGACAAGAAGTCAGCTTCTACAATTGAAATGAAAGAAGAGGACAAGCAGGCTATACAGGATGCTGCTTCAGACCTCGATAAGACCGAACTTGCTAACAAGAACGTAAAGTTCCTCTCGCACTGGGATATCAACCCCGGCGACGGTCAGGTAGTACCTCCTGATATTCAGATGTTCAGAGATACCTATGACGGTACTTTTGAGTATGTACAGACAACATGGGACGATCGTTACACCGATCTGGCTAAATACGTAATGTCAAACGATTCCCCTGACTTCTTCTCCGCAATGGATATGGACGGTTTCCCAAAGGGTGCCATCAAGGGAATGTTTGAACCCATCGATCCGTATATAGATCTGAACAGCGATCTGTGGGCACCTGCAAAGGCTACCTGCGATGCATTCGTATTCAAGGGCGATCACTATGTAGCAGGTATACAGTCTTATCCTCAGTATGTCTGCATCTATAATACAAAGACTATTGAAGATAACGGTCTTGACGATCCCGCTGAGCTGTACTGGAACGATGAGTGGACATGGTCCAAGTTCACCGAGATGTGTACAGAATTCACTGATCAGGATAACGAGAAGGTAGGTCTGGACGGCTGGTGGTATGCAGCTGCTCTGAACGATACCTGCGGTGTACCTCTTATCAGCCTTGAAAATGGTACTCTTGTTAACAATATGGATAATCCTAAGGTAGCTAAGGTTCAGGAACTGATGTACAACCTGGGCAAGAACGAGGTATTCTTCGACAGAGCTTCCAACAACTGGTCTATCAGAGGCGACGGCACAACAGGTCTCGGCGTTGGTTCTTACCAGACCCTGTTCTATCCCTGCGGTCTGTGGGGTATCGAGGGTGCGCCTAAGGACGTTACCGCATTCGGTGATGTTGAAGCAGGCGAGATCATGTTCGTACCTATGCCCAGACTGGACGATGGCGATACTTACTACGTAACTTCCAGAGTTGACGGTTATCTGCTCTGTAAGAATGCTCCTAACCCTGAGGGCTTTGCAGCATACATGAACTGCCGTATGGCTACACTTACAAAGGCTAACGAGATCGGCGTAAATCAGCTTAAGAACGACTACAAGTGGAACGATGAGATGATCAAGATGAGAGAAGAGGTTATCAGACTCTGTAATGATCATCCTCTGTATGACTTCCAGGAAGGCGTTTCCGAAGAGCTGAAGAACACAATGCAGAACGTTAGACAGGCTACTGTTGTTACAGGCGGCGGCGCTACTACATGGACTCAGAACGTTGAGGAGAACAAGGCTACCGTTGACTACCTGCTGAAGGAAGCTAACGATAACATTGATACAGGCGCAGCAGCTGCAACAGAAGAGGCTGCAGCTGAATAATTAAGCTTTCCCGATATAACGCATTGATCGTGTGCAAGCAATTGATGCGAAAAATATCCTTCATTTTTACCCTACAGGAAGACCGAGGCTTTGCCTCGGTTTTTCTGCTTTGTGGGGGTGAAAAAATATAGTTTGTAATTTGGTTGCTTGGGTATATTGGTATTGCGTTGGGATATCCGGAAATTTGCTGTTTTCGGTAGATTGTTGGTTTTCGCCCATCGTTCCTCTTGTCGAGAAATCCGATAACAGCGACTTCGTTGGCTGTGGCTATCGCTGAACAATGATGGGTGTGGCAATAATTACGGACATAGAAAGAGCATATGCGAAATTTGATGTCCACGCTCTGAATTTTTTTATTGCCGCGCCTTTTGGACAGAGAGGGTAGTTTGCTTTTCTTTTATAGTTCGCTTCGCATTTTAGTTTGTGCCTTGGTGAATGATGGACTCCGCAAACAGTCAGCTTTGCTGACTGTGCAAAAATCCTCGCCAGCTTTTCGTGAAAAATGTTCCCTCCAAGTTTCAGTTTGTTATATAGCCATTATCTGCGTGGTTTAGTTCTCTTAGGCTCCGATTTCTTCTTCACCGCAGACTTCTCAAAACCAATGATCTGCTTGAATCCTATAGTGTCCACAAAGTATGCAGTCCCACCAACTTTGATTATCATACCGACAGCGATATTCTTGTTGGTGTTGCATATGCTC
The DNA here is from genome assembly GCF_900112155.1 of Hominimerdicola alba. Taxonomy (GTDB): domain Bacteria; phylum Bacillota; class Clostridia; order Oscillospirales; family Ruminococcaceae; genus Hominimerdicola; species Hominimerdicola alba_D. The sequence continues at coordinate 1,360 of NZ_FOKQ01000036.1, read as the reverse complement.
TCCAGTTTTTGAACAACATTCTCGCCCTCGGTATTGAACCAGCTTCAGCTGTAAGACTTCGTGTAATTATCAATGGTCGGCGGTCGCTTTAATTCAGCAAGGGCAGCGTAGTTGTCATCGTTCGGCAAATAGATCTCATACTTTTGCTCCTGCAAATGCCGCAGCTTTTCTTTCTCCTGTTCCGTCATTCTCGCCTTGACCTCGCTGACCATACGCGAGATGTAATCACCAGATGACAATTCATTGAAGGTATCCAAATGCTCTTGTAGTCGCGTTCCTGCTGCCGAAGCTGCGAGAGCAGTTCCGAGTAGTGTTCGATCTGGAATGGCTCGACCTCGCCAGCCTTGATACTATTTTCTATCTCCGATACCTTCTTCCGAACTGTGGACAGCTTATCGTCGACTTCACCAATAGAGTTGATTTTCTCGGAGTTGATAATATTCAGTTGGTGACTAAGATTCTCCAAATCGTCCTGCACCCCTTTAGCGAATTTCAGCTTGCGCGTCCGATAGCTGTAATCCTGAATCACGTCATCAATTATCTCATCGATTGACTTGGGCGGCTGTCGGTTTGTGATACTCTTTTCAATTCGCCTTGCAAGCCTTGATTCCTCATATCTTGCCCCGAGAGTTTTCAAGCGGACGGCTCTGCCTTGATCAGGTGCTTTGACAGAGATGAACTTGCCACGCTTTATAGTATAACCTTGCCTCTCAAGAGTTGATAAGAGTTCATCGAGCGAAGACACCGACTCCACCAACATATCAATGCGGACTCTTATACGTTCTTTCCAAGAATCCCCCAGCCTTCGGTGCAGCCATTCTCCATACGACATTGAGTTCGATTCGTGGTCGGGGCGAGCTCTAAGCTGTTCCATAATACCGATACCATGCTCCCGGCAGATGCCGTCCGAAGCATGACGGATATCCCAGAGTGTTTTCCACTTGCTGTTGAACTTTTTGCCCGAAAGGCTGTAAGGGCATAGTAACACATGGTTATGAATATGGTCTTTGTCTGTGTGGGTGCAGACCATAGCTTGAAAGTCATCACCGAAAGCCTTGCGCACCCACTCGATACCTATAGCATGAGCTTCCTCAGCTGAACACTCACAATGCGCAAATGACTGAATCAGGTGAAACGCTTTTACGGGCTTATCACCTTTGGTAGGCGGCTTGGCGTTAAACTTTTTGCGCGAGTATCTTTCGTAGGTCATGGCGAGCTGCTGCATAGCAGTGTCAACGTCCGTTTCGAGGTTCAGCCCGGTAACGAGCGTTCGCTCTGACGTTTTTTCGGGGTTCATTATGTAGAGCAGCCTAGCGCGGAGTGAATTGTGGATAGGTAGGCTCTTGATGTATGGCGTAGT
>NZ_FOKQ01000099.1 GCF_900112155.1 Hominimerdicola alba | reverse complement strand
ATTACTAACTTTCGCATCGTCAGTATTTACATTCTACACTGAGGTGTTCTTTTTTGCAACCCCTTGATTTGTTTGGTTACAGGAAGCTCCATTAAGCAGAGAAGAAAAAGGCGTAGCGCCACCCGTTGCCATCAAAGCCACCTTTGCCCAGATTGCTTCATATTCAAGTTCCTCTGATATGTCAGAAAAGCTACCCTGATTATAGTTCGAATCATGATATTTTTTGTATTTATTTATATATTTAGATGAAAATAAATCCATACAATCCATATTATAGTCTTCAATTACCTGAAAGTTCTTGTTAAATTTTTTTCGCGGCTTAGCATCCTTATCATCCATCAATCCATCTTTATCCGTATCCTCATCACAAGGATCCGAATTATAAGTGAAATAAACTGATGAATAAGTGGTCTTGCCACTATAATCATCATATACTTCTACAACTTTTGATCTTATATTATCAATAGATATTTCCTGTCCATCTAAAAGGCCGTCTCCATCACAATCCTTAATTTCAGGATCAGTATAGAAGATCTGTGCGTTAGAAATAACCAGTCCAGAAACCTCAAACTCATCAGGAAGTCCATCTTCATCTTTATCAGGAAGTGTTTTCAGATCAAAATGGTTTTTCTTTGAAAGATCCTTATAGATTGCATCCAGTTCTTCTGCTGTTGCAGCTACAAAAGAGTGTCCGCCGGTGTAGGATGCACAATCTTTCAGCTTCTGATTATCTGCATCTGAACCAAGACCTATCGTATGTATCTTAATGTTTTTTTCAGCAGCCTGTTTTATCAGATCATCAACGACATTCTTGCTAAGGTCGATCTTTAAATTAACATCGCCATCAGAAAGTAATACTATATGTCTGGTGTACCAATGCTCGACGGTGCTGAGTTGCTTTATTGCCTCTTCAAGTGCTGCACGCACATTAGTACCACCACCATTATATGGTTCTACTTTTCTTTTTAATTTTTCTTTGTCATCTACACCTAAGAAGCCGCTTACAAGCGTTGCTTTGCTTTCAAAACTAATAAGTGCAGTTTTGTCTTTCATAGTCATAGAATCGATGTAATTATCAATTGCAAGTTTTCTATAACCGTTTCTGTCATTACCGCTCATACTTCCTGAGCAGTCAAAGCATATAGCAGTTGCAAGCGGATCATACCAATCCTCAACATACAAGGAGGCCATTTTCCAAGCTTCAAACCATTCTTTTTTATCTACAAGCATATACTTGCTGAAATGAGTAGTATTTATGCTGACAGTAGAATTCTCTTCATCAAGTATGGTTTCAAG
>NZ_FOKQ01000073.1 GCF_900112155.1 Hominimerdicola alba | reverse complement strand
TCAACCATCGTAAGCTGGGAAACAGTGCGTATTTAAGGCTTTTGGCTGCTTTGGTGCAGTGATCTTACTTGTGGTGTGTTAAGGGGATAACCATAAAAATCAATCAACGCTAAAAAAACATACAGCCGTGCGGTTTCAAAAGCGTTCGGGGGTGTACTGTTCTTTATTAGTTCGATAATATAGTATGTCGTTTACTACAATAAAAACAATACTCTCCGACAGATGGATATTTGTCGGAGAGTATTGTTTGAGAGAAGGAATCGCCTATGAAGAAAAGAAAGCGATACCTATTCTGATTAGATCTTTTATAATAGTATAGTATTGAAAACTTTGAGGTATGCTGATATGCCGGTTACTTAACGGTGACTGTCAAAGCGTGCCTGATAGCTTCATTTGCAGTCCATACACTGCCTGCCTTAGCTGCAACAGCTACCTTGTAGCTCTTTCCGGGAGTTAGATTCTTAGGCGTTGTATAGCTTGTAGCAGAAGCAGGGATGTTCTGAGTCTGTACCCTCCATTTTCCTGCAAGATATACTGCTATGCCGTAATTTGAAGCACCCTCAACAGGCGACCATGTAATTCTGATCTGATGATATTTCTCGCTGTATTCAACTTTGCTGACAACGGGATAGTCAGCAGATGGGTCAACGGGAGTTTTGCCGTTAAAACCTGTGATCTCGTCAAAGGCTTTTTTTAGATCGGGGTTACTGATCCTGCAGGCGTTTCTGTCATAGTGACCGCCGTATTCACCATCATTTTCGCCCTTCGGTGTTGCCCAGAGGAGGGGACACATCTGACGGTCATATGCAGCTTTGCATACAGCACTCAGGAAACGAACGACCGACTCTGTTTCCTTTCCCTTAGTGGGACAGCCGTACTCGCCGATTATCACAGGGATACCCTTGTCTGTAAAATTAGTCTTCATCATGTCCATGTTGGCATTAAGTTCACGGTAGTCCTCGTCTGTACCCCATGTTGAACGCGCCTTTGCCCAGGATTCGTCCTTGTCTTCAAGAATAGCAAAGCCCACAGGTGTATAATAATGCACCGATATCGCCATACGGTTCACAGGGTCGTAAGGCATCCTGAACAGCGAATCACAGGTTCGGTCAATACCGGTATTATATCCCGAAATTAGCAGATGGCGCTTGGGATTATTGCCGCCAGACGCACGGATGACATCTACAAATTTCTGATTTATGCGGTTGCACAGCGCATAGGACTTTTCTTTCTGCGACTGCGTCCCGCTCCAGGGGTTCCAGATAGACTCCCAGCCAAGTTCCTCGTTCTGCGACTCAAATATAAGATGATCGTCATAATCCTTGAATGCATAAGCGATCTGCTTCCACATAGTCTCATAACGTTTCATGGAGCCTTCTTCATCATAGGGGAAATTGTTTACCCATCCGTTGTCATAATGGATATTGATTATGCAATACATATCTGCGTCAATCACCCAGTCAACTATCTGCTTTACACGGGCAGTATAAGCAGGGGAGATAGTATAGGTGCTCTTATCCATCATATTTGACCAAGCCACGGGAACACGTACAACTCCGAAACCCTCGTTTGCCATGCCCTCAATCATTTCCTTTGTAATGATCGGGCTGCCCCATGCGGTCTCATATTCCTTTGGTTCGAGTACACCGTCGCCCCATTTTGTATCTACTTCTTCGATCCAGTCACCGCAAGCTTCCATCGTGTTTCCGAGATTGATGCCGATACCCATTTCACCCACGATTTCCGCTGTCGATACATTTCGCATCGTGCCGTTTTTACTCGGCAGAGCACTTGCCTGAATGTTTCCTGCCATGCTGCATACCATCACGCATGACAGAAAAGCTGCTGTCAGTTTGCTTTTCATTGTAGACCCTCCGTTTTCTTCTTCCTTACAGATATGTATATTCCTTCAGCACACCACTATATTCTGTATACTAATAACATTTACCTGGATGTATTCTTCCCCAGCCTTATGCGTGGGGAAGAATAACACTAACTATTAATACCCATTAAACGGTTGTATAATGCGATGTGTCAGAGTAAGAACCATAAACAACAATTGCATTACAGTTGATTTTTGTTATGAACTATGTTATAGTAATAATAGCACCTATCTTATCCGATTTCAAGTAAATTACTGCCACAAAACAGGACAAAAACGACACGAGACTTTTAAGTGAAAATCAGGTGATATTTATGTTTCGTATGCCCTTGGAAGCTTTTACGCAAGATGAAAATTTTCCGTTTTTTATACAGTACGGAGAACATGACGAGCCCCTTTATCTGCACGCCCACGATTCCTATATCGAACTGGTGATCGTACTGTCGGGGAGTGCCGTGCATATCGTTGACGGTGAGAAATATCCTATTCAGAAAGGAAGCGTTTTCGTCATCGCCGAGGATATCGAACACGGCTATGATGATCCGCAGGATTTTCACATATGCAACATAATGTTCCGCAAGAGGTTCCTTGATCTGAGTTCTTTTGACATAGCAGGTGCGCCCGGGTTTCAGGCTCTGTTCGTTCTTGAACCACAGCAGTCAAGAACCAAAGGCTTTACGAGCTATCTTAAACTGCTCCCCGATGAACAGCTTAATATAGAGGAAATGATTGCGGCACTTCATACCGAATATACCGTCAGGGCGGCAGGTTGGCAGACAATGGTTCGCGCGGGATTTATCCGACTTGTTGTCGAGCTTTCACGAATGTATGATACGAACCGCATCGAAAACGACGCAGGCATTGTAAAGCTTGCGCCTGCCCTTGCGTATATCGAACGAAATTTTCAGGAAGAAATGACCATTACCGAACTTGCTGCGCTTACTCATTATTCAGAACGTCAGTTTCTGAGGTTGTTCAAGGAAGCGACAGGCTGCCGTCCGATGCAGTACATAACAAAACTGCGTTTACATACCGCCTGCCGTCTGTTACGCGAGACAGAGCTGTCTGTGGCGGAAATCGCTGGGCGGTGCGGTTATACCGACAGCAGCTATTTCAGCAGAGTATTTCTGCGCAAGTGCGGTATATCACCCAAAGCGTACCGAAAGGATTCGGCGGCTAACAGTGCGTACTGATCTCGCGATGCATAGCTAATCCGTATGAAATTATCCGATAAAGTCGAATATTGCTTTTTATGGTTATCCCATTAACACACCACAGATAATTTACAAAGCTGTCCAAATATAACAGACCTCAAAAACTGGAAAATATAGTATAATAGTGACAGAAACAGAAAGGAGCTGTCGCTATGTCAAAAAGATTTCCGAAACCTGAGATCACACTTGATGGGATATACTCAAAGTTCGCAGATGAAAGTTTTTGCAAGGATTTTCTGCTTGATATCCGCTTTGAAAAGGGCTTTGCCTGTCCGTTTTGCGGTGGCTCTGAGTACCGCAGGATAAGGTCACGCCATCTGCTGCGCTGCAAGTTCTGTAAAGCAGATATATCCGCCACAAACGGAACTTTTATGCACAGAGCACATATTCCGCTCAGACTGTGGATAGTCACCGCATTCCTCATTATGAGCAACAAATGCAGCGTTTCTGCTGTTACGCTGATGAGGGCTTTGGGGGTGACCTACAAGACAGCCTGGTACATCCTTCATCGCATCAGAAAAGCTATGAAATGCCGTGAAGAACTCTATTTGCTCGACGGGATCGTTGAACTTGATGACACATATCTCGGTGCTCCGACTCACGGTAAAAAGCGCGGCAGAGGTACTGAAAAAGTCAAAATGATCGTAGCTTTATCAAAGAACGCAGCAGGAAATCCCGAGTACGTTAAAATGAGCGATGTGCCGAATTTAAAGGGCATAACTGTGGGTAGATTTGCCAGGGATAATATCCGCCCTGGCTCGAAGATCGAGAGTGATAATGCTCGAAGTTTTCAAGAAACCGTTGGCACAGAAATACTTCCATGTTTTTGAAACATATGATCCGACAAGCGGTCAGCTGAACTGGATGCATAAAGTTATATCAAACTTCAAAGCAATGATCATGGGAACTTACCACGGAAACAAAAAGATCCACGCAGCGTTATATGCTGCCGAATACTGTTACAAATTCAACCGCCGTAAGCTGGGAAACAGTGCGTATTTAAGGCTTTTGGCTGCTTTGGTGCAGTGATCTTACTTGTGGTGTGTTAAGGGGATAACCATAATATTTAATTACATATTCTTTTGCTATATCGCTGACGATACCGTTGTTGCGAGGGTGCCAACCGCAACAGAACCTATCTGCTCAAAGAAAACAAGCAACATAAAAATCCCGAAACCGACCACAAAAGTCAGCTTCGGGATCCTTATTTCATATCAAACGTGTCCTCGACAATTCGGTCGTAAGTTGGTCGTAAATCTTGCCTGTCGAGTCATAAAACCCGCGTAATTACGACGTTTCTTAGTCAATACTCTTCATCGTCGGGAATAATCTGCCCGATTTCCATGTCTCTTTATTTTTTTCTATGTCCCTGTTTTTCGGGAAATTAAGTGACATCGAACATAATCATAGGCTTTTATTATTTCACATAGGATGAAACCATTTGATGCGAATTTGATGTGCGTTTGATGCGAGATGTTATAGGCTTATAAGCCCTATTTTTCGGCATTAAAGCGTTCTATCCTGCAAGTATGCTCCTTGGTATTTTTGTCGTAGTTGATGCCCACGATTATCAGCTTGTCAAGATATTCTGTCAACGCGCCATGGTAGCGTTTTTCTTTTATCTGACTGATTGCTGTGTCGGCGGATTTATCATATTTCAGCTCAACCAACATCGCAGGTTTGTCAGAATGCTTCAATGGGATAAACACCAGATCTGCAAAACCCTCGCCTGTTTCCAGCTCTCTGAAAATAGTATAATACTTCTTAGCAGAATAAAATGCAAGGCTTAGAAGACAGCTCAGAGAATTTTCATTGTTGTATGTCAGCAGCGAAGTGTTCTGATAATGCAGCTCACGAAGTGCATCACTGACTGACTTTTCATTGCCTTTCAGCGTATCTTCCAACAGTCTTTCCGAACTTCTTATAGCTGACATGACATTCTCCCAACCGCCATCCTCAATGCAGTTGATGAATTCCTGCCGTACTTCCTCATTTGGGATATAGCAACTTCTAACTGCCTTATTGTAGGTCAGATATCCCAGATGTATCAAAAGTGTCAGCACATCATCAGCAGAGCCGAAATTTGTCATATCGTTCTGGAATTTAAGAATATTTACCTTTACAGGCTCATCAGCAATAAGCTGCACCACCTTGTCACGCAGACCGTCAAAATTAGCTTGGATATATTCTTTCAACGCCTCGTAAGTCTCTGTTTGCGTCCAATAGTTGCTTAACTCCTTGCTCAGCATAGCCTCGACAACGGACTTCGGATTGTATATAGATACATCATTGACATTGTATCCATCGTACCAACGCTTGACCTCATCGAAGTCCATTTCATACTTTCCGCAAAGCTCCCTTACTTCCTCTTCAGTAAAGCCTGTATATTCGGCATAAACACCTGCATCGGCAACAGATATCTCCTTGAACATATTGAGTGCTGAATGCTCGCCATACTTCTTTATTGGCAGTATACCTGTCATATATGCAAGTGCAACATACACCTTGTCTTTCAGAAGACTGCGTAGAAAATCAAGATAAAGAGTCTGATTTTCGGTATCATTCTTGTTCCTGCGGAAAATACAGTCCCACTCATCGATAACAAATACAAACTTCACATGAACAGCATTGTAGATATCCTCCAAAACAGAGGGTAAGTCGTTCCAGTCAAAGCAGTCTACGCTGCTGAACTGTGACTTCAATTCATGGAGAAGTCTCTTCTGAAGATAATCCAGTGAGCCTTCAAGAGAGTCATGTTTATCCATAAAATTGATCATATTCAGATGTATGACCTGAAACTTATTGAGATATTTTTTATAGTCGGGAGAACCCGATATCTTCAGAGTCCTGAACAGACTGTCGGTATCCTCCTGACCGTAATACGCACAAAGCATATCGGCAGTGATAGATTTTCCGAACCTGCGGGGACGGCTCACACATACGAACCGCTGAGATGTATTTATGCACTCATTCATTACAGAGATCAGCATTGATTTATCAATGTATATCTTTGAATTAACCGCCATTCGGTAACTTTCCGCACTCGGATTCAGCAGCATACCCATTCGTCAAGGCTCCTTTCATCGGTCTTTGATTTATTATAGCACAGTCGAGTGTGAAAATCAATAGGTATGTACTTCATTTTTCCGCAAGAAAATACCGCCCACCCGAATTGTATGGTTATTGCCATAGATGGATCAAAACACTAACAATCCAAAAGCACCGATGTCGTGAAGATATCGGTGCTTTTACTATAATTATTTCTATTTCACTGTCGTTCACTTAACTCTAAACCTTTTGAAATTGTCCTGCATCAAAAACCGTTTCGATTTATAAGCAGGTAGTATATAAATAAATACAGATCATCCGTCACATAGAACATTTGTTTTCTAAAATCATACTGTGCGTAAAATTTACCGCTCTCGCTTATGAAGAAGTTTGCCTCTCTTTCTGAAGCAATAGTCAGCAGATCCTCACCTATTTCATTTTGGAATTGTCTACTGGTATTGCGCACGAAGATTTGTGTGCCGGATAGGTTTTCCGTTCGACAGATTGTTATGGGGAAAATCAAAAAGCTGTGGAGCGGAGTTTGCTCACACAGCTTGTAAATTTTCATTCTCTTTTGAAATTAAGGCAACACCGCACAAAGACCACCTGACGGCTTTGTGCGGTGTTGCCTTAAATATTTGTCGGTTGTTATATGTCCCTATTTAGCCATTCTTCCCTTAGAATTGCATACTGGTATTTATCACACCACCTATGATCTAATGCACTATTTCCTTGATACATCTTTACAAAATGTGCCTCTCTGCGCATTCCTATCTTTTCCATAATTCTATATGATCCTATATTCAGCGTGTTGCAATCAGCTATCACTCTTCTAAGTTTAAGAACATCAAAAGCAAGTCTCAATAAAGTATTTCCTATTTCAGTTCCATATCCCTGCTTCCAATAGTTACGATGCAATTCCCAAGCTAATCCAGCAGGATCTTTGTCTGTAAAATACAGTTCGCAAGACCCGATCAGTTCGCTGGTGTCTTTCAGTTCAACAGCATATCTGAAATTGACACACGGATTTTCTTCGGCACATTTTATAGCCCAATCAAGATAATCGTGAGCTTCTTTTTCATTTTTAGGCTCACTTGAGCGATATTTCATATTTTCAAGACTGCTCAGCCAATCATATACAATTGGGAAATCACTTTGTCTGAATTTTCTGAAAAGAAGTCTTTCTGAATATAACTCGATATATTGCAATTGAAACATCTCCTACTTTGGATACACACAAGCAAGCCAAGTGATTACTCTCACTTCGCCATTATATCACACCACATCCGAAAAATCAATACCCACTTTCAGTAATTTTCCTGATAACTACATATATGTAAAGTCGCATAGCTCCAAGCGCTCTGACGAGCGCCTGAGCGACTATGAGAGTTCGCTCATAAATTTTTTTACGGAAACGATGAAAATAACCCAATCCGATCTCAGCGGTCGGAAGAATATCAAAATCACACCCAGCAAATAGATGTTGTTAAGGTTTACGAGTTAGAAACTATGGTGGAGTTATACTACAATAAATACATATACTAGTTGGAGATATTCTTCAAAAAGAGCAGAATGATAATATTTTTATATACATCCGATGCGTTAAGCACTCAAGATCATAACCGCCACTAAAGTTTTGGTTTGCTCTGTCACCAAAAGTGGCTATTTCTGGCTTACCCACTTAAATTAATGTCATTGTATTACTTGAACTGCCATTCTTAAACGGGTTATATAACAGTCAAAATATGCTAAAATCTTTTCGTTGCTATTACTCACTGGTTTCGTAATATGTTTCCTTACGGGAAACACTCGTACTAAAACTTTTTATTCCAACGGTAAAACCGTTTTTTTCTTTTCACTAATGCACCAATAAAAAGGCACTTCTGTCATATCGACAGAAGTGCCTTAAATACTATTTTACTGTATTAACTGCATTTTATCAGCTCAGGAGCTTTTTGCCCTTTACGTGAGCAGCTATCTTGGAAATATCAGAAACGTTGATCTTGCCGTCATTATTTACATCAGCACGTTTCTGAGCAGCAGCATCGAGCAACTTCTTGCCCTTTACGTGAGCAGCTACCTTTGTGATGTCGGTAACGTTGATTACTCCGTCGCCGTTGACATCGCCGCGGGGATACTCCGATTCACCCTCATCGATTATGTGATAATCATATTTATTATCAAGTGCGTAATTGAGAGCATACGAATTGTTGTAGCACCATATAACTGCCTTAGGGCTTTCATAAAGTATAGAAATGCTTATATCTTCAACTTCTTTCGGTATCTGGACTTTTTCAAGCTTTGAGCATTTCTCGAAAGCATATCCGTCTATCTTGGCTGTGCAGCCGTCCTCGATCATTATCGTTTTGAGCTGGGCACAGCTTTCAAAAACGTATGAACCTATCGATTTAACGCTCTTCGGGATAGTGATATCTGTCAGTATTGTTTCGGAAAAAGCTTTTGAATCGATATTGATAACGCCATCGGGGATATCAATGTGTTCGAGCATTGAACAGCTTTCAAATGTTCTGGGGCTTATGGTCTTTAAGTTTTTACTGAGCTTTACAGAAGTGAGAGCCTTACAGCCGTTAAATGCTGCATTGCCAAGCGTCTTGACAGAATCGGGCAGGGTTATCTCTTCAAGCATGACACAGTCTTGGAAAGCATTGTTTTCTATCGTATTAACGCCGCTGTTTATAGTT
>NZ_FOKQ01000065.1 GCF_900112155.1 Hominimerdicola alba | reverse complement strand
AGATTTAATGTTAAGAGGCAGTTAATGTAAAGTCAGCCATTACAAGGCGGTTTTTATTAGCATCGCATCAAAACTGACTTTACATTAACAAGAGAATGCTACCCCAATGCATCAAGGAACGATAGCAAATCGTCTTTCTTCTCCTCGGAAAAGAAATCGAGACTTTCCGGTACTGTTTTCTTAGCTATCGACTCAATTGCTTTTCTTGTGACTTCAGGATTTGTAGTAAGATAAACCTGAGTGGTTGCTATTGATTCATGTCCCAAAAAATCTCGGACATTATAAATATTTACGCCATTATCCACAAGGTGTGTGGCTTTACTGTGACGCATCCTATGTGGGTAAACAGAACCGTCTATAATGCCCGGAACAGTTTCGTTCGCTATTTTGGAGTATTTTCTTATGATATACCGTATACCTTGCCTTGTTAGTCTATCACCTTTTCTGTTACAGAATAAAGGAGACTCAGGTGTAAGGCGATATTGCCTGATATACTTTGAAACGATCTTTTCGGTTTCATCCAGCAAAGGAACAGATCGGTGCTTGTTCCCCTTTCCATGTACGTAAATTCTGCAGCATCGACCGGGTTGGAAGTCCATAACATTCAGAGCAATGATTTCCTGAACCCTACAGGCAGAATCGTATAGTAAAGATAGAATCGCCAAGTGGCGCAGACCTTCGTCAGATGATGCATCAATTGAAGAAAGTATCTGCTTTATACCATTCATGGACATACATGCAGGAGTTTTTTTATCTTCCTTACCAAATGGTATACCAAGTATCTTACTGCATTGCCAGGAATGCTCCGGTGAAATCATCATTACATACCGGAAGAATGATTTTAAATGCGCCAGCCTTACATTTTTTGTAGATATCCCGTTATTTCTAACACTTGAAAGCCATGTAAGGAATTCGAGTATCATTTCGTAGTCAATTTCATTGATAGACTTCTTTGATATATCTCTGTTGGATTCTGACATAAATGTAAGCAGCAATCTAAAAGTGTCCCTGTATGATGAGATTGTGTTTTGCCCATAATTATGCTGTTTCATCAGGTATGACATAAAGTATCGCTGTACATAAAAAGAAAAATCACCACTCATATTTTCACCTCCGGGAATAAACTCCGTAGGGAGGATTCTTTTTGCAAGAGATACTCATGATCTTGCTCAGTAAAATGAATGTATTTTTCTGTATCCAAATAGTTCACATGGCCGACATATGCAGCCAGTATTGGAATTGCAGTATAAATATCCATTCCGCTTTTTAGCATTTTTTCCAAGCTTCTGGTGCAGAATGTATGGCGGATGGAGTGAATATTGGGTGTTTTTCCGGACGCTGTACATATACCGGCTACCTTAAACATTTTGGGAAACATGTATTTCATGGCATCATATGTAAGATGTCCACCAGTATATGAGGACGTAAAAAATGGTTTGTTTCCATAAGCCATATCAATGTTTTTGGCATAGTCCCAGATAATTTTTTTCAAAGATTCAGATACGGGGATATATCTTGAAACACCATTTTTACCATTGATCACATGAATTATGCCGTTTAATGGGTCGACATCATCCCTGGTCAGTGCAAGTGTTTCGCCTATACGCATTCCGGTGCCTATAAGTATTCTAACAAGTACGGGATATACCAGTTTATGAGTGTTGGATCTTCTTGCTGTAGGGAGCGTATCGGCTGCATTAACTAGTCGCTGAAGTTCTGTATCACTGAAAATATATGGGCGAAATTCACTTTTTACCGTCCGCATATACTTTCGCGGAACATCGACTGCATCAACTCCGAGAAGTGCCACAAAAGAACAGAACTGACGGAGATTCGATACTATGTATTGGCGTTCTAATTCGCTTAATCCATCATGTGGAGCCAGTAACTCCTCAACCATTTTGGTGGATATAAGGTTTTCATGGTAAGAATTGAGCGAATTATTCAATTTCCTTAAGCGAATCATTGTTGAATGAGCGACTTTTTCGCCTTTTCCACGCTTGAACTCTATGAATTTTTCAAAGTATGGTTTGAAGAAACCTTCTTCAAATTTAAGAAATTCCTTGTCATTGATCATTTTTTCGGCACCTCCAATGCTGCTATCCGGAGATGCTCAATATCTGACCAGACATATGTTTTGGTGGATGCTGCAGATGTGTGACCGAGTATGACTGCGATCTCATTTACCGGAATCCCTGAACTTAAAAGGTTTGTTGCCAGACTATGCCTAAGAGAATGCAAACCATGGTGCTTTCCTTTCGTGTCAACACCTGCGATCTCGAAGTACTTAAAAATCTTGTCGCCAAAATGATCATTCATTGAGTATGGAATATACGGTTTTCTTAGTCTTATGAATAAATTCCGACTGTCTGAATTGTGGCGAGCATTCTTGATATAGTCAAGAAGTGCGAAAAGAATCTCATCTGTCAGAGGAAATGTAACCTCTCTGTGAGTCTTGTACTGTGTAATAGTTATAGATCGGCTTTTCCAATTTATGTTTTCAAGAGACAAAGCCTTTATGTCACTTGAACGAAGACCATATACACATGCAAAAAGCATCATAAGATATATTGTTTTTCCCCAGGGAGTACTCCTGTCAACCGCATTCATAACACGTCGCACTTCATCTGCCGTGTAAATGGAAGGCAGCCTTTCATGCTTTCTTGAATGGATCCCTGTCAAGAATGGGAAAGGATCAAATGAAAGCATTTCCAAGAATACATCATAAGAAAAGAAGTTCCTGAGAGTATATAAAAGAGAGGCCTTTCCCTGTGATGAATATCCATTATTTAGTGAGGATACAAAGTCTGCAAATAGTTTTGGGGTAATGCTACCCAACGCTGTGCATTGTCTTCCCGCCAAGAAAACAAAAAACACTTTCATTCGTCCGGAACGCGTATATATTGTACCATTGCTCTTTTGATCATTTCTCATAAGGATTTCATATCTTCTGAGGATAGTTTGGTATGGTACCGGACAGACTGATCGATAGTTAAGATACCTGCGTTTTGGCTCGTTAGCAGTAATAATGTCTTGGATCATCCGAATGGCTCGTGCACTGCGTTCTTTATATTTCGATGGCGGTGATTGAAAAGGCGGCACACCTATAGTCAGAACATAGTACTCTTGGATAATTGATTCAGGGGATGAGAAAGCTTCCTTATTTCCTGCGTAGTGCTGAAAATCATCAGCTATTCGGATGTAGGTCTTGGCTGTTTCAGAATCAGCTCCGTAGTTTTGTATGATGTATTCCCGAAAAAATTGAATCGCATCATACAGTGTCATTGCACAATTGGAATCAATCATGATAATTTCTCCTTTCTAAGATTGATTCCATTATATCATATTAATGTAAAGTTGAAAAACAATTATCGTTATATTTGTGGACTTTAGATACTCCACTTTACATTAACTGCCTCTTAACATTAAATCTCTAATGTTAAGCTTAACATTAGAGATTATCCGGGACAAGAACACGAGTCACACCACCGAAGTATTCATAAGCATGAACATGGCACATCAGCCAGTTTTCCTGCTTCATATCTGTACAGGCTTCC
The DNA here is from genome assembly GCF_900112155.1 of Hominimerdicola alba. Lineage (GTDB taxonomy): Bacteria > Bacillota > Clostridia > Oscillospirales > Ruminococcaceae > Hominimerdicola > Hominimerdicola alba_D. The sequence continues at coordinate 9,445 of NZ_FOKQ01000065.1, read as the reverse complement.
ACATAGAGATAACCGCTGCACGGCAGCGCAGCAACAAAAAGATAAGCCTTGTACTCTTCACCTGTGATCGAATCATAATACGGAATAGTTCCGCCCGCCCAGTCCACCTGCATGGTATCTCCGGGCTTGTGCGTAACACGCATGGTCGCTTTAGTCACACGAGCCCAGCGGCGGTATTTGTCACCAAACTGCGTACTCATGTAAGGCTTCTCACCGTTTGCGTAGGCACGCTCACAGTATTCCTGCCAAAGCAGTGTGAGGGTAACACCTTTCTTGGACAGCTCGCGATGGATGTAGGTGTAGTCGATGGCAGCATATACCTTGCCTGTGGTGTTGTGCTTTTCAGAAATCATTTCATCAAGCACAGAATCAGTTACATCATCGTCAAGCGGCCACGAAATATTTAACTGCTCTGCTTTTTTCAGCACTTCGCTGACGGTGTTGCGTGAGGCTTTAGCTGCGGATGCGATGCTGCGCTGGCTGTATCCAAGCGACTTAAGCCTCAAAATTTCCCGATAGTTTGTCATATCAGGACCTCCTAATATCAAAGTCACATCATGAGATGTGCTTTTGATATTATACCATTTTTCGCAAAGTGGCTCTACTCTCCGTGAGGGTGGCTCTCAAGCTGCGGTAAGGCGGCTCTGAAAGTCCGTGCAGATGGCTCTGGAGGGACGGTATATACACCGGTGTTAAGATTCTAAATTGAGTTTCAGATAGTTGCACAAGTGTCACAGGGGAAGGTATGGGCAGGGTGACGAAAAATGTCAAACGGCATTATATCATGGAATTCTGTTTATATAGTTTTTAATAGATAAATGCTTTGAAGTATAATATTTAAGTTAACCAGATTAAGATTTGATTACTGCTTATTGATTTGTTTTTTTATATTTACACTTAAATGCAAAGTAGAGATTAATATCATTATATTTTTGTAGAGAAGGAATGAAAGGGAAAGAAGAAAGTTCCACTGGTATTGACAACACTATTAATGTGTGATAATATCAATATTGTGAGTATTTATCATATTCAATGTACTATATTATTTAGGAGGGCATAAAATGCAAGGGAAACGATTTTTGGCGATAGTATTGTCATTATGCATGCTATCGGGAACTGTAAGCAATAGTGCGCCAGTTATAACACATAGCATTACCGCACAGGCTGCTAATGCCAGTGGGGATTGTTATTCTTTTAATGCGGCAACAGGTGTACTTACACTCAAAGGCAAGGTCGACGGTGATATTTTAAGAGAAAGCGAATTACAAGTATACCTTGCGCAAAATGTTAAATCTGTTGTAGCTGCATCTGGAACAGTTCTTCCCGAAGATAGCAGTCGTCTTTTTTATCAATATGTAAATTGTACTTCTATTGATCTTTCGAAAGCAGATACAAGTAAAGTCAAAGATATGAACTGCATGTTCTATGGATGTACTAATCTAACTTCACTTGATATTAGCAGATTTGATACAAGCAGTGTTACAAATATGGCTTGTATGTTCTGCTGCTGCTCCGGCTTAACTTCACTTGATGTTAGCAGATTCAAAACAAGCAATGTTACAAATATGACTTGTATGTTCTGGGGTTGTTCAAGCCTGAAAACACTTGGTTTAAGTGGATTTAATACAAGCAAAGTTACAACGTTCGACAGTATGTTCTATGGCTGCTGCAGTCTAACTAAGCTTGATCTGAGTAGTTTTGATACAAGCAAAGTTACAACTATGAAAAATATGTTTGGCTATTGTGGAAGAATTAAAAATCTTGCTTTGGGCAAAAATTTCAAAAATATTGCAACAGAAGCAAGTCTTCCTAACGGCAACGGCTGGGTAAATGTTAATGATCCCAAAACTGTTGTTAGTGGCAGTGAGTCATATGCAAATATTGAAAATGGCGGCAATAACATTTATAGAAACCCCATTGCTTGCATTAAAGGCGATGTCAATGTCGATGGTGTGGTTAATTCAGATGACAGAGATCTTCTGCAAAAGTGGCTCGTTAATATGGTGAGTAACAATGAACTGGATCTGGAAAACGCTGATGTTAACTATGACGGTAAGGTCGATATTATGGATCTTGTCGAGCTGAGCAGACTTTGTAAGCAGAATACTAACTCGGAGTCCGGTTCTTCAGACGGAAATACTTCGGCTGAGGAAAAGACAACTGAGCACATCGATGCGGGTTCGGAAGTCCTTTCAAAAATTAACACCGATGACAACGCTTTCGAGGTTTCCCTTGATATAACAGCTTCAGGCAATGCGATTTCTTCACTAAATGTCGATGAAAGCGGATATTCAGGTGTTATTGAAAGTGATATGGTTGTCGGAGTTGTTCCTGAGTTTGAGTGTGAAGAAGGCGCTGTGATCGATAATGTAACGCTGAATTTCGATATCAAGGACGACTTCACAGACAACACTAATGGCAAGTATGCTGAGGTTTCAGATGCTTTTGACGGCATAAATAGATTAAATGTTTTCAAATATTATGATGATATTGGTATGCTCCTGCCTGTTGAAACGACTTGCGAAAACAACAGAGTCACTGCTGAAGTTGACGGACTTGGTACATACTGCCTTGTAGATATGGAACAGTGGTTTGAAAATCTGGGCATCGCACCAGAGGAATTACAAACTGTGAATACTTCGCCAAGTCCTGTTGGTATGTTGGGTGTACCAATTAGTGCTACTGCGCTGACTGGTGCCAAGAACACTTACAATACTCCTATTGATGTGGTGTTCCACGCTTATGCAAAGGGTACTGACAACCAGAATAAAATCGAAGATGCTATCATGGATACAGCGACTAGTCTTTTTAATGAGTATGGCAGAAATGGAAATGTACGTATTTATGTAGCTAATTATAGCGGAACTCTTGGCGTAACTGATCAAAAGATCAAATATGCAGAAAATGAAGAAGAGCTGCAAGAAATACTGGATAGAATATTGCCTGTAGCTTCTAGTATTTCTGCAAGTAGTCTTAAATATCAGACCCATTTGAGTAGTTTGATGACAAACTATAGCAATTGTATGAGAGAGAATGCCGATCGGTATTATGTATTTGTCGAAAAAACTGCTATTAATGTTAATGCTACAGAAGGTGTTATAACTGATTTACTTGATCAAAATAATATGACCGCAGTAATGATATCTTCGGATCCTTATGCTACCGTGACAAAAAATACAGGCGGAATTAGGATCAAGTCTAAATATGATTTTGGTGAAGAAACTTCTAATTTTATTATAGGTAAACACGGAAAAAATCCAAATGAGTTTCTTACTGTTCTTCCTAATAATTGGAAAAAGATACATCTGAACGAAGATTCTATCACGAATGATTATATAGTATATTACAACAAACATAACGGTGACGACAGTCAGTTCAACTTTTCCGATTATCCTGATTTCGATGGAGATGGACTGATTGATCTGCAGGAGCTGGATTACCGTCAAATAGAGTGGAATTCTAATGGTCATGCTATTTTACGTACTATTCCGGAAATGGAAGAATACTATAAAAAAGATATGACGGCTCTAAAAAAATCATTTATTAAATATGGTGCCGTAGATTGGAATATGTTCGATAAAATCAAGTTGCTCCCTGTAATATCCGATCCAACTGAAAAAGATTCTGATGACGACGGTTTTACAGATGATCGTGATGCTAATCCTTTAGAGCAACCGCCATATTTTGATATGCTAAAGGAAGTTGACGATTTTGATAATGATTCACTCATTAAAGAAATGAGAAAAGAACTTGATGAAGGATTTTTAAATGACCAAGCCAAAGTGGTTAGTTATGCAACAGCTGATTATTATCCAGCCGATATAGATAAGAAGACACTTAACGAGTTATATGGATATGTTGATTTTCCGGACGATATACTTAATGATCTCAAATCTGAACGTAAACAAGCAAAGGCAGAATTTGCTACTCTACCACAAGGCGGAGTATTTGGTGAAGCAGCAAGTGCAATGGATTGGTTTTTAGATAATACTGGAAAAGATAGAGAACTTAGTAGTCTTGAAATTAGATCATTTTTACTAACCAATTCTGGTTCGTATCGTTATCAAGTAGCATTATCTGCTGTAGCTGATTATGCAAAAAATGTACTAAAAGATGGAGATGCTGTTATTTTAGCTTCTAAGAAAGCATGTATTTCATTTAGAGCTTTAGACGGTGACGTTAAGATTTGGAATCCGCTTTTAATGGTTAATGAAGCGAATTGGTTTTGTACAATTAATAATGCTAGTGGAGCTGTAATTGCTAAAGTCAAAAGAGTGGGCGATACTTATACTATGGAATATACATACAATGTAATTGATTATTATGATTGGGACATAGATAAAAACTTTACAACATTAGATATTCCAGTTCTGAAATTATTAGCTATTAATGATTGTGAATTTGCAAAAATGCATTTAGCCGGTATCGCAAGGTCATACTTTCAACACGGTAAAATATCAGGCAAATGTAACTTCGGTATAGATACAGATCCACTAGTTTTTTAGTAATTGGAGGTAACATGTGTTAAGATTAAAAAAAAAGCATATTATTAAAATTATTGTTTTAGCAATAGTGTTATATTTTTCTGGTTCTATTGTTTATAGCATTTATAATAATACCCGACTGCACGAAAAAACAACGTTTACCGCTCAGGAAACAAAAACCCTGTGGTCAAGAGTGGGCATGGATTATGTTGATCTTGATATAAGCAAAGCATATTTTAATAGAGAGCTGTTTGTTATATCAGAAGGATTTGACAGCGTTGACGCGCAGATCGAATATTTAAAACAGTTTGAAGGAAACGAGAATGTTCATGCAGCCGAAACCTTCAATATAGTCACTCCAACTGGTCATGAAGACAAGAAAATCTTAGAAATATTCGATATAAAATGTGCTGATAAAGGATATTTTACTAATTGTTACACGTACGAAGAGAACGGAAAATACTACCTGGAATTTTATGTTCGAGAAGCCAGAGGTCGTGATTTATATGAGATGTTTGGTTTTTCTAAAAAATAATGCTTTATATTGCATTGAAACATTAAGCGTTGAACCTGTTTACAATCGTTTTCTCCCCTGCGGCTGAAGCAAACTGTTCTGTTAAAACAATGATAAAGACCTCCTGTGGTATAATAGCCATAGGAGGTTTTGTCATTATTCAGTATTCATTACCAACTGACCACACCCAAAGTTAGGTCATTTTTTGTTAATAAAACGTAAGCGTATAACCCCCCGCGTCATACATAAAGCCGCACAATTCATTACACAACAAAAACGGATAGCCCGCTTGTTGCAGACGGCTATCCGTTCTGGTTTATAAAATTATTTTGCTGATGGAACTATCACTTTACAGTAAAAGTCACAGCGTTTTTGATAGCATTTGCGGTGTCCCATTTGCCGTCAACTTTTGCAGCGATAGCGACCTTGTAAGTCTTACCCGGGGTGAGATTTTTGGGAGAAGTGTAAACTGTATCGGTGATATTCTCCTCCTGAACTCTCCACTTGCCTGCCAGATAAACAGCTACGCCGTAACTGTCAGCACCATTTACAGCGTCCCAAGTAAATCTCATCTGCTTGTACTGGCTGTTGTATTCCATATTTACGTTCTGAACGGAATTATCTTCAGGGTGATGGTAGCCACCGCCGATTACACGCATATTCATAGTAAGTTCAGCCTGACCATCGGACTCCCAGCCTTCAATGTCGAAAACACATTCGTACAGGTTACCCATCTTCATACCCAGGTTCTCCCAAGCCTTGAAGTGATCTAAAACGTTGACGGTGCCCTTGGTTCTTGTGTTCTGACGGATGCTGATATACTGTGTGAAACTCTTATTGTCTTCGATGGTATAGTTATTTCTTGAAATTGTGTAAACCTTGTATTCACCGCCGTCGATATTTACGGAACCCTTATACTCTGCAGAAGGAACCTGTGCAGGAGACCAGTTCTTACAGTCTTCAATGATGTAGTACTCTACCAGAGGATTCTGCGCCCAGCCGTAGATACCGATCATGGCGTTACCGGATGAACCTGAATACCAGATGCAATCGTAGTCACAGTATATAGCACTATAGTCTTTGTAAGTATTGGGATTATTCAGACCCCAGTAAATACCACGATGAGCAATGAAGCTACCTCTTGAGCCGTTAGGTCCGCATTTCCACTGTGCGCCGAAACCACCGTCATTATCGTGCAGTGTCATTGTAGAAGAATTAGGGGTATCTGTCTGCCAGATCTCGTGGTGGTAGTCGTTGTACCAGCCAACTTCCTGTGTGTGTGAAGGGCTGGCCGTAAGTGTCTTATCGGCATAAGCTGTGATAGCAGGTGCAACTGCAGACAGAGGCGATACTATCACCATACCGGCAACAAGAGCGCCTAAAACACGTTTTAAAACATTCTTCATAAGCTATTCTCCTCTCGTTCTAACAAAGATTAAAACTATAAACAGATACTTAAATGATACAGCACATTGACCCTTTCGGCTCAATGTTAACTGCTGTATTATTTGATTATATTTTATAATTTTTTAGTGATTGGTTCTAATCAAATTTTGCTTATTATCATTTTGACAATGCCAAAAATTGCTATTTATCACCTTTTAGTCATCAACTATTTACTTTTTAGATTATAATTACCACAAATCTTTTAATCATTATAAGATAAGCGTTTAACACATAAAACCCCAGAACTGCGCAGTTTCACAGGATCGATAGCATAGAAAATGTATGTTCACAAACAAGGATCTGTCTGACATTAATGCAATTTTTCTGTCATAAATTTAATATTTTTTGCGCTAATATTGATAAGTTTAAAATCGTACATCATTCACAAAGTATGAGTTGTTTGTGATAAAAAGAAGGCTTGAAAGAGAAATGTCGTAAGCATAATATCTCGCACACCTAAAATTAATACCCTGCAAGGGATCAACATCCGTATATATCGCTTACGAAGTAACGGAATAAAAGTAAGCGTATAACCCCCCGCATCATAAAAGCAAACAGCCGGGCAGATAACACCCGGCTGTAACATCATATTCTGGCTTTGATTTCTCCATTTCTCTTTGCGTCCATGTATATTTCTTTGAAATCAGCTTTGCTGTTCGGACCGAATATGATCGGCATAACAGATACCAGGCCATCGGAAATGATCGCATTTTTAAATGGCAGAAGCGTTGCATCAAGCAAAGTTGGCATCGGTGCATTTCTCAGCATTTCCTCCCAACTGCTGACAATGCCGTTTACAAGAAAAACAGAATTGTCATCGATCGATATAAATACCGATCCCTTTTTCAAATGTCGCTCAATGATAAATCTGCCGGTGATGCACCCTTTCCAGCTTTTAAGTATCTCCATGTGTTCTTCGGGCAGATCCGATCGCTCAAGATAATCATCAATTATCCATGTTCGTTCCCATAAAAAGTGGGCAACCTCCGCAGCGTCCTGTGGGTCGATCATTCCTTGCCCGAAATAATCTTCCTCAGGAAGTATATGATATTCTCTGTTCACATAGTCAAGCAGTGGAAAAAACAGTTCATAAAACAGCTTTGCATCTTCATTACTAAGTTTCATTTTCTTCCCTCCATGGTAATAATATCGTTCCCGCAGGCTGTGAAAACAGCTCGGTCAGGTATTTCTCAGCATCGATCCCGTTAGCCTGAGCTGTTGATATGATCGAATACAGCGCCGCGCTCGCTTTCGCTCCGTTGGCTGTGTTGCTGAATAGCCAGTTGCGTCTGCCGACAGCAAACGGTCTTATCGCATTCTCAGCCCTGTTGTTGTCAATAGGAACATCTCCGTTTTCAAGAAACGTGTAAAGATATTTCCGTTCGTTCAGAGCATATCTCACCGCATCTGTCAGCTTGCCCTTACCGCTGACCTGAACAGTTTCAAGCCACGCAAAAAACTCGTCAAGCAAAGGCTTTACCTTCGCAAGGCGCTGTTCATATCTGTATTCTGCGGAGCTGTCGGCAAGCAGACTTTCTTCGTGATATATCTTGTTGAAATATTCTACTGCCTTTGCCGCAACAGAAGTGTTGTGCAGCTTTTGGTCGTTCGGAAGAGCCTGAATAAAACCACGCCTTGCATGAGTCATACAACCGCATCTTTTCGCGCCCTCTACCGCGTTGTAGGCATCGTATCCGTCACAGATAAGATATCCGATAAATCCTTTCAGGAAATTCGAGGCGTGCTCACCCTTTCGTGTCGGCTGATAATCGAAAATGATGATACTGCGGTCGTTCATCTTGCCATTGCAGTACACCCACATCCTCGATACCGATGTGGTTTTTCTGCCTTCCTCGTGAAGGACTTGCACTGTTGTCTCATCTGCGTGGATCATCTGCCCTGCGATAAGCATCTCATGCATTTTCTCCACGATCGGCATACACCATTTTTCAGCGGCTGTACCTACCCAGTTTGACATCGTAGCTTTCAGCAGAGGAATTTTCTTTGAATTAAAGTCCTTTTCCTGACGGTGCAGGGGCACAGATTTCGCATACTTTTCGTAGATGATATGAGCCAGAAGTTCGGGAGAGCAATAGCTTCCCGGGATCATAGCGTGAGGATATGGCGCACGGATGATATGACAAGGTTCGTCCCTTTCTTCGGGCTTTTCTCCGCACTCGGGACACTTGTACTTATGTACTATATGCCTGCGGATATGATATTTTGGCGGCGTAAATACAAGTTCATCGTAAGCCTTTTCGGGAGTCAGTTCTTCCATTTCGGCGCCGCATATTTCGCATACCGGGTTGTCAATTTTGTGATGTTCTTCTTTTACAGGCAGATTGCTCATCCATTCATCGTGAGTGCGTTTTTTCTTGCGTTTGTGTTCGGGAACAGTAACTGTTTCGGCAGATTTAGCTGCGGATTTTTCTCCGTTATTACCAAACATGGAAAGCTGAACACCGAATTCCTTTTCCATAACAACAGATGTTTGCTCTGTTTTTCTTCCGAATATCTGCTTTCTAAACCATTCAAGCTGTTGATTTGCCAGTGCGAGTTCTTCTCTGAGAACAGCATTTTCATTACGGAGCGATACGATTTCCGATGTCATATTCTGTTCGGACATAAAGCACCCCTCCATTCGTGATGATACATTTATGATACCACGAAAAGAGGGGCTTTTCAAGCACATATTCTGAATATTTCAGGGGCTTTATCTTAATACAAAGCACCGGGTTTTCCCTCACGGATAGCTTTCGGCTGTTCGATCTTCAAACCTTCCAGAAGCCAACGTATCTGCTGCGATGTAAGCAAAAGTGCTTCTGATTCACTGCGCGGCCACTGGAATCTTCCGTTGTCAAGTCGTTTGTACAACAGCAGAAAACCGTCGCCCTCTTATCCGAATATGCGGATAAGCCCTCCCAAAGCAAACCTTTGATCCTGTCACAGCGTCTTCCGCAGAATAAAAACAACGCCTTACTGAAAGGATCGAGCAGAAGCT
>NZ_FOKQ01000034.1 GCF_900112155.1 Hominimerdicola alba | reverse complement strand
CGTAGATGAGTATCTTCATCATGATATCCTCGGGTATGGCGCCATTCCACTTGCTTACTATCGTGTATTCTTCTTTTTGATAGATCTCATCTATAACATTGCTCAATACTCTGACAGGTGAGCTTTCTTCGATGTAGATCTCATAATTCATGTTAAGACGCACTTGACAATTTCTCATTTTTGTGGTACAATCCTTTCGTTGGTTTGATGTTATATTTGCAATTACATTATACCACAAAATGAGACGCCTGGCACTACCTTTTTGGTGTGTCAGGCGTCTTTTTCTTTGTTGGGGCTGCAACAGCCCCTTTTGTAGTTCCTATATACTATATATAAATCGAAAACAGATAATGAACAAAGTCCTGCACAAGATAATGCAGGACTTTGTACTTTGTTTGCAGTTAAATCATCATTGATCCGCTTGTGCTTATCCTTAATTCTGGAAAGCTATGCGGAAGAAGTTGTAAAGGTGAGCTCTTATACAGTTATCACCGTGGTATCCGCCGTTTACATAGTGCCAGATATGAGGAACACCATTCTTATCAAAGTTGTTGTGATAGGTCTTAGGATTGTCGTAAACAACAGTATCGTCGCTTCCGCCTGTTATCATCAGGAAGTAAGGCTGATTATCAGCGCTCCAGTTGAAGGAACCTGTAACTCCGGGAGCAGGGCATATAGCACCGATATAGCCGAAGAGATCGGGTCTCTTCATACCAATGAGGAGAGCCTCACGTCCGCCCATAGAGAAGCCTGTGATAGCGGTGTTGTCCTTGCCTGTCAGGATGCTGTAGTTCTTTTCCATATAGGGCATAAGATCCTTAGTAAGATCGTTTATGAAGTTATCATAGCCCTGGTTGTTTGTTTCATCCATGCCTGTACAAGCCTTGAGAGTCGGGCTGGAGAATACATCGGGGAATACACAGATCATTTCCTTAGCTGCGCCCTCAGCGATAGCGTTGCCTATCATCTCGCGGGTATGCATATCAGCATTTCCCTTTGTAAGCATTCTGTCGATGCCCTCATAGTAGCCGTGCATGATGTACATTACAGGGTACTTCTTGCTGGGATCATAGTTTGGAGGCAGAAGTATATTTACATCCTTCTGTCTGTTGCAGGTGGTAGAATAGTAGCTCTTCTTCTGTATCTGACCGTAAGTTACGCCGTTCTTGGTACTGTTTGCAGAATTAGGCTCTTTTTCAACTATTGTGCCCTTTACCTTGTCAGTGAAATCCTTCATTGAAAGATGATTATTGACCACAGGGAATTCTGTGATCTCGCCAACAAGATATGACTGAAGTGCGGATACATCATCTTCATCGATAACGCCGCTCTTATCAACATCTGCATTTTCCTCTGCGGTACTGTTGATAAATCCTCTTACCATACCTCTCTTGAGTTCGATAAGGTCAAGTACGGTGAGATCGCCATCAAGGTCAACGTCACCTTTTCTGATACCCTTGCTGATAACGACCTTTGAGGTAGGACCGTCGATCTTTGTTCCTGCGGGAGCAGCTATGATCTCATCAACATAGAAATCACAGGTCTCCTCGGTAGTTTCAACTACCAGTACAAGATCGGTAGCTCCTGCGGGGATAGTGTATTCAGCATTGTAAAGCTGAACGAACTCGCCGCGGTTTGCAAAAGTCTGAGCTATCTTGTCATAGCTTGCAGTACCGTTCAGGCTGTACTGAAGTGTGAGTTTGAATTCGGTAGGATCGGAACCCGTAAGATTAGTAAAGCAGGCGCTGAAAGCGTAGCTCTTGCCGGGCACGAATGTTGTTGTGCTCAGGGATTTCTGTCCGCCGTTCCATGAAGCAGTTCTTCCCGAAAGGTAAAGTGACTTGGAGCCCATATACTTGGCATCACTGCTTACAGCAGCTTTGCAGCCGCCTCTTGCAGACCAGTCATCTGTTCCGCTTTCAAAAGTATCGTGGAAGATGTAGCTGCCCGTACCGGCTGCTACAGCGGTAACTGCAGGAGCTGTCGGCAAAACAGCCAGACAGGACGCTGCCAGTGTCGCTGATGACAGGACTGACAGGAATTTTTTCCCTAACATTTTTGAACTTGACATTAGATTTCCTCCGTTCTGATTAGTGTGCTATACGTCCATAGATTTGTTCTTCTATTCGAAAAGTGCCAAAATACGGCACTTTATCGACTTGATCAATTATAGCTGAACGATCTCCGGAGCAGGATCGTTCCAGCTTTGTCGGGATCCATCCCGTTTTTGGTGTGCTTTCTAAGAGAAAAGCACCGATCACTCTACAGTGACCTTGAAAGCTCTGGCATTTATGTTGCTTATATCCCACTTGCCGTTTATCTTGGCGCAAACGACCATTTCATAGGTACTGCCGGGTCTGAGCTTGGGCGATGTAAAGATAACATTATCAGTATAAGCCTGAACTTTCCATTTGCCGCCCAGCTTGACCGCTACGCCATACTGTGTCGCACCGCTGACAGGGTTCCATCTCAGCTGGAACTGGTGATAAACATCGTTGTATGCGATATAGTTTATAGATGGATAGCTGTCGCCGTTGGGAGTTACAGCGATCATATTTGAAAAATCATTGTTCCATTTGCCGTTTGTCATTGCAATGACAGCAACCTTGTATTTGAATCCCGACAGAAGTCCTTTGATGGTGTAGGAATTGCCGTCGGTTTCCGCTATCTTCTTCCACTTGCCGTCTGTATAGCCGCATACTGCGTACTTTTCAGCGCCGGGAACAGTTGTCCATGTGAGCTTGACGGAGGTATCGCCGGGCACATACGAAACTGTCGGCGGAGTTATAACTACAGCCTGAGGTCCATCTATGACCGTACCGCCTGCGGCTGCAAAGAAGTTGTCAACATAGAAGTTTGTAGCAGAGGTATTGTCATCTGAGTCGCCCTCGGTCTCCACATATACAAGGAGATTCTTGGCACCTGCGGGTATTTTATAGCTTGTATTCGCAAGCTGTGTCCACTCGCCCTTTGAAACGTTCCTGGTATCGATCTTATCGTAATAAGTCTCACCGTCTGAACCTGTATACTGGAGAGTAAGGTGGAATTTTGTAGAAGATGCGCCCTCGTTATACTTTACAATAGCCGAGAAACTGTAGCTCTCCCCTGCCTTGAACTTATAATTCAGGCTCTTGCCGATGCCCTGCCATGAAGACGAACGGTTTGTGCAGTATGCAGAGCCTGTACCCTCATATGCTTCATCAGTGCTCAAAGCTACTTTTGAACCGCCTCTGTCAGAACAGCCGTCAAGTTTGCCCTCGAATGTGTTCTTGAAGATATAAGTATTATCTGTACCGGATGAACTTGAACCTGCGCCGTCAAACTTCCACCAGTCAACGTTCATAAGATATCCGTCGCCGCCGTTGAATACAAGGTAGAGGTCATGTTCGCCCTCAGCACCCGATACATCGCAGGACATTTCTTCCCAGTTATGCCAGCCGCCTGTGCTGCCGACCTTAACTGTGCCCACAACAGGACCTGTCTTGCTGTCAAGGTGAAGCTCGATATATCCGCCGTCTCCAGAAGAAGCAACGGAAGCTGTGAACTTATCCGCACCTTCACCGAAGTCGACGCCTGCTACCTTTATATAAGAACCTTTTTTGATAAATCCGACGTTTACAGAACCATTATCGTCCTTTTCGGTCTTTACGCCCTCACTCCAGCAGATAGTCTCAGCTTCAACTCTCTCATAAGGATTCAAAGCCTCCAGCTGGTCGGGACCGCTGTTGGTAAGCTTTACAACAGGGATAGTTCCGTCGGAGTTATATGTGAATTCATCACAGGAAGCACTTCTGTTGTATGCGCTTCCGCCGGGGATACCGCTCTTATGGTAGAAGAAGTAAGAGTGGTCTTTATAATCGATTATACCGCCATGGGTGGTAAAGCAATTTGAACCCTGCTGGAGAACTCCGCGGTATGTCCAGGGACCTGTAACGGAAGGGCCTGTTGCATAGCACTGGCTCTCTCCGCCGTAGCCGTCAACAAAAGATGCCCACACAAGATAGTACAGGTTATTATGCTTGTATATCCAGGGGCCTTCACCGTAGGTAGTGCCCCTGCTGCTGGAGCCAAACTGCTGTGCGTTCATATCGAACTGTCTTATCTGACCGTCCAGCGTTACCATGTCTTCTTTAAGCTTAACATAGTAGCATTTCGGGTTGCCGAACATGAGCCAAGCCTGACCGTCATCATCTATGATAACAGTTGGGTCGATGTAGTCCCAGTTAGGACCGCAAAGAGGCTTGCCAAGAGGATCGCGGTACGGACCTTCTGGCGAATCTGCCACAGCAACGCCGATAGCTCTTCCTCCGCCGCCCTTATTGGTGGTGGTGAAATAGAAATAGTACTTGCCGTTGCGCTCGATACACTGTGAAGCCCATGCGTCATTAGCGTTGCACCATGAGAATGAGGTATCCTCGAGTATCCTGCCGTGGTCTGTCCAGTTCTTCATATCCTTTGTGGAGAAGCACTGCCAGCCTGTCATGTAGTAGAAATCGTTGGTACCCTCACGGTCACAGCCCGTAAATACGTACAGCTCATCACCGATAACGACGGGAGCGGGGTCAGGTGTGAAAGATGTCTGTACGATCGGATTGTCTGCCTGTGCAACAATAGTTGCTGTTGTGCATAGGGTCACTGCTGTCAGTGCAGCCTTGGTGATTGCTGAAAAAACCTTCTTCATATCAATTCTCCTTTTCATCATATTATATATCCCTTTTTTCTGATTCGACTACAGATCATATCTTTTAATCAGTTACGATAATTTTCACACCACTATAATAGCACGAAAATTCACCAATGTCAATCCAATTTTTTTAGAATTATGTAGGAAAAATGTAGAAATTAGCAAAAAAATTAACAAAGATATCAAATATGAAATCAAAAATTTTCCGGGATACAAATATAAGAATAAACAGGTCTTATAACATTATGAAACTCGGTTCCGGATCATAAGATCAAAATCCAAAATAAACTGCGGACACTAAGTCGATTTACTGAACAAACAATGCGATATATAATCTTGTTGAGGCAAGTAAGGTTGTGACGAAAATCCCACGCACTGTTGTTGTGCCGAAAAAACGGCGCAAACAGGAGATAATTCTGCCAAATTTTAATTTTGCAATTTGTACAATTTATCGCTTGACTTTTGTCAAATTATGTGATAATATTCTATCAGATCAGTTTTTGATCAAAAAACTAAAGAATTGTTCGGAAGGAGATATCATTATGTCACAAACCAAAGTCGCAAAACGCACACTTGTAGCTTTACTGGCTGTACTCTGTGTTGCGGGCTCTGCATCTGTCAGCAGTTTTTCCACAGCGGGTGCTATCACAGCTTATGCAGGAACAAATATTGAGGACATCACCCCTGTCACCGACCATGAATGGTCAGAACCCAAGTGTATCTGGGTGAGCAATGAAGAGGTCTATGCTGAATTCAAATGCAACGTATGCTGTGAGACCCGCAAGGTAAAAGCTGATGTCCAACTGACAAGCCACCGCGATGCAAGCTGCTTTACCGACGGTTTTAGCATCTACACCGCCACCGTAAATTTCAATGACAATGTGTACACCAAAAGGGAGTACTTTACTCACCGCGCCGAAGGCAAGCACGATTATTCAGACCCCGTTTGGAACTGGAGCGATGACCATTCCGCCGCTTCAGCTCATTTCGTATGCGAGCGATGCGGATTTGAAGAAGACAGCGGTGCTGTCATAAGTTCTGAAGTGACTACCGACGGAGAGGATACAGTTACTGAGTATACCGCTTATGTAGTTGCCAACGGACAGCTTTATACCGACAAAGTCAGCATTAAAAATACCGAGCCCACCGAGACCCGTACCGTATCATGGGAATGGACAGACAGCCTTAGCGCTGCGCTTGCTACTGTTACCTGCGGCAACGGCAAGAACGAGACTGTTCAGGCAAAGGTGACCGTAGATAAGCATTATGCCACCTATAGAAGTGTGGGCTGGGTGACTTACACCGCCATATCAGTTGTTGATGGCATCGAATACCATGATGTGATGTGCGTTGTTCTCCCGAAGAACAGCATGGTACACTATGAAGAACAAAAACCCACCTGTACTACAAGCGGTATCATTGATTGCTGGCTCGATCTCGATACGGACAAGTACTACCTTGATCCCGAATGTACACAGGAAGTAAGCTGGTACCAGGTAGATCTCCCTGAGCTGGGACATGATTTTGACAGTGTGACCTGGCACTGGTACAAGGATCTCAAGCACGCATGGTTCGAGGCACACTGTACAAGGTGTGATCACACTATCAAGACACCTCCTTTCAGCACCACCTGCAAGATAGAAAACGGTAAAGTGATATATGAGGTGAATTTACCGAGTACTTTTGTCGGTAATAATAAGAAATACAGGGACAGAAAGGTCATAGACCTCAAGACAGCAGTTCCTGATGTGACATACGAAAAGGGCGACAGAGCTGTAAAACTCACCTGGGATAGTATCGAGGGTGCACAGCAGTACGGCATCGCAGGCTATGTAAACGGCAAATGGAAGCTTCTGAATACCACCCCTGACACTTCCTATATTATAAGAAACCTGACTCCCGGCACAGAATACAAAGTTGCAGTTGTTCCCATGTTTGCAGACAGATGGAACACGAATTTCACAAAAGCGATAACTGTAACGCCAAAGTCAGTTAATGTAATACCTGTTCAGACAAAGATCATCGACCACAAGGTCGGCATAAAGTGGCAGCCTGTAGCAGGCGCAGAAAAGTACGCTGTTGCAGCATTGGAGTCGAACACCTGGGCAGTAAAGAAAGAGTTTGACGCAAATACAACTCAGTGGACTACCCCGAATCTTGCTCCGGGCACATATCGTATAGCTGTCGTTGCAATGGTCAACGGCACTTGGCAGTCATCAGATTTCAGAAACAGATCATTTGAAGTTACAATAAAGTGATTCCGCGGTAAATAAAGGCTTCCCACCGGAGAGCGATCAAAGAATGGCATCGCCGCAATACTTCCGACTATAGTCGGGGTACTGCGGCGTTTGTGTTTTAGGTAGTGTACTGTTATTTATCTTGCCAGCGTCATGATTAATGTTATTATAAAATACTTCGCTCAATTATATTAGTAGACAACCTGCTGACATTCTGCTATAATTGTAGCCACTGTATACAACTTACCAATAAATTACGCTTTAATTATACGTAGCAGATATCAAAATTTAAACACTAGGGAGTTTTGCGCTCTTATCCTAAGTACTTAGGTGGACTGGTCGCCATTTGATGCGATGATTCAGCGCTCAAACTCACACAAGCCTGCTTGATCGAAGCTTGACCGCACACTTTGTTTCGTAACATAGTTTGTTTAATGCGAATACACAGATTTATTTCCACAAGTATTTGACCACAAACTCCCATATTTGGCAGTTTTTCTCCGATGATTGACCCGCTCAAAAAAATTTTTTTATTTTTTGCAACCTTTTGACACTCTCAAACGTGTTATTGCTGAAAGGACCTTTCAGACAGAAAAAATTAAGGAGACACCCGAATGAGACTGACAGCAGAAGATGCCTACCGCAGATTCGCGGATAATGCCTTTGCAGCGGCATTCAGTATATGCCGCGACAAGACTGACGCAGATGATGCGGTACACGACACTTTCATAAAGTACATATCCAAAAATATGGACTACAATGATGAAGAGCATATAAAAGCGTGGCTTCTGCGTACTGCTATCAACCGTGCTAAGGATTTCACACGCTCGTTTGCAAGAAAAAATTCCGTCCCTTGGGAGGACTACATGGACGAGCTGGAATTCGCCGCACCTGAGGACAGCGAGCTTTTTGAGGCAGTGATGAAGCTTCCCGACAAATATCGTATAGTTATACACTTGTTTTACTACGAGGAACAGAGCATCACCGAGATATCAGAAACACTGAAACGACGCGAGGGCACGGTAAAAAGTCAGCTCAGCAGAGGGCGGGCTCTGTTGAAAGAAATGTTGACGGAGGAATGGAACAATGACTAACAAGGAAAAATATCAAAGGACATTTTCAGTGCTTCACGCCTCCGAATTTGATTTGGAGGAAACAGCAATGAACAAGAGAACAGGTATCAGAATTTCAAAGAGAATTACAGCAGTTTGTGCAGCAGCAGCTATCGTGGCAGCTATGAGCGTCGGCGCTTATGCGGCAGATATCGGCGGTATACAGAGAAAAGTGCAGATATGGATCCACGGCGACCAGACCGATGCTGTACTTGATATACAGCAGCAGGAAAATTCCACCCACTACACGCTGAAATACACAGACGATAACGGTGAAGAACGTGAGATATACGGCGGCGGTGTGGCTATGGACGGCTTTGGCGGAGAAAGACCGCTTACCGAAGAGGAGATAGCTTACCATATATTTAACACGATAGATGTAGATTTCCGTGACGACGGCACTGTATGGGCATACTACAAGGGCTGCTCCATGGATATTACAGACAAGTTCGATGAGGACGGTTACTGCTATGTTCAGCTTAAGGACGGTGACGATGTGAAATATCTTACTGTTGAGCCTGACAGAGGATATTGTGTCAGCGATGATAAATTCATTACAAGCAAGGACTGATATATGAAAAATAACACGGCGGAAAGTTCAACAGGCTTTCCGCTGTGTTTTTGTGAAAAAGCGCCCGCATCGAAATGATGCGAGCGCATTATTTTTTCTATTGACCGAACAATTAATTATTCGGTGATATCATCGTGGTGAGCCTGGAGAGACTTAACGCCGAAGTGAGTGTTCTGCTTGATAGCCTTGATACCCTCAGCACTTGCCTTGGCAGCTGCCATGGTGGTGATGTAAGGTATGCGGTGCTTGATAGCATTCTTTCTGATGTAGCTGTCATCGTGTACACTGGTCTTGCCTGCGGGAGTGTTGATTATCAGCTGTATCTCGCCGTTTGCTATCTCATCAGCGATATTGGGTCTGCCCTCGTAGATCTTGAAGATCTTCTTTGCGGGGATACCTGCTTCGGTGATCATAGTATAGGTCTTGCCTGTTGCGAGTATCTTGAAACCAAGATCGTTGAATGCCTTTGCGATCTCAACCAGTTCGGGCTTATCTCTGTCGCATACGCTGAGAAGAACTGTGCCCTCCTTGGGAAGTGCAGTCTTGGTAGCTTCCTGAGCCTTGTAGTAAGCCTCGCCGAAGCTTGGAGATATACCCAGAACTTCACCAGTAGATCTCATCTCAGGTCCGAGAACGGGGTCAACTTCCTGGAACATATTGAATGGGAATACAGCTTCCTTAACGCCGTAGTGACCGATCTTCTTGTCCTTCAGGGAAGGTACGGGAGAAGGATTGCCTGTGAGTTCGCTTGTGATGATCTCAGTAGCGATCTTTACCATGTTGATGGAGCAAACCTTGGATACCAGCGGAACTGTTCTCGATGCACGAGGATTAGCCTCCAGCACGTAAACGGTGTCGCCCTCGATAGCGTACTGCATATTCATCAGACCCTTGACGTTCATCTCCACAGCTATCTTCTTGGTATACTCC
The DNA here is from genome assembly GCF_900112155.1 of Hominimerdicola alba. Taxonomy (GTDB): domain Bacteria; phylum Bacillota; class Clostridia; order Oscillospirales; family Ruminococcaceae; genus Hominimerdicola; species Hominimerdicola alba_D. The sequence goes on along the minus strand of NZ_FOKQ01000034.1, from coordinate 27,522 downwards.
TTGATGGTAGCTACCTGCTTCTCGCTCAGGTTCTTTGAAGGCAGTATGCAAGCAGAGTCACCGGAGTGAACACCTGCAAGCTCGATATGCTCCATAACTGCGGGAACAAAGCAGTTCTCGCCATCGGAGATAGCATCAGCCTCGCACTCGGTAGCATGGTTGAGGAAACGGTCTATCAGTATAGGTCTGTCAGGTGTAACACCTACTGCGGCAGACATATAAACTCTCATCATCTCGTCATCGTGAACGATCTCCATGCCGCGGCCGCCCAGAACGTAGGAAGGTCTAACCATTACAGGATAACCGATGCGGTTTGCGATCTCCAGAGCTTCGTCAACGTTAACAGCCATGCCTGCTTCAGGCATTGGGATACCCAGCTTGTCCATCATTGCACGGAAGTGATCTCTGTCCTCAGCGAGGTCGATGGTCTCGGGAGTTGTACCCAGTATATTTACACCGTACTTCTTCAGATCGTTAGCCAGATTCAGAGGAGTCTGACCGCCGAACTGTGCGATAACGCCTACGGGCTTCTCCTTATCGTGGATTGCCAGTACATCTTCAAGTGTCAGAGGCTCGAAGTACAGCTTATCGGAAGTATCGTAGTCAGTAGAAACTGTCTCGGGGTTGCAGTTTACGATTATGGACTCAAAGCCCAGCTTTTTCAGTGCCAGTGCAGCGTGTACGCAGCAGTAGTCGAATTCGATACCCTGACCGATACGGTTAGGACCGCCGCCCAGTATCATGATCTTGGGCTTATCGGTATTAACGGGGCTGTTGTCCTCAGCAAGGTGATAGGTGGAGTAGTAGTAAGCCGCATCCTTGGTGCCGCTTACGTGAACACCCTCCCAAGCTTCCTTGATACCGAAACCGATGCGGGCATTTCTTATCTCTTCCTCGGTCACTTCAAGGAGAGTGGACAGATATCTGTCGGAGAAGCCGTCCAGCTTAGCCTGCTTCAATACAGCTTCAGCGGGAACAGCGCCCTTGTTTTTCAGCAGAGCTTCTTCCTCATCAACCAGTTCCTTCATCTGCTCCAGGAACCAGTGCTTGATCTTGGTGAGTTCCCAGATCTCATCTATAGTAGCACCCTTGCGGAGAGCTTCGTACATAACGAACTGTCTCTCGCTTGTAGGATAACGCAGTTTTTCCAGCAGTTCTTCCTTGGAAAGATCGTGGAAGTTCTTTGCAAAGCCCAGACCGTATCTGCCTGTTTCCAGAGAACGGATAGCCTTCTGGAAAGCTTCCTTGTAGGTCTTGCCGATGCTCATGACCTCGCCGACTGCTCTCATCTGAGTGCCCAGCTTGTCCTCAGCGCCCTTGAACTTCTCGAATGCCCATCTTGCGAACTTGATAACTACATAGTCGCCGTCGGGAACATACTTATCAAGAGTGCCGTACTTGCCGCAGGGTATCTCGTCAAGAGTAAGACCGCAGGCGAGCATAGCGGAAACCAGTGCTATCGGGAAACCTGTTGCCTTTGAAGCCAGTGCCGAAGAACGTGAAGTTCTGGGGTTGATCTCGATAACAACTATTCTGCCGTCCACGGGGTTTCTAGCGAACTGGCAGTTGCATCCGCCGATAACTTCTATGCTCTCAATGATGCGGTAGGACATATCCTGGAGTTCTTTCTGAACGTCCTCGGGGATAGTCAGCATAGGTGCGGAGCAGAAGGAGTCACCTGTATGTACGCCGATTGGGTCGATGTTCTCGATGAAGCAAACGGTTATCTTGTTGTTTGCGGCATCTCTAACAACTTCAAGCTCAAGTTCTTCCCAGCCAAAGATACATTCTTCAACAAGCACCTGACCAACGAGAGAAGCCTGAAGACCTCTTGCGCATACAACTTTGAGTTCATCAACGTTGTATACCATACCGCCGCCGGCACCGCCCATGGTATAAGCAGGACGAAGAACTACGGGGTATTTCAGCTCTTCAGCGATCTTTACAGCCTCTTCAACGGTATAAGCCACCTGGCTCTTGGGCATACCGATACCAAGCTCGCTCATAGCGTTCTTGAACTCGATCCTGTCCTCACCGCGCTCGATAGCATCTACCTGAACACCGATGACCTGTACGCCGTACTTTTTCAGCACGCCTGCCTTGTCAAGCTCGGAACAGAGGTTAAGACCAGACTGACCGCCAAGGTTAGGCAGAAGTGCATCGGGGCGCTCCTTATCGATTATCTGGGTGAGCCTGTCAAGATTGAGGGGCTCGATATAAGTGATATCGGCAACATCGGGGTCAGTCATGATGGTAGCAGGGTTTGAATTGACCAGTACTATCTCATAACCCAAGTTTCTCAGCGCCTTGCAAGCCTGAGTACCGGAGTAGTCAAACTCACAAGCCTGACCTATTATAATAGGTCCCGAACCGATTATCATAATCTTGTTGATATCCTGTTTCTTTGGCATACTAAACTCCTATCCCGCACTATATTGTGCGTAAAATTTTTTCTTACAAAAAACTTCTCTTAAAAAATTCCTAACGTATATCATAACATACTTCCGCATAAAATGCAAGACCAAAATCTTAATATTTCATAATTCACAATTCATAATTCATAATTATTTGGCATAGTACTAACGATAGTTTTTCTTATCCATTATTTGCAGTTACACACAATAAACCGCAAAATGCTCATTCTGAATATTTTTTGGTTTATACAGCATATTATGCGCCATTACGAAAAACATCAAGGCACAAAAAAAAGCGCCCACATCCCCCGATATGAGCGCAAGAAACTTACGTCCTCTGTCAACAATTATGAATTGTGAATTATGAATTGCCACAAGTGTGGTGGTTGATAATGTCATTTACACTGCGGTAAACATAGGGTTTTAGCTTTTCAAGGCTGACAGGCTCGCCGTAGAGTATCGCTGAATGACAGGCTGAGCTTACAAGCTCTACTATCATAAAGAGCATTATCTCAGGCTCTTCTATGCCGTCGGGAGCATCCGCAAGGATAGCATCGTATACAGAACGCAGATCCATATCGTCACCCTTTGAGGGCGAAGTAACCGCGTGCTTGAAAACGCCCCAGCTCAGGTTCTTCGCGATAAACGCAACCATCGGCGGATTGCCCGAAAGCTGATCGAGGATATTGTCGATAACGTATATCATCTTCTCGTTGAAGGTCATTTCCTTTTTCTCGGCTTCAAGGGCTTCAAGAGCGTTTTTGAAAAGTTTGGAGGACTGATGTGCCACCAGCCTGTTTTTAAGATCGTACTTGTCCTTGAAATATAGGTAGAACGTACCCTTTGCAACGCCCGCACTTTTGGCTATATCGGATACCGAGGTCTTGCTGACACCGTTTGTGGTGAACAACTTATATGCAGTGGCAAGGAGCGAATCCTCCTTGGCTTTTTTGTTTATATCAAGTTTACCCATACTAAGACCTCCATAGGTTCTTTTATCCCGATCATTATTATCATTCCCCACGCAGTTCCAGACCCGCTATAAGCTCTTTCAGTGACTCTGCTGCCGGCTCTTCTTCAACTTCGCCTTCGTTTTCAAAATCCTCAATAAATATCCTGCCCGTACCAACTTCATACAGAAGAAAGTTGGACGAATAAACATCATAGATGCCTATGGGGATATACCTTTTTATATCCCCTCCGTAAAGAGATACCCAGCTTTTTGCACTATCGATAAGACCATATTTGCGCTGTAAAAAGTCATTTTCTCCCTCGCCTTTGAAACGTACAGCCGAAAACAGCATGAAGCACTCACGATAGTCCTTGTAAAATCCGAAAATCCCGGGCTGCCAATAGCCCAGCAGTTCTGCCAGATCATCGGGGACTTTACGTCCTATCTCACGCTCATATAAACTGAGGTCGGGCATTTTCTGCCTTTTTATTATAAGCTCGCCCGCTTCAAATCGGCGCACAAGTTCGGGGTCAGCTTTTGCCGCATATTCCTGATAACCAATTTCCCAGAAACTGTGTATCCCTTTGCCTTTTTCATGAAGCATCTGCGCATAGTGCTGTAAGGCGTTCTTCATTTCAGACTTCTCCTTTTCAGAGCAGTACCAGATATTATCTGTTTTCAATTATATGATATTTAGAAATTTTTGTCAATAGGTCAAAATAAACAGCATCGATAAATGACCATCAGTCATTTTGTTGATATCTACAAAATTATGACCAGAGGTCATTTCAACTATTGACCATTGGTCATTTTAGTGCTATACTTGCATATGATAGAAGAAATGACTGAGAGTCATTAAATTAGCAAAGAAAGGAACGGTAGTATGAAAAACTTCGGTAAGGCAGTGGTAAGACTGCGTATACTCATCGTAATACTGGCATTTGTGCTTGCGGTGCCTGCGGCGATAGGTATGCTGAAAACAAGGATAAACTACGACATACTCTCATATCTTCCCGAAGATATCGACACGATGAAAGGTCAGCAGATAATGCTGGACGAATACAGCAAGGGCGGTTTTGCACTTGTGGTAGTTGAGGGCATGGAAGACAAAGACGTAGCCGCCCTTAAATCGAAATTCGAGAAAGTGGATACGGTCAGCGAGGTGCTTTGGTATGACAGCATAGCAGATATCTCCATACCGAAAGAAGTTCTTCCGCAGGAAATTTATGAAGTGTTCAACAGCAAGGACGGCAAATCAACAATGATGGCTGTTTTCTTTGACAAGGCTACCTCAGCGGACGAATCACTTGAAGCTGTTGTTGAGATGAGAAAGATAGCAGGCAAACAGTGCTACATCAACGGCATGACCGCCATTGTTGAGGACATTAAAGACCTGACGATGAAAGAGACCACAGCATACGTTGGTATTGCGGTACTGCTGACAAGCATTATCCTTGCAGTGACTATGGATTCACTGCTTATACCTGTATTCTTCATGCTGAGCGTCGGTCTGGCGATACTTTACAATCTTGGCACAAACATTTTCCTCGGACAGATAAGCTTCATCACACAGGCGCTCACGGCTGTACTTCAGCTGGCGGTAACGATAGACTACTCAATATTCCTCTGGCACAGCTACAAGGAGCAGAAAGAGAGATTTGCAGATAAATACGAGGCTATGGCAGAGGCGATATCCCTGACGATATCCTCTGTAGTATCAAGCTCGGTAACTACCGTTGCGGGATTCCTGGCACTGTGCTTCATGAGCTACACTCTGGGTCTTGACATGGGCATAGTAATGGCAAAGGGCGTTATCATTGGTGTTATATGCTGTGTAACGATACTGCCTTCGATGATACTGGTATTTGACAGACTTCTGGAAAAGACCATTCACAGAGATATTATTCCCAGCATGGACAAAGCTGCCGATTTCATAGTAAAGCATCACGCGGCATTCGTGGTACTGTTCATCGCACTGCTTATCCCCGGAATTTACGGACAGACTCACACAGACGTTTACTACAACCTTACAGATACTCTGCCTGCTGACCTTAACAGCGTACTGGCAAACACTAAGCTTCAGGAAGAGTTCGATATATCTTCAACACACATTATCATGTGCAGATCAGATCTGAAGCGCAAAGACGTTATCAAAATGACAGACGAGATGAACGAGGTAGATGGCGTAAGCATGACCATTGCTTTCGATACACTGATAGGTTCATCTATCCCCGAGGAAGCTATCCCCGAATCTGTAAGCGGTCTGCTTAAAAAAGGCGAATGGCAGCTGATGCTGGTTGGCTCGGATTACAAGGTCGCTTCTCCGGAGGTAAACGCGCAGGTGGATAAGCTGATAGACATACTTAAAAAGTACGATGATACAGGCATGGTAATAGGCGAGGCTGCCGCAACAAAAGACCTCATAAGCATAACAAATCGTGATTTCACAGTTGTTAACACAGTTTCCATCGCGGCGATATTTGTGATAATCATGATAGCACTGAGGTCGTTCTCACTGCCGATAATTCTGGTGGCAGTCATCGAATTTGCCATAACTGTTAATATGGCAGTTCCCTGCTTCACTCATACAAAGATACCTTTTATAGCATCGGTAGTTATAGGCACGATACAGCTGGGTGCTACTGTTGACTATGCGATACTCATGACCACCCGCTACAAGCAGGAACGCGTATCGGACAAGGACAAGACTGAAGCTGTAACGATAGCACTTGCCACCTCGATGAAATCCATAATGGTAAGCGCACTTGGCTTCTTCGCATCGACTTTCGGTGTGGGCTTGTATTCAAGCGTTGATATGATATCCCAGCTCTGCACGCTGATGTCAAGAGGCGCTCTGATATCCATGGTAACGGTTATATGTGCTATGCCTTCGATGCTGCTGCTTTTCGACAAGGTGATAATCAACAGCACCATAGGCATGAAAGATACTGCAAAACGCGAGAGCGGTTACAGCAAGCCCGCTCTGAACAGTTAACAAAAGAATTCACATCAAAAAGGAGATATAGTTATGAAAAAGTACGGCAGATTTTTAGCAGGTGTCCTGGCAGTTCTTATATCAGCAGGTTCAACAGGATTTTACGCAGTTGCAAATAAAGATGAATCTTCAAAGTCGAATGATTCTTCTAAAACTTCCGACAAGGAAAGTTCGGAAGATGATGATTACAAGTCCCCTGAGCTAAAGAAGCGCGACAAAAAAAAGTCGGACGAAACAAAGACATCTGACGGCACCACCACCCGCAAGGAAGAGACAGTTTACGTACTCACCGATGCAAACGGTAATCCCACCAAGACAATTGTCAGCGACCATCTGGTCAACCCACAGGGGCTTACAACACTGATGGATATGTCCACACTGACCGACATCGAAAACGTGAAGAACGATGATACTTTCTCAGGCAGCGGACAGGATATGCAGTGGAACACTTCGGGCGGAGATATTTACTACAAGGGCTACACAAATGCGGCTCTCCCTGTTGAGATAAAGGTAAGCTATACCCTCGACGGCAAGAGTATCACCCCCGAGGAACTTGCAGGCAAGAGCGGCAAGGTGACCGTAAGATATGATTACATCGACAATTCGACTACCACCGTCAAGATAAACGGCAAAAACGAGACTATATGCACCCCTTTCCTGATGGCTACGGGCGCACTTCTGGACGGCACTAAATTTAAGAATATTCAGGTGACTAACGGCAAACTGGTATCCGACGGCGACAGACAGGCTGTTATCGGCTATGCACTGCCGGGACTGACATCAAGCCTTGGTCTTGATGATAAGGACGATATCGGCATACCCGAGTATTTCGAATTCACTGCCGATGTTACAGACTTTGAGCTGAAAACCGTATTTACCGCAGGCACTAACAGCTTCTTCAACGATATCGACTTTGATGGCATTGACAAGCTCGATGAGCTTGAAGAAAAACTGGGAGAACTGGCTGACGCAGTAGATCAGCTCTCAGACGGTACAAAGCAGCTTTATGACGGCACAAAGGAACTCAACAAAGGTATGGGAGATCTGAAAGACGGCGCAGATCAGCTGGCGGACGGCGGCAAACAGCTCAATGATGGTGCTGTATCCCTGGCGGACGGTGCAGGCAAACTGGCTGACGGCACAAAAACTCTTGACAGCGGCGCAGGAGACCTTGTGAACGGTATAAAGAGTGCCAAGGACGGCGGCGATCAGCTGGTAGGCGGTTTTGCACAGGTAAATGACGGTGCGGCTCAGCTGAAAGACGGTTCTGCAAAACTGGCAAGCGGTCTTGGCGATGCAGATACAGGTGCAAAGACTCTTGATGAGGGCGCAGCTTCTCTTGCAGACGGTGCTGCCAAACTCAACGACGGCATACAAAAAGTTGCCAGCGGATCCGGCGCACTTGCAGACGGCACAAAGGCGCTTGATGACGGCGCACAGTCTCTGGTTGACGGCATAAAGGCTGCAAAGAACGGTTCTGCACAGCTGGTTGAGGGCTTCATTCAGGTTAATTCGGGTACTTCCGACCTCAAAGCAGGTACGGCACAGCTGGCGGCAGGTCTGGAAGATGCAGACGATGGTGCAGCAAAACTGAAAAACGGCGCTGATCAGCTAAAAAACGGTGCGGACACCGCAGCAGCAGGCGCAGAGTCCCTGAAAGAGGGCACAGCATCAGCGAAGGACGGTGCAAAGGCTCTGGCTGATGGCGCTGAAACTCTGGACGAAGGTATCAAGTCTGCCAAGGATGGTTCTGCAAAGTTAAAGGACGGAACTGCTCAGTTGAAAGACGGAGCCGGCGAACTGAAATCGGGTACTGCAAAGCTTGCTGAGGGTATAGGTTCTGCCGATAAGGGCGCGGCAGATGTTCACAGCGGTGCAAAGAAAGTTGCAAAGGGCACAAAAGACTTAGCTGAAGGTGCTGCAACCCTTGATTCGGGAGCGGCTAACGTAGCAGCAGGCTCTTCACAGCTTTCAACAGGCGCGGGCTCACTGAGCACATCGGCAGGCACACTTTCCGCAGGAATATCATCTTCCAAGGCGGGTTCTGCAAAGGTGCTTGCAGGAGCACAGTCCCTTTCGGGCGGTATTGATACACTCGCCGAGAGCGCAGCCGCTATCCCCGGTAAGCTGAACGGTGTTTCGGATTCAATGACCACCGCGGCAAACGGTCTTTACTCTTCGATAGAAAGCAACAAGCAGGTACTTGCAAGTCTTCAGCAGATATACGCTTCCAACCCCAGCGACGATATTGCCGCTATGATAGGCACTATTCAGCAGACCATTGCTTCTCAGGAGCAGATAGCCGCAGGTCTGGCAGATGGTTCTTCACAGATATCAGCTGACACCACCGCGCTGACAAACGGCATCGAAAGCCTTAAAACAGGTGCATCTGCTCTGGTCAATGGCGCAGAAACTCTCGATAAGGGACTTGCAACTCTCGATGAGGGCGGCAAGGCTCTGGCAGAGGGTGCAGGCAAGCTTTATACAAGTTCAAAAACTCTTGCTGACGGCGCCGCAAAGGTTTCCACTGGTGCGGCAGGTCTGAAAGCAGGCAGCAGTGAGCTTCTGACAGGCGCCAATGCACTTTCCACAGGCGCAGGTTCTCTCTCTGCGGGACTGACTTCCGCATCCGCAGGTGCTAAGAGCGTTGACAGCGGTGCAGAAAAGCTTAAGGCAGGCATTGAACAGGTTAACACAGGTGCTGTGGCTCTCGATGAGGGTCTGAGCAGACTGTCATCAGGTTCGGGCGACCTCAGAGTTGGTGCGAACACTCTGTTTAACGGTATCGCCGCTATTGATACCGGTACGACTTCACTTTCCGAGGGCATCAAGGCTCTTGCAACAGGCGCAAGCTCACTCAGCGCGGGCGCTTCAACACTTGCTACCGGACTTCATTCCGCAAATACAGGCGCGGCTGCCCTCGATGAGGGCGCATGCAAGCTTCAGTGCGGACTTGCTCAGCTATCAGACGGCACTACTCAGCTTGATAACGGACTTGGTCAGCTGACCGAGGGCGGCGAAAAGCTGAAAGCAGGCACAGGCACACTGGCTTCAAGCGTGACCGAGCTTGTGGCAGGCGCAGGACAGCTGGCTGACGGCAGTACAGCCGTTGCCGAAGGCGCTAAGAAAGTATCGGGCGGTACGCATTCTCTTGCCGAGGGCATAGCCGCCGCATATAACGGCGCATATCAGCTTGATACAGGTATGGGCTCACTTCAGGGCGGTCTTGGTCAGCTTTCGGATGGTGCTTCTGCACTTGATAACGGTCTGGGACTTCTCTGGCAGGGCGGACAGACCCTCAAAGACGGTACTTACAGCGTATCCACAGGCAGTGCACAGCTTTACGAAGGCGCCGAGCAGCTCTCCGAGGGCAGCAGCACACTTTATGCAGGCATAGCTGCTCTCGATGACGGTGCCGCACAGCTGAAAGACGGCTCTCAGAAGCTGGAAGACGGCGCCAAGAAGCTCAACAGCGGAATGAAAAAATTCCGACGCGAGGGCATCGACAAGATCATCAACGCATATAACGATGATATCACTCCCCTGCTCGACAGACTTGACGCTCTAAAAGAGGCTAGCAAGGCTTACGATAATTTCTCGGGCAAGGCAGCTGGCACCGAAGGCGAAGTCAAGTTCATCTACGAGACCGCACCTGTTGCTGTGGATAAAAAGGACGACTGAGAAAGTCATCTGTAAATATTTTAGATTTCTCCCAAACTCTATTGAACGGCATATTTTCCTCATTCGGCAGACGCTGTGCGTAAGCCGTGTGAGACAAATGCCGTTTGATATGATACACCCTTTCACCCGTTTCTCGAATTGCCGCGAGGAACGGGTGCTTTTTTCGTTAATATATTAAACTTTAAACAAAAATACCATGTTTTCATGCAAATAACTATTGACAGTGCACATATAAATGTGATATCATATACTTATAAATAATTATTCTTTGTAGCGTTACAATTTAGTCACGAATAACTTCGATAAGAATTAGAAAGTAAGGATAAAGATCAGATAAAAGTCTTATACTAATTGATGGATAAAGACCGATAACAGCCGATTTTACCTCCGACTGTCGGTATGATTACGGAGAGTGAGCGATATGAAAAACAAACTCAGCATTATTAAAAGAATATCAAAAAAGCTGCTATGCATCACAGCGTCGGCGGTGATGCTGACATCAGCAGTTATAAGTATGCCTTTCCGTGCTTGGGGCGATGAAATTATTACAGAGGAAGAGCTTTCCGTAGACCCAACAGGCAAGGGAGAGGGCTATTCCACAGTACTCTATGATAATACCTCTGGACTGCCCACCTCGGAAGCCAACGACATAGTTGAGACCAGCGAGGGATTCATCTGGATCGGCAGTTACAGCGGACTAATCCGCTATGACGGCAACACATTTGAGCGAATAGATTCTACAACTGGCATAGCCAGCGTGGTAAAGCTTTTTGTGGATTCGAAGAACCGTCTGTGGGTTGGCACAAATGACAGCGGCGCTGCGGTTATGGAAAAAGGCGAGTTTACTTTATACAACAAGGAAAACGGTCTTTCATCCCTGTCGATACGCTCAATAACTGAGGACAACGATGGCAACATCTATCTTGGCACCACCCAGGGCATCGCTCTGATAGATGAAAACGGAAGTCTTTCGATGATAGACGAACCCCAGCTAAACAACGGATATATCCGTATGCTGAAGCACGGCACCAACAATATAATCTACGGCATTACCATTGAAGGCGCAGTGTTCACACTGGAGAACAAAAGACTGAAAAGCTTCAGCGGTTCCGAAGAACTGGGCATTGAAGATATCCACTCTATACTTCCCGACCCTGACAAGAAAGGTTATGTATATATAGGCACCAAGAACAATGAGGTCTATCACGGCGAACTTGACAAGGGTTTCAAAAATACACCGCATACGGATATTTCACCCCTCAGGTATGTAAACTCCATGTGTACCGTTGGGGATATGCTGTGGGTATGTGCCGATAATGGCATAGGCTTTATAGATAACGGACAATTTACCGTTCTGGATAATATCCCCCTCACGACCTCCATCGAGGATATGATGACGGACTATCAGAAAAACCTGTGGTTCGTATCATCACAGCAGGGCGTGATGAAGATCGTCCCCAATCAGTTCACGGATATATTTGAGAAATACAAGCTTGAAAGCGAGGTCGTATATTCCACCTGCGCCGCAAACGGCAAACTGTTCATCGGTACGAAAAACAGCGGACTTATCGTCCTCAGCAACGGCAGAAAGCTGGAGAATCTGCTTATCACTTCATCAAAAACGGCTTCGGGTGAAGTCTGCGCTGACACCGACCTTATCAGCCTGATGCACAGCTGCAAGATACGTTCGATAATACGCGACAGCCAGAGCAGAGTATGGTTCTCGACTTTCGGTGAACAAGGACTACTGCGATACGATAGGGGCAAGATAGTAAAATTCACTGCGGAAGACGGTATGCCCTCAGAGCGCGTAAGGACTGTCATTGAGCGTTCGGACGGCACATTTGTGGCGGTCTGCACGGGCGGTGCAGCGGTCATCAAGGACGACAAGATAATCAAAGTCTACGATGAAAGCGACGGCATAAGCAACACCGAGATACTCACAGCCGCTGAAAGCGAGAACAGCGACCTTATACTCGGTACAGACGGCGGCGGTATGTTCATAATAGGAAATAATTCCATCATTCACCGCGGCACAGATGACGGGCTTCATTCGGATGTTATCATGCGCATAAAAAAAGATATTTCAAAGGATATCTACTGGATAGTGACCAGCAATTCACTGGCATATATGGATGCCGACTACAACATAACCACGATACAGAAGTTCCCCTATTCAAACAATTTCGACCTATATGAAAACTCCCGCGGTGAGATGTGGATACTCAGCAGCAACGGCATATACGTTGAAAAATGCGAAACACTGCTGGAGAACGGCGAACATTCACCCATATACTACGGCAGGGACAACGGTCTTTCCTGCATAACAACTTCCAACTCCTACAGCGAACTCACATCCGACGGAGACCTTTATATCTCAGGTACCACGGGTGTTGCAAAGGTCAACATCGAAAAGAAATTTGAAAACGTGGAAAGCATAAAGCTCTCGGTACCATATGCCGAAGCTGACGGAAAAATGATCTACCCCGACAGCTCAGGAAATATCGTGATACCCTCAACCGTCAAAAAGCTGACGATATACAGCTATGCGTATAACTACTCCCTGGTAAACCCTGAGATAACCTACTGCCTTGAGGGTTTTGACAAGAACCCCGTGACCATGAAGCGAAGCGAGCTTGCACCTGTGGATTACACCAATCTGCACGGCGGCACATACAACTTCGTCATGCAGGTAAAGGACCCCCATAACGGTACCACTAAAGAGCTTGTGGTAAAGATAATCAAGAAAAAATCGATATACGAAAAGCTGTGGTTCATGCTTCTGTGCGCTGCCATCGTGCTGGGTATCATCGTTCTTATAGTCAAAAAGTATATCGAACGCAGGACGGCACGCTTCCTTGAAAAGGAAAAAGAGCAGAAGGCCCTGATCCGTGAGATAGTTGAAGCTTTCGCGAAAGTTATCGATATGAAAGACAAGTATACCAACGGTCACTCCACCCGCGTGGCAGAATATACCATGATGCTTGCCCGTGAACTGGGACTTGATGAAGAGACTATCGAGAAATACTACAATATCGCTCTCCTGCACGATATCGGAAAAGTCGGCGTACCGCCCGAGGTACTGAACAAGCCCGGCAAACTGACCGACCAGGAATTCAAGATAATCAAATCGCACTCGGCACTTGGATATAACACGCTGAAAAATATCAGCATTATGCCCGAACTTGCCATCGGTGCAGGCGCACACCACGAACGCCCAGATGGAAAAGGCTATCCTAAGGGTCTGAAAGGCGAAGAGATACCCCGCGTAGCCCAGATAATCGCTGTGGCAGATACTTTCGACGCCATGTATTCCGACCGTCCCTACCGCAAGCGCATGAATTTCGATAAAGCAGTGTCCATCATGAAAGAAGCCAAAGGCACTCAGCTAACCGAAGACGTGGTTGACGCTTTCCTAAGGCTGGTGGATAAAGGCGAATTCCGCGCCCCTGATGACAACGGTGGCGGCACTACCGAGGATATCGATAATATCCACAAGCGTTTCAACAAGGAAGCCGAACAGAAATCCTGACGTAACAAATGCTTACAAATCGAGCAGGGCGCTCACGGTGTCCAAAAAAATTCATACTAAATTTGCAAAACCTCTTGAAATTTGAAAATTTCTGTGTTATAATGTAATACAGAGAAAAAAAACGTACATCATTGACCGGAATAAGGAGTTATTAAGATGAGATGTCCCTTTTGCAGCCATGAGGATACAAGAGTAATAGATTCAAGACCCAGCGAGGGCAAAAAGCGCAGAAGACGTGAATGTCCCAAGTGCGGCAGACGCTTCACCACATATGAGGTAGTTGAAAAACCGCTGCTGATGGTCTACAAAAAGGACGGTTCATTTGAGCCGTTTGACAGACAGAAGCTGATAAAGGGCTTGCAGAACGCCATAAAGAAGCGTCCTGTCAGCGTTGAGCAGGTAACAAACCTGGTGGATGATATCGAGAACACTTATGCCAACAAGATGCAGACTGAGACCACCACCGGTGAGATAGGTGACATGGTGCTCAGCGGGCTGAAAAAGCTGGATAATGTGGCTTATGTGCGTTTTGCTTCGGTGTATAAGGACTTCAATGATGTTGATTCATTTATACAGATAATCTCCGAGCTTTCCGAAAAGTGATCTTCGGGCAATAAATTGTTTTCTCATTAAACTCAAATAAAGACCGACGAACGCCCTGCATAGTGTTGCAGGGCGTTCGTCGTTGTATGTATTATTTCAGCAGAAAAGCCGCCGCACCGTGGGGAGAAAGTTCTGTTTTGATACCGTTGCAATGCTCGGTAACAGAACCTGTCCAAAGATCGGTGCAGGTTACGGGGGCATAAATCTCCAAGTCAGCAAGATCAAGTGTGAAACTGCCAGCATTTTCGCCTACATTGAATACCGCCGCATACTGCCCTCCGTCAGCGCACACAGACGTCCATAGGATATGCTCGCTTCCGCCGACTTCCCTGCGCCAAACCATGTGCGCGTGACGCGAAAGCTTGTTCATGCCGATTATAGCGGCATTTGTCAGCAGCATATCGGTGAACTCGTCATTCTTCGTCAGCTCTCCGCCTATCATCAGCGGTGAACGGAAAATACTCCACAGGGTCATCATGGTGCGCTGTTCGTCTTCGGTGAATTTAGTCCTGTTTTCCGGACTGTAATCCTGCAATATCGCACCCACAGGCAGCATATCTGCATCAGGATAATGTCCCGCACCGCTGTGTATGCTCCACTTTTCACACCTTTCAAACATATTATAAAGGGACTGCCAGTTGTCCCAGAAATCGTCGGTAATGCGCCACATATCGGCAGTCTGCTTGTAGAGTTCGGATTTTTCCAGAAGTGCAGGTCCCGGTGAAAGGCTCAGCACCATATCTCTGCCGCAGTTATGCAGACATTTGCTGAGAAGCACCAGCTCGGTTTCCTCGTGAGGAAGCTCGCGGCAGATATCATCGCACTTGATGAAATCAACGCCCCATTCGGCATAAAGTGCGAAAATGCTTTTGTAGTATGCCTCTGCACCGTCTTTGTCGGGATCAACGCCGTACATATCGGTGTTCCATGCGCATATGCTGTTCATCTTTGCGATCTCGCGGGCAGTCTTATCCGTGCCGAGAAGAGCCGTGTCCTTATGGACAGCCTGTCGTGGTATGCCGCGCATAATATGTATACCGAATTTAAGTCCTAAAGAATGGACATATTCAGCTAACGGTGCAAACCCTTTTCCACCTGCCGATGAAGGGAATCTGCCCTCATCGGGGATAAGTCTGGAATATTCATCCATGCAGAGCTCGGTGAAATGATTGTATTCGTGGCTCTTAGCCATTGGTTCATACCACTGTATATCCACCACGACATACTCCCAGCCGTACTGTTTAAGGTGTTTTGCCATATATTCGGCATTCCTGCGGACTGTCTCCTCATCGACAGACGCACCATAGCAGTCCCAGCTATTCCAGCCCATAGGTGGCGTTTTTATCATCATTGAAATACCTCCGTTCTGATATTTTTTTTCAAAGGATATGATAATTATATCATCGCAGAAGTGCAGAGTCAATATACTATCCTGCTAATTTTACAAAGGCTGTTTTGCACAATATGTTAACTGATTCAGTTCCCTTGACTTCCGCCCCAAAAAGCAGTATAATCATTTTAGTTATTTAAAACGGAGGTTTTTCATGTTTGATAAATTTTTTGAAGACGTCGCCGCCGCAGGTATCGAACTGCATGGCGCTCAGATAAACTACCAAGGCAAACCTGTTTTGAAACGCTGTTTTGATGCGGATATCCCCTACCCAGTCTACTCTGCCACAAAGTCCGTGACAGCCGCCGCAGTGCTTATTGCACATTCGGAAAACAAACTTAACATCACGGATAAGTTGTACATTTATCTGGACAAGAAGTACATTGATATCGTCCCCGAGCCTTTCAAGGCGCTGTCTTTCCATGACTTCATGACCATGTCCGCCGCGCCATATCCTTTCCGTCCCCAGGAAGCCGCCGCAATTATCGAAAACCCCGACATGGACGACTGGCTGGCAAATATCCTGCGACTGCCTGTTGATTACAGCGACAGGAGCTTTCACTATTCAAATATCCCCGCATATCTGGTGGGTGCCGCCTGCGAAAATGCTGTTGGCATGAACCTTATGGACTACCTTTCACCGCGGCTGTTTGAAGCCCTAGGCTGGAACAAGATGGTATATCAGACATCTCCTGAAGGTCATTTTTACGGCGCTACCGGTATGGAACTCACGGTAAGTCAGCTGGCAGATTTCGGGCAGCTTTTTATCCGGGAGGGTACCTGGCATGGCGATAAGATAATCCCGCCAGAGTTGATCCATACGGCTACAAGCCCAATTGTCAAAACCGCAAAAGGTGGTTACGGATACTTTTTCTGGACGATGGATACCACCTTTGCCATCAGCGGTAAATGGGGTCAGAGATGCGTTGCCTGCCCCGAAAAACAGCTGTCGGTGACTTAC
This sequence comes from Hominimerdicola alba, assembly GCF_900112155.1. Taxonomy (GTDB): domain Bacteria; phylum Bacillota; class Clostridia; order Oscillospirales; family Ruminococcaceae; genus Hominimerdicola; species Hominimerdicola alba_D. The sequence continues at coordinate 10,994 of NZ_FOKQ01000034.1, read as the reverse complement.
CTTTCGCACCAGCCTGAAAGAAGCGGCGAACTGGCAGATATCGCACAGCGCTTTATTGAGGAATTTCCAAAATAGCTTTGAATCACAAGCAGACCCAGTAAGTGCAAATGTTCCACGCGGAACATTTGTGCGACAAGCATACCAGAGCAATATTAATGCCCCAAAGCATTTCATAACGCTTCGGGGCAAATTTTGTATATAGTAATTTTATGCAGACACCTGACTAAGCACCAGCTTTTCAGCATCTTCTTTGGTCAGAGGTCTGCCCCAGATAAATCCCTGTATGTAATCACAGCCGATATCTTTAAGGGTATCCAGCTGTTCTTCATCCTCGACCCCCTCGGAGATAACATCAAACTTCATGATGTGACCTATGGAGATTATCGCAGCTACATACTGCTTTGAAGATTCGTTGGTGTTCATCTTGTCGATGAAAGATTTATCAACTTTGAGCAGATCGGCAGGAAAACTATAAAGATAACTCAGTGAAGAATAACCAGTGCCGAAATCATCTATCGCTATCTTAACGCCCATCTCCTTGATCTCGTTTATACACTGCAGGGCCTTTTCAGCAGATTCTATCAGCACCGATTCGGTTATCTCTATCTCAAGCATTTCAGGCGGAAGCCCGCTTGATTTCAATATCGACCTGACTTCTTCAAGGAATCCGTTCTTCATCAGATGCCTTACCGATACATTAACACTGAGGGTTATTCTAGCGCCTGTTTTTCTGAAAAGCTCGCCGAAGAATTCCGCTGAACTTCTGAACACTTTCAGATCGACCTTGTCCACCAGCCCGACTTTTTCAGCCACGGGTATGAACTCCGTCGGTGTAAGTACATTTCCCTTTCCGTCATCAATACGAGCAAGGCTCTCAAAGCCCCGCAGTCTGTGAGCCATGTCGAACTGCGGCTGAAGCTCGAAGATTATCGTATCGTCTTCAAGGGCTTTTCTCAGCTTTCGCTCGATCTCCAATGTACGTTCTATCTTCATCAGCTCTTTGGAAAATCTCATGACTTTTTCGCTGCTGTTCATTCTCTTGACTTCATACATAGCAGCATCCGCGTAGGTGAAAAGGTGGTCGCTGATATCTGCGTCATCGGGATAAAGAGCGTATCCGAAACTTCCCCTGACAAACATATCACAGCCATCTATCGTTACCTTTTCTTCCAGAAGACGCTGATAATGCTTGATCGTCGCCAGTATATCCTCATCGTTTTTGTACCCGCGGATTATCAGCGTGAATTCATCACCGCACTGTCTGGTGATAAAATCCACAGTTCCGGTTTCACCATTGTTCGCAGAATTCTTCCATTTTTCAGCGATCTTGACTATCAGCTTGCTGCCAACATCGCGCCCCATAGTATCGTTTATACTCTTGAAACTGTCGAAGTCAATGGATACCACAGCGAATTTCTCACCATCATTCAGCAGTGTTTCAACCAACTCCTGGCTCGCAAACCTGTTGGGCAGACCTGTCATCATATCCGTTACCGCCTGTTCGCTGATATTCTGCTGGAATCTGTCTATCTTTTCATTATTTACATAGATCACAATAACTGCGATGATCGTCAGTATATTCGTAAATGCTCCCGGCAGACTTTGCAGATTATGGTGATTGATTATTCCGTTGACCATCATCGGAAACTGCAAAATCAGGAAAAACAGCGATGTAAGAAAACCTTTTTTGCCAAAATACACAGCCATGAACATGACCGCTATATTCGATATCGCTGAAAACACTCCCGCAAATGCGTAAACACCGATCGTGCTGCCCGCTATACTTAGAACTTTCTGCGAGCCTGCCGATATACCAACTATTGCCGTAGCCCCCAGATACATTACAAGCAATATAAAAAACAGACCCTTCGGCGCTGCTTTTTTACCCAATATCCGTGCAAGCGTATCGGGTATGCTATTGCTTTTCTTCTCTTGCTTGATCATTTAGACCCCCTGTACTTTATACCCGCTCCCCGATGTTCAGTCAGCAACAGACCCTATATTTATTTCGGGGATTCCTTTATAAAAATCTCATTATTCCTATTCAAACAGAGCCGTATCATACACAGAAAAAAACAAAAACTGTATTATGACGGCTTACAAATATTCTGCGAAAAATTAATATCACTTTAGTTCTCCCAATTTTTAACAGTTATGGCAGTAAGTTTCAAAAAGCGTTTTTGTCATGAAATTTTATTATCTCAGTCACGTTCGCAAAATATTCGACACAATTATTATACATCATTGCGAAAAAAATGTCAATTGAATACGGTCTAAACATTAATAAATGTACTATTGTAATATAAATATATGATTAATTAAGCATTCAATCTGTCGTTTTTTTCAGTTTAATATCAATCACCATCAAAAGACCGCCGATATGTACAAATACATATCGGCGGTCGGGGTCAATTTATGCAGTTGAAAACACTTCTTTTATATCAGTCTCTCAGGCTTGTGATATTCCTTACTATGATATCATGCAGAAGCTCAACATCGTAGTCGCCTATGATGGGTTCAAGGTGAGAACCGCCAACGCCTGAATCGTCTGTAAGGAAGATATAGTTGCTGTTTGTCTCGGCTGCTATAGCTCTGCCGAAAAGTTCTGTGTCACGGTCAGCGCCTGAGGATACAACGGGTACAAGGTGTATGCCCTTTGCTGCTGCGGTCTGTACAGCTGCTTCCAACTTGTCCTCTTTGCCGTCATGGGGAGGTGCATCAAAGATAAGGAAAGCTATCTTGTTTGCGCTCTCGCTCCACTCATCGTTGTCTGTTATGGTCTCCTCGAGTATCTCTGCAACAGCCTCGGGGAAATCTCCGCCGCCGGTAGCACTTTCGCGGTTAAGGTCATCCTGTATCACCTTGACATTATTTGTGAACCTATTGCACTTGGTAACATAATCATCGCCCTCATCGCGGTAGAAGTTAACAGAGAAAGTGGTGTGTCCGTCATCGACATCCTCAGCAATAGATGCGAAATCCATCTGGAGATATGCTATCTCATCGCCCATAGAACCTGTGGTATCCAGTATGAACATTACCTGTGTATCGTCGAGCTTTTTGCTGTCCATAGCTTCAAGGGTTACTTCGTTAGTGCCTGCGTCGCCCTGACCGTCATTGCTGTCACCCGTAACTTCTTGCACACTTTCGCCGCACCTTACCTTGGCGGGTTTCATACCATTCTTATAGAACACATAAGCCATACCGTTCTTGTCAGACTTTGCCATCCAGATAAGATTGCCGTCGCTGTCCAGAAGTTCAACAAGCTGCTCACGTGCGGGCTCGCCGTCCTTGGTAACTGTTACTGCTATCCTGTGGGTGGGGTCAAAACCGAACACAGGGAAATTGATAGTGCCGTTCTTTGCAAGATTTGTAAAAAAGCCCCAGTTGTTGTTATCGTTCCACTCCCCTGCTGTAAGCACGAAAGCCTTGCCGTCAACAGCGGTATCCGGCTCACCCGGGAGTATGTCCTCATCACCTGCAAGCGCGGGAGAAGCAGCATCATCGGACTTGGCAGCTGCATCCAGAGCCATACCCTCTGTCGTCATTGCCATATCCGCATCAGCAGCTGTTTCCATCTTCATATCAGCCATCTCGCCCTCATACCCTGCATCTTCGGAAGCCTCAGCTTTCTTTGCAGCTGCTGTTGTTGTCTCAGCGGCAGTTTCAGCATCTGTAACGCTCTTTGTTGTTCCAGATTTTTTAGCTGCCTTGCCGCCTTTGGCTGACGAGGTATCTGCCTGTCCGCAAGATGCCATTGATATGCACATCACCAGAGCCGCTGTCATTGCTGTTATTTTTCTGATATCCATCTTTTTCATAGTTGTTCCCTCCGTTATTGTTTTTGTCATCGGATCTGCGGCTCTCTGCCGCTTACATCATATATACGTTTCGGCAGAAGAGTTTTTTTGGTGTGATTTTTCACAAACATTGATCAGATTTCATGTTGGTTTTGCACAAAGTTGTTTTGCCGCAATATAGACCAAGAACTGTAAAAGCCCCGTAAACAATGGATATGAAGTTAGTATGAGGTAAAATAAACGATCTGACTTAAGTATTTCTTTAAGTTTTATTTTAGTTAAAACGTTTATAATAAAACCCGTAAGAGAGATCCGAGCCGACAGCAGGTCGTTTCGGATAATAAAAACGAAAGGGGTGATAGTATGGACCTCAGACATGAGATAAAGCATGAGATAAATTACTCGGATATGATGACGATACGTCACCGATTGAATGCTGTGGCATATCATGACCCTCATGCTATCGACGGCAAATACTTCATAAGAAGTCTTTACTTTGACAACCTCGCTGACAAGGCGCTGAAGGAAAAGCTGAATGGAGTGAGCATTCGTGAAAAATTCAGGATACGGTACTATAATGGTGATACATCTGTCATACATCTTGAAAAGAAGAGTAAGTTCGCGAATCTCGGAAATAAGCAAAGCGCTCCTCTCACCGCTGAGCAGGCACAGAGAATAGTTGACGGCGATATCAGCTGGATGCTGGATTCACAATATCCGCTGATACGTGAGCTGTATTCAAAGATGTACACCCAGGGCATAGCCCCAAAGACCATCGTTGATTATACCCGCGAGCCTTTCATCTATCCCGCTGGCAACGTCAGGGTGACCCTTGATTACAATGTCAGAAGCGGTATGAGATGTACTGACTTTCTAAAAAGTGATTGTGTTACAGTCCCTGTATCGGAGCTGATAATACTGGAAGTCAAGTGGGACGGTTTCCTGCCTGACATCATAAGAGATGCGGTCGCCCTTGCAGACAGGCACGAGGGTGCATTTTCAAAATATGCAGCCTGTCGTATCTACGGATAATATAATAAAGGAGAATCCACAATGAGCTTCAAAGATATCTTTAAATCAAATTTTCTTGAAAATGTGACCAGTGTCAGCATACTTGATATGGCTATCGCCCTTGTGCTGGCTTTCGGACTGGGTATGTTCATATTCATGGTATACAAAAAGACCTACAACGGCGTTATGTATTCATCCAGCTTCGGAACTACCCTTGTAGCGCTGACAATGATATCCACAGTAGTTATACTTGCAGTTACAAGCAACGTAGTTCTTTCCCTTGGTATGGTTGGTGCGCTGTCTATCGTGCGTTTCCGTACAGCAATCAAAGAACCCCTTGATATCGCTTTCCTGTTCTGGTCCATCGCTGTAGGCATAGTTCTTGCGGCAGGCATGATACCTCTTGCAGTTATCGGCAGCGTGCTCATCGGCGTGATACTTCTTGTATTCGTTAACAGAAAATCCCACAAGAACCCCTACATCGTAGTTATCCGCTGCGACAATCACGACGCTGAAAAGAATGCAAAGGCATTCCTCGACAGCAAGACCGAAAGATGCGTTATCAAGAGCAAGACAGCACAGAAAGGTCTTGTAGAGCTGAACACAGAGATCCGCCTGAAAGACGACAACACCGATTTCATCAACGAGCTTTCCGATATGAACGGTGTTCAGAGCGCGGTTCTGGTCAGCTACAACGGAGATTACATGGGATAAGGACGTGAGATAATGTCGGCAAACAAAAACATAGACAGGATATGCGCTGTTATCACTGTGCTGACGCTTCTCATCACTATACTGTTCTGCAACGGTCAGGCACTTGGTATCGAAGTTAAGGCGACTGCCGCGGGATATGAAGCAAGGCTTTTCGACAGATCAAAAGTGCATACCCTTGATATAGTGATGGACGACTGGGACAGCTTTATCGAGACCTGCGAGAGCGAAGAATACTCAGCCTGCAGTGTTGTCATCGACGGCGAAGCAGTCAAGAACGTTGGTATACGCGGCAAGGGCAACACCTCCCTGAGTTCAGTAAAGAACATGGACAGCAGCAGATACAGCTTCAAGATAGAGTTTGACCAGTACGAAAAGGGCAAGAGCTACCACGGACTTGACAAGCTCTGCCTGAACAATATCATACAGGACAACAGCTACATGAAGGACTATCTGGCATACACCATGATGTACGATTTCGGGGTTGATACCCCTCTGTGCAGCTATGTGTACATCACCGTGAACGGCGAAGACTGGGGTCTTTATCTGGCTGTTGAAGCTATCGAGGATTCTTTCCTTGAAAGAAACTACGGTTCAAACTACGGCGAACTTTACAAGCCCGACAGCCTTAGCTTCGGCGGCGGCGGACCCGGCAACGGCAAGGATTTCAGCATGGGCGATTTCATGAACAAGAATTCTTCCGATGATGACAAGGGCGGCGATGAAAAATTCGATGAAAACGGTGGTTTCGCTCCCGGTAATTTTGACTTTTCAAATATGCCCGATATGGGTGACTTTGATCCCTCACAGATGTTCGATGGTGAAATGCCCGACATGGGCGATATGGGTGATTTTGACCCCTCAAAGATGTTCGGTGGTGAAAATGGCGGCAAAGGCGGTTTTGGCGGATTCGGTATGGGCAGTGACGATGTAAAGCTGAAATATTCCGATGATGACGAGGACAGCTACAGCAATATCTTCGGCAATGCCAAGACCATAATCGACACCGCTGACAAGAAGCGTCTTATCAAATCCATCAAAAATCTGACCGAGCAGACCGATATCGAAAACACGGTAGATACCGAAGAAGTCATCCGCTATTTCGTGGTACACAACTTCCTCTGCAACGGCGACAGCTACACAGGTCAGATGATACACAATTACTATCTGTACGAAAAGGACGGTCAGCTTTCGATGATACCCTGGGATTACAACCTTGCCTACGGCACATTCATGGGCGGAAATGCATCTTCAAGCGTTAACGCGCCTATCGATACACCCGTATCAAACGGCATGGAAGACAGACCTATGATATCATGGATATTCGATAATGAAGATTACACAGAACAGTATCACGAACTGTTCAGCGAATTCGTAAACAGCACAGACTTCGCGGCGCTTGTAAGCGATACCGCTGAGATGATAGACAAGTACGTTGAAAAAGACCCCACCAAGTTCTGCACCTATGATGAATTCAAAAAGGGTGTTGAAGCAATAAGCGGCTTTTGCACACTGAGAAGTGAGAGCGTAAAGGGTCAGCTGGATGGCACTATACCTTCCACAAGCGAAGGTCAGAGCGCTGACAGCTCCGCACTTATCGACTGCTCTTCCCTGAACCTTTCAGATATGGGTTCAATGGGTGGAAACGGCGGCGGATTCGGCGGCAAGGGTATGCCCGATATGGGCGGCTTCGGCGGTTTTGGTTCAAAGGACAAGAGCTCCGATGACAGCACTGATAAGAGCACCGAGGATTCCTCCGCTGACAGTTCATCTGCCGAACTCCTCAGCAGTGTAAAGGTACTGAATACTCCCGCACCCGCAAAGGCGGCTAACCTCAGCGAAAAGAAGTCCCCGAGCGGTAAAAGACCCGAGGGCTTCGACCCAAGTAATATGCCTGAGGATTTTGATCCTTCAAATATGCCGGATGGCTTTGATCCAAGCAATATGCAGGGCGGTTTCGACCCGAGCAATATGCCGGAAGACTTCGATCCTTCAAATATGCCTGAAGATTTTGACCCCAGTAATATGCCCGGCGGATTCGGCGGAAAGGATAAGCAGACAGACACATCTGACGAAAGCAAAAATACCGAAAAGCCGTCAGAAAGCGAAAGCACTGAAAATGAAGATACTGCCAAAGAAAAGCAGAACGACCGTCAGGGCGGCATGATGCAGCGTCCCTCGGGCGGCGATGACAAGAACGCAGGCGGCAGAATGCCCCAGGGCGGAGAATTCTCGCCTAACGGCTCAAACGCAGGCAGCCGCACAGTACCACTGGTACTTGTAGGTGTATCCGCAGGTGTCCTGTTATTCGGACTGATATTCGCTTTCAAGTTCAAGAGAAAATAACTGAGGTGTAAAATGAGCAGAACGATCAAAGAAAATTTAGGCTTTATGACCGAGCTCGCTGCCTATCTCACGATAGCGGCGCTGATAGTGATGAATCTGTAAATGATGCCTGAAATGCAGGGCAAGGATAATTCCTTGTCCTGTTTTTTTATGGTGAAACGGCTTGCAGTATATCGCGCGAGGTCTTTACAATCCGAGGATAATATGTTATAATAAATGGCATGGGTTTGCAGAAATACTGCGATATTAGGATATGGAGGTATATTAAAATGTTTACACGATCAGTGAAACGGGCAGTGTCTGCTTCGGCGGCAGCTGTCTGGTTATTGAACATCGCTGCACCCCTTGGGGTAATTGCGGGTCAGCAGCTCGGGCAGACGGATTTCGATGGCGGCGTAGGTCTGCCGTGGCACATTTGCGAATCGAGGACTGCTGAGATGGAATTCGATATCTCGGACGGCAAATACAAGATCACCATAGTAAACCCCGGCGGACAGTCCAAAGGCGGCGAAGACAGATGGGACTGCCAGTTCCGCCACAGAGGTCTGAAGATCGAAGCAGGACACCAGTACAAAGTCTCCTACGAGATAACACCATCAAAGAGCGGTAAGTACTACACCAAGATAGGCAATCTGGACGGTGACGTTGAGGTGTGGCACAATATGTCCAACGGCTACGACCTTGATGCTACATGGGATCCAATTCAGATAAGCGCCAAGGAGACCAAAAAGGTGGAGCTTACATTTACCGCAAGCCAGTCCCTTGACGTTGCCGAATGGGCTTTCCATCTGGGCGGTGACGGTCAGTACACCCCAGGTGGTTGCTTCCCTGCTGGTACTGAGATAACCTTTGATAATATGTCCCTCATCGACCTTACAAGCGATGAGAACGATTATCAGTTCCCCGAGGAATGGCAGCGCGCCGATATCCTCACCAATCAGGTAGGCTATTTTGCAAAGCGCGAAAAGAAAGCCACCCTCCTCTGCACCGATAAAGATGATATCGGTTTTGAAGTGGTGGATGATTCGGGCAAGACCGTTTACGAGGGCAAAAGCGAATACTTCGGCTACGATGAGGATTCCGAGGACACGGTGCATATCATAGATTTTTCAGAACTTGAAGAAAGCGGAACATTCCATATCGAAGCCGACAATGGTGCAGTCAGCCGTGATTTCAAGATATTCGCCCCCGATGAGGTCAGCGATTACTCGGCACTGCTGTATGATTCCCTGAACTATTTTTACCAGAACAGAAGCGGCATCGAGATAGAGAGCGAGTATATCAGTTCAGGTGATAAATCAGACCTCTCCCGTGCAGCAGGTCATACCTCCGATGATGCCGAGATTCAGCACACATGGGGATACAGCGCCACCAGCGGCAGGGTCGATGTAACTGGCGGATGGTACGATGCAGGCGACCACGGCAAGTACACCGTCAACGGCGGACTTTCACTGTGGATGCTCCAGAATCTGTATGAGTTTTTCATATTCACTGGAAATGATGATATCTTCGCTGATGGCTCAATGATCATCCCCGAAAGCGGAAACGGCTTCCCTGATCTGCTTGACGAAGCAAGGTGGGAAATGGAATGGATGTTGAAAATGCAGCTGGATACCAGTGAATACGCGGGCATGGCTTACCACAAGGCTCACGATGAGACCTGGACGGGTCTTGGCGTAGCACCTGCAGACGATGACAAGAACAGGATAATCAAGCCCCCCACGACAGCGGCAACGCTGAACCTCGCAGCCTGCGCGGCACAGTCTGCAAGGCTTTGGAAAGAACTTGATGAAGATTTCGCTGACACCTGCCTTGAAGCCGCTGAAAAAGCATATGCGGCTGCAAAAAAACATCCCGAGATGTATGCTCCCCTTGATGAGAGCGTTGGCGGCGGCGCTTACGGCGATAACGATGTTACCGACGAATTCTACTGGGCTGCCATGGAGCTTTATGCCACCACAGGCGACAGGGATTACCTGAAAGACGCAGAAAAGTCCGAGTACTATATGAATGTGCCTGTAACCATGGGCAGCGGCGAAAGCGTTGACAGCGCAGGAACTTTCGACTGGGGCAACACTGCCGCCCTCGGTACATTCACCGCTCTGCTGAACGAGAACAAATTCGATGATGCTGACGAAGCCGAAAAATCACTGAAAAAAGCTGCTGACCATTATATTGAGCTTGAAGAATCACAGGGCTACGGTCTCCCCTATGCCCAGAGCACCCTCAGCTACAACGACAGTGACAAGGGCTATCTCTGGGGTTCAAATTCCTTTGTGGCAGATAATGCCATAGTCCTTGCATATGCAGCGGTACTCAACGAAGACGACAGCTACACCGACGGCGCACTTCAGGGTCTTGACTACCTGTTGGGACGCAACGCTATGGACTACTCCTACGTTACAGGATACGGCAGTCACACCACAGAAAATCCTCATCATCGCTGGTGGTCAAATCAGATAGATGACAAATTCCCCAAAGCACCCTGCGGCGTACTCTCGGGCGGACCTAATTCGGGTATGCAGGATCCCTGGGTAAAGGGCATGGGCTGGAAGAAAGGCGAGATAGCTCCCCAGAAGTGCTATGTTGATTCAATAGAAGCCTGGAGCTGCAACGAGTGTACCATCAACTGGAACGCTTCTCTCGCATGGCTGACAGCTTTTTCGGCACTTAATGCAGATATAAAACCCGGCGAAGGCGGAACCGATATAGGCAAAGAAAATGACGGCGGCGATGCGAAATCAACCGAAAAGTCCACCTATGACGAAGAGGAAGCTGACAAGAACAAGGCAACTAACAAAGCCAGAAAGTCCAGTACCGAAGACACCGCAGACGATGAAAATGACGGCGATAAAAAATCTTCCTCTGCTGATTCCGGAAAGGACAGCAAAGCACTTTACATAGCCCTCATCGCAGGTGCAGTGATAGTGCTTGTGATAGCTACCGAAATATTCCTCTACAAAATGGCAAAGCTTAAAATGCAGAACAAACCAAAAGAATAACACATCAAGAGGCTGTTGCAACCGCAGCACCCTCGAACCATATCCGAACATCAGAGTAAAAAAACATATTAACTGGTGAAATAAGCTGTTTCAGAGCGCACACCCCCAAGCCCTCTTCAAAAAA
>NZ_FOKQ01000031.1 GCF_900112155.1 Hominimerdicola alba | reverse complement strand
AGTGACCGAGGATTTCAGTATACCAACAAGGTGTTTCATCAGAAGCTTGTCGATGCCGGAATGATACAGAGTATGTCCCGTGTCGGGAGATGCATTGACAACGGCCCAATGGAAGGCTGGTGGGGTATCCTGAAGTCCGAGATGTATTATCTTCGCAAGTTTTCGGATAAAGCTTGTCTGGTCGCAGCGATTGAAGAATACATCAGATACTACAATACTGGTCGGTACCAGATTAAATTGAGCAGCATGACACCTATGGAATACCATGAAGCGTATGCTGCGTGACCGATCGGCGGGTGCTTGCCAATTGCTGCCAACGACAAAGCAGCCTGCACAAATTGCACAGACTGCTTTTGGTTATATGCGGTCATTCCGCTTTAGTTTCTTTTTTGCTTTTGGAAAGATTTCGTATGATGAACAATGTGCCGAGCATCATCAGTATACTGCTGCCCAGAACAACAAACACGTTCTGTACAAAGCCTGCCAGCAGATATCCCACTGCACATACAACCGCAACTGTAAAAGCATAGGGCAGCTGAGTTGATACATGGTTAACGTGGTCGCACTGTGCGCCTGTTGAAGCCATTATCGTTGTATCGGATATGGGCGAACAATGATCGCCGCAAACTGCGCCCGAAAGACAAGCAGATATGCATATGATAACGATGGGCGGGATAGTCACGCTTTCGCCGTTCTGTACCAGCTGTGAGGAAAATACTCCGGTCACGATGGGTATGAGGATACCGAAAGTTCCCCATGAAGTACCTGTTGCAAAGGCAAGTCCAACTGCTACAACAAAGAGTATCATGGGCAGGAGTATCTGCATGGTGTGGGCGTTTTCAACCAGTTCGGAAACGTACTTGCTTGCCTGAAGAAGATTGGTCATGGTCTTCAGCGTCCATGCAAAGGTGAGTATCAGTATGGCAGGTACCATCTGCCTGAAACCGTCAGTGATAGAATCCATGCAGTCGGTGAAAGTAAGCACGCGGCGTGCAAGGAAATACAGTATTATCACGATAAGCGCACCGAGAGAACCCACTGCAAGCCCGAATGAAGCATCGCAGTTTGCAAAGGCATTGAGAAACGATTCGCCGCTGAACAGTCCGCCTGTGTACACCATGCCAAGCACGCAGAGGGTTATGAGTATCACCACAGGGAGTATCAGGTCGATGACCTTTCCGCGGCTGTGTTCGGGCTTTGCGTCCTCGGGGTAGACCTTGTTACGGGTGGTGAAGAGGTCGCCTTTAGCGGCGTTTGCCTCATGGCGTTTCATGGGGCCGTAATCAACATCTGACAAAGCCATGAAAATGACCATTATCAGTGTAAGCAGGGCGTACAGATTATAAGGTATAGTACGTATGAACAGGGATATGCCGTTGACACCGTCAACCGTGCCCGCAACAGCCGCCGCCCATGAGGATATAGGTGCGATTATGCATACAGGTGCGGCAGTGGCATCTATAAGATATGCAAGCTTTGCACGTGACACCTTGTGCTTATCCGTGATAGGGCGCATGACCGAACCTACTGTCAGGCAGTTGAAATAATCATCAACAAATATCATAACCCCCAGCAGGAAGGTGGAAAGACAGGCACCCGAGCGGGTCTTGATGTGCTTTGATGCCCATTCACCGTAAGCGCGGCTTCCTCCTGCCTTGTTCATCAGCACCACAATAGTGCCAAGCACCACCAGGAACAGCAGTATGCCAACGTTGTAGCCGTCTGCAAGGTTGGCTATGATGCCGTCTTTCACCACTGCATTGAACATTCCCGAAAATCCGCTGTGTTCGGTTATGGCATACAGGGTACCGCCTGTCAGTATGCCGACAAAAAGCGATGAATAGACCTCTTTGGTCATCAGTGCAAGCCCGATGGCTACTATGGGCGGTAGCAGTGACCACAGCGAGCCCACCGCATCACTGATGGGTGCTTGTACCATACATAATATGACAAACACCACAACGATCAGCGAAAAACCGATCTTACTGACGTATTTGTTTTTCATATGAAATTTATCCTTCCTTTGATTTTTCGGGCAGATGGTATCTGCCGCTTGTTATACTTTTCAATTATAGCACTTTTATAAGCACTATAATATTTTATTTTTTAAACTTTTTCTTGTTTTTCGTCAAATTTTATGATTTCTCAAAATTGGAAAGTTTTGGTTACTAGCTCTTCATACTATCATAACGCGCTTTTGTTTGATCTTCAATAGTAAAAAAACGAATGACTCACAGCTTTCTGGATTTATGAAAAAAGAGAGCCGCCATTTTGGCGGATTAGTGTTAAATTTATATAATTTATTATCAGGTTAATAAACATCAGCTTGGTTCACGAATGGTTAAATTTTTGGCTGTTATGTATAGATTAATAAATATATAATATGCAACTTGTTTGAATTTAAGCGACAGGTTTACAATTCATGAATCATATTTTAGCAAAAGTGAAAAAACTATTGATTTTTCTGGCAATATGATATATAATATATAATATATCAATCTGACATATGTAATATTTAAGATATTATGTATAGTTTATTGATTGATTCAGAGGGGTGTTACAATGAAAATCGCAGTTTGTGATGACGAAAAAGTGTTTCGTAATGATATTATAGAGCTGCTTAATAAATATTCAGCAGAGAATAATATTATTCTGGATATAACCGAATTTGACGACGGCGGAAAGCTTGTTGCTTCAAAGACGGTTTTTGATATGATCTTTCTTGATCATCAGATGAATGATCTGAACGGACTGGATACTATAAAAAGTATCCGACAAAAAAATATAGAAACAAAAGTAGTATTTGTAAGCAGTTATTCGGAGATTGTTTTTGACAGCATGAAGTACAATGCCTTCAGGTTCATAGTAAAGCCTGTGAGCAAGGAGACTCTTTATGAGGCTATGGATTCTGCGCTAGAGATAAGCAACAGCGAGCGCAAGCTGATAGTCAAGGACGAGATGTATAACGAGAGCATAGTGGTCTACGAAAAGGACGTTATATATGCGCAGGCGGACAATGTTTATACCTATATAATAACTGAAAAAGGCTCATACAGATATCCGTATAATCTTTCGGCTCTTGAAGAAGAGCTGGATTCGGGCGGATTTTTCAGAACAAACAGATCATATATAGTAAATCTAGAACACATAAATTCATACGACAAGACAGGCATAATCTTATCAAACGGACATAAGGCGGTGATATCAAGAGGAAAATACAAAGATTTCAATAATTGTTATCTGAACTATTTAAAGAGATCCACATCGAGATAATGGTGTGATCTATAGTTGATAATATTTTATTGAAAGTAAGGAGTATGAAAATGGAAATCGTATTGAGAAGTTTATATATAGTTTTTTTTATAGCTGTGTATATATTGTATTATGTGAATATACATAACACAGTCAAACTGCTTTCGGACAATAATAAGTTTAAGAAGATAAGCTATGTTTTGGCAACGACAAATATTGCTATGCAGACCTTTATAGATATTACTTCTGTCCCGAAAGAACTTGGAAGGATAATATCGATGATGAATACTGTTCTTATTATTCTATCGGTATTTTTATCGCATAGAACTCAGTTTTTGAAAACAACGTATGTAACATTTCTGTATTTTGCGGTTGAAAGTTGTTCGGGTGGAACTATAAATCTTTTAACGAATCTTGTTGTTCCTGCTGGCTATCGGGAATTAAGTGCTAATTTGGTATACTTTATATATAATCTTACGTATTGTCTTGTATTTACAAAATTTGTTTTACCAAGGATAGATGATCTTAAACTTAGTCTGGAGTTTATAAACAGAAAGATATACCTCTTTATTCTTGCGTATGCGGTATTTTTTTCAAAGATGATATCGTTCATAAGTGTCGCTTCACGCAAACGTGTAGATATGGATATGGTTTTCCTTTACCTAAGGATATTTGTTATTCCGATATGTATCCTATCATTCTTTATAATAACAATGCTTATAATGAACAGTATGTCTAAATTTTACTATAAACGTTCAGCTGAACTTCTGGATAAACAGCTGGATATGCAAGCAAGGTATTATGAAAAGATCGATGAGATGACCACGGATATCAGGAAGTTCAGACACGATTACAAAAATCATATGCATTGTCTGAAATCATTGTTGGGAAGTCAGAAAGTAGAGGATGCATTGAAATATCTGGATTCCATATCCAGCAATCCGACTATGAATAAAATATCTTTCAAAAGCGGAAATACTATCGCTGATGCGATACTCAATGATAAGGCGGCTATAGCAGCACAGGAGAATTTCAGGCTGAATTTTTCGGGAGTGATCTCGGAAAATGTATCGGCATTCGATATATGCACCATCCTTTCCAATGCACTGGATAATTCCCTGGAAGCCTGCCGCAGACTAAAGGCGGGCGAGGAAAGGTATATAGATGTAAACTGTGTGCTTAAAAATGATATGCAGATGATATGTATATCAAATCCTTCAGATACCGATGACCCGGATCTGAAAACTTCAAAGGAAAACAAGAATGAGCATGGATTCGGTCTTTATAATATAAGAAAGACCGTTGATGCACTGGGCGGAACTGTAAATATCTCGCAGACCTCTCCTGTATTCGTTCTTGATGTAATGTTCAGGATAAAAATGTCTGAAACGGCGTAAAATCAATATATTTTACAGCAAACAGCAGTATGTAAAAGTACTGCTGTTTTTTTGTTTTTTGACCCAAATTACCATTCACAAAAAAAAATGGGGGCTTTACAAGAGAATTGTTGTTTTAACGTGACTTATACGCTATACTATGACTGTACCAAGACGAAGGGAGGTGAACAGAATGAAAGATGAGAAGGGTTGGCCTTGGTGGTTCTGATAACAAAAAATGATGATCATTACGGAAAATAATAATTAATGGAGCTTTTAAATATGAGGAAATTTACTAAGAACCTGCTGTTCCTGCAGAATAAGGAACAGGTAATAATCGGTAACAAATGCGAATGTACTTTCCTGAAAATGAGCAGTGAGTGCTACGATATACTCAACGGCTTTGTTAACAAAGGTATAGGAAAGCATGAGTATGAAAACATTTTTGAAGATAAAGATGACAAGGAGTACTTCAGCGAGCTTCATGACAAGCTGGTGGAGAAAAAGATACTTGTTGATGAGAATGACAAGGAACTCCTTACAGATTTTGATATACAGTGGGAGGTAACGAACCAGTGCAATCTGCACTGCAAGCACTGCATAGCAGATGCGGTTACCACCAAGACTCTGATAGCTGACAGAGATGAGATCTACGCTATAGCCGATAAGATACTCGGTGTTAAGCCAAAACTGATAACTGTCACGGGCGGTGAGCCCATGGTACTGCCGTTCTTCTTTGAACTCAGTGAATACCTGAAAAAGAATACTGACGGCGAGATGAACCTGATGACCAACGGCACTTACATCAACGAAGAGAATGCGGCAAAGATAAAGGAACTTTATGATGCAGTGTTCATAAGCGTCGACGGCTCGGACGAAAAGTCATGCAGCGAGATAAGAGGCGCCGGGGTCTTCGGAAAGGTTATGAATGCCATCAAATGTCTGAAGGCAGCGGGTGTTAAGAATATATCTCTCTCCTTCGTACTTACAGCACAGAACAGAGAGCATGAGAAGCCTTTCCTGAAGCTGTGCAAGGAGCTGGAAGTCAGCCCCATGGTCAGGACCTTCTCTCCTGTGGGAAGAGGCAAGGATCATAAGGACTGGTACATTCAGGACGAATCGGTGGAGGACAACGATCCTGTTGATCCCGAGTTTGTCAAGAAGACCAGAGAGAGCCAGCCATACATCGAGTTTGGTGCCTGCGGCGGACGCTACGGTTCCTTTACAGTAAATGCCAAGGGAAATATGTTCCTGTGTGCACCTTATGAGTGTTCCGAGAAACCAATCGGAAATATCCTTGAGGTAGATGATATAAGAAAGTATTTCTACGAAGAGGAATTCAGAAAAACAGAAAGCTATCTGAACTTTGAGAAGAAAATGCCAGAAAACTTTAAAAGATGCAAGGAGTGCAGCGTAAAGTACTTCTGCTGGCACTGTCCTTTCCTGTTCGAGCAGTCGCTGAAAAACGAGAAGTCGTTTGATAACTACTGCAAGCTCAGGAAAAAAGAGATCGGCTTTTCGCTTTGGGGTGAGATCTGATGCACGTTGTATTTTGGACTACGAATGACTGCAACCTGAACTGCAGCTACTGCTACAACAGGATTGGCAATAATATAAAGAAAGAATATATGACAAAAGAGGTCGCAGATGCAGCGATAGATATGCTGACAAAACTGGACTGCTGGGAAACTGCCGATGAGATCGCAGTACAGTTCCACGGCGGTGAACCTCTGATGAACTGCGATATAATAGAGTATATCATGGAGCGGTTTGAAGCTCTGGTGCCTGCATCAAAGCTGTACTACGGTATGACTACCAACGGTACGCTCTATGACGAAAGAAGAAAAAAGATAATCAATAAAATAAACGAACTTTCCCTGAGCCTTGACGGCAAAGCGGAGATACATGACCTGAACAGAAAGTTCATAAACGGCAAGGGTTCCTTTGAGCAGGTCATGGCAACAGCAAAGGATATCAGCAATAAAAAAGATGTCCGGCTGAGAATGACTGTTACAAGAGATACTATCGGTGATCTTTGCGATACGGTCTGCTATTTCCTGGAGGAGGGCTTCAGACGGATAATACCCGTGCTGGATATGTATGACTCTCACTGGAAAGACGAGGACGAGCCGATAATATTCGAGCAGTTCCGTAAGATAAAAGAATATATAGAAGAAAAAGAGTATGGAGATGCCGTTATCTCGTATGTTACCGAGTCGGAATTTGTCCGAAAGGCTAAATGTACGGGCGGTGTGGAAAGTTTCCACTTCCTGCCTGACGGCAGCATCTATCCGTGTTCGCTTACTGTCGGTGACAGCGACTGGTATCTGGGCAATGTGAGCACAGGGCTTGACAAAGCCAAGGTAGAGGAACTCCAGATGATAAATAACAAAGACACATCAAGCTGCACCGGCTGTGAGATGTATCACTACTGTGCAAGCTCAAGATGTAAACTTATAAATAAAAAAATAACAGGCGATTATTATACTGCCAGCAGTATAGCTTGTTTATGCAGCAGACTTGAATACGAGTTTGCTTAAAATCTGATATTTATACGCCGAAGCAGTCGATTTAGGAGGATTTAATTATGGAAATCAAGAAGATCGACAATAAGGTTAAGCTCAACGACCAGAATGTTAAGGCTGAGAGAGACGAGTACGCTTGTCACCACGACTGCATCGAGTACTACTATTCCGGAAGCACAGGCGCAAAGGGCTGCCGCAGAGGAAGCACTATAACCGCTAAGACAACCCGCGCTTGGTAATCTTAGATCTTTTAATACAGAATCATAAGAAAACTATACGCACTAATACATTTTACATTTAAATTAGGAGGATTTTACTATGGAAATCAAGAAGATCAATGACAAGGTTAAGCTGAACGAAGAGAACGTAAAGGCAGAGAGAGACGAGTACGCTTGCCACCACGACTGCATCGAGTACTACTATTCCGGAAGCACAGGCGCTAAGGGCTGCACCAGAAGAAGCACCATAACCGCTAAGACAACCCGCGCTTGGTAATCTTAGATCTTTTAATACAGAATCATAAGAATACTATTCTAATAATTCGTAAGAATACTATACGCACTAATACGATTTACTACTAATAACAAACAGGTAATAATTAATAACTAACAGGAGGATTTTACCATGGAAATCAAAAAGATCAATGACAAGGTTAAGCTGAACGAAGAGAATGTAAAGGCAGAGAGAGACGTGTATGCTTGCAATCACGACTGCATCGAGTACTACTATACCGGTAGCACCGCAGCTAATGGCTGCCGCAGAGGAAGCACAATATCCGCTAAGACAACACGCGCTTGGTAATAAGCAGTCTGACTTAATGATGCGATAATATCGTATTATAGCAGCAACAAGGTCATACTACAGTATCACTACTCGAACACAGCAATAATGTACTAACAACATAATCAAAATTCAAAAACCGAAAAAACAACAATTTAAACAAGACTGCTTCGGTGTATTAAATATAAATATAATAACAAACAAATAATCTAATGAAAAGGAGATGTTTTGATGAAGGTACAGAAGATAACTGAGAAGACAAAGCTCAGTCAGGAAAATGTCCAGGCTGAAGGCCGTTACGAATGTTTACACGACTGTGTAGATTATAAGTACACTGCCAGTACCGCAACAAAGAAGTGCGCCAGACGTGCAGTAGTTTCAGCAAAGACCACACCGACCTGGTGATCGAAGTGACCGCAAGAATACACTGCTTTAATGAAAAGGAGATGTTTTTATGAAGGTACAGAAGGTAACCGAGAAGATCAAGCTCGGTGAGGAAAATGTAAAGGCTGAAAGCAGAGGCTGCAGATATGATTGTGCAGAGACAGTCTATGTCGGCAGTACTTCAACCAAAGGCTGCGCTAAACGTACAGTATATTCAGCAAAATACACTAATTTGTGGTAATGCTGAAAGGTGAAACGGAGAAAATATCATGGTGATCAAGAAGATCAAAGACAAGATAAAACTCAGGGAAACGGTCAAGGCTGAAAGAATGGACCTTCAGGCTGACTTCATGCAGGACTGTGCTGAACAGACTTATGCGGGCTATACCGCCAGAACAGGCTGCAGAAGAAGAATGAATTACAGTGCAAAGCTGTATTCGAGACTGTAAACCCAAAGTAATTATCGTAAATCTCAACAGGAGGGAAATCGTATGAACATAAAGAAGCTTCTGAACAAAGTATTCGTCAAAGAGAATGTCAAGGCAGAAGGCATCTTTTCGGATTTCAACTATGATTATGTCGGATTTGATTCATGCAATAAGACAAACAAGATCAATCATAGGAAAACGATCACAGGAAAAAACAATAAAAAAATTTGATTTGAGATTTAATAAGGATCCGGTGTATCAATATGAGAAAAGTTAAAGTTGCTATCATTGACAGCGGGATCAACTACAACATAGTTAATGACGATGTCAGAAACTGCATAAAGACCGGATATTTAGTTCATGATGATGAAGCCAATACTGTTCAGGAAGTGTCACCTTCCAAGCTGTCTGATTTCAACGGGCATGGTACGGTATGCGCTTCCATAGTAAACAGGATAGCACCGGAAGCGGAAATAATTCCTGTTTGTATACTGGGTCAGAACGGCCGATGCACTCCGGGTAAACTGGTAGCTGCGCTGGAACTGGCCAAACGGCTCGATGTCCAGATCATCAATATGAGTCTCAGCTCAAATGATCTATTTATACGGCATAAACTGAAAAAGCTGACAAAGGAACTAGAAGCGCAGGGAAAGCTCTGTGTAGCTTCGAAATCCAATGACAGGCATATAAGTTTTCCGGCAGATTTTAAAAACGTTATAGGTGTTGTAGGCAGGATCGACGTTTTTAACGATGGTTTTGAATACGACAGTCAGAAAAAGATACAGGTAACAGCCAGCGGCGCTACGGAACTTATGGAATTCCATATGCCCGGTGCGAACTTCTTCAGAGGCAATAGCAGAGCGGCAGCGATATTCTCGGGTGTTCTTGCAGATGCTTACGCAAAAGGGAAGTTCAACACAAAGGCAGAGGCGGAAGAGTACATGAGATCTGAGTCCTGGGTGAGCGAAAAGTTTTACAGGTCTCCCGAAGATGATGTGAGCGATGAAAAGATCGTTGACAGGATACTCGGAATGGTCCAGAAAATGATATCTGAAGAGAAGATACGTGTGAAGCTTGCAGCTGATCTTGAACTGGAGTATACCAATTCTACCATCTATGATTATTACAAGATAATCTATATGCTCGAAAATGAATTTTCGTGCAGAATATTCGGCAAAGTCCCTGTTTACAGGGTATATTTTCAGAAAGTAAATTATCTCGGCAAACTGGTAAAGGAAGCACTCAATGAATAATGAAATAAGGAAACTGCTCAGGATATGGAAACTTGACAGAATGAAGAAAGGTGTTTTCTTTACCCTGATGCTGATCTCGGTGTTCTTATCGATAGCCGTGCCAATGGTATTCGTTGACTTCGTAGACGTGGTCACGAAAGCGGCATCGATAAGCTCACTGATAAGATTGATAACGATCTATTTTATACTTAACATTACACAGATGTTCGTTGAATTCGCATTTGATTACTATTCATCTGTAAAGGAATTCGAGTTCGCACAGCATCTGAAACTGACAGCGTTGGACAGACTTTTCAAGAAGGACGGAAAGTTCTTCGCAAATGAAAAGACAGGCGATCTGATGACGGTGGTAAATGATGATGCGGCAAAGCTGGCATCATTCATATACAAAGCGTACAAGGTGATCGTTTCACTGGTCCAGGCGATAGGCATAATGGGCGTTATGTTCTATTATGATGTGAAACTCACGCTGCTGCTGATAGTTATGATACCCATAACACTTGCGGCACAGCAGAAGTTCGGAAATAAGCTCAGGTATCTGGCGCTTGAAAACAGAAGAGATTACGGAGAGCAGAATGCTCTGACAGAAGAGTTCATATCCAATGCACCTGCAATGATAACATACGGTTTCCGCAGGAGCTTTCTTAACAAGTATGAACTTGCAGCAGATGTGCTGAAAAGGAGCTTCAAAAAGCTCACACTTACAAATGGTTTTTCAAATCAGGCGATAGATATGATATCTACCATCAGCCTGATAGCGATAACTGCATTCGGCGGTTATCAGGTCTTTCAGAAGCAGATCTCGATGGGTGTTATGGTAATATTCCTGCAGTACTGCACAAGGTTCATCGCACCGTTTGAGAGCCTTGTATTCATGAAAGTAAGCTTCAATATGGTCGTTCCTTCGCTTAACAATGTAGATGAAGTTCTGGGCGGAGAAATGGGCGCAGATGCTTCGGAAGGCAAGCAGATAGATGGGATCGACAATATCAAGATCGAAAATCTGACATTCGGATACACCCGCGGAAAGAACATCCTTAACGGGCTGGATCTGGATTTTGAGAAGAACAAAAAATATTTGATTTGCGGAAAAAGCGGTGCAGGCAAGACTACCATATTCAATCTGATACTTGGATTGTGGAGGGCATCGTCGGGTAATATCTATATCAACGACGATGAGATAGGCAGCATAGATCTGGAGTCCTTCAGGGACAGGATCTCGCTGGTCTCGCAGAAAACATTCTTCCTGCATGATACGATATACAATAATCTTACCAACGGAAGGGATATCCCCGAAGAAAAGGTATGGGAAGCACTCCGGTGCGTTGAGCTTGACGATTTTGTCAGGGGCATGGAAAACGGACTGGATACCATGCTGGGTGATGATGGTATGACTATGTCGGGCGGACAGAGACAGAGACTGGCGATAGCCCGTTCAATGCTGAAAAGATCTGATGTGGTCATATTCGATGAGCCCACTTCGGCACTGGATAAGAATACCGAGAAGATAATTGCACGTTCTATAATGGGTATAAAGGATAAAATAATAATCATCGTATCCCACAGCAATTGTTTTTCGGATCAGGTAGATCAGATCTATAAGATCGGATAAAATTCGATTTACGTGCGTAAATACGCGGTTATTTGGTTGACTTTATCAATAGTATGTGCTATGATATAAAATGTCTGCCATGACATGATACAATATATGATAAGGAACGGTGATAGTAATGGTAATTCAAACTCACGATCTGTGTAAGTATTACGGTGACGAAAGCAACCTGGTGAAGGCTCTGGATAAGGTGAACCTGAGCGTTGATAAGGGTGAGCTCATAGGTATAATCGGCAAGTCCGGCAGCGGTAAGTCAACGCTGCTGAATATGCTCGGTGCTCTTGACCATCCCACAGGAGGAAGCATCGTTATCGGCGGAGAGGATATCTCCAAAATGAACGATGAGCAGCTGACAAAGATGCGCCGCTCAAAGATCGGCTTCATTTTTCAGAACTATAATCTGATACCCGTACTGAATGTATATGAGAACATAGTTCTTCCCATACAGCTGGACGGAAAGAAGCCTAACAATAAGTATATCGACACTATACTCGATGCGCTGGAGATCTCACACAAGAAAAATTCTCTGCCTTCCTCCATGTCAGGCGGACAGCAGCAGAGAGTTGCCATAGCAAGAGCCCTGGCAAACAAGCCTGAGATAGTTCTGGCAGATGAGCCTACGGGAAATCTTGATGAGGCTATGGGTGCAGAGGTAGTGGATATGCTCAAATTCATGAATAAGGAGTTTGACCAGACTATCATCGTTGTAACTCACGATCAGGAAGTTGCATCTCAGATGAATAGAGTAATTAGAGTTGTTGACGGGAGAGTGCAGTAAATGATTAGAAAACTAGCATTCAGATCACTGATGGCGGAGAAGTTCAGATGTGTTTGTACTATCATAGCCATGATACTGACAGCGCTTCTGTTCTCCACATTGTTCACCACAGCAGCGGGACTGAACAGTGCAAATGATTACTACGAATTCAAAAAGCTCGGCACAACAGCACACGTTGTTGTCAAGGAATGGGATAAGGATTTTGCTAAGGTAGATACAATAAGAGAAAACGTGCTTGTCGATAAAGTCGGCTGCCGCAGATTCTTTGGCTATGCTGTGAATCCTGAACTGAACTATAATGTTGAAATAAGCTTTATGGATGAGGCTGAATCAAGCCTTGATTATTACACCCCTACAGGCGGTAAAATGCCAGCTGAGGTAAACGAGGTCGCGATGGATACAACTACCATGGCGGCTCTCGGTATACCTCAGGAAGTCGGTGCACCTGTTGATATCGACATGGAAGTAAACGGCGAGACCGTTACCGAAAGCTTTGTGCTGGCGGGCTGGTTCGATATCAACAAGGCTTACCCCGTAAAGGTAGGTCAGATAATGACCTCGGATAAATACAGCGATGTCTGGGACGGCAGATTTGAAAGCGGCACTGTTTACGGAAAGTGCGATATAGCTATACTGCTGAAAGATGCTTATGATATCGAAGGTCAGACTGAGGAGATCTTCAATGAAGTAGGTCTTGAGTTTTCTCAGGACATGATCTCTGTAAACCCCGGATATAACGTCAGCAGCGAGGCTATCTCTTCCGAGACTCTCGTTATGCTGGTGAGCGGTATACTTGTAATCGTGCTTATAGGATATCTTATAATCAATAATATATTCTATATATCTGCGAGAAAAGATGCAAAGCAGTTCGGCAGACTGAAGACTATCGGTATGTCAAACAAACACCTGGCTGCTTTTGTTAGATTCCAGGCGCTCATCATGCTGAGTGTTGCAGTACCCCTGGGTATAGCAGGAGGATACTTCATGGGAAGACTTATCCTACCGACTATCCTGAGACAGACAGCTTATGATTCTGTTGCAGATGATACGGTAATATCAGGCGGAGTTATCGTTCTGATACTTGCAGGCGCAGCACTGTTCGTTGTGATTACTACCCTCATAAGCGTAAACGGACCCATAAGAATGATCAAGAAGCTTTCGCCTATTGAATCTACGAGGATCGAGCTCAAGGGCTACAAGAAGACCAGAAAGTCCAGTGACGGAAGCAGAGCCGACAAGTTTGCAAAGTACAATATCCTGAGAAACAAGAAGAGCCTTGCAATGCTGCTGATCAGCATATCTCTTCCTATGCTGCTGGTAATAGTATCCTACGATGCATTCAGCAGTTTCGATATGGATAAGTACCTGTCATCGATACTGGTGACCGATTATACCTTTGCAACTTCGGATTATTACAAGAACGATTATATCGACCGTGAAAATAACGTAAAGGCGCTTGACAGTGCCATAGTTGAAGAGATCAAAAACAGCGGTTTCGTTGAGGACGGTTCTCTGATATACGGCGATATCGCCAATGAGTATGCAAGCGTTAAGGAGATAGATCTCCCCGAGGGTGAAGAATACGTACTCGACCTTTACGGTACAGAAGAATTCACACTGAATGACTCCCTTATCATTGAGGATAACATCGATATGGAAGCCTTCAATAACGGTACAGGTATCGTTGAGGGATGCTGGCTGACTTCAGACGGTGAGATATATCCCGGAACAAGTCGGTTTGAGACAGGCGATACTGTGACTATCACAGGCAGTGACGGCAAGGAGCGCATCTATACTGTACTCGGTCACTTGAATGTGGCGCTTGGTGCAATGAAGACCGGTATAACCAGAGGTTCATTCGCCTGCGAGCTGTATATGAATACAAAACAGTATGAGGAAGTAACAGGCAACCAGAAGATAATGTCCTACTCTTTCAATGTAAAGAAGGGCATGGAAGAAGATGCTGAGACTTTCATCAAGGGATTGGTAAAGGCTGACAATACACTGAATTATCAGTCGAAGTACTCTTTGGCAGAGGATTTTGCTTCAATGAAGCTTCTCGTCAAGCTGATAAGTTTGCTGCTGTGCGGTGTACTGACATTCATTGCGGTAATGAACCTTATCAATGTTTTCGTATCCAGCATAATGGTAAGACAAAAGGAGATCGCTACTCTGAAGAGTATCGGTATGACAAGAGGTCAGCTGAGAACGATGCTGATGTGGGAGATATTCTATTACAACGGCATAGCTTTTGTAATAGCTGTGGTACTCTCACTGATATGTTCACCTACAGTTTTCAGGAGCATTTTCGACGAATTCCCGTTCCTGACATTCCGCGTGAACTGGTTATCATATCCTTCGATCATAATCGTTATAATGCTCGTAGGCATCATGACCGTGCTTTGTGTTGAGAACAGGATATCAAAAATGAATATCCCCGAAGAGTTAAAGACTGTATAAGCAGATCCGATACCTCATATACAATAAACCTCCGAAACCGTGTGACAGAAAATCACCGCTTCGGAGGTTTAGCTTCTTTAAAATGGAAAAAAGACTGCATACTGAAACGCCCTGTACGTATCTGTCGTACAGGGCGTTTCCGATATTCCTCGGTCAGATACCGGGGAACTGTATCTTCTTGTATTTTTCCAGCTTTTCAGCAACGGTAGCACGCTTCTGGGGATCCATGAAGAATCCGCCCTGAGTATCTGCGATCTCGTCGCAGTGAACGCCGCGTCCTTCTTCGGAGGTACGGTCACGCTCCAGACCATTTGCTGCGATAACGAACTTCCACTTGCCGTCATCGGTCTTGACCAGATCGCCGCCTGCGCCGCATACTGCGCACTCGATAGGATACTGGAGACCTCTCCACTGGGGTTCACCCAGACACAGACAGTTGCTGTGGCAGTTGGGGCACCAGCCTGCATCAGGCTCGCCCAGCCACTCACGCTCTGCGGCGGGGGTGTTCAGTGACTTCATGATGTTGGCACCGATCTCTCTTGCGCGGGCAAGCTTTTCCTCGTGCAGAAGAACCTGTGCGGGTGCGGGCACCATTGTAGCCATGTACATATCCACGATCTTGAAGCTGTTGGAGAAAGTAGAAGCCTGCATACACTCCAGAGCCATGGACTGCCATGAACGAGTGGAACCGCCCACTGCTATCAGTGCGCCGATACGGTCACGGGGCTTGATAGCACCTATCTTGGTGAGGAATGCAGTTTCGTAAGCGAGATTGCGGTGCATAAATTTCAGGAACAGTGAGGACGGCATCAGTGCATAGGTCGGTGCCGAGAAGATAACAGCGTCCTGATCCAGCAGAACTTCCATGATCTTCTTCTTGTCGTCCTTGTTATCAAGGGAACAGCCTGTATGCTTGCCCATCGACATACCCATTGTGCAGGCGGTACAGCCTGTGCAGTCCAGCAGATCGTAGTCCTTGAGGTTGATCATTGAAACTTCGGCACCCTGCTCCTGACAGACGAGCAGTGCTTCCTTGGTAAGGATCTCGCAGTTGCTGTCCTTGCGTCCGGCAGTTACGCCCATTACTTTAAAAGCCATAGTTTACTCCTTTATTAGTAGTTTTCCGGTTGTGCAGATCTTTCTGTCTGCGGTATTTATAGTATACAGCAGGTCTTGGGAAATGTCAAGAGGTCACAGCAGGGGAGCTGTAACAAGGATCTCAATGATAAAGCAAGCCCCGAGCCATCTTCCAAAAGATGACTCGGGGCTGATCTGTCGCGATAGGTTTTTGCTTGTAATTACTTAACAGTAACTGTTACAGCGTGCTTGATAGATGCTGTAGATGTCCACTGACCGTTTACCTTAGCGGCAATAGCTACTCTGTAAGTCATGCCTGGAGTCAGGTTCTTGGGTGTTACATAGCTTCTTGAAGAAGCGGGGATAGAAGAAGTCTGAACTCTCCACTTGCCTGCCAGATAAACAGCGATGCCGTAGTTGGTAGCGCCCTGTACAGGTGACCAGATGAACTGGATTTGGTGATATCTCTGGTTGTAATTTACACTTGTGATCTCAGGATATACCTCGGGATCATCATTACCGTGGTTATTATTGGAGTTGATTCCGAAAGAATAGTTCTTCTTGAACTCGGAAGCACTGTTTACTATTCTGGATGCGCCGTCGCTGGTGCAGTCGCTCAGATTTACAAGTGCTGCACAAGCCAGAGCGAAGCAGCCGTTGTAGTCAAGGGCACCTTCTGTCCAGCGGTAGCTGTCGGTAACTTCGTTGAATGTACCTGAAGAATCAGGTCCGCCGATGAGATAGCCGTAGTTTACATACTTTGCATCAGGGTTGGAAGAAGCATCACCGTTGCCGGGGTTTGCAGCTCTGTGGTGTACTTTGGAAGACCAGGAGTTGCCGAAACCTGTCAGGAAGCTCTTGTTCTGAGGGTTGTTTCCAAGGATATAGTTCATCTGATACTTAGCACCCTTTGCAAGATCAGAATTCTTATCGCCGTCGATAGAAGCAAGTG
Organism: Hominimerdicola alba; assembly: GCF_900112155.1. Classification (GTDB taxonomy): domain Bacteria; phylum Bacillota; class Clostridia; order Oscillospirales; family Ruminococcaceae; genus Hominimerdicola; species Hominimerdicola alba_D. Next base: position 30,797 of record NZ_FOKQ01000031.1, on the reverse strand, counting down.
CTTCCATCTGAACAGCACAGTTGTAACGTGTGCAGCCCCACTCCTGCTTGCAGGAATTGTAAGTGCCTTCTCTCAGACCGCCCATGTTATTTACTTCAAACTGAAGCTCTTTAGCGTATGCTTCATCGCCTGTTTTTTTGTACATCAGTGCAGCATAACCTGACCAAACCTTGTCCCAGCTGTACAGATAATAATCGTAGTACTGATTATTGTAGCAGCCGTTGCCTGTAGGCTTGAAGGAAGGCATTGAGCCCTCACCAAGAACATACAGCCAGCCTTCAGCCATTGCCTGCTCGTCCTGATACTGTGAATTGGTGGCATACATGGAACCCATACCTTCCATATAGTTGCCTGAGTGCTGTGTGCCGAACTTGTACAGAGCCTTAGCGTACTTTGTACACTGTGCAGCGTAGGAAGCGTCAGTATCCTTGAAAGCAACAGCAGTACCTGCAAGTGCGCTTGCCATTTCCAGTACTATAGCAGAGTTATTGCTGGAAGTTGTCAGCCAGTAAGTAGGACGGTCGCCGTTCTGCTTTTCGGGAGAACCCCAGTAGCTGTGGTCGCCCTCGTTGGATACCATATAGCATACAGCGCCTACGTCGCCGCTGTTATCCAGGAATGTTGTCTTCATCATGTAATCTGCGCCATTCTTCAGAATGTACAGCAGATGGTCGCGGCAGCCAGCTTTCTCATAAGCGCCTGGATTGAGATAATCGGAAAGTGCCAGGCTGTTCATACCGAAGCCGATGGTCAGATTGAACTTGATATGGTCGCCTGCATCGTGATAACCGCCTGATACATCTACCTTGCCGTCTCCGTCAGGGTCAACAATATTGCGTGCACCCCCGAGGTTTACTGCGTTTGAAAGGCTTGCCTGTGCATCGCTAACATGGCAGTTGCCTCTCCATGCCAGCGGGTTATCGTCCACCCCTGTACCACACTGGTTGGAATCATAGAAATACAGCGATAATGCAAGTGCCTCTGCATAATTTGCGTCCTCGCCATATGCAGACGCTGTAACTGTTGCAGACGGGATAACAGATGTCATCATCGTGCCTGCTGATAACAGTGCAGTTGTGAATGCGGCGATCTTTGAGATCTTTTTCTTTTGATTTTTCATCTCTAAACACTCCTATTCCATAAGTTTTAAACATATACGGACAATAGAACCGATCCTGCCACCCATGCAAGATCATTATCCAATATGAAAATATTATAACATATTATTTCGTTTTTGTCTACATATTTCTGCGAATTTGTTTGTAAACTTTTTGCATATCGACCAATCAAAACTGCGCTTTTGCCCACTTATTTCAAAAGAGATGGTTTCACTGCTGATATGGTGATGATACAACTGCATTTTGAAAAAAACTCAGATCGCTAACTATTATATAAAATCAGCCGTGCAGGTCGTTATGACTTGCACGGCTTCATGTATCCGCCCGTGTGGGGTGGGATAAGGTTATACAGAAATGCTTCAGAGGTTTAGGACATTCGCGGAATAATACAAATGAACCTAACCGCAGCCAAACCAGCTCCCTTTATTATCTTATTCTTCTGCGGAAGATTTTTTATCAATGTACTTTCCGAACTCTGCGCCGTCCTTGCCGTTTTCAAATTTGCCTGAACCCATCATGGCTGACTGATGTATAATGCCGTCCTCGTCAAGGTACTGGACGAATTCATCGTTCCTGTGTAGAAATTCTTTTATATCACTTTTGAAACCTATGATAAGCGTACCTTCAAGACTATGCTCTTTCAGCATATCGATGATATACTTGTCACCAACTGCCGTGCTGTCGCTGTTTGCGGTAATGCCTTCGGGAGATGTTGCCTGCGGAAAGTCTCTTTTTACTATCTTCTCCACATTCTCATCGGGATTATTGAGGGAGTAATTAACATCTCCGCCCTCTTCTTTGATAGCGTCACAGACGTGTGATGAGAAATACAGCTCATATATATTATTCGGTGCGCGGTCTTTCCACTCTTCGACCTGTGCATCTGCCTGTTTTGTCATATAGGTCTCTATAAACTCATCTTCGTCACCGATATCATCTGCTTTGTCGATATCATAAGCGATGTACGCACCTTCGTCATCATCTGTTACCCAGGCATATCCTTGAAGACCAATATCTCCGCTTTGAGTATGTATTATAACATATAGCCCCATTATATCGGTATCGTTGTAGTGTTCGCAGTTATTAGGTATAACGAATATCGTATCTTCATCTGAGGGCGTGAAGTTCTCGGCACCGTCTTTGAATAACGGGAGACCATTGGTTTTCAGCTTTTCTGCCACAAAGCTGTCATCGGTAATACCAATGAAATAGTTTATATACCGCATAGCGAGCTCATTATTGAATTCGTCATCATCGGATACATCAGCAAATAATCTCTCTAATTCTGCCTGCTGTTCTTCTGTCAGATCTTCAACAGTTTTGCATAATTCATTATAGTCGTTCATCACATACTTAAATGGATTGAAGCGGTACAATATACTGTCGAACTTATCCTCCTCTTCCTTTTCCGTGCGGTAATAAGCTTCCAGTATTCCCGTGCCGAAGTAGCCTGAGAAATTTATATGTTTTGCGTAGCTGTCGATATCATCGGCTGCAAGATCACAGACCTCGTTATATATAAGCTGACCCGCTCGGACGAAGCTCTTGTTTTTGATATCGCCGTGCATCTCCATACCTGCGGGTACTATACGAACATTTCCTATCTTTACAGCCTCCTTTGTCGATGCCACAGCCTCGGTTATATCTGTATCGGACGTGCTTTCTTTATCTGTAGTATCATTTGTTTCATTAGTGTTCACGGCAGATGCTTTACTGTTTGTTCCGCCGTTCTTTTCAGTGCTTCCGCAGCCTGCTGCTGAAAATGCCATGATGATAGCTAAAGCTGATATTATGATCTTTTTCATTATGTAGTCCTCCTGAAAGGTTTTGGTGTACAGAGTTTATCATACTATATTATAAAAATCAAGTTGTTTAACAGCTTTTTGATTTGATTTTTGGCTTGTTATCACATATGTCACAGTTATTTCACATAATTGAACGTAAAAGAATACGCCAAAAAGAAAACGGACTGATAACGTTTCTAAAAGATCTGACTGCGGATGCCCCAAAGAATGATTTGTCTAAAACATGCATTATTATCATATTCAATTATAGATAAGCAACGAATGATCAGGAAGATATATCAAAATCGTTGACATGAATAATTATCTGTGATATCATATTTTGGGAAATATTGATATAGTGCCATTTTCGGTACTGGAATTCGGGAGGACATGAATATGAAGATAAAAAGAGTTTTAGCAGTAGTAATGTCACTTTGTATGGTTGCAGGAACTGTCAGCTATGGTGCACCTGTTACCGTAAAGTGACGGGATGAGATCGATACAATATATAAAGCCGAGTTCCTGTTTTGTAATGGACTCGACTTTTTTTGTGTGTCTGTTTTTCTGTATTCTGTATTATTTGAATGAGAGGATTGTGAATAAACACCGATCGGGCACATGACAAGCACCGGTAATTTGTGCAATGATACAAAGCGAAAAACTTCTTCTTTAAAAAAGCGTTACTTCTGTGCTAAAATCAGCATTAGTATATGAATGCATTCAATAACAACAGTGAAAGGCGGTGAGGCAGATGACCGATGAACAAAAAGATCTTGAATACGTAATGGATAAATACGGAAGAACGATCAACGGTCTCATAGCCTCGATGCTCGGCTCTCCATCAGAGCGCGATGACATCTTTCAGGAGATTTTCCTGCTATACTATACCAAGGAGCTGCATTTCGAGGACGAAGGCGCAAGACGTTCCTGGCTGATACGCACTGCGATCAACCTGTGTCGGTCAGCTAACCGATCTCCGTGGTTCAAATTCAGAGATGGTGAGGAATTCGATGCGGATACATTGATGTCACCAGAAGACAGAGATGGCGAAAGCGAACTATGGCAGGCATTGTGCATGCTGAAAGAAAAGTACCGTCTTCCGCTGTATCTGCATTACTTTGAGGAGATACCGCTATTGGAGATCGCAAAAGTAATGAAGCTGAGCGAAGGCGCAGTGAAAATGCGGCTGAAGCGAGCGAGAGAAAAACTTAAGCTCGAACTTGAGAGTGTAAAGAACGAAACAGAAACGGAGGCGGAAGCTCATGAAAGAGAAAGAGAATATCTTATCCATTAAAAAAAGGCTAGAACCGTCCTCTGAGCTGAAACGCCGCGTGATGGAGCGTGCGAAAGAGCTTGAAGCGGGTAAAAAGACCTTCGGGATCGAAATGACAACAGCGGATAATACAGAGATAAATAAGGAGCCCATAAAAATGAATGCATACAATATTAATGATACAGCAAAGATCAAAAAGCGTTTTCCCATAGCAGTGATATCGGCAGCAGCCTGTGCGGCGATCGTTATCGGTTTAGCGGCGGTAAGCCTGAAAGATAATAAGCTGAAAACGCTGCCTACCACAGACAAGACAACAGATCAGGACAGCAGCACATCCTCGGGAAATACGTCCTTGCCTTCCGGCTTTGGCGGTGGCGGCGGGTACGAGGTGTCAAAGGATACACTGGCGATCTACTACGATAATGGCAGAGAATTTGATAAAGGCATAGAAGATGTTCCTGCAATAAATGCACTGGTTGAAAAGGTAATGGAGTGCCCCGTTCTGAACGGACCAGATCTGCCTGCCGAGCGCACAATAGCGTACTATGTGGACGAGGAAGAGCGTATCGTTGAGCTGTGTGATGAAAGATATCCTGTGAAAGGCTCCGATTATTCGGCGGGAACAGATGAAGACCTTTTCCTTGTCATCAAAGTTAACGGAGTGCAGTACGGTGTGGATTATAATGACCCGACACTTCTTCTGGATCTGAAAGCCGCTACCGAGTGCGGTAGCACGACATATGAAAAGAAAGGCAGCAGCCCATTTGTTGCCGAATACAATGAAGAAGCTGAAACGGCATTAACAGAGTTTATTGCTGATATCCGTAAAAACGGTACACTGCTTTCAGGTGAAGAAAGCCTACCATCTGCTGACTGTGACCGCAGTCTTTCCTATTGTCAGGATAATAAATGCTACAAGATAAGGGTATGGGATGAAGCGGATATCCTTGAAGTGCAGGCGTATGGTCTCATCGGAGAAGAGCCGCATTCGGCAGTATACGGAAATGCACGCAAGTGGATAGACAGGCTGGATGAGATCATTAGTATGTTTGAGGAAGATACAGAGGTGATGAACTGGATATGGGCTTACAATTTTGGTGATGTTATCGGATATATCCGCATACCCGGTCTCACAAACGCTGATGGAACACAGTACGTAAACACCCCCGTAACACAGGGCAGTGACAATGAATACTACCTTGATCATGGCTGGTCAGGTGATGAATATGAAGCAGGCAATATATTTGCAGACTATGCTGCACCTGTGACTGAGGAAAGCCGCCCTGACAATATCATCCTTTACGGAAAAAGCAGGCGCGACCTGGGCTCAATGTTCACACATCTTATAGACTACAATGATGGAACGGGCAACAGGCTCAACAATGCTTCCGTTATCAAGTTTGCGACGGCGTGGGAAGATGGACTTCAGCAGTATCCGATCATCGGCGTGGCAGTTCTCGATACAAATTCAGGCGATTACTTTGATTACAGCGGATACAGCTATTTTGATAACAAACACACATTTGACAGCTGGATGAATAGCATAAAGGACAACTGCACTATAATGCGTGATCTGGACTGCAATGCGGATGACGAATACCTGACACTTTCCACAAATATTGATGATGAAAATGCTGACGGATACCGTCTTGTGGTATTCGCAAGAAAGATGCGTGACGGTGAGACTTTTCCGGCAGGCAGATTCAGCGTCAATAAGGAAAGCCCGATCGAAATCAAGCCTTTAGAAGAAGTCCGTATGCCAAATATCACCGGTATGACAGAGGAGCAGGCTATCGCTGCCCTTGAAGAAGCAGGTCTTGGACATAACATAGAATATTTATTCTCAAACGAGCCAAAGGGAACAGTTATGGATCACCATGCGCCATACTATCTGCCTGACTACGTTCAGTCACCTGAGGGTGATCTTGTCAGCAAGGGCGCAAGTATTGAAATGAGTGTTTCCGGCGGTACTGATTTGAGCCTGTACACCGATCCTAACGGCGGTGAGGGAGAGTTAGTAGCCCTGACAATACCTCTTCCCGAGGGGCTGAGCGGCAGTTTCAGATTTGATGCCAGAGATATCGACGAGCCTTACGGCGGCTTTGACAGTGTCAATGAAATAAAAGGTATGAATGAGTTCGTTATCCCTGTACAGGGCAGCGGAAAGAAGACGGTGGAAGTCACGGGCACATATAACGGCTGTGTTTATCCGCTGTCATCGGATATCCAGTGCTTCAAATACGCCACTTACGAGGTGGATTTTGATGCTCATACCTACACTCTGATAGGAGCGGTAGATACTGAGGCTCCCGCCAAGGCAAAGATCAAAACAGAAGAGGAGATCGCTGAAATGAAGGAGCAAGAGAAATAAGATCATAGACGTCAGAGGACGGAATAAGAAGTGCAAAATCAAAGCTCTCACAGTTTCGGCTGTGAGAGCTTTTTGATGTTTATTTTATTACTCTGGCTTATTGACCAGCTTTTCACAGCCTGCAAACACTTCTTCGCCCATATCCGGCGAACCTTCTATTATTACCTCTTCCAGAGAAGTGCACTCACTGAAAGCGTGGTCATCTATGTGTTTGACACTTGCGGGGATAACTATCTTTTTAAGAGCTTTGCAGCGATTGAAAGCTTGATCGCCTATCTCAGTTATACCCTCGGGAAACACGAGCTTGGTTACCTTGGTATCCTGAAGTATGAGGATGCCTGTGCGTTTGAGATTTGAGGGGATATTTATCGTTCTGAGATTAGTAAAATTACTAAATGCATAGTCGTGTGTCTCTTCGACAGTATCGGGCAGATGAACAGATGTAATGAACAGACTAAACCAATTTAGTGCATTACTATCTTTATCCCACATTATGTGATAACCTATTGATGTAACGGGCTTACCCTCGATAGTATCAGGGATATTCAGAAGAAAAAAAGAACCCGTATAATGTTTTATCTCAACGGTGTCGTTTTCCAGTATCGTATATTCAAAATAGCGCTCCGGCATTCCCTTTTTCCAGAACACGAAATTGATAATGACGTAGATCAAAAATATCAGCCCAAGTAATATCAGTGTGATAATGCATATTCTTTTTGGCAGACTTTTCTTCGGTTTTGTATCTTCCATGATTGACCTGCTTTCTTGATATAAATTTATCAAAAGTCATTATATCATAATAGCACATTCAAGTCAATCGGTATAAATTAACGCAGGGGTGCGGCATTGTTGTCCAACATCTATTGTAGCACTACAATGTTTGATGGCTGTTCCGGTACTGTTACTATAAAGGATAGACTTAAACTGATATGATTTGATATATGCAAAACGGATGGCTGTCTGTATTGGACGGCTATCCGTTTTTTGCTTTGTGATGTGTAATCGTAAATCTTCCGCGTACATAAACTATGCCAACGGTATTCACGAATTAATATACAAAAATTCAGTGATATAATTGTGTACTTTTGTAATTGGAAAATATGAAGATTTATGATATAATTAAATTATATTAAAAATAACCATATTTTAATAGGAGGCAATTATCATGAATAAACGTTTATTAAGCGGACTGGCTGCATTGGCAGTTGTCTTTTCTGGCGCGGGGACGCTGCCGGCGGGGACTTTTGAGGGATTTTCTCTGACGGCGAGTGCGGAAACGTATGGTAAGTATGCGGATTTTACTTATATCATACATGATGACGACACTATCGAACTTTGCCAGTACTACGGTACTGACGAAAACGTTACTGTCCCTTCCGTGATCGACGGAAAAGCTGTTACAAGCATAGGCTCGCATACTTTCTATCAGTGCCCGAAAGTTAAAAGCGTAACTATCCCTGCTGGTGTAACGCGCATCGACACTTTCGCTTTCTTTGAGAGCAGCAGTGTTGAAAGCGTAACTATCCCGAATACCGTTGAAACCATTGGCAACTATGCTTTCTACAAATGTACAAGCCTTAAAAGCATTACTGTCCCTGGCAGCGTAACCCAGATCGGTGACCATGCTTTCAGGGGCTGCAAAAGCCTTGAAAACGTAATTCTCACGGACGGTGTGGCGCAGATAGGCAATTATGCTTTTTACGGCTGTACTGACCTTACAAGCATAGAGTTACCGAGTAGCCTTACAAGCATAAGCAATTATGCTTTCAATGATTGCAGAAGTCTTGCAAACGTCACTATCCCGGACAGTATCACTAATATAGGCAGCGTAGCTTTTGCCGGCTGTTCAAGCCTTACAGACATTACTATCCCGAACAGTGTTACAAGCATTGAAGAATATGCTTTCAGCGGCTGCAATGCTCTTACAAGCATAAATTTACCTGATAGCATTACAACCATTAGTGATGGCGTTTTTAACTACTGCCACAGTCTCGAAAACGTAACTATCCCCAACAGCGTTACAAGCATCGGCAATCATGCTTTCTCCGGATGCAAGAGTTTTGAAGACATTACTGTCCCGGACAGCGTAACGAGCATTGGCAACTCTGCTTTTAACGGCTGTTCAAAAATTAAAAGCTTTACAGTTCCTGACAGCGTTACAAGCTTTGGCGATTCTGTTTTTCGCGACTGCACAAGCCTTACAGATGTAAAACTGCCTGACGGCTTGACAGCCATAGGTGAAAAGATGTTTGAAAACTGCCAAAGCCTTGAAAGCTATACTATACCTGACAGCATTACAAGTATCGGCGAAGGAGCTTTTGAAAGCTGCATAAAACTTAAAAGCATTACTGTACCGGATACTGTTACAAGCATCGGAGACTCTGCTTTTAGCGACTGCAGAAGACTTACAGACGTAAAGCTTCCGAAGGGCATTACAAGCATCAGCAATAATGAGTTCTACGGCTGCTCAAGTCTTGCAAGCATTACTATCCCCGAGAGCGTTACTAAAATCGGCAACGGTGCTTTTGAGGGCTGCACAAGCTTTACAGATATTACTATCCCGAACAGCGTGACAGATATCGGCGAGCGTGCTTTCTATTTATGCATAAGGCTTGAAAATATTACTATCCCGGAGAGCGTTACAGATATCGGGTATGCGGCTTTCCTAAACTGCACAAGCCTTACAAGCGTTACTGTCCCGAACAGCGTTACAAACATTGGCGAAGAGGCTTTTGGATATTATCGTGATGATAATTATTTTTTTTATTATGAAAGTAAAAAGATCGATGGCTTTACAATAAAGGGCAGCAAAAACAGCGCCGCAGAGAAGTACGCTCTTGACAACGGCTTTAAATTCACCGCCCTTGACGGAAATGCCGACAAATATCCTGTTGTCAAATCTGAGGTACAGGGCAAGCAGTTCAGATTGAAGTGGACTGCTGTTGCCGGCGCGGATAAGTACGGTATAGCCGTATATCAGGCGGGCAAATGGCGTGTAAAGGTTCAGGTCAATGGAAATGTTACAAGCTACACATCGCCCAAGGTAGAAACAGGCACTTATAAAATGGTAGTCTGCGCCAGGGTAAATGGCAAATGGGATACAAGCAGCATTAACCAAAGAGCTTTCACTGTTAAGATATCATGAGCCCTTGTCTTAATAATGTCATTTACTAATTTTTCATAAGACATACGGCAGAGCGTGTAAAACGTTCTGCCGTTGTTTTAGCTCAATTTACTAATATAATACTTATGCGTTAACCTTTCGTTAGCGCCGCACAGATCACAAATATCACATGGCTTGTGGTACGAGGCGGTCTTGATACTTTCATAGAGTATAAAAGCTCTGCCAACGGTGTTTCACGTGTTAATATACAAAAATATAACGCTATGATTGTGTACTTTTGTAATTGGATAATATGAAGATCTGTGATATAATTAAATATAATTATATTTTAACAGGAGGCAATAATAATGAATAAACGTTTATTAAGCGGACTGGCTGCATTGGCAGTTGTATTTTCGGGCACGGGGACGCTGCCAACGGAAACTTTTGATGGCTTTTTTCTGACAGCGAACGCGGATACAGGGAAGAATACGGATTTCGCTTATACTGTACTTGATGACGGAAGTCTCGAACTTTTCCAGTACTGTGGTACTGACGAAGACGTTACTGTTCCTTCTGTGATCGACGGAAAAAAAGTAACAAGCATCGGTGCACATACTTTCTATTCATGCCCGGGACTTAAAAGTGTAACTATCCCTGACGGAGTGACACGCATCGGCGATTTCGCTTTCTATGAGATCACCAGCATTGAAAGCGTGATCCTTCCTGACACCATTGAAACCATTGGCGAACGTGCTTTCAGGGGCTGCACAAGCCTTAAAAGCATTACCATCCCGGGCAACGACACGCACATCGGCTACCAAGCTTTCCGCGACTGCGAAAGCCTTGAAAAAGTAATTCTCAAGGACGGTGTGACGCTCATCGGTAACCAGGCTTTCATGTACTGCACAAGCCTTGCAGACATTACTATCCCGGACAGCGTTACAAACATTAACGAGTATGCTTTCTACGTCTGCAAGGCTCTTACAAGCGTAAAGCTCCCGGATAAGCTTATAAGTATCGACGATAAGGCTTTTGCTGGCTGTTCAAGCCTTACAGACATTACTATCCCGAACAGTGTTACAAGCATCGGCAATTCTGCTTTTAGCAGCTGTTCAAGCCTTACAGACATCACTATCCCGGACGGCATTACACGCATCAGGAATTATGCTTTCAAAGGCTGTTCAAGCCTTAAAGACGTAACTATCCCGAACAGCGTTACAAGCATCGGCGATTATGCTTTCTCCGAATGCGAGAGTTTTGAAGACATTACTGTGCCGGACAGCGTAACGAGCATTGGCAACAGTGCTTTTGCCTACTGTTCAAAAATTAAAAGCTTTACAGTTCCTGATAGTGTTACAAGCTTTGGCGATTCTGTTTTTCGCGGTTGTACAAGCCTTACAGACGTAAAACTGCCTGACGGCTTGACAAAGCTTGGCGAATGGATGTTCGGCTACTGCAAAAGTCTTGAAAGCTATACTATACCTGACAGCATTACAAGCATAGGCGAAAGAGCTTTTGAAGGCTGCTATAAACTTACAAGCATTACTATACCTGAAACTGTTACAAGCATCGGTAGAGGCGCTTTTGAAAGCTGTACTAACCTTGCAAGCATTACTATACCGAAAACTGTTACAAGCATAGGCGTAAGCGCTTTTGAAAGCTGCACTAACCTTATAAGCATTACTGTACCGGATACTGTTACAAGCATTGGCAAGTATGCTTTTAAAGACTGTATAGGACTAACAGACGTAAAGCTGCCGAATGGCATTACAAGCATCAGCAGTTATGAGTTCTACGGCTGTACAAGCCTTACAGACATTACTATCCCGGAGAGCGTTACAGATATCGGGTATGCGGCTTTCCTAAACTGCACAAGCCTTACAAGCGTTTCTGTCCCGGACAGCGTTACAAACATTGGCGAAGAGGCTTTTGGATATTATCGTGATGAAAGTTTATATTATAATGATAAAAGTAAAAAGATCGAAGGCTTTACAATAATCGGCAGCCCCGACTCCGCCGCTGAATTCTACGCTAAGGAAAACGGCTTCAGATTCGCCTCCTTTGATTCACTTAAAATAATCGATGAAGGAAGCTGCGGCAAAAATCTCACATGGAGTCTTAACTTCGTCGGTACGCTTTACATAAGCGGCACGGGGGATATGACGAATTATGCGACAGGCAATGCTCCGTGGTATGATAAATACCATACCGATATAAAGGAAGTCGTTATTGGTAACGGCGTTACAAGCATCGGCGAAGGTGCGTTCACCGGCTGTGAAGATCTTACAGAAGTAAAGTTCCCGAACAGCGTAAAGTCCATTGGCAAAAGGGCTTTTGCCGCTTGTAAGAATCTTAAAAGCATAGCTGTCCCTGACAGCGTTTTAAGTATTGATGACTATGCTTTTGCGTCCTGCACAAGCCTTACGGACATAAAGCTCTCGAAAAGAATCACAAGTATTGAAGAAGGAACTTTCAAAAATTGCACAAGCCTTGAAAGCATAACGTTCCCCGACAGCGTTGAATACATCGGCAGCAGCGCTTTCGAGTCCTGCGCAAGTCTTAAAAGCATAGTTATTCCGAACTCCGTTACAGGCATAGGCGATTATGCTTTCAACGTGTGCAAAAGCCTTAAATACATAACTGTACCTGCAAGCGTTAAGAAGATCGGCGAAAAAGCTTTCGGATATCATTTCATTTATGATATGGATCCCGATAACGACTTTAAATATGACAACGTAATGTTCTACGGCAGCAAAAACACCGCCGCCGAAAAATATGCCAAAGACAACGGCTTTGAGTTTACATCGCTCGGCAATAAGATCGTTGACTGCGGCTATTGCGGAGTATACAGTGAAAACAACGGCGAAAACGTAACATGGGCGCTTGACAGCGAGGGCACTCTCACCATCTGGGGCGAAGGGGCTATGGCTGATTATAGATCTGAAGAGACCCCATGGTTCGGCAGCTGTGACGACATTAAAAAAGTTGTTGTAGCGGGCGGTGTTAGGAGCATCGGCAGTCATGCTTTCTACAAATGCAACAACCTTGCGGAAGTAAAGCTTCCGAACAATGTTAAGAACATCGGCACCTATGCTTTCTGTTTTTGCTATGACCTTGAAAGCATATATATCCCGAACAGCGTGGAGAAGATCAGCGCTTATGCTTTCCAGGACTGCAAAAAACTTAAAGAAATAAACTTACCTGACAGTGTTAGAGATATTGGCAGAAATGCTTTCTACGGCTGCACAAGCTTAACAAGCATAACCATTCCGAATAATGTCGAAACCATATGGGAGTATACGTTCTGCAATTGCACGAGCCTTTCAAGCGTAACTATACCAAACAGTGTCACTAACATTTGCAGAAATGCTTTTGACAATTGTCCGAAGCTTAAAAGCATAACTGTCCCTGACAGCGTTAAGACAATTGCAATCAATGCTTTTGGGTATTATATAGATAAATCCTATTTTACCGAAAAAGTTGAAGGCTTCACAATTAAGGGCGGTAAAGACAGCGCTGCCGAAAAGTACGCGCTTGACAACGGTTTTAAGTTCATAGCCTTTGACGGAAATGCCAACAGATATCCTGTTGTAAAGTCCGAAGTTCGTGGCAGGCAGTTCAGGTTGAAGTGGACTGCTGTTGAGGGTGCGGAAAAGTACGGTATAGCTGTATATCAGGCTGGCAAATGGCGCGTAAAGGTTCAGGTCAATGGAAATGTTACAAGCTACACATCACCTAAGGTAGAAATAGGCACTTATAAAATGGTAGTCTGCGCCAGAGTAAACGGCAAATGGGATACAGGCAGCATTAACCAAAGAGCTTTCACTGTTAAGATAGCATGAGCTCCGTTCTTAATAATGTCATTTAATAATTTTCAGTAAAAAATACGGCAGAGCGTGTAAAAGCGTTCTGCCGTTGTTTTTTTACTGCATATATTTACCCATGTCTGATATATCAAACTCAAAACAAAACTGACTCCGCTTGAATTGCGGAGCCGGTTCGTTGATTAAATTATCCATAGGGGGTGCTGTACGCGCAAAGTGAAGCGGGTCACAACACCCCGGGGCTGAACTTGTTTGTATAACATTTGTTTTTCTTAGCCCAATGCTTCCCCGGGCGCGGGAATATATTTGTTCTTTATCATTTCTTCCCAGTATACATATCCAAAGTACGGTCTGATCCACTCAGCCATATATTCCAGCTTGGCATTGAGATGAGCATACTTCGGGAGTTCCTCTTCCATATCGTAAACTCCTAACTTTGTAGAAGACGGATAAACAAATTCCATAATAGTCGCCCTGTCCTCATACTGATTTGTCACACTGTATTCTCTTACAAAATAACCGTTCTCATAGTTATGATTTCTGCTTGCCCAATGGGTCAGATACTGTTCAAATTCTTCGTCCCAGGGCATATCACCGGCGAAGTAATCTCCTGTGAAGTATTCAAAACCTTCGGGGTTGAGCTTTTCCCATTCGTCCTCGTCAAAAGGATCTTCCAGCCCTACCAGATCTTCAACAGCGTGCCATGTTTCATGATCCATTACTCCATCTAAATTACCACAGTATTGGCTCACTGCAATATCAATATAATCGTCAGAAGCCCTGAATGTCAGACCTGCTACCTGATTTACTAATCCATCATTTTCATTAAAATCATCTATCAGAAGAAGCCTGTATCCCTCAGGATTGTCTTCCGTTTTGAACTTCTCAAAGAATCCCTCGGGATATACCTTCAGCCATTCCTCCAACTCGTACAGGGTACTATCAAGAGTCTCGGGATAATCAGGATCCATATTTTCCTCTGTGGAGCTCCACGAATAACCATAATTCAGAACATTAAGCACCTCATTACCGATTAGTATGGTGATACCGTACTCGTCCTCCAGCCTGTCAGCAGTTTTACGTTGTTCTTTCAGTTCATCGCCCAATGTCTTCGGCTTAAAATCATCGGAAGTTGCAACATCTATGCCCTCGGGAAGCTTATTGTACTCCAGCTTGGAAGTATCAAGGATAAAGCTATCACACTTTGTTTCCTTTCCATCCATATATTCGGCAGTAACTATCACTTTGTCCTCATCCAGAAAGACGACGTTGAATATGTTCATGTTTTTCAAACCCAGATCAGCATATGCTATCCCGCCGTCCTTGGGATCGAATACCATAAACTTATTTGAATGGTCATCAAAAATGAACTTATCGCTTTTATTTGATGAATACACTATGGGCATATAGGAATCCAATTTGTATATGCCCAGCATCTCTCCTGTCAGTGTGTCAAAACAGCGAAGAGAAGCCTCACAGCCGTTTATATTATCGGCGACCAGCGTATATCCGTTTGAGAAGTAAGTGTTTCCGCTGTGCTGTACGGTATTCCAGAGTGTCTCACCTGTCGACAGTGAGATCACACTGAGGTCATAAAGGAACGGATTATCCTTTTTCGCAACGCTCAGCCCGATCATCTTATTACTGAAGTCAACATCTCTGAAATATTTATCATCATTTTCAAAGGGTGTGATATCCACCAGTTTTCCATCCGCTGTCAGCTTGTATAAGGTGTCATCATTCAGATATAACGTGTCAGTCTCCTCATCATAATACTCACCGGGATAAAACAGATCTGTCTCAACTACCTCGGGTTCGTCCTTATCGGGGGCATAGAAACATACATTAGTTTCGCCGCCGGATCTGAATTTAATAATTATAACCGTGCCGTCTTTCTTTATGCCTGCTACTCTGAAATATTTTTCACTGCTGAAAACGCGTTCGGTTTTCATAGTTTCAATATCCACTACCTTTGCATTATAAATAGTCTTTGACGGGTCGGACTCATCTGTCGTTGTGAAACCTGTGATGATCTTGCCATTGACTACCATATATATCGATTCACCCGTTAGATGATCCAGCTTTTGAAATTCGGGTTTGTTCACCCTTGGCAGCATTTTTTTGCCCTTGCATTGTGCGGCGATCAGTGTGATATCCGTCACATTTACCTTACCGTCGCAGTTTACATCAGCAATGAAAGCTTCTCTGTCGCTAAGTAACTTTTTGCCCTTAACATGAGCCGCTGTGGCAACAATGTCCGTTACATTGATCTTTCCGTCACTGTTCACATCACCGCATACTGACGGTGTTTCGGCAAATGCGGTAAAGCACTGTGCCGCCAGCAGGATACCTGTTGTCATCGCGGATAATCTGCTGATGATACTTCTTTTATTTTTGTACATTTTTAAAACCTCCTTGGATATTTGAGCCTAATGTGTATTCAGGATTTCGGGTCAGATCATAGTTCCGATCAGATCCAATTTTCTGCTGCATAATCGAATTCATTTAATGCATCCATATACTAATGCTGATTTCAGCAAAAAAGTAACGCTTTTTGAATAAGAAGTTTTCCACTTTGTATGGTTACACAAATCAAAGGTGCGAAATCAATGCGTACTTGGTGATTATTTGCTATATCTGCATCGCTGAAAATTCATTGTACTTTTATGGACTGACACAAAGCGCTATACCTAAGCATAAATAATAAAACGGATAGGCGTAACATATAACACGTCTATCCGTTTTTTTATTATTTGCTATCCCATTCACTCCGATTTTTCAACTGCTGACTCTCAAAAAGCAGACTTTCCTGACCATAAGTGCTATACTTCAAGTACAGTCAAACAACGAGATGCGATAAACAAAATAAAGAATTTTGACAACGGCATTTCGGAATAAATTAAGGTAAATCAAAAATTGAAAGGAAGAAAAAAATGAAAAACACAACAATCACAAGCGCAAAGAAGAAGGTAATCACCACCCTGACAGCAGTAAGCTGCATTCTCTCGGTATCCGCCCCTGCAATGGGCAGCACCACGATAGGAAATGCTATATTCGGTAATTCGATCGTTGCAAGTGCAGCAACATACAGCACAAACTATCAGAGTCATTCAGAGCCAAGCCGTACTCTCTCAAATGGCAGCAGGGGCGATGATGTGAAGTGGCTTCAGTGTGCGATCAATGACCTTATTGTTAATGGCGATAAAAACGGTTCTCGTCTTTCTACTTCTAAATTAGACGTTGATGGTGCTTTTGGTAATGCAACAAAGACAGCAGTTTTAGCATTCCAGAGAAAGTATGGTTTAACAGTAGATGGTTATTTTGGTCCTGCTTCTCGTTCAAAGATGAAGTCAGTACTTCGTTCTGCAACAGTAAAGCCTGTAAACGGACAGCTTTCTGCACATTTCCACTCAAGTGAGTTTGCCTGCAAGCGCTGCGGTGCGACCCACACTATCAGCCAGGATCTCATTAACAAGCTGGAATCCCTCTATTCCAGACTGAACTGCTCAAAGATTATCGTAACCTCCGGTTATCGTGATCCTGATTGTTCCGTTGCAGTAGGCGGCTACAGAAATGATGCACATACTCTCGGTATTGCAGCAGATGTTATTTGCTACGACAAGAACGGTTATCAGATCTCTTCTGCAAGGGTTGCATGGGAAGCAGAGCAGATCGGCTTCTCAGGCATCGGTATAATCGATAGCACTGCAATTCACCTTGATGTACGCACTACCAGCAACTATTCAAACGGTCACTGGTTCGGTGATGAAAGAAACGGAGATAACAATATTCCTACTTTCAAAAATTATAAACCCAGATGGTAAACACTCCGTAGAAGTGTTTCAGTCAGTTGAAAAAACCTACCCTTAAAACAAATACCCGTTAAAATGATGCCTCGAAGCGTTCAGAACACTTCGGGGCATTGCTTTTATATCATGTTTAACTCGGCATATTTTTTCATGGTTCTTCAAAGTTTGTCGAAAATATAAAATAATATGTTTTTCTATTGTAGATAAGCAACAAGTGATTAAGAAAATGTATCAAAATTATTGACATCGATAATTATATGTGCTATCATATTTTGGAAAATATTGATATATATTGCAATTTTCAACATGATGATTCAGGAGGTCGAATTTATGAAGATGAAAAAAATTATAGCAGTAGTGATGTCACTTTGCATGACAGCAGGTGTTGTCAGCTATGGTGCGCCTGTTATCACACAGACTATCACCGCACAGGCTACAACTTTTGATTCTGATTGCTTTTCTTTTGATAAGGCGACAGGTGCGCTTACCCTCAGGGGAAATGTTAACATTCATACTGTCAGAAACATGAATGGGAAAGAAAATGTTAAGTCGATCATAGCCGAAGAAGGAACAGTTCTTCCTGAAGACTGCACCGGGCTTTTTAGCGGTTATTCAAATTGTACTACTATAGACCTTTTAAATGCAGATACAAGCAATGTTACCCGAATGGGTTGTATGTTCGATCGATGCTACAGATTGACTACACTTGATCTTAGCAGCTTTGATACAAGCAAAGTTACAGATATGAGCGGTATGTTCTTCGAGTGTTCTAACCTGACTGATCTGGATCTGAGTAATTTTGACACGTGCAAGGTATCAGTGATAGGCATGATGTTCTATGGCTGTTCTGAATTGACTTCACTGGATGTAAGTGGATTTGACACAAGCAATGTGACATATATGGAAGGTATGTTCTATAAATGTTCTAACCTGACTGCGCTGGATGTAAGCGGATTTGATACAAGCAGAGTTACAGATATGTGGGGTATGTTCAAAGGTTGTTCCAAACTGACCACTCTGGATCTGAGCGGATTTGACACAAGCAAAGTTACGGATGTGGGTGATATGTTCAAAGATTGTTCCAAACTGACCACTCTGGATCTGAGCGGATTTGATACAAGCAAAGTAACAGATATGAGCGGTATGTTCGATGGTTGTTCTAAATTGAATTCACTCGATGTAAGTGGATTTGACACAAGCAATGTTATGGATATGAGTTGTATGTTCATTAAATGTACCGATCTGACTTCACTGGATGTAAGCGGATTTGA
Organism: Hominimerdicola alba; assembly: GCF_900112155.1. Taxonomy (GTDB): domain Bacteria; phylum Bacillota; class Clostridia; order Oscillospirales; family Ruminococcaceae; genus Hominimerdicola; species Hominimerdicola alba_D. The sequence goes on along the minus strand of NZ_FOKQ01000031.1, from coordinate 12,241 downwards.
TACGAGCGAAGCTATAAATATGAGTTGGATGTTCGGCGGTTGTTCCAGCCTGACTTCACTGGATGTAAGTGGATTTGATACGAGCAAAGTTACAGATATGAGTTGGATGTTCGGTGGTTGTTCAAACCTGACTGCTCTGGATCTGAGCGGTTTTGAAACGAGCAGTGTTACATATATGAGATGTATGTTCTGGTCTTCTGGTGAACTTAGTTCCCTTACCCTTGGCGAGAATTTCAAAAATATTGCCAAAGATGCAGAGCTTCTTAACGGCAAAGGCTGGGTGAATGAAAATGCGCCTTCGACCATTGTAAGCGGCAACGGTGATTTTGCAGTTATCGAAAACAATGGCAAGAACACATACAAGCGCTTACCTATCGAAGAAGAAACAAAGCCCGCCTATCCCACCAACATTAAGGTAACATACAGCGAGAAATATCATCAGGTGAGATTCACATGGGATAAGGTTGAAAACGCGGACAGGTACGGAATAGCTGTATACCTTGCAGGCAAGTGGAGAATACAAACACAGGATATAACCGATACAGTCTACACTTCTCCCAAAAATCTCACACCCGGCAAGACTTATAAAGTTGCCATCGCCGCAAGAGTGAACGACACTTGGTATACATCAAACGCAATAAAAAATGCTGTGACTGTTACAATAAAGTGACGGGATGATATTGATATGATAAATGCAAAACGGATAGTAGTCTAATTATTGGACGGCTATCCGTTTTTTATATTATATGTTGGGTGTTTATGCTTACGATGCATTTTTGCATTTTCAATAAGGCGATCAAGCTCTGTCGTATTCTGCTTCTGATAAAGTTCCTGCCTGCCAGATTTTTGGGCTGGCGTTTCTGTGGGAGAAATATTCGGGCGACTTTATCCAACGTCGGTTCATCTCGCGGGCAATGAAGCATAAACCATATCCATCAAGATACTTATATACCATTCACTCCGATTTTTCAACTGCTGACTCTCAAAAAACTGACTTTCTTGACTGTATGTGCTATACTTCAAGTACAGTCAAACAACGAAATGAAAAAAACAAAATAAAGGATTTTGTCAACGGCATTTCGGAAAAAACTAAAGTATTTTAAATTTGAAAGGAAGAAATACGATGAATACTACATTCAAGAAAACCGCGTCAGTTATACTGGCATTCACTCTTCTCACAGGAGGTTCTGCCCTCACAGGTACAACAGTACCTAATATTTTCAATTCAACAGCAATAACCGCATCAGCTGCAATTTCACTGTCCAGTACATCATATCAGCTTCACGCAACACCTTCAACTACACTGAAGAATGGAAGCAATGGTGATTCAGTAAAGTGGCTCCAGTGTGCTCTGAACAAGCTGGGTATGGCATCTCCTGCTTTGACTGTTGATGGTGCTTTCGGTGCTAAAACAACAGCAGCTGTTAAAAAATTCCAGAATAAGTATATGGGTGCAAGCGAAGTTGACGGCATATTCGGAACAAAGTCACTCACTGCAATGAAGAAAGCGCTGGGTATATCGACTGCTTATCCTTCCGGCATAAGTAAGACCGATTACATACGCATCTGCAACTGTGTTGCACATGAGGCAAAAAGCAACAACATCTCAATGTATGAGAAGGCACTTGTAGTTGAGGTCATAATGAACCGCAAGAGTTCAGGCAACTTCCCTAATACCGTATACGGAGTTATCACACAGCCTAATCAGTTCTCTGGTTCATCAAGCTATGCAGGTTTGACAAAGTTTTCAAACGAAGTTACCACAGGCGTTAGAGAAGCAGTAACATACTATTTCAATCACAAGAGCACCTTCAATGAGGGTTATCTGTACTTCCGTGGAAACGGTTCTTACAACTTCTTCAGCAAAACATACAGGGGCACATACAGACGTCCCGGCGGAAGCGGTTCTATCGTAGTATAATAATTATAGATATAACAATACGGGTACTTTCTCAAATGAAAATACCCGTATTTTTCATATATCCGAACTTTCCCCGCGCTCACCCGAAAACCATCTGTGCCACACAAATATAATGACTACAGATACATCACGATCTGTAGTCTTAATTCTTTTTTATGCTAGAGTTTTTGATACCCTTAACGTGACGTGTGTGGCAATAAGTACAGTATCAGTAACATCTACATCGAGCGGCAGGAGCGCATCATCATCAAGGTATACCCGACCGCCCGCATATACAAAGAAGCTTACACCCGGAACTAAGACCGCAGGGAACTTAAAAAGCTTCTGAAACAGGTGCATGGCGGTGGCATCATCGTGTTTGACAGCGTGAGCCGTATGAACCGTAATGCTGCCGAGGGTATAGAGCTATACATGACACTCTATGACAAGGGCACTGAGCTTGTGTTTTTGAAGGAACCCCACATCAACACAGCGAACTACAAGCAAGCTCTGAGCAAAAGCGTGGAGCTTGTAGTAATGAGATCGCTGACATCTATATAGAAGCGGCTAACAGAGTCCTGAGGCTGCTTGCCACAAGACAGATCGAGCTTGCATTCGGTCATGCACAAGAGGAAGTTTACGATCTTCGCCGGAGGACAGCAGAAGGTATTGAGACCGCCAGACGGAACGGCAAACAGATCGTACAGGGCAAAGGAGCAACACTCAAAGTCAAGAAGGCTGCTGCTAAAGGAAGCTGTAAGACTTACACAAGTACAAGGCGTAACTGCGCAGGAAGTTTGAAACAGAGGAACTGCAGATGATACTCGATGAAGTGTACGGAAAAGGGTAGCGAATAATCAGGGATAATTGAGCAATGCCCCGAAGTGTTTTAAAACACTTCGGGGCATTGCTATATCTGTATTTGTTTTGGGGACAGGTTTTATTGGCTTGCTGTTATCACCAATAAATCGCACCTGTGATAGTTTTTGAATGTGAAAATAGAGTTGTTTCCTGTTCTTTCATCACCGAACCAGTGACCGTTTGAATAGTTGCCGGTAGTGCAAACATCAAGGTAGGTCGCACCGCAGCGCTTGCAAGTAAACTCACTTGAGTGGAAATGTGCAGAAAGTGAAAATGTAGTTCTGCGAACAGGAAAAACGCTGTGTGTATCTTTTCTTTACCATGATAAGTTCCCGTGATCATCGCTTTGAAGTATGATATAACTTTATGCATTACGCAAGAACAGCCACAGGAATAAACCGATCCTGTGGCTGTTTTTTTGAATATCAGCAAATGTCAACCATTACTCATTCCTTGCACAGGACCAGCTTATCTGGCGGTTGCCATCATGCTTTGTAACTGAGATCAATAATTTGAATGTTTGTGTGCAGATAAAGCATATACATTATTCTTGTAAGTGTTGATCTCATTTACGTAATTCGCACAGTTTGTGCAGTTGTACAGACCTGAAGGAATAGTGGTGTAGTAGCCGGGATCAAGTCTTGTACCGGAGTAACTGCCTTCACGGATTGAGAAATCAAGGTGAGGACCTGAGCTATTGCCGGTGCTGCCGACTTTTCCGATCTCTGTTCCGGCTGAAACGGTTGCGCCGTTTGCAATAGTGATCTTGCTCAGGTGCATATAAACAGTCAGGTAGGTTTTACCTTCGATCTTATGAGTGATTACAACGTAATTACCTGCACCGCCGTTCCAGTCGCCGGGATAGGTTTGTACAGTTCCTGCAGCTGCTGCTCTAACAGATGTACCGGTAGGTGCTGCAATATCTATCGCACCATGATTTCTGCCGTCAACGAATGCTGAGGAAATTGCTGCAACACCGGGAACCGGCCAGCTGAACTGTCTCTTTGTGGGTGTAATTATTGGTGCAGAACGAAGTACTGACTTCATCTTTGAACGAGAAGCAGGACCAAAATAACCATCTACAGCTAAACCATACTTTCTCTGGAATGCTAAAACTGCTGTCTTTGTTGCATTACCAAAAGCACCATCAACATCTAATTTAGAAGTAGAAAGACGAGAACCGTTTCTATCGCCATTAACAATAAGGTTATTAATTGCACACTGAAGCCACTTTACATCATCGCCCCTGCTGCCATTTGAGAGAGTACGGCTTGGCTCTGAATGATTCCAATAGTCCGTGTTGTAGGATGCTGCAAATGCAGCCATAGGCAGCATCGAAATAACGACTACAATTGTCAAAAAGATACTTATAAATGGTTTTGAAAATCTCTTCATAATGAAATTTACTCCTTAGCTATAATTTTTAATTTCTGGTTATCCCGTTTACACACCAAATTAAATGGTGTAATATCGGAACATGAAATACTTGGATATTATCCTTTCCCAACGCCTGCGGCAGGGGAGAAAGGCAACATCAATATGATGCTCCATTGTTATATTGCACTTTTTGGTGGTGTGTTAAAGGGATAGCCATGTTTTTTATTAATAACTGATCAATTACTTTACATGTAACATTTCAAAACAAAATTCTGTTGCCGCAATGAACGAAAAAGCACAAGTTCTTTGTTTTTCCGTTGCAGCCATATAAATGATACAAAAACAGATCTATGATATAATGAATTGGATATAAATTTATAGTTTACTCCGGCTTTTTAAGATTTTTAAAAACCAGCCCAATTTTTCAAATCTCCTTTTCTTATTCATAGATTTTTTTGTACCTCTTGTTTCGATGGTCTAATTATAATTCAATATTCGTACAATTACTATTATTTTGGAGCAAACGGTATAAATTTCAGAGTGAACTGCATTAATTGGATAATATGGGTTAGATTTTTTGTATGTTCGGCGGATTGTAATAATCTGAAAACCCTTAAAATCGGTGAGAATTTCAAAATCATAAAAGAAGCTGCAGAGCTTCTTAACGGCAAAGGCTGGGTAAACGTAAAAGACACTTCAACCGTTATAAGCGGAAACGGTGATTTTGCAGTTATCGAAAACAATGGCAGGAACACATACAAGGTTATTGACCTCAATATAGGTTCATTCACGAAATTATATTTCTTCACTTCTCACCAAGATGTGATAGTAGCTGAATGCACAATTGTCAGAAGGTATTTTTGTATGATTTTTTTCTTGTAAAAAGGGAAAAGTCCGAAAATAGTTACCACAAACGGAGAAATTTGTGATATAATATGTAAATAAGAAGTTGAAAAAGGAGTGATCCGTGTGATCAATTTGTTTTCCGATGGTCATGTGCATGGCATAGCAATATTGAATAGTGATCTGTTCGCATCTGAAGATGAAAAATATATAACAGTTGATCTGAAGCTGCATGGTGGAGATATCCGCAAGCCTTTTTCTGCTACTGCGAGAAAGGATATAAATGGCTCGATATTTTCCTCTCTCGCAAACTCTGTGACCTATGATATGCGTAAACTCAAGACTGCATTAAAAATAGACAAGGACGTGTGTATTTGGTATTCTTCAAAAGATACGGACGAGTATCTTGCTATGCTGGCTTTTGTTGAATGGTTTGCGGATAAGGAAGTAATTGTCAGCCTTTGTGATCATTCGGTTTGCTGTGAGGATATACGCAAAAGCACTGATGAATTCAGCACAAAGCCAGAAAGACGGAAAATGACCGCTGATGAACACAGTGCATATCTTGCGGAATTTACGCGTTTGAAAGAAGAAAACACATATCTGCGAATGATGATAAACGGGCGGATATGCAGTCTTCCCGAAGATCATTTTGACAACAGGATATTTGAAGTTATCGGAGACAGAACAATTACGGCGGAAGAGATATATCAGGAGCTTTTTGATGAGATGTCGCGAATGCTCGCATTTCTGTTTTACAGGCTGCGTAAGCTTATCAGTCTGGGAAAGCTTGAAGTTGTTGATGACGGAAGAACATTTGAGGAAATGGAAAACAATTTTGCGGGGGCTTTTCTCAGGGTCAAAAAGGACTACAAATGAGACGCTATGTGATACGATAGGAAATATAGATCGTATTTGAAAAGGGGTGTCGGTATGATAAATCTGTTTTCAGATGAGTTTATTGCAGGCATAGCATGTTCAAAGGAAAGAAAACTGTGTTTGGATAGAAGAACAATATTAAGTGTACATCTTCAGCTTTATGCAGGTGATATAAGAACACCCTTTTCTGTCAGTTCAAGGCGTGAGATATATGGTGCGTATTTTGAAGAGCTTGTTGATAGTGTGGCGGAAAGTATCCGCAGACTGAAAAAGACAACAGCGTGTGTATCTGGTATTCCGAAAAGGAAGCAGAGGAGTATCTTGCTATGCTGGCTTTTGTCGAGTGGCTGACTGATAAAGGGGTTGTTATCTACCTTTGTGATTACACAGAGGCTTGCCCTGATATGTATACAAATTGCGATTGTGAATTTCTGTTTCGTCCCGAAATGCATTTGCTGACTAATGAAGAAAGAAGCAAATATCTCGCTGAACTTGAACGTCTGAAAAAGGAGAATACCAAACTCAGAATGTATTCAAATGGCAGGATCGTGAGTCTGCCTGAGGACAGCTACGATGAACGGATACTCGAAGTTATCGGGGAAAGAGAAATGAAGACGATAATGGTCTATCCCGAACTTTGGGACGAAATGCCGCTTATGCTGACATTTATTCTGTATAGGATACGCTGCATGATAGCATCGGGAGTGCTTGAAGTTGTCAAGGACGGAAAGATCGAAAGCGGTATGTATGGCACAGGCGATGATTTCGGAAAAACGATAGTCAGGAAAAAGCTAAAGGAGTAAAAACCATGAAAGTATACATTCAATTAAAACCAAACGGTATCCCTCACAACCATAATTTCTACAGTGCCTACGAAGGCTTTTTTCAGATGGGCTTTGAGGTCGTGCCTTTTTCAAAACAGTCAGAAATCAAAAACAGCAATAAAGAAGATATTATCGTGGGGTATGTAAACAATGTCCGTGACCGCCTGTACGATTTCGGTATTATAACCCCCGAGATAGATTACCCCGAGTCTATAAAGAAATATCTTGGTCGGAAGATATGGACTTCGACGATAAACACCATCAACACTCACCCCGAGCTTTGGCCTGTTTTCGTGAAGCCTGTTGAGGACAAAAAGTTCACGGGAGTGGTGGTCAGAAGTCCGAAAGACCTTATCGGGTGCGGCACATGGGGCACAGATGTCCCAGTGACCTGCAGTGAGATACTTGATATCCGCGCGGAATGGCGCGTGTTCGTCAGGTACGGAAATATCCTGGATGTGCGCAAATACAAGGGTGACTGGCGTCTGCATTACGACCCCGCGGTGATAGAAAATGCCATAAAAGAATTCACCGATGCCCCTGCGGGATATGCGATCGACTTCGGTGTGACAGCGGACGGAAAGACTGTTCTCATCGAAGTGAATGACGGCTATTCGCTGGGCAGCTACGGTTTGATGGAGAACTATTATGCCAAACTCCTATCCGCCCGCTGGGCTGAACTTACGGGTACGGAGGATGAGTGTGCGTTTGATTTGAGGTGAAAGGAGATGTTGATATGTCTGAAATAACATTGACTCAGCTAAAATCTGCCCTTGAAAAAGTTCCCGGAACATATCCCGATTTTGTTGAGAGCGAACTTCACATTGCGAAAAAAGCACCCAGAAATCTTATCATGCTATGGGAATATATTTTGAATAATCCCAAAGCAAACAGTTCTGATATTATACTATTTACGACAAGAAATATCAAGTGTATCCAGCCGATTAATATTGATTTTGTAGAACGTTATGATGATTTATACTATCTTACGGTTTATGATGACAAAAACAGAACAATAAAACTCGGTTTGTTTTTACCGGAAAGATACAATGAAAAGGATAATAAGGAATCCGACCATTGGTGGCTTGTTCATCTTTATATAAACACGTCTATTGTAAAATATGATATGGCTATGGAATCAATGCTACAATGCGAACTTATTGATCTTGCAGAACGAATAGAAAAAAGCAAATTTATAAGTGGCGAGGAAAGAGTATCTTTTATGGAGCAAGAGTATGAATTTATTCTGTCTTCACAGCACGGGTATCTCGTTATAAACGATACAAGCTGTGACAGTATCAACTTATGGTTGAGCAGACAGGAACTGGATAGTATCTCGTGCTATATCAGAGATAGAATAGCAAAATCAGAGGAGGAAAATAAAAGGAGCTGATACCATGCTCGACAACTTCGACATTTACATACGCTCTCTCAGCATCGACTGGGGTTCGATCTATGAAAACAGCTACCTGCGGAAGATTTCCTCAATCGCTGCGCTTACCGAACTCGAATTCCACAATGCCGTGACATTTTTTGTGGGTGAAAACGGCAGCGGTAAGTCAACTTTGCTGGAAGCTATCGCTGTGGGTTACGGGTTCAATCCCGAGGGCGGTACCAAGAATTACAACTTTTCGACTTTTGATTCGCACTCCGAACTTTGCGATGCGTTGACGCTGTCAAAGGGATATAAGAAAGCGAACTGGGGATATTTTCTGCGGGCGGAGAGCTTCTACAATGTTGCTACTGCGGAGGAGGAGTATGGCAGGCTGAGCAAATATCCTCAGCATTTCCACGAACATTCTCACGGTGAGAGTTTTTTGCAGTTGGCGCAGACGAACTTCAAACCGAATGGGCTGTACATCCTGGATGAGCCCGAAGCTGCCCTATCTCCTCAGAGACAGCTGACGCTTATGCTGGAGATAGCCCGCTGTGTGAAAGAGGGCTCGCAGTTTATCATAGCGACCCACTCGCCGATACTGCTGGGTTTTCCCGATGCGGAGATACTGAATTTTGACGATGAACTGCGTCCGTGCAGATATGAGGACACCGAGAGCTATATCATAACCAAGATGTTCGTGAATGACAGGGAACGGGTGTTGAGGCGGCTGATGGAATGAAAGAAATCACAGGGATAACAAATTATAGTGTAGATTAGAACAGTAATAAATAAAAATAGGTATGCATCTTAGATGTGGATCCGGCATGAAAAATCTGACCGATGTTACCGGAATGAATCCTTTGACCAAAATATACATTAATATGATCTTCTAATATGAATATGCAACGAATGATTAAGAAAATGTATCGAAATTATTGACAATGATATTGATGTGTGCTATCATATCTTGGGAAATATTGATATATATTGCCATATTTAACACGAGAATTCAGGAGGTCATTAAAATGCAGATGAAAAAAGTTTTAGCAGTATTGATGTCGCTTTGTATGACAGCAGGTGTTATCAGCTATGGTGCGCCTATCATCACACAAAGTATAACCGCTGAGGCGGCTGATGCTGAAGGAAGCTGTTATACTTTCGATGCTGAGACAGGTTTGCTCACGCTCAGGGGCACAGTAGATGACGAGGTTATAAGAGCTTTCACATATAAGCATAATGTAAAAACTGTCGTAGCTGAAAAAGGAACGATCTTACCCGAAAACTGCGGAGGTCTGTTTACTTATTACCTATATTGTACTTCTATCGACCTTTCAAAGGCAGATACAAGAAATGTTACAAATATGAATTGTATGTTCAATGGATGTGAGCGTCTGACTTCAATTGACCTTAGCAGATTTGATACTAGCAAGGTTACAGATATGCAGGCTATGTTTGCTGATTGTTCGGCTTTGACATCTCTTGATGTAAGCGGCTTTGATACAAGCAACGTAACAGATATGAGCAGTATGTTCTATGATTGCAGAATGCTTACCTCACTTGATGTCAGCGGCTTCAATACAAACAAAGTTACAAACATGAACAAGATGTTCTATGCTTGTTCGGGTCTGACTGCACTTGATGTAAGCAATTTTGATACCAGCAAGGTTACAGATATGAGCAGTATGTTCAATGGCTGCAGAAGTCTGTCAGAACTGGATATAAGCGGATTTGCTACGGGCAACGTTACAACTTTTAATAATACTTTCGCAGGTTGTTCGGGTATTAAAACACTTGACCTAAGCAGATTTGATACGAGCAGTGTCATAAATATGAGCAATATGTTTGCGGGCTGTAGGGGGCTGACTTCGCTTGATCTTAGCGGATTCAATACAAGTAATGTAACAGATATGAGCTATATGTTCCGTTACTGTTCAGGTCTGACTTCACTTGATGTGAGCAGCTTGGATACAAGCAGTGTAACAACTATGAGTAATATGTTCGATGGATGTACAGGTCTGACAACACTTGATGTAAGCGATTGGGATACCAGCAAGGTCACAACTATGTACTGTATGTTTGAGATGTGTTCCGGTCTTACTTCAATCAATGTTAGCGGCTTGGACACAAGCAATGTTACAAATATGAATATGATGTTCCAGAACTGTTCAAGTTTGACATCGCTTGATGTAACCGGACTTGATACAAGCAGTGCTAAAGCCACGGGTTATATGTTCGCGGGATGTTCCGGCCTTACTTCACTTGATTTAAGTGCTTTTGATACACGTAATGTTACGTATATGTCTAAAATGTTTAGCGGCTGCTCAGGGTTGACTGCACTTGATGTAAGCGTTCTTGATACACGCAATGTCACGGATATGTCTTATATGTTTAGCGGGTGCACTGGGTTGACCGAACTTGATCTCAGCGGATTAAATACACGCTATGTTACAAATATGGCTTTTATGTTTTCTGGTTGTACAGGTCTGACCACAATTGATCTCAGCGGATTTAATACAAGAAATGTTACGACTTTTTCAGGAATTTTTGAAAACTGTTCTGGTCTAACTTCGCTTGATGTGACCGGATTTAACACGAGCAAGGCGACACAAATGAGCTATATGTTCCTGGGCTGCAGTAAGCTTACTTCGATTGATGTGACCGGTTTTGATACAACCAATGTTATGTATTTCACCTCGATGTTCAACGGCTGTTCAAGTCTGACTTCACTTGATGTAAGCAAATTTAAAACATCATATGCTACTTATATGAATGCTATGTTTATGAATTGTTCAAGCTTGACAACACTTGATGTAAGTTCATTCAATACACTCTATGTAAGAGAAATGGGTCAAATGTTCTCCGGTTGTTCCAAGCTGACCACTCTTGATCTTAGTAAATTTAAAACAAGCAATACTAGTTTTATGTATGGTATGTTTAAAGATTGTTCAGGGCTGACCAAACTTGATCTTAGCAAATTTGATACAAGCAATGTTGGATATATGTACGAAATGTTCTCGGGCTGTTCTGGCTTGACCGAACTTGATCTTAGCAATTTTGATACAAGCAAAGTACAATTTATGTACAATATGTTCTCCGGCTGTTCCAACCTGACTACTCTCGATCTGAGTAATTTTGACACAAGCAGTACCTATACTGATTTGGGTATGTGGGGTATGTTCAGTGGTTGTTCCAAACTGACTACACTTGATTTAAGTAGCTTTAATACTAGTAACATCACATATTTGAAAGATATGTTCTCCGGTTGTTCCAGCCTTATAACACTTGATCTCAGCAGCTTTGATACAAGCAAAGTGAAAGATTTTACCGATGCATTCAAAGACTGCAACAAGCTGAACACTCTCAAGATTGGTGAGAAGTTTAGCAATATAACAGAGGAAATGAGTCTCCCAAACGGCAGTGGCTGGGTTAATGCTAATGCTCCAAAAAATGTTGTAAGCGGTAATGGAAAATATGCAGTCATCGGCAATAACGGAACTAACACCTACAAGCGTTTAACCACCAATGCGCTCACTTACCCCACAAACATCAGGGTCGAATACAGCAAAGAATATCACCAGGTTAGATTTACATGGGATAAAGTCGAGGGCGCTGACAAATATGGCATAGCAGTATATCTGGCAGGAAAGTGGAGAGTACAGGCACAGGATATCACCGGTACTACATACACTTCTCCCAAGAATCTTACTCCCGGCAGGTCATACAGGGTCGCTATCGCAGCAAGAGTAAACGGCAAGTGGGACACTGCAAATGCTATCAAACATTCAGGTGTTGTTACTATAAAGTGATAGGCTTAAATTGATTTGATACAAGCAAAACGGATAGGCGTAACTTATAATACGGCTATCCGTAAGCGTATAACCCTCCGCACCTACCCCACCGGAGTCTAATGAAGTATAATAAACTCCAAGGAACACCATGAAGTAAATTGGAAAATCCAAATTGGTCCATGGAGTTAATTGGAGTATATTAGACAGATAGGAGTTGGTGAAATATATGCAGTCAAATACGACAAGCATCACAACAATAAAGCAGGAAGTACGTCTGCAAGAATGGACTGCACAGATCGAAGCGCAACAGGCAAGCGGTCTGACGATCCGGGAATGGTGCAAAGAAAACGGGATCAAGCCTAACACGTATTACAACCGCTTAAGAAAAGTT
>NZ_FOKQ01000033.1 GCF_900112155.1 Hominimerdicola alba | reverse complement strand
CGGCAGGAATTATTACCAAGGGGCATGACCTCGCAATGGAGCTGCGCCGACGCCCTGTTATGGATAGGCAGAACGAAGGAAGTTGGGACTTCACGTGACGAATGATCCCGTTGGACAGAGGAGGTTTGCTGCCGTAACGGATATGGGTCGCATCAAGGCTGTCAAAACAGATCTCTCAAGACGTTTTGTTTGCTATACCCTGATAACGTTAAATCCGGCATTCAATGCTTTGGATCATCCATAACTTGGTTCATTTCTTGAACATAACTTTATGAAATACTGAGATTTCGCGAGTATTTACGAGATTTTACAAGATATTTTGAGGAGGCAATGGCATTGGATAAGACGGAAAATAGTTTTTATAAAAAGCACGGAGCGCATATAGTGCTGGCTGTGATGATAATCATACAGCTGATATATTCCTGCTATGTGTTTGCATATGAAAAACAGGGTACTCACTCGGATGAACTCTGGAGCTACGGACTTGCCAACAGCTATTACAAGCCATTTATATATCTTGAGGACGGAATCTATCAGGACGATTACACAGGCGGCTACGAGGGCTCTGATATCGCCAACAAATGGATAGACGGCAGTGTGATGAACGATTATCTCACGGTGCAGGAGGGTCAGCGGTTCTCATATGATTCGGTGTACCACAATCAGGTGCTTGACCATCACCCTCCGCTGTATTACTCGATACTTCACACGATATGCTCATTTTTCCCTAACAGCTTTTCGCTGTGGTATGCTTTCTCCATAAACCTTGTGAGCATGGTGTTCATACAGATATTCCTGTTCAAGCTGACAAAGCTGTACACCGATAAGGATACCCTGGCGCTGACAGTCTGCCTGCTTTACGGTGCAGGTACAGGTGCGCTTTCCACAGTGCTGTTTTTAAGGCAGTACTGCTTCATGACCATGCTCATAACCATGTACTATTATTTCAGCGCAAAGCTTTTCCGAAGCTATGACAAGGAAAAGGGTTTTGATCTCAAAAAGTACGCTCCGCCAATGGCTGTGACAGCTTTCCTGCTGTTTTTTACAAATTACACCATGGCGATAATCTGCGGTATCTTCACAGCAGTGGTATGTCTGTATATGCTTGCCCGCAAAAGGGTGAAGCAGATGTTCGTCTACGGACTTTCAATGACTGCCGCGCTGGGAGCTTTCTGTGCAGCTTATCCTTACGTGATAAAGCACATTTTTTTATATAAAAATATTGGTAATGGAAAGGCATACAAAGGCACTTACAGAACACGTCTTTTATTTGTCCTCGATCTGCTTTTCAAGCACACCATCGGCAAGGAGTTTTCGATATACAAGTCATCAACGATCTATTATGTGATCGCAGTGCTGGCAGTTCTTGCAGCTATATGTGTACCGCTGTGCTTCCTGTTTCGAAAAGAAGTTTGGTTCAAGAATTTTGTACGTGGGGCAGCTGCATGGATAAAGGCTCTGCCCAAGAAGATACCTGCGGATATAAGAGCGATAGACGGTACTTTCGTTGCGTTTCTCATTGCAAATACCGTTTTTGTACTGATGCTTCCAACGATGAGCGATATCAAGGAGATGGGTCAGCCTGGTGTGAGATATCTCTTCGTTGTTATGCCGCTGGTATGCCTGACAGTAGTCGGGTTTGTGTATGCAATACTGAGGGATATCCCGAAAAGGGTAGGAGAGATAGCTGTGCTGATAATGGCGGCAGCACTTATCTGCGTGATAAACATAAACGAGCAGACACCTTTTCTGGCAAAGCACACCTCTACTTATACTGACCTGGCAAAGGATTCCGAAGGCAGGAATGTCCTGCTGTTCGCAAGCAATGGTACAGGAAATATATGGTATACTCAGTGCTTTCCGTCGTACCTGAGAAAGGCTGACGGCATATTCATATCCAATGTCAACGATAAGGAGAGTTTCGGCAGAAATACCGATGGCAGACAGGTGGATATGGTAATAGCGCCCATAGAAACTTTTGACAAGGATGGTGAATGGTACAAAAGGATAATCGGTAATGACAGGCAGTTCTTTGAAAATAATGCTGATGAAATGAAAAATATTGCTGACACTGCTTTTGAAGAAAAGCATAAAGATGAAATCATATTTGCCGATGACCGCCTTGCGGATATCACTGATACTGATAAAGCAGAAGTCCTTTATTCCATAAACATACAAAACAAGTATTACGCAGTCATACAGCTTAACAGCTGAAACCAAACGGAGTTGATATAATGCCCATTAACGAAATAATCATAAAGGGTGCCAGAGAGCATAACCTTAAAAATGTGGATCTTACTATACCCCGCGATAAGCTGATCATCATGACGGGGCTTTCGGGGTCGGGAAAAAGTTCGCTGGCTTTTGATACGATCTATGCGGACGGTCAGAGAAGATATGTGGAGTCACTGTCTTCTTATGCCAGAATGTTCCTGGGGCAGATGGACAAGCCCGATGTTGACAGCATCGAGGGACTTTCTCCCGCTATATCCATCGACCAGAAAACCACTTCTAAGAACCCCCGATCAACGGTGGGTACTGTTACGGAGATATATGACTATCTTCGTCTTTTATACGCAAGGATAGGTGTGCCGCACTGTCCTGTCTGCGGACGTGAGATAAAACAGCAGACGGCAGATCAGATCGTCGATCAGCTGATGTCTTTGGAAGAGGGCACCAAGATACAGCTCCTTGCCCCCATAGTCCGCGGAAGAAAGGGCACTCACCAGAAAGAGTTCGAGCAGGCCAAGAAGTCGGGCTATGTGCGCGTGCGTGTGGACGGCATCACCTATGACCTTTCGGAGAATATCGAGCTTGAAAAAAACAAGAAGCACACCATTGAGATAGTGGTGGACAGACTTGTGATAAAGCCCGGCATAAAGTCGAGACTGACAGACAGTATCGAAACCGTATCCTCGCTGACGGGAGGACTTGTTACAGCCGATGTCATAGGTGGCGAGGAAATGACCTTTTCGCAGAACTACGCCTGCCCAGAACACGGTGTATCCATAGGCGAGCTTGCTCCGAGAATGTTCTCATTCAACAACCCCTACGGCGCCTGCGAAAAGTGTACTGGTCTTGGAGTATTCAAAAAGATTGACCCCGACCTTATCGTGCCTAACAAGAGCCTTTCCATATCCGAGGGCGCTATCAAGGCAAGCGGCTGGAACGTTTCTGACGACAGCTCCATAGCCAATATGTATTTCAGGGCGATATCCGAGGAATACGGTGTTCCGCTTGATAAGCCTGTCAGCGAACTGACAGAGGAACAGCTGGGACTTTTTCTCTATGGTACAGGTGACCATAAACTGCACCTGAGCCGCGGCAGCAAGTTCTATAAAGCGGAATACGATTCTGCATTTGAGGGCATAATCCCCAACCTGGAAAGGCGTTATAAAGAGTCAAACAGCGAATGGTCAAAGGCTGATATCGAGGCGAATATGACAGAGGAAGCCTGCCCCGCCTGCAAGGGCAGAAGACTTCGCCCCGAGAGCCTGAGTGTCACCGTTGGCGGACTGAATATCGCGGAGCTTTGCGATAAATCTGTTGTGGGCGTGCTGGAATTTATGGACAGCGTTGAACTCACCGACCGTGAAAAGCTCATAGGCGAAAGGATAATCAAAGAGATAAAGGACAGGCTGGGATTCCTTGCCAGCGTGGGTCTGGAATATCTGACCCTCTCCCGTGCGGCAGGTACGCTTTCGGGCGGCGAAAGCCAGAGAATACGCCTTGCAACACAGATAGGCTCTTCACTGGTGGGCGTGCTGTATATCCTGGATGAACCATCCATAGGTCTGCACCAGAGGGATAACAATAAGCTGATAGCAACGCTGAAACGTCTGCGCGACCTTGGAAATACGCTGATAGTTGTTGAGCATGACGAAGATACCATGTATGCCGCCGACCATATAGTCGATATAGGTCCCGGAGCGGGCATACACGGCGGAGAAGTTGTTGCGCAGGGAACAGTCGAGGAGATAAAAGCCTGCGAAAGGTCCATAACAGGGCAGTACCTCAGCGGACGAAGAAAAATACCCGTGCCCACGGAAAGACGTCAGGGCAACGGCAAGTTTCTCACGGTTAAGGGCGCAAGGCAGAATAATCTGAAAAATATAGACGTGAAGATACCGCTGGGAACTTTCACCTGTGTTACAGGCGTTTCGGGCAGCGGAAAAAGTTCGCTGGTGAACGAGATCATCAATAAGTACCTTTCGGCAAAACTCAACCGCGCAAAAACAAGGGCGGGAGATTTCGATAAGATGGAAGGCGTTTCACATCTCGATAAGGTCATCAATATCGACCAGTCACCTATAGGCAGAACACCCCGCTCGAACCCCGCGACCTATACAGGGGTCTTTACCGATATCCGTGAGCTTTTCGCCCAGACACAGGACGCTAAGATGAAAGGCTATAATTCGGGCAGATTTTCCTTCAATGTAAAGGGCGGACGCTGTGAAGCCTGCGAAGGCGACGGCATCATCAAGATAGAGATGCACTTCTTGCCCGATGTTTACGTGCCCTGCGAAGTCTGCGGCGGAAAGAGGTATAACCGTGAAACGCTGGAAGTAAAGTATAAGGGCAAGAACATCTATGATGTGCTGGAAATGACAGTCGAAGAGGGCGTGCAGTTCTTCACGAATATGCCGAAGATACAGCGCAAACTTCAGACCCTTTACGAAGTAGGTCTTGGGTATGTTAAGATAGGTCAGCCTGCAACAACGCTTTCGGGCGGTGAAGCACAGCGCGTGAAGCTTGCAACGGAGCTTGCAAAGCGTGCAACAGGGCGTACCATATATATCCTTGATGAGCCCACAACAGGTCTGCATACAGCGGATGTCCATAAGCTGATAGAAGTACTGCAAAGGCTTGCTGATGCGGGAAATACAGTGCTTGTGATAGAGCATAACCTTGATGTGATAAAGACAGCCGACCATATCATCGACCTTGGTCCCGAGGGTGGAGATAAGGGCGGTACAGTCGTATGTACGGGTACACCCGAGGATATCGCGAATTGTGCGGAGAGCTATACGGGAATGTATTTGAAGAAGATGTTGTAAAGAGCAAACTAGCGGGAACTGCCAAAGAGACAAGCCCCGGCACCTCCAACACTTTACTTTAACCAAAAAAGGACAGCCTGAGCTGTCCTTTTTTCTTTCTCTATTATTCCTCCGCAGAAGCCTCTTCTGCCGTCGAAGTATCTTCCTTAGCCTGTATATCCGAAGCCTCGCCAACTTTTTTCGCTTTTTTCGCATTCAGATGTATCAGCTTGAACAGCTTTTCAAGGTTTTCCTCATCGGTAGTGAACTTGCCGATATGGGTCATAGTGCTGTTATAAAGCCCGTGGAAATCCGAACCGCCTGTTACTATCAGGTCATGCTCCTCGGCATATTTCTTCAGAGCCCTCTGCTGGGTATCTGTGGCGGAAACATGGAAACACTCTATGCCGTCCAGCTTGCCGGCCTCCACAAGCTCTTTCATAAGCTCGATATTGCCGAACATATGCGGGTGAGCAAGTACTGCCACACCCTTTGAAGAATGTATCAGGTCAAGCACAAAATTTACATCGGGATACTCTCTCGTCACAAGGCACTCGCCCCTTGGGTACGAAAACAGCCTGTCATTCACCGAACCGTAAAACTCGGTGGCATAGCCGTAGCTTATCAGTGCACGCATAATATGTGATTTATATATGCTCTTGGAACCCTTGGTGTACTTCATCACAGCGTCCCTTGGTATCGGGAATCGTTCCATCACCTTGTTTATCATATCCTTGGCGCACTCGGTCCTTATCTGGCATGATTTCAGGCACAGACCTTCGAGCCTGTTAGGCTTCTGAGGCGCGTAGCAGAGGATATGCACCTTTTCGTTGCGCTTTTTGTCCCATGCGGAAAGCTCCACAGCCTGTATTATTTTAACGCCGTAGCGGTCGCCGAGTATCTGCGCACGGCTTGATGATGACAGAGTATCATGGTCGGTTATGGCGAGAAAATCCAGTCCCATGCGCTTAGCCTGCGCGATGACTTCTTCTATGCCCAGTGAACCGTCCGAAAGGGTTGTATGACAATGCAGATCGCCTTTCATTTAAGTGAACCTCCATATCGTAAAATATGCGTTGTACATAAAAATTCAAATATATACGACCATATTATTATACCATAATTTCAAACACCATGCAAGTATTTTTGAGAAATTCCCACAAATCGATCATTTACAACGCCACTCTGCACAAAATCCACATGATATTTTTGTCTGCACTGCACAGTAAAAATATGGCATTTATTGATTTTTATGTATTTTGCTCGTTTTTATAAACAAAAGGCGCTTCTGCTGTATCTCAGCAGAAGCGCTCTTATTATGTATTATCGGTATACTACCATTTCCAGTCAACAAAGAATCTTTCTTCGTTGGGATCCTTTACTGCGTGCTGACGCATATACTCTGTTACGGCAGCAACTGCTATCAGCAGTATGCCCGCAAGCAGGAGGTATGCCCACCATGCCACAGCCGCCAGGAAGTCTCCTGTGATATAGAGCGTCAGTCCCAGCAGTGCAGCCGCAGATACCAGGAACCAGCGTCTGGTCTTTTTCACGAAGGAGAATATCAGCAGTACCAGAGAAATACTCAGTACTATCAGCGAGTTCATCAGCGACTGGTTCATCAGACCGTCTGCGATAAGCAGCAGGAACGACGCCATGAATACCGCCTGGCTGAACTCAGACGACAGCTTTTCGTCGTCTTTCCAGATCTTCTTCACAGCAATACCGAACAGTACGATTATCGCAAGTATTATCTTGGTCGTGATAGTGCTGTTTTCAGATACCATAAAAGGTCTTACCATAAGCGCTGCACATACCAGACCTGCCGAGCAAGTCATAGCCGCTCTGTTTGCATGATGCGAGTGTTCGCGGCGGATGCAGTTTGCTGCGAATACAGCCAGTTCAAGGAGCGCTATGAAGCTTCTTGCACGGGGCGAGAACATCATGCTTTCTACGAAGAAGCAGCTTATCACGCAGAACAGTATGCCCAGATGCGCTGTATCCAGCATGGTCCTTCTTTCGTCTTTTTTGTATATACCATTGCGGAACATCAGTCTCGAGATCACAGCGAATACTGCTGTCATAGCTATCGAGAACAGTATTACCGCATTGCCCTCGCTCATCGGGTCATACCAGATGGCACGGGCTGACATATCCGCACCCATAAACAGTGTGAACAGCGGTATTACCGAGTGGTAGTTCCTTGACGATGTATGGATCACCGCGTAAAGCGCCGCACTTACCACAGTAACTATCAGTGCCGCTACAAGGTCGCGCCTTGTGCTGTATGCCATGAAAAGCGATACACAGGAGCCGATCTCCATCGTGTACTTCATGAACTTGTATTTGCGCTCTTCCTCGCTGCCGAATCCCAGTGCGAATGCACCTGCACAGAGTACCGCTGCGCATATTCCCATTGCAAGTGTCCTGCAGTGCATATTGTATTCACGTTCAAGATAGCCCGAAAGCATTACCGCTGTGACTATCTCGGGCACAGGCTGGAAGAACTCCATGATGCGCGACTGCAGTCCGTGATTGCCGCCGAAAGCCTGTACCGCAATGAACACCGCTACTACTGCCATAACTATCACGCCGTAAGGCAGTGCCGCGCCGTCAAGCAGCCGTACAGCCAAACCGAACAGCATGAGCGTATAGAGCCAGTCTGCCATACGTGTGTAGACCGCAGGGATTATATAGTATACTGCAAGGGCAGCAGCTGTCAGCATAGCGAATATGAATACCTTGTTGTATCCGCCGCCCAGCGCATCACCTATCACACTGCTCAGCACATAGAACAGTACAGGCAGTTCAAGGCTCTGCAGATGTATGAACATACTGTTCTTGCTTCTGATACCGTAGAATATCATCTCAGCAGGAAGGATAGTCCATACTGCTACAGACATCCAGCTGAATTTCGGGAACTCAAGTACAAGCATCAGAATGTAGAACATCAGATATACTATTCTTGTGCCTGTGATAAGAAGTCCCACTTCAAAGCGCTTTTTCTTTATGAACTCATCTGCCAGTGTTCCCGCCGCAACTGTGATGCAGCATATCAGCGCGAATACCGAGAAGTTCTCAGCATAGCGTCCTATCTGCCAGAAGGAGTAGGTCAGGGCTGCCACCTCAAAGGCAAGCAGTGCCTGGCTGCGTTTGATAATACCGTAGTACAGCATCTCCATAGCAAATATTATGCCTAAGCCGAAGCAGTCCCAGTTCCAGGTACTGAAATTATCTGTCATGCAGTAGATCGCCATAATTCCGAAGAGTCCGCGCATCAGCAAAACAGGAACTGTCGCATTGAACAGCAGCTTACCCTTTGATTCCATGCGGAAGTACAGCATGGTAAGCAGTGCAAGAAGTGCAGTTGACCACAGCGCGAATGCCGAGCCGTCATCCACCAGCAGGCGCACCTGCAGCAACGAGTAGGAAAGTGCCGCCATATGGCAGAACAGCCAGCCCTTGCTGCGCTTTGTGATGCTGTAATACAGCATTTCCGCCGCCGCGATAATGCCAATGCCGAAGCATTCAATGTTCCAGCTGCCGAGATATTTCACCATGGAGGAAAGCGCTATCAGTCCGAAAAGTCCGCGCATCAGCATAACAGGAATATCCGCCCTGAACAGCAGCTTGTTCTTCTTTTTCAGGAAGACGTATACCATGGTCAGAACTGCCAGTATCGCCGTTGACCACAGCGCGAATGCCAGCGGGTCGTTCACCAACTGACGTACCTGCCACAATGAGTAGGAAAGCGCCGCCATATGACCGAGCAGCAGGGTGCTGCTGCGCCTTGATATGCTGTAATACAGCATTTCTGTCGCGATGATGATGCCCAGACCGAAGCACTCCCAATTCCAGCTGCCGAAATATTTCACCATGGATGAAAGTGCTACAAGTCCGAAAAATCCTCGCATCATTATGATAGAACTCAGCGCACTGAATCTCAGCTTGTTCTTCTTTTCCAGGTAGAAGTATATCATAGTCAGCACTGCCAGAAGCGCTGTTACGAACAATGCAAAGACTTGAACATCATTCATGAGAATTCCGCACTCACAAAGCATGATCGCAAGGCAGACATTGTGTGCCAGAAGCAGATACTTGTTCTTTTTGATGATGGCATATACCAGTGTCTCAACTGCCAATCCGGCGATCAGTGTCCAGGATACCCAGCTGAAGCAGCCATGTGACTGCTCGTCAGCATAAACCAGCAGCAGACAGCCGCCGCCGATAACTGCCTTTGCGCTGTATATAAAGCGCTTTGCATCGAACAGTGTCTTTTTGTAATGACGAAGTATCATGTAAGCCGCCGTCAGCACCACACTCATGCCAAACATTATCAGCGCGTAAAGATGCGCTTTCTCAATGCCGTAAGCATAGAAGTTATTGGGGATCAGCATGAATACCGCCGCCGCTATGAACGGGAAGCGGAAGAATATCTCACGCTCTCTGCGGTAAAGTACAGCATAAACGCTGAGTTCAGCTATCATCAGCAGGCACATAGCCCAGCAGTATCTGTCCCATCTGTTCAGCTCATTTGTAAGATACAGCGCAGCAGGCAGGCTCATCAATACTCTCATGATGATATTTGTGGCATCTGCATTAAATAATGTCTTTCCCTTTCGGTCAAGATATCTGTAAACACCGGTACCCAGAATGCCGACCATCAGTATTATCAGTGAAGCAAGCTCTTCGCCGTTAGCTATCGATGAACGACCAAGCTTGAGTATAAACTCGTATGACAGGCTCAGTATAGCCGCACACTGAGGTATCAGCAAAGCCTGAAGCCTGTAGTACGAAGCCATAGCCGCAAAGTCTATCACCCATATAATGAGGACCGCAAGGTGTAACGGGCTGTCAACAGGGTGTATGAACAGCACGGGTGCAGTTACCAGTGTCAGGATAAGACGCATGGTACTGTGTACCTTATCCGCCCTGAAAAGCAGAGCTTTCTTACTGTCAAGCAGGATATATGCCCAGCTGCCTACAGCCGAGAATATTGTTATTATCAGTGTGAACTGAGCATAATTGCCCAGTGTCATGTACAGGCTCGGCAAGCTCGTCAGTAAAAGCACCGCATGGAAAGCCAGCCATTGCTCGCTCTTTTTGCGTATAGCGTGCCAGAGTGTCTCGCCTGTATATATCAGCCATAAGCCCCAGCCGAACAGCGACCAGCCAATGATCTCATTCCTGCCGGCGAAGTCAGCCAACAGGCATGGCG
Organism: Hominimerdicola alba; assembly: GCF_900112155.1. Lineage (GTDB taxonomy): Bacteria > Bacillota > Clostridia > Oscillospirales > Ruminococcaceae > Hominimerdicola > Hominimerdicola alba_D. Next base: position 28,666 of record NZ_FOKQ01000033.1, on the reverse strand, counting down.
CAGCGATAAACGCATAGGCACCCTTTACCAGTTTGTAAGTTATCTCAACAGGCTTTGATATCTCTTTGCCCGCCGACTTGCTGCCGTAGAATACTATCGATGCCAGCAGACCCGCCGCTGATATCAGCATGGAGAAAGCTGCGTACTTGTTGTATTCAAAGTAGTTAGCGAACTGCGCCAGCACCAGCGTGCCGGATATAGCCATAGATACGCAGGCTGCATATTCGCAGAATGGTTTTGAGAATACTTTCATCGCGCCCGCCGAGAAGAACGTCACTAGCAAAGCGCCCATAGCAAGGAATAGCATCATTCCTCCGCCCTCGAAGCCGTACCAGGCTCCCATCAGCCCGAAGTATCCCATTGTTATGTAAGCTATGGTTGCAAACACCGAGCCCAGTATGTATACCGCCGCCGCAGTGCCTTCTATCTTAAGTTTCTTATGCGCAAAACCGAACATCGCAAAGAACAGCACTGCCTGTCCCGCAAGCACGCCGACTCTTGTCCAGTCGCTCATCTGTACCCAGAACGCTCTTGAGAATATTATACCCGCCAGCGCCACGAATGTAATACCTATACCCGTAAGCACTGCCGCAGAGCTGTACTGCTTCTTCTGACGCTTCGGTCTCTCCGCGCGCAGAGGTCTCTGTACAGCCTGAGGTCTTGCCCATTCGGGAAGAGGCTGTCTGTTGTTGTATTCCGCAGAACTCATAGGTACAGCACGCTGTTCGGGCATAGTATGTACCGCCGCCGCAGGCATCTGCTGTGCAGGTCTCTCCTGAACAGTATTCTCCTGAACAGGCTTTTCTTCTGCAGGTCTTTCCTGTGCGGTATCCTCCCGAACAGGCTTCTCCTCCGCAGGTCTTTCCTGAACGGTATTCTCCCGAACAGGCTTCTCCTCCGCAGGTCTTTCCTGTACGGTATTCTCCCGAACAGGCTTCTCCTCCGCGGGTCTTTCCTGAACGGTATTCTCCAGAACAGGCTTCTCCTCCGCAGGTCTTTCCTGTACGGTATCCTCCCGAACAGTCTTTTCCTCCGCGGGTCTTTCCTGTGCGGTATCCTCCTGAACAGTCTTTTCTTCTGTAAGCTGAGAAACTGTCTTCTCGACAATCTCTGTGCCGATGACCTTTTCAGCATCGTCATGCTTCACAAGGTCAACACCGCTGTGATGGTGCTGAGGTTTGATCTCAGCCTGTGCAGCTTCGGGAGCTTTCTTCTGTCCCGCGATATCTTCCCAAGTCACCGGAGCACTCTGCGCCGCCGCAGTAGTTTGCTGTGCCTTCGGAACATACCCAACAGATCCCGCATCGTTCTGAACGCCCTTCTGCCCATAAGTGTAGCGAGCCTTGTCATTGAAGAAAGGACCGTCGTTCCTCTGGACAGGCGAATAATTGTAACGTTTCTGGGCGTTAGTTTCCGCGTCTGTTTTAAGCGCATACTTCTCCATCGAGGTTATTCTTTTTTCTCTGTACAGCTGATCAATGAAACGATTCATCTTTTTTCGCTTCGATGAAGAACTTATGCACATAGGCAGCAGCACGATCGGCGATAACACCCATAATATTATAAAAAGCATAGTTTCACCCCTTTGCCCCATTCAAGGGGAAAGTACTTCAAAAATATTTGTTCTATATATTATAACATACAGTTCACAAATGTTCAAGACAGCAGAGCTTTTCTTTTGCACGTTGACCGCGCTATTAAAAGCTCTTACTATAATTATACGTTTTGTCTCTTCTCTTTTTATGGTATCATTCTGCACAAAGTATCTGTTTTATTTTTGTCCGCTTTTACAGTCCGAAATGACAAACAAGCGATAGTACCGGATATACTATCAACATCATCGCCCAACAAACAGCATCCCATATCCCGTTTTCAACAGGAAGCTTTTTCGCCATCACTCTGCTAAAAATTATATACAATATCGGCAGTATGACCGCGGCTGCTATATAATCCCCGCCAGAGTTGAAAAAAGCTATGCCGCCATATTCGGCACTTACCATAACTTTCGCCCAGAATATCGTCATTGCCGCGCAAACAGGCAGCCCAAGCGATAGTCTTATTATGATGTTTCTCTTTTCCGATATCATCTTCGCACGTCAAAGCCCCTGCTCATACTCTGCCGCCGCTTTCCTGACTTTCTCCAGATGGAACGATGAATATACACATCTGTCACCCGCAGTAAGCAGGCGGTAATGCTGTGAGATGTAGTTCTGCTGTATCTTCCATTTATCGGTGGTTTCTATCTGCCTCCACCATACCTTCCCGCCATGAGTCTGACGAAAGTTGATGGTGGTATCATCAAAAGCCAGCGCCTTGACCAGGTCGCTCATCTCGCCGCCGAAAGCATTCTGCAAAACACTGCTGTCCGAAAATATAACAGCCAGTGCCGCCGAGCCCGTCCAACCCAGCAGAGTTCTTCCCTTTTCTATCTCCACCAGAGTTTTCTTCGATATCCCCAGACAGTGCGCCATTTTATCCTGATTGAGTTCATACTCCGTCCTCACCAGTTTAAGGTTTTTGCTCATCATGCTGATGAATTCATCACGGTTCATTTTATCACCCCAATTCGTGTCGATTTACTTTTATGGTGTAATTTTACACTATATAATCCCGTTTGTCAACACTTATATCAAAATTTCTCCAAATTTTCACATAACTCTCTTTGCTGTCACAAATCCTCACGTTGATTTTTGTGCATAAATACGAGCCCATGCCTTCGTATACCACTGACCCAAACCACTACGAAACCCATACCAGCCAATGCGACCGCATACAGTGGCATCTTTTGGAATGCTCACAAAAAAAACAAATATTCCACGCGAAACAATTACATCCATCAGCATATACCCGCATACAAAAACGGCGGGCAGTCACCTCCCGCATCTCCACGAGATCATATGACCGCCCGCCTTATAGTTCAATTTAAATTTTGGCTTTGTGCCTTACGTTGATGGTTCAGCCGACAGATCAGCTGTTTTGCTCTTGCGATACGTCCGTTTATTATGTATTAGCCATAACATTTAATACTCTCTTGATCAGAATACTGACCCGTCTTCCCTGTTGCGGGATCCTTTGTCTGAACACTAAATTTAAACCCATCATCATATGTTATCTCACTAACATATACACTGATACCCTCATAATTGTATTTCAACTCATCGTTGATTAGCTTGTCGCACTCGGAGAGAGATGCTTTCATGTCTATCTTCAGACCTTCCTTTGAGATAGCCTGAAAATTGCATTTTTCAAGGACGCTCTGATAATCGTGACCCTCGCTCACCAGATTGCAAATATAATTCACTACACATCCATATGCTTCCGAAGCAGCGATATCAAGCTGAGATTCGCTGAAATCTGCCTGTAATGGCGCATCAAGGTCAAATGTACCCCACTCGGCAGTACCATCTGTCGGGCGCGGATACTGACCTACCTTGCCTGTCTTGTTATCCCTTACCTGAACAAAGAAATCAAACCCACTTTCAAATTCTCTTCTATCCACGTATACGCTTATATCTCCGCGTGCATACTGCGATGCTATCATATTTATCACATAGTCGCCATAGGCTTTGTATTTGTAATTGAAGCCCGTTTTCATGCCGCCCTTTGAATTTGAATTCGCTAATGCTCCGTTCTCGAAGCAATCATAAATTGTATAGCCCTGATCTCCGCCATAAGTCATAACATCGATGATTACAAAATTATAACATATTTTTGCAGCAGTGTTCAGTTCATCGACGGTGTTGGATTTGTTGATATCGGAGTAGACCCTTATCCTCTCGGGAAGTTCACTACGATTTTCCCAATCCAGCATGGTAAAGCTGAACGAAACACACTGGTTCGGCGCAACAGAACCGTTAGTGCCGCAGTCCCTTATCACGTTGTTATACCTTTCTCCCGGAGTGAACAGCCTGCCGTACTTTACGTCCTCGATTTTACCGAAGAAGCCGCCGTCAAACCCCACTGCCCAGTGGTTTATAGTTTTCTTGCTTGTGTTTTTCAGTGTCACCTTAACGGTGCTTTTGTCGTCCTTAACGGAAACTACCTCGCACTTAGCCAGATAGCCTGTTCCTCTGTAAGCCTTTGAATCGCCCTCTTTAAGTTCAGCTGATGCGTTGAGCGAAAGACCGCAGGCAAGTGCCAGCGCTGTTACGCCCGAAATGATTCTTTTGAAATTTTTCATTTTTAACCCTCCTATATTATGTGAGCATTATCATTCAGCACTCACGTATACGATATGTTAGTTTGTGCCTTATCAGCCCTAACATATAATACTATCCTGATAAGAATACTGACCTGTCTTTCCTGTTGCGGGATCCTTTGTCTGAACAGTAAATCTGAAGTAGTTTCTATACGTTATCTCACTAACATATACGATCATACCCTCTTCTAAGTATTTCAGTTCATCGTTGATAACCTTATCGACCCCATCGTAAGATGCTTTCATGTCTATTTTCAGACCTTCATCTGATCCAGCCTGAAAATCGATGTTTTCAAGGATGCTCTGATAGTCCTGACCCTCTTTCATCAGATCATATAGATAACCCGCAACACAATCATAAGCATGAGAAGCTGCGCTGCGAAGCTGAGATTCGCTGTAATTCGTGTATACAGGCGTATCAAGGTCAAATGTGCCCCATGTTGCTTCGCCCTGCGTTCTGTGAGGATACTGACCTATCTTGCCGGTCCTGTTATCCCTTACCTGAACAAAGCAGCTATCCTTGCCGTCGATCTCCGTTCTGCCAACGTATACGCTTATGTTGCCGCGGGCAAACATCGAAACTACGGCATTTATCTCCCTGTCGATCTCAGTTTTGTATCTGTAGTTGAAACCTGTCTTCATACCGTCTTTTGAATTTAAATTCGCAAATACCCCGTTTTTGAAACACTCATCGAATGAGACACCCTTGGCTTTGTAATCATTGAGAATTTGGTCAATACCATTATAGCAGGCAAATGCAGTTTTGTTCAGGTCTTTGACAGAGTTTGATTTGTCAAGATCCGAGTAGACTGTTATCCCCTCGGGAATATCGGAACTATTGCCGGGATCCGTCATGGTAAAGCTGAACGATACACATTCATTCGGTGCAACAGAACCATTAGTGCCGTCATCCTTGATTATGCGGAACATCCAATAATCGGGACTGAATAGCTTGCCGTTCTTCACGCTTTCTATATTACCATAGTTTACAAACCTTACAGCCCAGTTGTTTATCTTCTTCTTGCTTGTGTTTTTCAGCGTTACCTTAACGGTGCTTTTGCCGTCCTTAACAGAAAGCACCTCGTACTTAGCCATATAGCCTGTGCCTTTGTAAGCCTTTGAATCGCCTGCTTTGAGTTCAGCCGATGCGCTGAGCGAAAGACCGCAGGCAAGTGCCAGCGCTGTTACGCCAGAAATGATTTTCTTGAAACTTTTCATTTTAACCCTCCTGTATCTTGTGAGCATTATCATTCAGCACTCACGTATATGATTATATCACAGCTCTGATTTGCTGTCAATATTATTTTGACTAATAGCCTTGTTTCACACTGTTACTGAGAGTTTTATTGTACAGCTGATTGGCTTGCGGACGTACTGCGGTGGGTATTCTCGCCGCTGATCTCAGTTCTGAGTAAACTTTCCCCATTCGGCAGTGCCGTCTGTCGGGTTAGGATACTGACCTATCTTTCCCGTCCTGTCATCCCTGATCTGAACAAACAAACAGTCCACACCGTTGATTTTTGTCCTGCCAAGATATGCGCTTATATCGCCGCGGGAATACTGCGATGCTGCGATATTTATAACTTCATCTCCTCTTGCCTTGTACTCGTAAGTATAGCCTGTTTTCATCCCTTTTTGCGACTTTTCATACACCCCTTCCCTGAATGGATCATCCATTGCTGTGGCAGGATCGGGGTAATACCTGAGAATATAGTCGGCATATTCACAACACTCTCTGGCAGCTGTGTTAAGTTCTTCAACAGTATTGGATTTGTCAAGATCGGAGTAAGCCAATATCCTTTCGGGAAGTTTAGCTTGACCGTACCGATCCTCCATTGTATAGCAGAAGGAAACACACTCATCCGGGGCTAAAGAAGCGTTAGTTCCGCAGTCCGTTATCGAGGAGTATACCGAAAACACATCATGCGGATTGAATATCCTGCAATTCTCAAAGTTATGTAATTTCCATGGTACTTTTTTAAGTGCTACCGCCCAGTGGTTTATCTTTTTCTTGCTTGTATTTTTCAGCGTGATCTTAACTGTGGTATAATATCCATTAACAGAGACCACTTCATACTTAGCCATATACCCTACGCCTTTGTAAGCCCTTGATTGACCCTCATAAAGCTCAGCCGATGCAGACATTGACAGCCCGCAGGCAAGTGCCAGTGCAGTTATGCTGGAAATGATCTTCTTATTATTTTTCATTTTAAACCTCCTGTTATTTTGTGAACGGTATCAAATCTGATCTTACGCATATGATTATATCACTGCTATGATATGCTGTCAATAGTTTTCGCTTATCAGCTTGGTTTTATTCTTGTAGTGGGAGCTTTATTGTACAGATATTTTTCTTGCAACTGATTTGCACAGTCGTGTCACGTTTCATTTTTTCACACAAGTGTTCCAGGCGGAATGTTTGTGTTTATTGGTTAATGGACGTACTGCGGTGGGCAAGGTCGCCCCTCGTCCCTCGGGTCGAGCTGTCAAAGACGCTTCGCTGTTTGACAGAGAGCGCGGCATTATTTTTCCGCACATAGAAAGAGCGTGGACGGTCATAGTCCACGCTCTGAGATTTTTTATTTCCGCGCCTTGTTTTGAGGCGGGTAGTTTGCTGTGTTATTTACTGCTTTATTGTCACGTCGCTTTGGTGCCTTGACCGAGAGGCTCTGCCTCTAACAGTCAGCTTTGCTGACTGTGGCTCCCGCAAGCTTTTCGCGAAAAGCTTGACCAAAAGTTCTCCTCCTTGGCAGTTCCCACCAGTTAGCTTGTTCGCTTTCTGCATTGCTTTTTCGAGATTTTGTCCCTCGGTGTCTTTACATTTTAAGGAATATATGTTATAATGGTCGGGAACGTAATTGTTTCAGCGGCTGTGCGCCGTTATCTATGAAATGTATCGAAAGGAAGTTATTCAAATGAACGTTATGGAAGAATCCTTACAGCTCCACGAACAGTGGAAAGGCAAGATAGAGGTAATATCAAGGACTAAGATCAATAATGCCCGCGACCTCACACTGGCTTATACCCCCGGTGTTGCTCAGCCTTGCCTGGAGATCGAAAAGGATCCCGACCTCAGCTATGTTTACACCCGCCGAGCTAATCTGGTGGCTGTTATCACTGACGGTTCTGCTGTACTGGGTCTTGGTAATATAGGACCTGAGGCAGGTATGCCCGTTATGGAGGGCAAGTGCGCTCTGTTCAAGGAGTTCGCTGATGTTGATGCTTTCCCTCTCTGTGTAAGGAGCAATGACGTTGATGAGATAGTTAATACTGTTGCTATGATAGCAGGCAGCTTCGGCGGAATAAACCTTGAAGATATCGCTGCACCCCGCTGCTTCGAGATTGAAGCAAAGCTGAAGGAGCGCGTTGATATCCCTGTATTCCACGACGATCAGCACGGTACTGCTATTGTTGTGGGCGCTGCTATGCTCAATGCCTGCAAGCTGACAGGCAGAGATATCGGCAGCCTGAAAGTTGTTATGAGCGGTGCGGGCGCTGCGGGCTGTGCTATTGCAAAGTTCCTGATGAGTCTTGGTGTTAAGGATATAATCATGCTGAACTCTAAGGGCATCATCTGTGAGGGTGACGATATCAAGAACCCTGCACAGGCTGAGATGGCTAAGATCACCAACCGTGAGCATATCCGCGGCGGTCTGGCTGATGCTATGAAGGGCGCAGATGTATTCGTAGGCGTATCCAAGCCTGATCTTGTAACTGCTGATATGGTAAAGAGCATGAATCCCGATCCTTTCATATTCGCTATGTCCAACCCTGTTCCCGAGATAATGCCCGATGTTGCAAAGGCAGCAGGCGCATACATCGTTGGTACAGGCAGATCCGACTTCCCGAACCAGATAAACAACGTTGTAGCTTTCCCCGGAATCTTCAAGGGTGCGCTGGCAGTTCGTGCAAGCGATATCAATGAGGAAATGAAGCTGGCAGCGGCTTATGCCATAGCTTCCTGCGTTCCCGATGACAAGCTGTGCCCCGAGTTCGTACTCCCCGATGCATTTGACAGGGCAGTACCCGTGGCAGTTGCCGAAGCAGTTGGCAAGGCTGCAAGAGAGAGCGGAGTTGCAAGAATATAAGCTGTGATAACTTCGTGGAATGTTAATAAGAATGAATCTGCGGTATCTCATGCGGCACGTACCTTTATCAAAGAATATGATGATCTTCTGATAGTGCATGAGCTTAAAAGGGGACATATAAAGAATGTTTCTTCTGAGCTTGCGGATATGGGGCTGGAGCTTATTCTTCCGCAGAATGAACAGAAGTACAGTGCGGATTTCTATACCGCCGCTGTGTGTAAAAAAGGCGCGTACACCCTTGACGAAAGCTTTGCTGCCGTTGCCTTTGAGGAATACCGCAACAGGGTCATCGTGCTGCATAAGACGGCTGTGCGCGATATGTATATCATAGGTGTACATATCCCGCTCAACGGAAATTCCGGTTTTTCAGCTACAAATTACTGGGACAGCCTTATTGAGCTTCGGCGCATTATGCCCAAGGACAAGCCTGTTATATGTATGGGCGATCTCAATACTTGCGAACCGGGGCATTACAGCAAAAGCAGGCTGTATGAGTTCATGTCAAAGGGATTTGTTGATTTTTGGACAGAAAAAGGCTATGGACATAACGCAGAAGCTTTTCCGGAAGCTGCTACATATGTTCAAGTGGATAAAAAAACTGGGAAAAAGACCAACGAGCGTCTTGATTACGTACTGGTAACAGGCAAGGATTTTGCAAAGCTGAATATCAGATATGATATTTATACAGACAGTTCGGTGCTTTTCATCGATCCTGTTACTCATAAAGAAAGACAAGACGGTCTCTCCGACCATTCCGCGATAATGCTCGGTACGCCGAGCGAATTAGAACCGTTTAAAACCAAAACCTAAAAGAGGGTGAAAATAATGATCAGAGATATTCAGGATCAGATAATCAAACTTAAAAAAGAGCACGATATCTGTATACTTGCACACAGCTATCAGGCGGCTGAGATAGTCGAGATAGCTGATATCACAGGCGACAGCTACAAGCTTAGCGTGGAGGCTGCAAAGGTCCAAAACAAGAATATCCTTATGTGCGGAGTGCATTTCATGGCGGAGACCTCTAAGATGCTTTCGCCTGAGAAGAGGGTATTTCTTGCCAACGGCGGCGCAGGCTGTCCTATGGCTGAACAGATGGAGCCTGAGATGATACGCGGTCTTAAAAAGGACGAACCAGACCGCAAGGTGGTATGCTACATCAACACTACTGCTGCGCTGAAAGCAGAGTGCGATGTCTGCGTTACTTCATCTTCCGCTGTGAAGATAGTGAAGAATATGGATGCGGACAAGATACTGTTCATACCCGACTGCAATCTGGGTACTTTTGTGGCTAACGAATGTCCCGATAAGGACATTATGCTTCTTCAGGGCGGTTGCCCTGTTCACGCTGCGATAACTGTTGACGAGGTTGAGGAAGCCCGTGCGGCTCACCCGAATGCAAAGCTTCTGGTACACCCCGAGTGCAAGCCTGCAGTTACCAAGCTGGCTGACTATGCAGGTTCAACAGCAGACATCATGAGATATGCCGCTGAGAGCGATTCACGCGAATTCATCATCGGCACTGAGATATCCATAAAGGAACATTTGCAGTATAAGTTCCCCGAGAAGAGGTTCTATGACCTGTCGAAGCGCCTTATCTGCCCGAATATGAAGCTGACCACCCTTATGGACGTTTATGGCAGCTGTAAGGCGATAGGCGGCGACAGCAGTTTCGATGTGACCGAGATCGAGATGAGCGATGAGCTTATTGCTAAGGCAAAAGGCTGTATCGATGAGATGATAAGGCTGTCGGTATAAAAAAAGTAGCGGAAACTTCCGGCCTATTAGGCGCGGCAATAACAAAATCATGAGCGTGGACAATACAAACGTCCACGCTTTTTCTATGTGAGGAAAATTATTGCCGCGCCTACTTTATCGGAAGTTTGCTCGGAATTGTTACGCTGAATGTAAAATTTTCATTTTTCGGTGAAAATACTTGTAATAATTAGGGGAATGTGATATAATAATAAGGAAGATTCGTCTGCATATGTAAATATGTTACTATAAACAGATCATAAGCTGATGCAACGGGGGATAGATATGGAAAATACTCCTAAACAAAGACCTTTGATAGGAATTGTTATAAATGAACCCGATCTGGATTTTTACAGCAAGGCACTGTATCATGTCCAGAAGGAGCTTTTTGCCCATAATGCCGATGCTGCTATATTCAATACACTGCTGACGCAGGCCGATCAGGTCGATGTGGAAAACACGATATTCTCGCTTATCGAGCCCGATCTGCTTGATGGTATGCTGGTGTTCGGCTATACGATAAAAAATGAAAAAGCGGCGGCTGAGATCCGCCGTATCATAGATCACAGCAATATCCCCGCAGTTTATATCGAATCCGAGGCTGAAGGGCTTGACAGTGTCATGTTCGATAATGACGAGTGTACCGATAAGATAGTAAGGCATCTTACCGAGTGGCATCATGTTAAAGATGTGTGCTTTGTCAGCGGCCCTAAGGACAGCGTTTTTCATGAACGTGTGCTGAAAAGTTTCAGAAAGGCTTTAGCAGAACAGGGGATAGACCTGACTGATGACAGGGTTTTCTACGGTGTTGACTGGATAAGCGATTACAGCAGTATCGCCGATGATATTATCGACCACGGTATACCCGAGGCGATAGTGTGCTGCAGTGATTTCACGGCTGCGGGGCTTGTGGGTGCGCTGTTCGAAAAGGGTCTGGAGATACCCGAGGATGTTATAGTTACGGGCTACAGCAGGAACGAGCCTTTTGCATCGGATTATGTGAATATAACTTCCATCGAGCGCCGCCCCGAAACTATGGCGGTGGAGGCTGTCAGAAAGCTGTTTGCGAAGATAAAAGGGGAGGAGTATGTCCCTGAGGATAAAAAGCCATGCTGTGTGCTTCGCAAGGGCATAACCTGTGGCTGTGAAAGAATAAACTATGCCGAACTTTCGAGGGCGGCAATGGATAATATGGTCTCTAACAGGCGCTCCGGCTTTGATTCGTACTATAATGATATGTCCGAGACGCTTGTAAATGCCGACAGCCTTGATGAATACCTTTGGAGGATAGACTGGTATACCAGGTATCTCGGTGATTTTGAGAGTTTCTGGCTGTGCATTAACGATGGTATACTCCATGTTCCGGGCGATAAGCTGACGGATTTTTCGGAAACTGTTTCGATAGCCTACAGCAGACAGAATGGAAAGGGGGCTGTTCCCGGGGGAGCGATATTCAACAGGCATGAGCTTCTTCCCGCTATATTCGGGGAGAGGGACAAGCCCTGCGCGTATATATTCAACTGCCTGCATTTCAGGCACGTGAATTACGGTTATACCGTGCTTTCCTACGGCGATTCGGGGGCGTTTTTTGATAAGCATTACGTTATGTGGCTGAGGTATGCGGCTATCGCAATGGAGAAGCAGAGAAGGCGTATACTCTACAATGACAGCGTTTCTGACGACCAGATAAGAGACCCTCTGACAGGTCTGCTGAACATAAAGGGATACAAAAAGGTAATGACACAGAAGTGCGGAAGCTTTGACCGTCCCGATATGCTGATGAGAATAATCTCGGTGGACGTTGAGAATCTCAGGGGCATAAACTCTGCCTATGGTTACAGCGAGGGCGACAGGGTGCTGCAAAGGCTGGCTACGGTGCTGAGCATCAGCGCGGGTGATGACGATATCTGCGTAAGAGTAAGCGGTGATGAGTTCTTCATCTGCGGACTTATGGAAGCGGCTGTGCCTGTGGACGATGTTCCCGTTGATCTGGAAAGGAACCTTGAAGCTTTCAATTCCAGTTCCACTATGGATTTCGGTGTGCATTTCTATACATCAAGGGTAACTGCGCCCTTGACTTCGGTGGAGATACTTGACAGTCTGCCATATGAGGCTAACTATCAGCGCACCATGGCGAAGGATAACCATAACAAGAAGCGTATGAACATCGCGGACGGCAAGGTACGTCAGCCTGTTGATGGCTATGACGAGGAAGAGAGGAAGCTGGTCGCTAAGATACTCAACGACGATCTGCTGACTTACCACTTCCAGCCGATAGTAAGCGCAAAATCGGGAGAGATAGTGGCTTACGAAGCCCTTATGAGATATGAGGGCGGAGTGAAGATATCTCCAATAACGATACTGAACCACGCGGCGGCTATGGGCAGATTGGACGATGTTGAAAGGCATACGATGTACAACCTGTTCAGATTCGTGCATGAGCACAAGGAGGATATGAGCGATAAACAGCTCTACATAAACAGCATACCCTCCTGCACGCTGCCCGAAAAGGACTTTGAGGAGCTTTGCACCACCTACAGTGATATAGTATCAAAGATAGTAATAGAATTCACCGAAGAGACCGAGGCTAGCAAAGAGCAGCTGGAGATAGTTCTCGACAGGCGCAAACGCTACGGTTTCAGCATAGCGATAGACGACTACGGCACAGGATATTCAAACATAAGCAATCTGCTGACCTTTATGCCCAACTGCATAAAGATAGACAGGAGCCTTATCATGAATATCCACGAGGATAAACGCAGACAGCATTTTGTTAAGAATATCATCGACTATGCCCGCGATAATCACTTCAAGGTGCTGGCTGAGGGCGTTGAGAAGATAGAAGAGCTAAGGATGCTGACGGGCATGGGCATAGACCTTATACAGGGCTATTTCACGGCACGTCCCGCACCCGAGCCTATAAAGTCAATACGTACCGATATAAAGGAACAGATAAGAGAATGCAACCGCGTCAACGAAAATTTCAGGATAAAGAAAACCTACTTTGCAGGCGGTGAAGATGAGCTTTCGCTTATATCTCTGGATTTCGATGATTATACCGAGGTGTTCGTATCCGAGGGCGACTGCGTGCTGAAAGGCTCGGAGGGGTATTCTTCACATCTGTACATAAAGATAAAGGATGGTCTGGACTGCCGCCTGAAGCTGGACGGTGTTCATCTTTCGGGCGAAAACAACGAAGCCTGCATAATCGTAGGCAAGGGCAGCAGGCTGACGCTGGAGATAACGGGCACAGTCGAGCTGGGCGGCCCGATTAGCGTTCCTGCGGGAGCGTGGATAGATGTAGTGGGCGACGGCACGCTTATAATGAGGTCGGGTACTACGCAGAGTTACGGTATAGGTTCCGACCCGCTGAGCGAATTCGGCGTGATAGGCGTACACCTTGGCGGCAAGCTGGATATCACCATTGACGGCGAGTACTGCATAGGCATCGGAGGAGGCTTTGCTTCGGCGAACAGCAGGATAGATGTGGGCTCGGCGAATATCAATATCAGGCTGGCGGGCAAGCATCTTCTGTGTATCGGCAGTATAGAATCCGATGTGCCTGTGACGGTGAAGAACAGCGAGCTGATGATGAGCACCCACTGCGTGACAGGCATGGGTATAGGCAGTACAAAGGGCAAGCTGACGGCTGTTATCGAAAACAGCAGGCTGATATACGATGCTTCGGGGGACAATATCTCCTGCATTAATTCACCTGGCGGAGCTCACAGCACAGTGAAGCTTCGGGATACAAGCCTGAACTTCCATATGCTGGGCAAGAACTTGATCGGTATGGGCTCGGCACAGGGCATACTTTCGATAGATGCCGAGAACTGCGGTTTCGATATATACGGTGAGGGAGCGAATGCCATCGGTATCGGCGGCATGAGTTCGGAATCGAAAATATCGCTTAAAAAGTGTGTGGGAGATATAAGATTCAGCTCCAGCCACGGACAAGTCCTCTGCGGTGCCGAGGGTATGGTAACTCTTGAGGACTGTGACATACGAACAGGCGTAAACACCTGAAAAAATTAGTATTACAGCGGCAGTATATTATTTCTGCCGCTGTATTTTTCGCCCATAAAACGTTTGATTTTAGGAAACGTTTGCGTAACTGTACGACTGCACGTACAGCGGATAAGTTTCATACTTTCGTAAAACGAAAATGAGTGTAAAATTTTGGCAGATGAGTGAGCTGATATGAGACGTTATACCGTAGGTGGTCGGTAATTTTACTATAAAAAATCAAAATACTATATGTAGTATGAACAAAGATGTTTAAAGGCACACTTTTAGTGGGTAAATAAACTGGAAATATGCACAAAGGGTGAAATACAAGGTCTATAAACACCCGAAAACGTTTTAAAAAACCAACGGTCAGTTTTTTTAGTACATAATTTCGTACACGTGGTGGAATTTTTATAAAAGTCTGTAACATTTTATGTAAATTTTGTACACTCATTATTGCGCACGTTGCTCTATTTACAGAAATTGACAGCTAATCGGTTACAGAATGATTACAGAGTTAACACTCGAGTTTGCATTGTGCACAAAAGCGGTATCTCTCGTTTGTCTATTGCTACATAATTTATTACATCGGGCAGAAAAATTTGAAAAAGCACTTGAAATTTGAACGAAAATATAGTATATTTCTTTATGGCGGAAACGTTTGAGAATAAAGAATGGTCGAACGCGTAAACGTTTAACCAACAGAAAGGCGGAAACATCATTGGTATCATTAAAAGATATTTCCGTGCGCTGCGGCGTTTCGGTCGCTACGGTCAGCAAGGCGCTGAACGGACATAAGGACGTCAGTGAGGCGACGAGGGAAAGGCTGCTGAAAGCTGCTAAGGAGATGGGATATTTTCCAAACTCCCAGGCGCGGGCGCTGAAAACCAACAGGACACTGAATCTCGGTGTTATGTTCTCGGATGAAGCGGGAAGCGGTCTTACACACGAATTCTTTGCAAAGGTGCTCAACAGTTTCAAAACTGAGGCTGAGTCGGCAGGATATGACATCACATTTATAAACAAGAATGTGGGACGTCAGAAAATGTCAACCTATGAGCATTGCAAGTACCGTAATGTTGACGGCGTGGTGATTGCTTGTACCGATTTCACTACTCAGGATGTGTACGAGGTCATAAACGGTGATATACCTGTGGTGACCATCGACCATATATTTGACTGCCGCACAGCGATAATGTCAAATAATGAGAAGGGGATCGAGGAGCTTGTGAATTATGTGGCAGATATGGGTCACAAACGCATAGCTTATATACAGGGAAACAAATCAGCCGTTGCGGACAGAAGACTTGCGGGCTTCTGCAAGGCTTGTATGAACAAAGGGATAGAAGTTGATCCTGCGCTGCTGCTTGCGGGGGACTACCACAATCCCGAGAAGACATACGAGATGACCAAGGAGCTTATTGCGATGAGCGACAGACCCACCTGTATTTTTATGCCTGACGATTATTCGTCAATGGGCGGGTTCAATGCCATCAAGGATTCGGGACTGTCAGTACCGGAGGATATCTCGGTAGTAGGATATGACGGGATTGCATATTCACAGCTGCTCACACCAAAGCTCACGACCTATTTACAGGATACAGCTACGATAGGTGCTGAAGCTGCAAGACAGCTGATATCGCTGATCGAAAATCCACAGACCACCTTTACGGAGGTCATAACAGTTGACGGACACCTGATTGAGGGTTCGTCGGTAAAAAAATTAATTTAAGGCATTAATCGTGGCGCAATGCTGCGAAACAATAATATGATAATGCAAAATAAGGAGGAAATTTATCATGGCAAATCTTAAGAAGTTACTCGCTGGCGCTATGGCACTCTGCATGGCAGGCGCAATGTTCGCATCTTGCGGCAAAGATGGCGAAGGCGGCAGCAAGAAGCAGGTGAAGAGTTCTGACGCTTCTGCTAACACAATCAGAATCTACACTTGGAACGACGAGTTCAAGAGCAGACTGAGAAACTACTATCCTGAGTACGACAAGGATAAGTCCGGCTTCAGTGTAGACGCTGACGGCAACGAGGTTGTAGGCGAGCACGAGTACCTGAAGGACGGCAAGGAGATCGTTTGGGTTACAACTCCTTCTGCTGATAACGCATATCAGAACAAGCTGGATACTGATCTCGAGGCTCAGGCTAAGAGCAGCGAAAAGATCGATATGTTCCTGGTAGAGGCTGACTACGCTCTGAAGTATGTTAACGGACCTTATGCAATGCCTATCAGCGATCTGGGCATCACTGATGCAGATCTGGCTGACCAGTATCAGTACACCAAGGATATCGTTACAAGCTCTGACGGCGTTCTGAAGGGTGTTTCCTGGCAGGCAACTCCCGGTCTGTTCGCTTTCAGAAGAGATATAGCTAAGGAAGTTCTGGGCACAGATGATCCTAACGAGGTTCAGGCAGCTATCTCTGACTGGGATAAGTTCAACGCAGTAGCAGCTCAGATGAAGGACAAGGGTTACTTCATGCTGTCCGGTTACGATGATTCTTACAGAACCTTCTCTAACAATGTTAGCCAGCCTTGGGTTGACGACAGCAAGAACATCGTTATAGATGACAACCTGATGAAGTGGGTTGACCAGACTAAGGAGTACACCGATAAGGGTTACAACAACGGTACTTCTCTGTGGGCTGACCAGTGGAGTGCTGACCAGTCTGCTGACGGTAAGGTATTCGGCTTCTTCTACTCCACATGGGGCATCAACTTCACACTGGCAGGCAATGCTAAGAGCAATGATCTGTACTACGTTTGCCCCGGTCCTCAGGCTTACTACTGGGGCGGTACATGGATCTGTGCAGCTGAAGGCACCGACAACAAGGAAACTGTTGCTGACATCATGAAGAGCCTGACCTGCAACAAGGATATCATGCTCCAGATCACAAAGGATACTCAGGACTACACCAACAACAAGGCAGGCATGGAAGAGCTCGCTGCTGACTTCAGCTCTGAATTCCTCGGCGGTCAGAACCACATTGCTCTGTTCGTTGATGCAGCACCCAAGATAGATGCTTCTAAGATCGGTCCTTACGATCAGGGTCTGAACGAGGCATTCCAGGCTGCATTCAAGGATTACTTCACCGGCACTGTATCTAAGGATGAAGCTCTTGCTAACTTCTATACAAAGGCTAAGGAGAAGTATCCTGATCTGAACACTCCTGCATAATCAGAGAGAACTAAGGTCTAAATAGCCAAAAAATTAAACAGCTGAAACGGGGACGGTAAAACCCGCCCCCGTTTTTCGGCTTAAATTTATATTTCAGCAAAATAAAAAAAGCAGTTTTAGAGGGTGCATTTAATGAAACATAAGTCAATCAGCTATGCAAAATGGGGCTACATTTTTGTTATCCCTTTTTTTGCTGTGTTTATTGTTTTTAACCTTTTCCCCCTGCTGTCGACATTCAAGAATTCTCTGTTCGAGTTCTATAAATCCAACGGTGTTACTTTTGGACCAAACTGGATAGGACTTCAGAATTATTCGAAACTGTTCTCGGCAGAGGTAAACGTTGGAAAGTATTTCATGAATACTTTCATTATCTGGCTCATGGGCTTTATCCCCCAGATATTCTTCTCTCTCCTGTTCGCTTCATGGTTCACTGACCTGAGAATGAAGCTCAAGACAGGCGCATACAAGATCATATTCTATCTGCCTAACGTTATCATGGCAGCTGCAATGGGTATGCTGTTCTTCACAATGTTTGACCAGAGCGGTCCTATGACCAACATGCTCAAGCCTTTTACAGGCGGCGTTCCCTACAAGTTCTTTGAGAATGTATGGTCACAGAGAACTATCATCGCGCTCATCAACTTCATGATGTGGTACGGTAATACTACCATCATGCTGATGGCTGCGATCAACGGTGTAGATCCTTCACTGTATGAATCTGCACAGATCGACGGTGCTAACCCGTCACAGACTTTCTGGAACATCACTATTCCTCTTATAAGACCTATCCTTGTTTATGTGCTTATCACATCTCTCATCGGTGGTCTTCAGATGTACGACGTTCCTCAGATCATCACCAGAAACGGTGACGCTGTAAACAGAACATCTATGACTATGATCATGTATCTCCAGTATCAGATGAACATCGGTAAAAACTACGGCTATGCCGGTGCAATATCCGTTATACTGTTTATAGTTGCAGCAGCTCTCTCTATGTTGGTATTCTACATCAATTCCGATAAGGATGAGAGAAGACGTAAGAAGGGAGTGAAGTAACAATGGCAGCACCTATCGATGCAGTAGGACAGATGAGTAACTCTAGGGCATTGCTCATCAGAAGAGTAATATCATATGTTGTATTGACAATATTTGCAATTATATCGCTGTTTCCGTTCTTTATTCTTCTTATCAACATGACTCGTGAATCAGCAGATATCCAGCAGGGATTTTCTCCTCTGCCGGGTACATATTTAATTAAGAACTTCAAATCTGTTATGAACAAGCCTGACTGGGCTATGCTCGCAGCTCTGAGAAACTCGTTTATCATATCCGCAAGCTGTGCATTCTTATCTTCATATTTTTCAGCACTCACAGCTTATGCTATACACGTATATGATTTCAAGCTCAAGAAGTTCCTGTTCACATTTATCCTTATGATAATGATGGTACCTACACAGGTATCTGCACTTGGTTTCGTTCAGATGATGAATGATTGGAATCTCACCAATAATTTCATTCCTCTGATCATTCCTTCGATCGCTGCTCCTGCTACTTTCTTCTTCATGAAGCAATACATGGACAGCGCACTGCCCCTTGAAATAGTTGAGGCAGCTCGTATAGACGGTTGTGGTGAGTACAGAACATTCAACTCTCTGGTAACACCTATTCTGAAGCCTGCATTCGCAGTTCAGGGTATATTCATTTTCGTATCCAGCTGGAACAACTTCTTTATACCTGCTCTGATACTCGATAAGCCCGAGCTGAGAACTCTGCCTCTGGTTATCAACCTTATCAGATCGGCAGACTATACCAAGTTTGATATGGGTGCGGTTTACATGGCAGTTGGTATCTCTATCATACCTGTTGCGATCGTATATCTCGTACTTTCCAAGTTCATTATCCGTGGTATCGCACTCGGTGCCGTTAAGGGTTAATTGTTACAGTAAGCTTATTAGTTGCTTATCATATTAATTTCGGGAAGCCGCCGTACTGCAATTTCGCAGTATGGCGGTTTTTCGATTATTTGCTATAAAGCATTATTAACACGGTATGTGTCGAATATTATAAATATATAAACTAATCATTGATTTTTTGTTAGAAGTGTGGTATGATATAAATATGATCGCAATATGGGATATCTATGCAGAAGAGGGCAAAGACTGACGATAATTATTCTTATTCTGAGTATACTATTATAATAGGAGGTAATCATGGACGAGCTTATCATGACTATCAATGTTACAACATACGAAGGATACACCGTCAAGGGCGGCAGGATGAATGTGTACATGGTGCCTTTCACTGCTGAGGCTATGGGAGAATATTTCAAAGGCGCCACCGAATTCAGGAGCTATGATACTCAGCGGGAGGACGAGAGCGGGTTCTTTCTTTCGGCGAGGTATATCCTCAGGGGAAAGGACTTTAACGGCAGAAAGTGCAGTATCTTTATTGAAAACAACAGTACTGAACATGGGATAATCCCTACCATATGTACCGATAGCCCTGAACTTGCATTTCTGGAATCTTCCGACCTGTATTCTCTTCTGGAATCGGAGGGGAATAAAGTTACCGTGCGGATATACTCGAAAAAATAGGTCTTATGTACATTGTATATCAGAGAATTTACTCTCGCCGCTCTTTACATTTACAAAGAAATATGCTATAATATAAGCAGATTAAACAAAAATCAACGCTGAAATGAGGGCTGTATTATGAAAATAACATTCATCGGTGCAAATCACGAGGTCACAGGAAGCTGTACCTATGTTGAAGTCGGGGAGAAGAAATTCCTTGTTGACTTTGGTATGGAACAGGGTACAGACCTGTATGAGAATGCTAAGGTACCATGTTCGCCCTCGGCTGTTGACTTTGTGCTGCTGACCCATGCGCATATCGACCATTCGGGACTTCTTCCGCTGCTGTATGCGGGGGGATTCTCGGGGGATATACACGCAACCAAGGCGACCTGCAATCTTTGTGCCATAATGCTACGTGATTCGGCGCATATACAGGAATTTGAAGCTGAGTGGCGCAGCCGTAAGGGCAGACGTAAGGGTCAGGACGATGTTGAGCCTTTGTATACTCTGGCGGATGCTGAGGGTGCTATATCGAAGCTGACACCTCATCCTTACGGGGAAATTATTGAGATATGTGAGGGCGTAAAGGTAAGGTTCACTGATGCGGGACATCTGCTGGGTTCTTCAAGTATCGAGATGTGGCTTACAGAGGGCGACGAGACAAGAAAGATAGTATTCTCGGGTGATATCGGAAACCTTGACCAGCCTCTTATCCGCGACCCACAGTACATCGACGGTGCTGATTACGCGGTTATGGAATCCACCTACGGCAACCGCAGGCATGAGAAAGTCACTAACTATGTGGAGCACCTTGCCGAGATGATACAGCGCACCTTTGATCGCGGCGGTAATGTGGTGATACCATCATTCGCTGTGGGTAGAACTCAGGAACTGCTGTATTTCATAAGGCAGATAAAGGAACAGGGAATGGTGAAGAACCACGCGGATTTCCCTGTGTATGTGGATTCTCCCCTTGCGATAGAAGCTACAAGGGTCTTTATGGAAAACAAGGAGAACTGTTTTGATACAGAAGCTCTGGAATATGTTGAAAAGGGCATAAATCCCATAACTTTCCCGAACCTGAATATCGCTGTCACAAGTGACGAATCAAGAATGATAAATTTCAATAAAACGCCGAAGATCATCATTTCTGCCAGCGGTATGTGCGAAGCGGGTCGAATAAAGCATCACCTGAAGCACAACCTGTGGCACAAGGAATGTCTGGTGCTTTTTGTGGGATATCAGGCTAACAATACTCTGGGCAGAAGCCTTGTTGAGGGCGCTAAGACTGTCAAGCTTTTCGGTGAAGAGATAAACGTTGCCGCTGAGATTAGGACGCTTCCGGGTATAAGCGGTCATGCAGATATCGATGGTCTTGATAAGTGGATAGATTCGATGGAGCGCCCTAAGACCGTGTTTATAAACCACGGCGAGGACGCTGTGATGGAGGAATACAAACGTCATCTGGAGGAAAAGGGCTATAATGCCCAGACACCTTTCAGCGGCGCTGAGTGCGACCTTATCACGGGTGTATTCACTCAGGCTGAACCCATAAAGGTTGTCAGAAAAACTGCGCCAAGCACAGGTTATCAGCGGCTTTGTGCATCCCTGGACAGACTTTCTGCACTGGTGGCTTCAAGCAAGGGTCTCACCAACAAGGATCTTGCAAAGCTTACGGACAGCATAAACAATCTGTGTGCCAAGTGGGAAGACTGATATATTATAATAGTATAGTCGGTAGGATATGAAGTTTGAAAATGTGTATTTTATAACAGGCACGGCTTATGCGGGCAAATCCACCATGGTTAAGATGCTGGCTGAGAAGCACGGCGGTATTGAGTGCGGCGAGAATTATCACGATGCACTTCTGCCTGAACTGGACAAAGAAGACTTCCCGTGCCTGACATATACCCGCGACCTTGTGGACTGGCGGGATTTCGTGGTGCGGACACCCGACGAGTATGAGCGCTGGGTGGATGGGGTATCAAAGGAATGTGAGATACTTGAACTGCGGATACTGGAGGGTATTGCGGACAAGGGCAGACCTGTATTCGTGGATACTAATATAAGCCTTGAAACTCTGGGGAAGATAACCGACAGACAGCACGTGCTTATAATGCTGGCAGAACCATATATATCTGTCAGCAGGTTCTTTGACCGCCCCGACAGGGAAAAGCAGTTTCTCTATCAGCTTTTGATGGCTGAGAAAGAACCCGAAAAGGCGCTGGAGAATTTCAGGAAGTGCCTGATGCGGATAAATTCACCCGAGCGGAACGAACGCTTTGCAAATTCGGGATTTACGGTGATACGCAGGGACGAAAACAGAACTCCCGCGGAGACCCTTGAACTTGTTGAAAAAGCTTTCGGGCTTGATAAGGAACATTTTTCTCGGTAAACGAGTAATATATTCAGAGAAATAACAGGAGGACTATCATGGATTTCAGACTTACGGTCAAACAGAAGGTAAGCAACGTTGAATTCGGTGAGGCGGATATCGTCAAGGCGGCGGGCGCTGAGGGAAAGTTTGAAGCACAGGCTCTGCCTTTCGCCAAGACTGCCTGCAACGGATTTATCCGCAGTTGGGCTGAGGGTGTGGGCGTTACCCTTGCTACTCAGAAGGACTGGGTGAAGAACATAAAGACAGGCGCTATGGAGAAAACGGTCACTGTACGTGACGGCGGCAAGCCCCTGACCTATGTTTTCGTGCTGGAAACTGTCTGACGGTCATTATTAAAAGAATAAACAATAGCGGATATATTTTTCTTGCAATTCGCATAAAGTTAATAAATAAAACGTTTAAGTTGTTGTAATTATTTCAAAAGTATGTTATAATTAACTAGACGAATATATTTTGGGGGCATCGGCGGGGTAAAGTCGGATGGTGCCGTGTTTCCCTATCATATCAGGAGGAATGATAAAATGGCAAAAAAAGCTGAGAAGATTATGTCAAAGGAAGAACTGAAAAAGCAGTTCATCGAGATACTGCACAACGATTTTCAGACCATTCCCGATGAGGCGACAGACAAGCAGGTATACGAGGCACTGTCGAAGATAGTTGTCGGCATACTGAAGACCAAGAGAAGACACTTCACAATGGCTACACAGTCTGCGGGCAAGAAGAAGGTGTACTATCTTTCCATGGAGTTCCTGATGGGACGTTCGCTGAAAACTTCTCTTTACAATCTGGAAATGAACAACCAGGCAAGAGATATGCTCAAAGACCTGGGTATCTCCATAAACGGAATATACGAGCAGGAGCCCGACGCAGGTCTGGGCAACGGCGGTCTCGGCAGACTTGCTGCCTGCTATCTGGATGCACTGGCTGCTGACGGCTACCATGCAACCGGATACTCTATATGCTACGAGTACGGCATCTTCAAGCAGAAGCTGGAAGACGGCTGGCAGACCGAGCTTCCCGATAACTGGCTGCCCGGCGGTTCTGTATGGCTGGTGCCTTCGCCTACAAAGGCTATCGAGGTACGTTTTGACGGCGAGCTGAAAGAGTACTGGGACAATCAGTATCACTGCGTAACTCACGAGAACTATACTTCCGTTATGGCTGTGCCTTATGACCTGTATGTATCGGGTTACGGCAGTGAGGCAGTATCCAAGCTGAGACTGTGGAAAGCTGAGATGGCTTCCTTTGATATGCCTTTCTTCAACAAGGGCGATTACGCTAAGGCGCTGAGCAAGAACATCATGTCGCAGGCTATCACAAAAGTTCTTTATCCCAACGACAACCATGCAGAGGGCAAGAGCCTGAGACTGAGACAGCAGTACTTCCTGTGTGCGGCTTCCATCGGTGATATCGTACATCAGCATATGGCTGTTTACGGCACACTTGATAATCTTCATGAAAAGGTAGCTATACACATCAACGATACTCACCCCACACTTGCTATCCCCGAACTGATGAGGATACTCCTGGACGACTGCGGATACAGCTGGGATAAGTCGTGGCATATCGTTACCAACACATTCGCATACACAAACCACACCGTTATGCCCGAGGCTCTGGAGAAGTGGGACTGCAATCTGCTGAAGAGCGTCTGCCCCAGAATATTCTCCATAATCATCGAGATAAACGAGAGATACTGCCGCGACCTGTGGGAGAGATACCGTGACGAAGCAAAGTGCGGTCATATGTCCATAGTTGAAAACAACAAGGTCAAGATGGCTACACTGTGCGTTCACGCATCACACAGCGTAAACGGAGTTGCTAAGATACATTCCGAGATAATCAAGAAAGAAACTTTCAAGGACGAATATCTTGATACTCCTACAAAGTTCAAGAACGTTACCAACGGTATCGCTTACAGAAGATGGCTGTACCAGTCCAACGAGGGTCTGACTGAACTGCTGAGAGAGAAGATCGGCGACGGCTTCCTGAAAAAAGCTTCCGATCTCAGCAAGCTGGCTGTATTCAAGAACGATGAGAAAGTTCTTAACAGACTGGCTGAGATAAAGAAGGAGAACAAGGAGAGATTCGCGAAGTACGTAAAGAGCCAGTACGGCGCTGTGCTGAACACGGATTCCATATTCGATGTACAGGTAAAGAGACTTCACGAGTACAAGCGTCAGCAGCTGAATGCGCTGAACATCATCGCGCAGTACAACTATCTCAAGGCTAATCCCAACGCTGATTTCGTGCCCAAGACCTACATCTTTGCGGCTAAGGCAGCACCCGGATACTACATGGCTAAGCAGATAATCAAGCTGATATGGAATATCTCCCAGGAGCTGAAAAAGAACGACAAGCTGAGAGAAAAGCTGAATGTTATCTTCCTTGAAGACTACAACGTTTCCCTTTCAGAGATACTGATGCCCGCAGCTGATATCTCTGAACAGATATCCCTTGCAGGTACCGAAGCAAGCGGTACGGGCAACATGAAGCTGATGATAAACGGCGCAGTTACTCTGGGTACAATGGATGGCGCAAATGTTGAGATACACGAGCAGGTAGGCGATGACAACATCATCATCTTCGGTATGAACGTTGACGAAGTAAACGCTTGCAAGGCGGGTTACAGACCTATCGAGATATACAACAAGAACCAGATAGTTAAGCAGGCTATCGATACTATACAGTACGGTGTGAACGGAGTACAGTTCCCCGAGATAGCTGACACCCTGAAAAACACCGATACCTATATGGCACTGAAGGACTTCGACAGCTATCAGCAGGCACAGAAGTTTGCCAGCGAGTGTTACGCTGACAAGATGAAGTGGCAGAGAATGAGCCTTGCAAACATCGCAGGCGCAGGTATCTTCTCCGCTGACCGCTCCGTTGAAGAATACGCTAAGGACATCTGGGGACTCACCAAGTAATTCAGCCCTCGGGCGGGCAGCTCAATTCCGCCTATTATAAGGTCGCTATGAACGATGGTTTAGTGTAACGGCGGGTCAAAGTATTGCTATAAAGAAAAAAATTAAAATTGCGCTTATCGCGAATTAGCGGTAAGCGCACTTTCTTATGTACTCAAATATTCAGGGCAGAAAACTGGCGTGCAATACGAACTGACAATAGCAAGACACACCCGCGCCCCCTGACAAAAATTATGAATTATGAATTGTGAATTATGAATTAAAGCGAAGCCCCTGCATGAAGCCGTCGGAGGCGGTGGAGCTGACATCGCCGCCTATCAGCTGACCGTCGCTGACCATCAGGTGGCAGAGTATACATTCCTCTTTTTCGTGATCGGGGTAGTTGAGAACTTTGTAGGTGTAGACCTGCACCTGCATACCCTTGTAGGCTGTGAGGTCGAAGCCCTGCTGTTTCTGGAGCTTGTTGTAGCTTGTATAGACATCGCTCCATTCTTCGGGGATGAGCACGGTCTTGACTTCGTCGAACTTTTCTGGGACTTCCCAGCCCATCTCGTGCAGAAAATGCTGACGCTTTGTTTCGCTGTCAAGCTCGCGGATATTGTTTCGGCCTTTCAGCCCGAAAAACAGAAGCAGTGCCAGCACCGCCGCGGCAATGGTAAGTATCACCGTCAGCCAGACTTTTGGACGTTTAACTTTTACTGTGTGTATGAACATAGTTGTATCCTCCCTGAAATCCATTTGATAAATAATATGCCGCGGGATGCTAAAATAGACTTGCTGTTTTTCTGCCGAATTGGTAAGACAAAAGTTCAGTTTTGAAAGGGAATTTCTGAACTCTATTGCGCTGATAACAGTACAAATTTTGCCAGAAAATGTTAAAACAATTATCAGAAAACAATTCATGATTAGTATATAAGGTCGGAAATCTGCCGCAAATTGACGGCTCAATGTTGTGCAAGATAGCTAAAAATTTATAGGGGTATTAATGTGAAATCACGATTTTAAGCTTTTTTATACGAATTGCTTTGACAATTACAAAATATGTGGTAAAATATATATTAGGTAACACCGACTTTGGTTATGTTTTTCTCAACTATCTGTTTTGCTGACAGATAATTGCGGAAAAGATGGGTATGGTTATTTTATTTAATCAAAGTCAATAGGGTGAAGGATTCCGCGCGGGCGGAGAGAGATCAATGATACCGCCGTGAAAGCGCATTTATGAAAGGAGTAATAGACTATGTCTAAAATCATTGCAGTTACGTCAGGTAAGGGTGGAACGGGAAAGTCCTCCATCAGTGCTTGTCTGGGATATGCATTGGCTAAGCAGGGCAACAGAACTCTGATAATTGAGCTGGACTTCGGTCTGAGATGCATGGACATCATGCTCGGTATGCAGGGTAATATCACCTACGATCTGGGCGATGTACTGGAGGGCACCTGTGATGTATACAAGGCTACCACCACAGTCAAGCTGGCATCGAACCTGAGCGTACTGTGCGCACCTTCCGATCCTTTTGTACAGCTTAAAGCGGAGGACATAGAGAAGATCACACATGAGATGAGAAAGTATTTTGAATACATCATCATAGATACCTCGGCAGGTATCAACGGTTCGGTATTTGATATAGTTACCAATTCCGACCTGATACTGATAGTAACAACTCCCGACCCTGTTTGTGTAAGAGATGCACAGATGATGTCCGACGAGTTCTACAAGAGAGGAAATCAGAAGCAGAGACTTGTGATAAACAAGGCAAGCAAGAGAATATTCGAGTTTGAGGATATGGACGACCTTGACGCGATAATCGATACCGTAGGAGTACAGCTGTTGGGCGTTATCCCTGAGGATTCCGCGATACCGCTGGCTACCGGCAAGGGCGCTCCGCTTTCGTCCAGCTCCATGGGCTTTGTAGCTTTCTCAGCGATCTCGAGAAGGATCAAGGGCGAGCATATTCCGATTCAGATCAAGATGTGACCTTAACCAACGACTAAAAACTGGGGGGATTTTCTTTGAATATAGCACTCATCGCGCATGATACCAAGAAGGAACTTATGGTGCAGTTCTGCATAGCGTACTGCGGTATACTTAGC
This sequence comes from Hominimerdicola alba, assembly GCF_900112155.1. Lineage (GTDB taxonomy): Bacteria > Bacillota > Clostridia > Oscillospirales > Ruminococcaceae > Hominimerdicola > Hominimerdicola alba_D. The sequence goes on along the minus strand of NZ_FOKQ01000033.1, from coordinate 1,437 downwards.
AAGCACAGACTTTGTGCAACAGGCACAACAGGCAAGATAGTTGCTGAGGCAACTGGTCTTTCGATACAGCGCTACATGGGCGGTTCGCAGGGCGGCGATCAGCAGATCGCAGCAAGGATCTCATGTAATGAGATAGACCTTCTGCTGTTCTTCCGTGACCCTATCTCCGCGAAGCCTCATGAGCCCAACGAGATGAATCTGCTTAGACTCTGCGATGTTCACAACATACCTGTTGCGACAAACATCGCTACGGCAGAAGCACTTATACACTCTCTTGAGAGGGGCGACCTTGACTGGAGAGATATTGTCAATCCGACTACACAGAACTAGGATAGATAACATTATCGGCAAACGCTCTGTTTGCCGATTTTTTGTGTGATACGGAACAGTATGAGCAAAGGAGTGGCTATGAAACTTTCCGAACTGCTGAAAGATGATTCCACGGAGGAGAACATCCAAAGGCTGTTATACAGCGGGCTGGACTATGACGGAAGCTCGGCGGGGGCGATAATGGTGCTGGGCAGCAGGAAAGCCTGTGATTACCGTGTGCCTGAGGCTGCACGTCTTTACAGCGAAGGCAGAGCCCCTGTGATGCTCCTGAGCGGGGGCAAGGTGCAGGAGACCTCACTGGGAGAGATGCCCGAGTGGGAGAGCATGGAGAGGGCAGCTGTTACCCTTGGCGTGCCGCGGGAGAAAATCATCACCGAGAGAGAATCGATGAATACTGCGGACAACTTCATGTATTCCGAAGTCCTGCTGAGAGAAATCCTGCCCGAGGGCGGAAAAATCATACTTGTGACCACGGCTTATCACATGAGACGGGCGCTTCTTATGGCTAATAAAATGCTTCCGAAGTATGGATTTATACCCTGTCCCGTGCAAAAAGGGTCGGCGACAAAAGAAAATTGGTATAAAACCGAAAAAGGTCGGCTGACAGTACTTGACGAATGGCGAAAATTAAGTTATTATATAAGGGTAGGTATTTTTGAGGATACTGAGATATGACGGAGGTCACGGATATGAAGAATGTATTCACAGAGCCCTGGGGAAGTCAGCCGCGACATTGATGCTGATTTTGAAACTCACAGGTAAACGGCTCATAAAATAATGGAGCTTCCTGTAACCAAACAAATCAAGGGGTTGCAAAAAAGAACACCTCAGTGTAGAATGTAAATACTGACGATGCGAAAGTTAGTAATACAAACTACAGAAAGGTGTCCTCTATATGTATTATACACAAAATGAAAAGATTTTGCAAGTAGGAGAAGAAAAAATAATTGTCGGGATCGATGTAGGCAGCGAAAAGCACTATGCCAGAGCATTTGACTGGAGAGGGATGGAGTATTCAAAGAAGGCCTATGTGTTCACAAATGACGCAGAAGGATTCGCAGGCTTTTTTGAATGGATCACCGGGATCATGGAAAAGAGCGGAAAAGA
>NZ_FOKQ01000013.1 GCF_900112155.1 Hominimerdicola alba | reverse complement strand
CGCCGACAGCAAGGCTGAAAAGAAGGCAGCATATAAAGATAATACCGACAGGATCGAAGTGGAGCGTAAGTTCAGTCTCGCAAAGCGCAAATTCGGTCTTGGTCTGCTGCTCACAAAAAGAGAAGACACAACAAGAGCATCGATAGTTCTCAGCGTTATCGCAATGAACATCGACCGCCTGGCGGCGATGCTTTTGCGCTTCTGGAAAATAGTGATAAATATTCGCTTCTCATATCGCCAGCCGGTATGCCATGGATTTTAGAGGCTTGTTGAGGAGAGACTAAGTAGTCTTTTCATAGTGTCACCAGATAAGAAAAACGGTATTTCTTATCTGAAATATCATATGTTCCTGTTCATTTTTTTAGGTCATATTTTTTTGTAACGCTTATCAGAATATTGCTACTACTGCGCCGTCGTATTCGCTCTCGATGAACTGTTTTACATCATCGGTCTTGAGTGCGTCGATAATAGCTTTTGTCTTTTCACTGTTCTCATCGCCTGCACGTACTGCGATTATATTTGCGTATGTGTGGGCAGCATCACCGTCTGCATTCTCGACAGCAAGAGCGTTCTTTATGTCAAGTCCTGCTGCAAGAGCATAGTTGCCGTTGATCACTGCGAGAGAACCCTCATCAGAGTTGCCGAACTGTGCTGCAACTGTATCTGCCTGAACTGTGGTTATCTTATAGCCGCCGTCATCTACGATATCCAGAGTGGTAACGCCTTTTTCAGCGCTTGCATCATCAGGCAGCTTTATAAGACCCTCCTGCTGTAAGAGAAGAAGTGCTCTTGTTTCGTTGCTGTCGTCCGCAGGGATTACTATGCTTGCGCCTTCCTTGACATCATCAAGAGAAGATACACCGTTGCCGTAAAGACCGAAAGGCTCATAATGTATTTCGGCTGCACTTGCGAGGTCTGTGCCATTTTCTGAATTGTAGCTGTTGAGGTAGGGTGTGTGCTGGAAATAGTTCGCGTCAAGCTCTCCATCTGTCAGTGCCTTATTAGGCAGAACATAATCGTCATATATCTTGATATCCAGTGTCCAGCCCTGTTCTTCAAGTACGGGTTTGATGTGTTCAAGTATCTCGCCGTGGGGTGTGGAAGTAGTACCTATAACGATAGTCTTGTTATTGCTTGTTTCAGATTTTGAATTGCCCTGTGTCTTTTCGGAAGCATTTGTACTGTTGCAGCCTGCAAATGCAACAACGGACAGTGAAACTGCGATAGCTGATGTGATTATTTTCTTGATATTCATGATTAAAAACTCCTTTTTCAGATAAATGATTGTTTTATTGGTCACGGTCGAAAGTCATACATCGCAGCATTCGCCCGAACCTGAAATTTATCCGAAGGAGCTTCGTAAATCTTAATGTCATTTTTCATCTTTCCTTACTATGTAATTTAGTGGATCAGGCAGCGCGCTTGTCAGTCCTTCGGGCTATGCGCATACCGATCTCCTGGATAAGCTGTACTATGACTATGGTCAGAGCCACACATATCCATACTATTTCGTCATTAAAACGCTGATAACCGTAGGTTATGGCTATCATTCCAAGACCACCGCCTCCTATGGTGCCTGCCATAGCTGAGTAGCCAAGTATGGTCACAAGAGATATTACCGCACCTACAAGCAGTGCAGGCTTCGCTTCTGGTATAAGTACCTTAGTGATTATCCTGAATTCTCCCGCACCCATGGAATGTGCAGCTTCGATAACACCTTTGTCGACCTCTTTTATGGATGATTCGACCATTCTTGCTATATATGGTATCGCTGCCAGTACAAGGGTAACAATCATCGCTTTGTTTCCAAGGCTTGTGCCGACTATCAGCTTTGCCGCAGGCAGAACAGCGACCATAAGTATTATAAATGGTATACTGCGGAATATGTTGACCAGCAAGTCGAGTATCCTGTTCAGCCACCCGATGGGATGTATGCCGTCCTTTGCGGTGACTACAAGTACCACACCAAGAGGAAGTCCAACAAGATAAGCAAAGAATGCGGATATGAACGTCATGTACACCGTTTCCCAGATACCCAGCTGCAATACACCGTTATCCCACAGCTTTTGCAGTATTTCCGACATTCTGCTCACCTCCCTCGAACTCACTGAATGTGACATTGTTTGCTTTAAGATAGTTTCTGACCTTTTCGGATGAACGGCTGTCATCCGGCAGCTGAAGTATCATCTCGCCGTATGCTTTGCCGTCGATATCCTTTGTTTGGGCATAGAGTATATTGAGCGGCACTCCGCAGGCGAGTATAATATTTGAAAGCAGGGGTGTAAAGGAGCTTTCTCCGTTATAAACCAGTCTTATCCTGTCACCGCCTGTGATATTCTCCATAGTTTTAAGTTCGGGAAGTATCAGCTTTTTAGCAATATCAGATTTCGGGTGAGAGAAGACTTTTGCCACATAGCCGACCTCAGTCACAACGCTGTTATCCATAACAGCTACACGGTCACATATAGTGTCGATGACTTTCATCTCGTGAGTTATGACCACTATCGTTACCCCAAGCCTGCGGTTTATCTCGCGCATAAGTTCAAGTATCGACCTTGTGGTATCTGGGTCAAGGGCACTTGTGGCTTCATCGCACAGCAGATATTTAGGCTCGGTAGCCAGTGCTCTCGCGATAGCAACCCTCTGTTTTTGTCCGCCCGAAAGCTGTGAAGGATATGCTTTTTCTTTATCGGATAATCCTACCAGTTCAAGCAGTTCTTTGGCCCGCTTTTCGGCTTCACGTTTTGATACGCCTTTTATCTCAAGGGGAAAACAGATATTTTTCAGCACCGTCCTCTGTTCAAGAAGATTGAAACCTTGAAATATCATACCTATATTTTGTCTGAGTTTCAGAAGTTCCCGCTTTTTCAGATCGCCAAGCACCTTGCCGTCTATTATAACTTCGCCCGAAGTCGGCTTTTCAAGATAGTTGATACAACGCACCAGCGTGCTTTTTCCTGCTCCCGAAAGACCGATGATGCCGAATATCTCGCCGTCATTTATTGTAAGGCTGACATCTCTGAGGGCTGTAAAACTGCCTTTTTTTGTTTTGTAATCTTTGAAGATGTTTATCAGCTCTATCATCTCGGCCGCTCCTTTCTCATTTCCTATCGGGTATGTATGAATTATATCATACAAATCATAGTAAGTCAATAGGAAATTTCTCACAAAGAAAACCAAAGATATCATAGTTGATTTGTAGGAATTGAAATAGCTGTTGGTGATCTTTATCTTTTTCTTGACAATCCTATCCAAATGTGTTATTATATGGGTACATCATAGTAATATGATAGGAATACTTATATATAAAGCAAGGTGAACTTATGAAAATATACGATCTTGATGAGGCGCTCTACAATAAGTATATAGCACCCACAAAAAAAGACAGAGGGGCATCTATCGGCATCGAAATAGAGATGCCTGTTGTTGATATTTCGGGCAAAGCTGTGGATGAAGCTACGGTCTTATCTATCGCAGACAGATTCAGAGAACATTTTCGTTTCGAGATAACAAACAGCGATGACAACGGAAATGTCAACTCTATGACACATGAAGAAACAGGCGACAATCTGTCTTTTGACTGTTCATATTCAAATCTTGAACTTTCCATGGGAAAGAGCGATGATCTCAATATTCTTCATAAGCGATTTCTGAAATACTATAATTATCTTCAGGAACTGTTCAGACCATTTGGTTATACGCTGACAGGCATGGGGATAAATCCTCATTATAATATAAATACAAACAGACCTGTTCCTAATGAGCGCTACCGTATGCTTTACCATTATCTTCACAGCTACCGAAGATATGAGGGCGATATAGGCAGACATTTCCATGACCGTCCTGATTTCGGGACTTTCACCAGTGCGTCACAGGTCCAGCTGGATGTTTCGCATGATGATCTCATAGAGACCCTTAACGTATTCACTCTTTTAGAGCCATATAAGGCTCTGCTTTTTGCTAATTCATATCTTCCTGAATTTCCCGATTATCTCTGTGCAAGGAATATGCTTTGGGAGCATAGTATGCAGGGCTATAATCCTCATAACATAGGTATGTTCACCGACAAGCTCCACAGTGTTGATGAGCTTATTGAATATATAAAATCCCAATCGATATACTGCACTATGCGTGATGGCAAATACATAGATTTCAAGCCTGTTTCGGTTCGGGATTATTTTGAACTTGAAAAGGTCAGCGGAGAATATTTTGACGGCAGTTCCTACAGAAGCACTACTTTTTCTCCCGAATGCTGTGATCTTCAATACCTCAGAACTTTTAAATTCGAGGATCTGACATTCAGGGGAACTATAGAATACCGCAGCTCATGCTGTCAGCCCATAAGCGATGTTATGACAGTTGCCGCATTCCACACAGGTCTCTCCATAAAGCTTGATGAACTGAAAGAACTGCTTGACAAAGACAGGGTGATATACTCCCACGGATATTCACCTGCGGAATTGCAGGATATGCTTTCAAAGCGAGAACTTCCCAAATTTCTTGACCGTGATGGTCTTAGATCTCAGCTTGAAGCCATACTTGATATCGCAGCAAGCGGTCTTAAAGAACGAGCAAAGAACGAAGAACATTTTCTTGCACCCCTCTATGACCGTGCAGAAAAGCTGACAAATCCTGCGAAAGAGATGTTGGAAGGCTTAGAACAAGGCATACCTATGACGCAGTTTATAGAAAAATATTCGAGAATATAGAAACACTGATATTTAAAAAACTAATAAAGTCCTGCACAAGATCAGTGCAGGACTTTGCTTTTAATGTGGCTGATACATCAGCTTTATCTCTGAATAATACTCCCAAGTATCTCAATAAATTTTTCCAACTCGGCATCGGAGGTAAGGTGTGAAAGGCTTATCCGCCATGAACTGAGAGCACGCTTTCTGTCGTGAAAAAGTGCCATGACTGACCTTGATGGCGTGTTCGCCACCGAGCAGGCGGATTTTACCGAAACACATACGCCTTGCTCGTCCAGCAGACGGCGCATTTCTTCACCTTTTATACCATTTACAGAGATGTTCAGTATATGCGGGACTGCATCTTCGGGGCTGTTTATAGATATCATGTTATTTTCTAAAAAATGATCCCGAAGCTTTTGGTTCAACTCCGACACACGGGAATTACGTTCTTCAATTTCATTAAAGGCATACTTTAATGCTGCTGCACAGGCTGAAGCTGCGGGTGCATCGGGAGTTCCGCTGCGGTAAATGGTAGTGCTGGCACCGCCGTGAATAAGAGGTTCAAGTATGATACTTTTAGCCTTGTACAGTACGCCGAAGCCTTTCAGTCCGTAGAATTTGTGAGGCGCAAAGCTTGCAGTATGCACGCCTGTCAGGTCGAGTTTGATTTTGCCTATCGCCTGAGTTGCATCAACGTGCAGAACACAGTTTGGATAGCCTTTTACTATTTCAGAGATCTCGGATATGGGCTGAACAGTTCCAAGTTCGCTGTCAACGGCACATACGGCACAAAGTACGGTGTCATCGCGCATAAGGCTTTTCAGATGTTCAAGATCGATCTTTCCGCTGGGAAGTATATTCACAAGGTCTATCTCCCAGCCCTGTTCCTGCAAATATGTGAGCGCCCCGCTTACAGAACTGTGCTCCAGAAATGTAGAAACGATGTGCTTACCCTTGCGCCTGCGGCTGTGGGCTATGCCCTTTATCGCCAGATTATTTGCTTCGCTTGCCCCGCTTGTGAATATCAGTTCATCGGTAGATACACCCAACAGTTCCGAGATTTTTACAAGAGAATCATCCACTGCGGATCTTGCTTTTCTGCCCTCGCTGTGGAGAGAATTGGGGTTTGCAAAAGCATTTCTCGCTGTTTCGGTATATACAGAAAGCACACGTTCATCGGCGGGCGTATCGGCAGAATAATCAAGATAGATATTACTCATCGCTTACCTCCGCCACTGTTCCTCTGACGCTTCTGCCCTCATCGAAATCATCCAGAAAATGATGATACTCTTCACCGCGGTGATATGAGATTATGGTCTGCAAATTCACATTCTCAACACTGCGGAATATGTTCATGTCTATGGCAGGACTTTTCGCCCTCAGCTGTTTAAGCAGAGTTTTAACTTCCTGACGTTTTGAACCGCCTCCGCCGTTATCGCACATGGTACAGTTCTCGGTGAAACGACAGGCGCACTGGATAAACTGCAGGTCGTTGTACTGCTTCCACTTGATTATATCTTCCTCACGCACCATATACATAGGGCGGATAAGCTGCATACCCTCGTAGTTCTCGCTGTGAATCTTGGGCATCATGGTCTGAACCTGTGAACCGTAAAGCATACCCATGAGGATAGTTTCGATAACATCATCAAAGTGGTGACCCAGTGCTATCTTGTTGCAGCCCAGTTCCTTTGCAGTCTTGTAAAGATATCCTCTTCTCATTCTTGCGCAGAGATAGCAGGGGTGCTGATCCACCTTTGCCACAGCATCGAATATCTCTGTTTCAAACACCTGTATCGGTATCTGCAAAAGCTCGGCATTTTCTATTATCTTCTGATAGTTGATCTCATTGTAGCCGGGATTCATTACCAGGAATACTACTTCAAAGGGTATCTTTGAATACCTTTGCAGACGCTTCATGCACATCGCCATCAGCATCGAATCCTTGCCACCCGAGATACAGACAGCGATCTTGTCGCCTTCCTGTATCAGGTCGTATTCTTTTATTCCCTTGAGAAATTTTGACCATATGGTCTGACGGAACTTTTTCACAACTGAAAGTTCTATGTCATTTGGCATCTCCATTTATATCACCTTTCGTAAAAATCTAATTATATCATAATTTTATATTTGGCACTCGGGAGGTTCGTAATTGCTGTCCTTCAGCACAGTTATTGTCGGGTGATCACCGCATACTGCACAGCCTGATGTTTCTTTCGGCAGAGGGACTTTCCGAAACTCCATAGTCAGTGCGTTATATGTCAGCAGATTTCCTGTAAGCAGTTCGCCTATACCGAGGATATATTTTATGGCTTCAAGCGCCTGCAAGCTTCCTATCACTCCCGCCATAGCCCCGATGACTCCCGCTTCCTTGCAGGATGGCACAGCATCTTTTTCGGGAGGCTCAGTGAAAACACAGCGATAGCATGGACCTTTGTGTGGTACATAAGTCATAAGCTGACCCTGAAAACGCAGTATCCCTGCGTGAGAGAAAGGCTTTTCAGCCATAACACAGGCATCGTTTATCAAAAACTTTGCCGCGAAATTGTCTGTGCCATCGATGATAAAATCGTAGTCTTTGATAATTCCGAGAATATTCTCAGAGGATATGAATTCATGATATGTGATCACATTCACATCGGGATTAAGAGCATTTATGGTCTCTTTTGCGGATTCAATTTTAGGCTTTCCGATATCCTCAGTGCCGTGGATTATCTGCCTTTGCAGATTTGTGATATCAACATTATCGGCATCTGCTATGCCTATGGTGCCTACTCCTGCTGCCGCAAGGTACATCAAAGCAGGTGAGCCAAGACCGCCAGCGCCTATCACCAGGACCTTTGCGCCAAGCAGTTTTTTTTGCCCACGTACACCGACTTCTTTAAGCAGTATGTGTCTGGAATATCGCTCTATCTGTTCATTTGTCAGTGCCATATTCCGCACCTTCCTTTGTTTCGCAAAATGCTGTTATATCGGGCTGTACATCAAGATGTTCGCCTATGGTCTTGCCAAGCCATACCATATCATACCACCGCATGAATTTGTATCCGCTTTTCGAGAAAGTTCCTTTGAGTTCATAGCCCATATGTTCATGAAAATCCACACTGTTTCGGTCTATATATTCGTCAGCTTCACCGTTTGGCACACCTATGCAGGCGTAAAGATCAATTACACCCATAGCCCGCATACATTTTTCCAGTTCGTTATATAGAAGTCTGCCAACACCCGTTTTCCTTTTATTGTGGTCAACATAAATGGTAACTTCTGCCGACCAGTCATACGCTTTGCGTGCTATGAATTCATGGGCATAAGCATAACCGATGATCTTTTCGTTACTTTCGGCTACAATATATGGATATCGTTTGGTGATATCCCTTATCCTGCCCGCAAATTCATAGGCACTCGGTACTTCATATTCAAAGGTGATAGCTGTGTTTTTCACATAGTAAGAATATATATCAAGAAGCTCTTTTGCATCGCTGACAGCGGCTTTTCGTATCGTGATATCGCTCATATACAGCCCTCATTATTTGTCAAAATATATTTCCATATCATAGCTCACAACATTTCCCTTTACCGATTCCGAGATGCCATGGTTTGTATATCCCATGCTCTCGTAAAAGCCTATCAGCGATTCCTTGCAGGTAAGTGAAACATGATTTACTCCTGCCGATCTTGCCGAAGAAAGTATATGTGTCATAAGCCTGTGAGCTATCTTTTTATGGCGAAAATCAGGGTGTACAGCAAGCCCGTATATCAGCAGATTTTCACCTCTGTCATCAAAACCGCCGTCCTGCTCGTAGAGGTCATCGGTAATATACGGCTTTTTGGAACGGCTGCCGTCGATAAGACCGACTATCTGTCCCGCTATCTCAGCCTTGAAAAACCACTGAGGAAAATGTGTAAGACGGTATTCAAAGGCTTCTTTCGATGCTGCCTTTTCGGGTGGAAAAGCAAGACATTCAATATAATGAAGCTCGTCAAGGTCGGAAAGCTCCGCCTGTTTTATAATGATATCCGCTGACATATTTTATCTCCTTTTCTTTGCCTTGTGATAGCCTGTGGTGATATCCTTTACGACCTCGCCTGCAATAAGCAGACCCGCCACAGCAGGTACAAAAGCTGTACTTCCCGGGATATCCCTGCGTTCGGTACACTTGTGTTTCGCATCGGGGGGACATATACAATGTGTGCGGCAGCTTATGGACATATCTTCAATAGGGCGGGTGGGTATCTCGTCCGAGTACACCACTTTGAGTTCACTGACATTTCGCTTTCTCAGCTCGTAACGCATGACCCTTGCAAGTGGACATACCTTTGTATCGTAGATGTCGGCTATTTGCATACGTCCCGCATCCAGTTTGTTGCCTGCACCCATAGCGCTTATTATCGGGACTTTCTTCGCCTTTGCACGCATTATTATCTCAAGCTTTGCTGTAACGGTATCCACCGCGTCAATGACATAGCTGTATTCCTCAAAAGGGAAGTCATCGGCATTTTCGGGCAGAAAGAAGCATTTGTGAATGCGTATATCCACCTTCGGATTTATTTCCATCATGCGCTCCGCCATGACTTCAGCTTTGTACCTGCCCACGGTCTTGCGGGTGGCAAGTATCTGTCTGTTGAGATTTGTCAGACACACCTTGTCATCGTCGATAAGGTCGAAAGCCCCAACTCCGCTTCGCACCAGCGCCTCACAGACATATCCTCCCACGCCGCCTATACCGAACACCGCCACCCTGGCAGAAGATAGCTTGTCTATGCCCTCTTTACCGATAAGCAGCTGTGTTCTTGAAAACTGATCCAGCATCAGTGATCCTCCTTAGATATTTTTCCTTTGGTATTATATCATTAATATCATAGTAAGTCAATAGATTTAATATGTTATTAATTTTTTCTTCATTGAAATCCTTTCAGAAAAGGTGTATCATAAATATAATATGGTCATGGAAACGGAGATGGTGTAATGGAAGAAACTATAATCAAGCATATCTCGGCAGAAGATTTTTTGAAAATCGACAAAAGCGGAATTACTTTGCTGGATATCCGCGAGGAATACGAGGTTCAGATAAAGCCAATAGATTCCGCGGTGAACATACCGTTTTCAGTGCTTACAAAAAGGCTTTCCGAAATTGATAAAAACAAGCCTGTATATGTCATGTGCTCAACAGGCGACCTCAGCGAGGAGATAACCGAGATACTTACTGATATGGGATATGATGCTTACAATATCGACGGCGGATATGCCGCTTACAAAGAGAAGAAAGAAACTCTTCCGCACCGCGAACTTGATCTTAGGGGAGTTTGCTGCCCCGGTCCTGTGGTGCGTACAGCCGAAGAACTGAAAGATTTGGCTTACGGCCAGCGTTTGTATATCGTATCGGACGAAGCCGCTTTTTCTTCGGATATAGCCGTTTGGTGTGAAAGCACAGGCAACAGGCTGGTAAGTCTTGAAAATGACGGCAGAGAGATCAAAGCAGTCATAGAAAAACAGCCGCCTAAGAAACCAGCAGATGTTCGTCCTAACGGAAAGACCTTCGTGCTTTTCAGCGGTGATCTCGACAAGACCATAGCAGCTTTCATTATGGCGAATGCAGCAGCATCAATGGGCAGGAAAGTCACTTTGTTCTTCACTTTCTGGGGGCTGAATATCCTCCGCCGACCCGAAAAGGTCAGTGTCAGGAAGAATATAGTTGAAAAAATGTTCGGATTCATGATGCCAAGAGGTACTAAAAAGCTGGGACTTTCCCGCATGAATATGGGCGGAATGGGGGCAAAGATGATACGCACCGTGATGAAAAGCAAGGGCGTTGATTCTCTTGAAGAACTGATAGATTCGGCAAAAGCCCAGGGCGTGCGAATTGTTGCCTGTCAGATGTCCATGGATATAATGGGGATACATCGTGAAGAGCTGATAGATGGTGTAGAGCTGGGCGGTGCGGCTACTTTTATTGGTTCGGGCGAACAAAGCGATATGAGTTTGTTTATATAATGAGGAGGAGAAAAAATGATATCAAGAAACGAAGCTTTTGAACTGCTCAGAAAGTACAACAAGGATCATTTCCATTTGCAGCACGCACTTACCGTTGAAGCGGTGATGAAATGGTATGCTAACGAACTCGGTTACGGTGATGACGCTGAATACTGGGGGATAGTTGGTCTTCTGCATGATATTGATTTTGAGATATACCCGGAGGAACACTGCATAAAAGCTCCCGAACTGCTTAAAGAGGGCGGTGTCAGCGACGATATCATACACGCAGTATGTTCCCACGGTTACGGCATAACTGTGGGCTGCGGAGTTACTATAGATGTTGAACCTGTCCACGAGATGGAGAAAGTTCTGTTCGCGGCTGATGAACTGACAGGTCTTATAGGTGCGGCGGCTCTTATGAGACCTTCAAAGAGCACCAAGGATATGGAGCTTAAATCACTGAAAAAGAAATACAAAAGCAAGGGCTTTGCCGCAGGCTGTTCAAGAGAAGTCATCGGCAGAGGTGCAGATCAGCTTGGCTGGGAGCTTGACAAGCTTCTTGAACTGACCATGCGTGCCATGGCAGATACAGAAGATATCATAGCTCAGGAAATGAGCGAGCTTTGATTATATTTCTGCTTTCAATATATCAATATTATAAGTAAACGGCTTGTTCCATTAGCGGACAAGCCGTTTTTATATTGCAGATCTTGCTTTGGTGATATCAATTATCATAAATTGGCAGATAAATGAAATTTTCATAACAGCCTTGATCTGCTCAATGCCCTGAAAAAATGCTTTTCATGGGATGTAACGTTATCACGTATTTAGATTTTAACGCTTTTCCTGTGAAACCAAAAACTGTAAATCTATGGAAATTAACTGCAATGAGATATTTTGCTCATTATTCGTTTACAAATGCCATCGAATTATTTGTGGATAATCAAATGTGATGATAACGTTGCCCTATATTTTCGTTGACGAAAGCAAATTTTATGATATAATAAAAATCAATAAAGACAGATATGACATATAAATCAAATCTATTAGGTATGAATTTAACCAATAACTATAAATCATATTGATAAGGAGAGTTAAAAATTTATGAGCCAATATCGTATAGCAGTTGCTACGGCGGACGGACATAAAGTAGATCAGCATTTCGGTTCTGCTTCACGTTTTGATATCTATCGTATCGAAGATAATATTTCCGCCAAAGAAAAAACTGTATCCTTTGGAAATCAGGATGGCTGCAGCGGTGACCACAGAGGTGCAGAAGCCAGACTTGAACTGGTAGAAGACTGCCAGTATGTGATCGCTGCACGCATCGGCAGCAGGATACAGAGATATTTTGAGATACAAAAGAAGAAATATTTTGAAATGCCCGGTTCTGATACGGATTACGTGATCGAAAAGATCGTAGAGTACAGAAAACGCAGCGGTAAGTAAGGAAAGGTGATGTGATCATGTCAAAGGTAGCAGAAAATCTGACAGAGCTTATAGGCAATACGCCGCTTTTAAAAATAAGCAGGCTGGCAGGAGATGAGGAACTTTATGCAGAGGTGTATGCAAAGCTTGAATACTTCAATCCTCTGGGAAGTGTAAAGGACAGGATAGCCCTTGCGATGATAGACGATGCTGAGGAAAAAGGACTTCTCAAAGAAGGGTATACAATAATCGAACCCACAAGCGGAAATACAGGTATTGGTCTTGCATTCGTCGGTGCTGTCAAGGGATATAAAGTTATACTGACAATGCCCGAAAGTATGTCCATTGAACGCCGAAGGCTGGTAACTCAGCTTGGGGCAAAGGTGATACTTACTCCCGCGGCAGATGGAATGAAAGGTGCTATCCGCAAGGCTGAAGAACTCAATGCTATCATAGAGGATTCATTTATCCCTCAGCAGTTCGATAACCCTGTAAATCCCGAGGTACATACAAAGACTACTGCACAGGAGATCATAAGAGATACCGATGGCAAGGTAGATTACTTCGTTGCAGGTGTCGGTACAGGCGGAACTGTCACAGGTACGGGCAGAGCTCTCAAACAGAATGATCCCGATACAAAGGTGATTGCTGTTGAACCTTATGATTCATCTGTGCTTTCTGGAGAAGCTCCCGGTCCTCATGTTATTCAGGGCATAGGCGCAGGATTTGTGCCACATATCTTCGACAGGGAAGTCATCGATGAGATATTCAGGGTGAAGAACAAGGAAGCACTGGAAACTGCACGTACAGCGGCAAGGCTTGAAGGTCTGCTGGTGGGGATATCATCGGGTGCAGCATTGTTTGCGGCGATAGAACTTGCTAAGCGCAAGGAGAATAAAGGCAAGCGCATAGTTGTGCTTCTGCCGGATACCGGTGAACGTTACCTAAGTACCGCACTGTTCGATCAGCCTGCGGAACTTGCCTGATTAGGAGGGATATCATGTCATTTATAGAAAGACCAAGGTTTTCATGTATGCTCGGAGGAGCACTTGCTACTCTTACCTCTCTTCCGAGAGTAATACCTATTATACACGGAGCACAGGGCTGTGGCGGTCAGCTGACCAATTCATTTGCTTACGGCGGATATCTGGGAGTTGGTTACTGCGGTGGTGCTTCACTGCCCAGCTCAAATGTCAGCGAAAAGGAGATTATCTTCGGCGGTGCTGAGAGGCTCAGAAAAGAGATACTTGCAGCCTACGATGTTATGGACGGCGACCTTTTTGTAGTAGTTACAAGCTGTATGACTGACCTTATCGGAGATGATGTTGAAGCAGTCATCAGTGAGGTTGAAAGACCTGAGTATCCTCTGATATTCGTAGATACCGGCGGATTCAAGGGTAACTCTTACTACGGTTATGATATAGTGATAAAGAGCCTTTTTGAACAGTACATACCTGTAACTAAAGAAAAAGATGAAAAGCTGGTCAACCTGCTGGGAATTGTTCCCGCATATGATCCGTTTTTCAGAGGCGACCTTGAAGAGATAAGACGCATACTTAGCCTGATAGGTGTCAAAGCGACAACTTTCGTTACACCCGACCAGACCATTGATGATATCAGAAATGCAGGCAAAGCATCACTGAATATAGTGCTTTCACCAATAAACGGAGTAAGGGCTGCAAAGGCGGCTAAGGAAAAGCACGGCATAGATTATATAGTTACCGATCTTCCCATAGGCAGCAATGCTTCCGTTAAGTTTGCCCTTGAAGTCGCAGAAAAGCTGGGCATTGACAGGGAGTTTGCCGAAAAGGCTCTTGAAAAAGAAGTTCAGCGTTATTACAGCTATGTTGACAGAGCCACCGATGTTATTGCAGATACGGATTTCCAGAACTATGCAGTGGTAGTCAACAATGCAACACAGGCTCTGCCTTACGCACAGTACCTCGATAACGAGATAGGCTGGCTGCCAGAGTATGTATTTATAACCGACGAACTCAGGGATAAAAACAAGGAGCTTATCCGCAGGCATTTTGAAGAACTGCCCTTTGAATATCGCCCGAAGCTGGTATTTGAAACGGATACCTCAAAGATACAGCAGTACATCACACAGAACGACCCGCAGTATTTATCGGATACCTATTATGAAAAACTTGAGCCTGCATTCGTGCTCGGTAGTTCTATCGACAGAAAGCTTTCGCAGGTGCTGAACGGCAATTTCCTGAACATAAGCTTTCCTGCAATGAGCCGTATAATACTCAACAAAACTTACGCAGGCTTCAACGGTGGACTTGCACTGCTGGAAGATCTGATAACAGCACAGGTATCGGGGAGGTAAAGATATATGAAATTCGATGTTAATTTTGATGTGCAGGTACCGAATCCCAGAGAAAGGCAGAGAGCCACAGCCTATGCTTTCGGCGGATGCACCAGTGATCTGAGGAGCGGTTCATGCGCGGGATGTCTCGGAAGATGCGACCGCAGTTTTACGCAGGCAATGTTCTGCCAGATGGGTGTATCAACTCTGATATCATTCTCAACTAAAGATTCGGTAGTTATAATGCACGGCCCTGTTGGTTGTGGTTCACAGTCCCATGGTATTGATTTCAGTATAAAGCAGTACGGTGCGGCACGTGGCGTTAAGATGGAAGGCGCAAGATGGCTGAGTACAAATCTGACAGAGACCGATGTTATAAGCGGCGGAAACGAAAAGCTTTATAAAACCATAATCGAAGCCGACAGACGTTTTCGACCCACAGCTATATTCGTCTGCAACACCTGTGCCCCCGGAGTTATCGGTGATGATATCGAAAGTGTTGTAAACCACGCGCAGGAACAGGTAACAGCTACGGTAGTTCCTCTGCACTGTCCCGGTTTTGGCGCTAAGGTATTCTCTTCTGCATACGACGTTGTATATCACGGCATCATGCATAGATTCGGGTTTGAACCCAAGAAGTATATCGACTATACCCCCTTTGACAAGAGCGACCCCGACTATGAGCTGAAAAAACAGCGTTATGAATATAAGAAGAGCCGTACAGTGACATTGTACAATGCATGGTCCATAGGTCCAGGAGATGAAAAAGAGATCAAGAGACTTTTGAATGCCTTGGGTATCAACGTTAATATATTCGTTGAGTACAAAGAACCCGATGACTGGAGATTCATCACGGAGACAGCCTTGAATGTCAGCTTCTGCCACGTGCATGATGTGTACTTTCTTGAATTCCTGAAGAGAGAATTCGGCATACCTTATATACTGCCAACTATACCCATTGGTACCGAGCAGACAGTTAAGTTCATAAAAGCCATAGCTGAGTTCTTCGGGCTTGAAAAGGAAGCAGATCTTCTGCTGAAAAAGGAGACCGAGAAACTTAAAAAGGCTCTTGAACCCATAAGAAAGAATGTCGAGGGCAAGAAAGTGCTCATCAGCGGAGGATTCCTGCGTATCGGTGCAACTGGACTTCTGGCAGATGAGATAGGACTTAAAGTTGTAGGTTTCAGAAACTTCAACTATGATGAATTCGGAGATCAGCTGTTCAGCGAAGTTCAGGAAAAGATAGGCGATGTTCAGAATGCGGTTTCAACTCAGGCAAACGAGCTGGTAAACATGGTATACAAGCTTAAACCAGATATTGCAATATCTCACCCATCTGTGGGCGTATGGCTGGTAAAGGCAGGTGTCCCCTCGCTGACATTGTTTGCCCAGAGATTTACATATTTCGGATTTACAGGAGCATATTCACTTGCAAAGAGGATAGAGAGAACACTGAAAAATACAGCCTATGCAAGAAATATCTCAGCCCATACCAAACTTCCATATCAGGAGCAGTGGTACGGTAAGAGCCCATACCATTATATCACGGGTCTGCCCGAAACGGATAAGCCCACTATCTGATAATCGCGAAAGGAAGATATTTATGAAGAAAAGAGTAAGGAAAGCTATTGGAGTACTTATCGCAGCATCACTGCTTGCAGGCAGCCTGACAGCCTGCGGAAGTTCATCGAATAAGAAGTCATCGAGCGGTGTCAAAAAAGAGAACGTTGGTACACTGGAAGTTGCATGGTTCCCGTCATCCATAAAGTCTGCGCTGACAACGGTTGCTTACGATCAGGGATATTTTGAAGAGGAAGGCGTGACAGTAAACTGTGATGTTCTTCTCTCTACCGCTGACAGTTTAACTGCGTTGTCTACAGGTAAGGTGGATGTTGTGCCTGTAGGTATCACACTTCAGTTACAGTTCATGGCTGAGGGACAGGATCTTATATTCTTCGGCGGTTCAGCGCAGGAGGGCGGTGCTATAATCACCAAGCCGGAAAATTCAGATCAGTTTGCTGAACTTTCGGGCTGGGCAGGAAAGAAATGGGCATCAGCCAGAAGCTACACAGGCGATAACATCATACGTGCAAAACTCCGTGAGATAGGCATAGTTCCTGAAAAGGATATCGAGATAGATTACCTCAATGATGATACCTCGATAGTGCAGGCGGTATCAAAGGGCCAGGTAGATGTGGGTTACATCACAGCTGACGGTGTACAGACAGCCAAGAATTTCGGGCTTGATCTGGGTATTAAAGTCGGTGATATCGATCCATGCTATCCCTGCTGCCGTCAGACAACAACTTCAAAAGTAGTTGAAGAAAAGCACGCTGAACTTGTAGCATATCAGCGCGGCCTTATAAGGGCATACAAACTGATACTCAACGATCACGACAATGCCATAGATATAATGGTAAGACAGACAGGTCAGACTGAGGAATATGTTACAGAGGCACTTTATGGTGATTATGCTTCGCGTTACAATCCCGACCCTGCCAAGAACAGAGTTGTGGATTATGCAGCTTATCTTATAGGTGAAGGCATAATAAAAGATGCTGATATAAGCGGAAATGTCAACACTGAGATCTTCCGCGAAGCGCTGGATGAGATTCTTAAAGAATACCCCGATGACCCTGATTATCTTGCACTTAAAGAATTCTCGGACAAATACGATGTTTAAAAGATGATATTATAAGGAGGAACCGATAATGAGTAAAATAGAATTTCGTAATGTTTCATTCAGCTATGAAGCTGATAACAAAGCTGTAAATATCCTTGATGGTCTGAACTTTAAGGTAGAAGAGGGAGAGTTCGCTTGCCTTATCGGTCCTTCTGGCTGCGGTAAGAGTACACTGGTATCTCTGCTGCTGGGACTACAGTTTCCCACAAAGGGTGAGATACTTATAAACGACAAACCTGTGACAGGTCCGGATGTAAACAGAGGAATGGTTTTCCAGCACTATTCGCTGTTTCCGTGGCTGACAGCCAAAAAGAATATAATGTTCGGAATAAAGGAAGCAGGCTTGCTCAAAAGCAGAAAAGAGATCGCAAAAAGGGCAGAGGAATATCTTGAACTGGTAGGTCTTGCTGACAGTGCAGACAAATATCCTCACGAACTTTCAGGTGGAATGCAGCAGCGTGTCGCACTGGCTAGAGCTTTTGCCATGGATACTGATATACTCCTAATGGACGAACCATTCGGTGCAATCGACCCTCAGAAGCGTATAGAGCTTCAGGAACTCAGCATAGAGCTATGCAAAAAGCGGGGCGAAAAGAAGACCGTTGTATTCATCACCCATGATATCGATGAAGCTCTTGTTCTGGCTGACAAGGTATACTTCATGGAGCCTCATAAGATCAGGACGGAAGTAAATGTTGGACTTCCCGCGGATACTCCAAGAGAAGAACTGATAAGACTGAACAGATACGATCAGCTTCGTCATGAACTGCTGGATCTGTTCACAGAAGTGAAGGTGAGAACTGCATGACAGACGCAAGGACATTAAATTCATTGGAAACGCAGGGCAGTGAGAAAACATACTCTGTCGGAAAAATAATATTGAACATAGCAATCGTCACACTTTTCGCGGGAACAGTGATAACACTTTCATTTATAAAAGGAAAGGTCAGCGCACCGAAAAACACTGTTTATGTTTTTATCATGGGGTTTATCTGGCTCTACCATACTGCAAGGGCAGTCATAAAAAAAGATGAATATCATCCTGATATCGCCGTGCTGATATACAGTCTGTTCCTGATATGGGATATAAATTTCCGTATACTCGGCAATGGAAACCCAGTGCTTTCTCCACCGATGGAGAATGTATTTGAAGTATTCCTGAAGGACAGCCAATTTATCGCAGAGGGAATAGGTCATTCGCTGATGATACTGGTAATCGGATTTTCAATAGCTCTTATCACAGGAAATATACTTGGTATGATAGTGGGCTGGGTAAAAAGGCTTAATAATGATTTCACACCCATCGCCAAAGTACTCAGCCCGATTCCCCCCATGGTATATACCCCCTATCTCATCGCGCTTATGCCCACATTTACATCGGCATCTATCGCTGTAATAGGCATTGGTATGTTCTGGCCAATATTCCTCGGAATGATAAACAGGGTAGGCAGTATCAACAGCAGACTGATAGATTCGGCAAAGGCAATGAATGTCAGTACACCAACCATGCTTTTTAAGGTGATCCTGCCTTACAGTATTCCGTCGATTGTCGGAAGTCTGAAAATTCAGATTTCCACCATATTCATGATACTCATCATGGCAGAGATGATAGGTGCCACCAGCGGGCTTGGTTTTTTCATTAAGAAATATTCCGACTATGCTGATTATGCCAGAGTGCTTGCGGGAATATTCGTTGTTGGCGCTGTAATAACCATATTGAATGTTCTGCTGGACATAGCAGAGAAAAAACTGATAAAATGGAAAGCGGTCTGAAAGAATAATACGGAAATAACTGCTGGTTCTGTTTTAATAATATCAAGGAGATGTTCATATGAAAAAAAGCTTTGACAAAGGATTTGTAACACCGCTCCCGGTGTTCATCATAGCAACCTATGACAAGTATGGAAAGCCCAATGCCATGAATGCAGCATGGGCGGGACAGGCAGGGGGAGACCTTATCTCCATAACTCTAGGAGACCATGTTTCTACCGAAAACATCAAGTTGAACAAGGCGTTTACCGTTAGCTTTGCCACAAAGGAATTCATAGCTGAGTCTGACTATGTTGGAATAGTATCGCAGGCTCAGGTACCCGATAAGCTTGAAAAGGCTGGCTTCACCGTGACCAAGTCCGATAAGGTAAACGCGCCCATAATCGACCAGCTGCCTGTTGCTCTGGAATGCAATGTCAAGGATATAATCGAAGAGTACGGTTCGACAAGAGTGGTGGCTCAGATCGTCGGTTTGAAAGCAGATGAAAATGTCCTGACCGATGATAAAGTCGATCTAGACAAGGTAGGTCCGCTGGTGTTCGACTCGTCCGCATTAGCCTACCGCGTGATAGGCGGGATAGCAGGCGGCGCATGGAACGCGGGAAAGAAGTTTGAGTGAAGATTGGTTCATGTATATTGTGCTTATGATCGTACATCTCGGTATGCACATATCGCAAATTAAAGCTGAAAATCAAAATGCTGACAATGCTTTATGCAGGGTCAGCATTTTGCTGATTAAGCTACCAATTATTATTATATGTAAATAAAAAAATCGCAGTAAGATGATAAGAAGCTTTGGTATGCGGCTATAAATTTTATGTAACGCTATCGTACTCAATGGCAAGGTTCATCAAACACGCGATTCGTTATTTAGAATCACTCACCATAAACTGGCATGATAAAATAATACGCAACTGGCTATATGCAGTCAGACCAATTTCTGCTATACTGTAAAAAAACAAGAAATGAGGTTTTGGATATGAGTGAACAGTATCAGCTGAATAAGGAACTTGCACAGATGAGGCTATATGTCGGTATCTTGCAAGAAGCAGGAATATCAATGTTACAACTGAGCAGATTGTGATCGGTTCGGGTGCAGAATATCTCTACGGACTTTGTATCTGGTTTCTATTCCTGTACAGTCCCGATGCTTGAGCAGTATTTTCTGTCAGATTGGCTTGATTCAGGTGAATTTGAACGAAATATCAGCAAGATAAGAAATAGGGTGTAAAGCTATGATTCCTCTCGTCAATTGCAGTGCTAATTTGCTTGTCAAAGGGAATTATTTTTTTATGCCGATCACTGTCGTGACTTGAACAAAGATAAAAGAATCACAGATAGCTTTTTTCTGACTATATTATGTATAATAAAATTAACTAACGGCAGATGTAGGAAATCTACATCTGCCGTTTTTGTAGGGGCAATGGATTGTTTTATACTTATGGTTGATAAAGATGTTTTATATGGTTGCAATGAGGTAAAATATATAGCTTTTTACTCAGATATTTTAGTTACCGGAACGACCGCACCGTTGTACTTTTCGATTATGAACTTTGCGGTGTCCTCTGTTTCAAGAACTTCCACCAACGCTTTCAGACCTGGATCGTCCTTCTTGTCGGGTGTTGTCACGATGATATTTGCATAAGGTGAATCCTCACCCTCGCGGAACAGGTACTTTGTTGCATCAAGACCTGCTTCGATGACTTTGTTGGTGTTGTTGATATATACATCGAACTCGCTGATATGCGTGTTTATCTGTATCGAATCAAGCTCAGTTATCTCGATGGGCTTGATGAATTCTTCGATATCATCTACACTTGCACGTATGTCTTCTGTCTGTCTTAGTTTTATCCAGCCCTGCTGTTCAAGAATGCGGAGAGCTCTGTACTCGTTAGTAGCATCATTGGGTATAACTATTGTTGCGTTATCGGGCACTTCATCGGCAGAATCATACTTTTCGGAATAAGCTGCGATAGGTTCAACATGGATATTTCCTATATTGATAAGATCACCGTTATTGATCTCATTCCATTCTTTAAGATATGGTTCGTGCTGCATATAGTTGAAATCTACCTCGCCGTTCTCAACTTTTTCGTTCCAGGTGCTGTCGGAAGCTGTGCTGACAAGTTCTACCGTATAGCCCTTTTCGTTAAGTGCAGGTTCGATATATTCCAGTATCTCGCTGTGAGGTGTAAGGTCTGCCAGACCCTTTATAACTGTAAGCTCCTTGCCATTTTCCGCTTTCTTTGTTGCAGGCGCGGCAAGGGTAGAGTTTTCTGAGCCGCAGCTTGTGAATATAGCTGAGATGAGTGTTGCTGCAACAGCAGCTGCGATGATGTTCTTGGTTTTCATAATAATTTCCTCCTAAGTGTTTTCATTTTACTTTTCTTTTATATATAACGACTTTTGCCGTTTGTTGCTAAATGAGATGTCTTTTCCTGAGTATAAGGTTGGAGATAAGATCTCCCGCCAGCTGAGCGACCTGTACCATTACGATCAGCACCAGTACGGAAGCTATCAGCATATCATGATAAAATCTGTTGAATCCGAAGCGCACTGCAATATCGCCTATGCCGCCTGCACCGAAATTTCCGGCAAGTGCTGTCATGGAGATTATACCGATAAGTGCTACCGTGAAACCTCTTATTATAGAAGGTATGGCTTCGGGGAGCATTATACGGAAGACTATCGCTGCTGAACTTGATCCCATAGCCTTTGCGGCTTCTATCTTGCCCTTTGGTATCTCGACGAATGCGCCCTGAACCAGTCTTGCATACATTGGTATACAGCTTGCCGCAAGAGCTATGATACAAGCATTTGATCCGTAGCTTTGTCCCAACAGCGCCCTTGCCAGCGGAAGCGTTACAATTATCATTATCATCGATGGAAGTGAACGCAGACAGTTCACGATCGTTCCCGCTGTTTCGTTAAGCACCGGTACTGGTCTTACGCCATCCTTGGATATCACCGAAAGTCCTATTCCCAACAGGATACCAAGCACAAGGGTTATCACTGCACTGAGAGCTACCATATATAAGGTATCCCATACAGCGGGGAATACCGTATCCCACACCTCTTTGCTGAATGCGTGCTTTACAACTTCCCAGAACGAGTATTTCAAAAAACTCATATTCCGCCACCTCCTGTAAATGTTTCATTCTGTCTGAACTCTTTGTATACCTCAAGGAATATCTTTCCTGTTGAGCTTTGGGGATCGAGAAAGATATCGCTTGTTTTTCCGCTCTCGGTTATAACTCCGTTTTCAAGCACTGCTACCTTGCTGCATATCCGCTTTGCAGCTTCAAGCTCGTGGGTTATCATTATTATAGTTACACCCAGTTCTTTGTTGACTTGTTCCAGCAGGTCAAGTATCGAAAGTGTTGACTGCGGGTCGAGAGCACTTGTTGCTTCGTCCGAAAGCAGAACATCGGGATCGTTGGCAAGGGCTCTTGCTATTCCTACGCGCTGTTTCTGACCGCCTGAAAGAGAGCCGGGATATGCGTATTTCTTATCAGAAAGACCTACAAGCTTTAACAGCTTATCCACTTTGGATTCTATCTCCTTTTTGGGAGTTTTGACCAGCTTCAGCGGATATGCGATATTCTGGAACACCGTCATCGAATCGAAAAGATTGAACTGCTGGAATACCATGCCTATCTTTTTGCGTCTTTCTGCAAGCTGTTTTTTGTTCAGTGCTGTTATCTCGGTATCGCCTATCCAGACCTTTCCGCTGTCTGGTTCTTCCAGGCGGTTTATACAACGCACCAGCGTAGATTTACCTGCTCCCGAAAAACCTACTATGCCGAATATTTCGCCTTTGTTTATATTAAGATCTATGCCTTTCAGCACATCATTTTTCTCTTTCTTATTATAGAATGATTTATATAAGTTTTCTGTCCTTATATACGCACTCATATGGTATTACCTCGTTTCTGCTAAGGCTTTTCTATAAGCTGATATAGAATGAATTTATAAATCGCTGTTATATTGATTGATTATATTTATATCACGTTTTTTTCATACCGTCAATCCGAAAATGAGATAACGTTGTCACTGAGAAAGCTGCAAATGCCGATGATGTCATTTTTTTAAAACTAAATGTAAACTATTCTGTGAAATAACATTTCATATCAACTTGGCAAATGAATATTTTGTAAACAAGCGCATTCGAGATAAGTTTATGTGATAACGTGGTCATCTTTTATACGCCTATAATTCAGCAAATTCGGGATAAGATATATTTTTGCTGCGTCAAAAATCATTGCAAGGCGGATAACGTTATCGCTACTTGACATGAAGACTGAAAAGTGATATCGTATTCTGAAAATACAGAAACTGGCAGGATAAGAACAGCAGAAGTTCTGTTTGCAACATCCGGTTCAAGCGGAATGGGCAATTTTACAAAGAAACTGAAAATCAGCGTTTCTGATACGGCAGTTATCAATTAAGGAAAGCGATTCGCAGCAAACACTTCGGTCACCGAACTGAAAAAGTGGGTTAAATCTATCGGAGCGATGTAATGATATACATAACTTGAATAAATCGACTTTGTCGATCGGCAGAATGAATACTATGGCAAAAAGATAAGGGACTGCCGCGAAGCAGTCCCTATAATTGTTAAGGAATATTTTTTTATTCAGAAGCCGTCATTTCCGAAACCGCCCGTGCAAGACGCTCCAGTCCGTCCCGAACCATGCTGCGCGGGCAGGCGATATTCATTCGCAGGAATCCCTTGCCGCCCGTACCGAACTGTGTCCCCTCGGAGAGATATAACCCTGTCCGTCTGCGTATGCTTTGCGCAAGGGTCATTCCAGGATCGGGTTTCAAAGCACGGGCATCGAGCCAGAGAAGATATGTAGCCTGCGAGGGCGTTAACTTTATTTCGGGCAGGTTTGATATCAGAAAATCACGCACAAGCTCTTTGTTCCCATACAGATACTTTCGCAACTCGTCGAGCCATTCTCCGCCGTTTGTAAAAGCCGCAACTGCTGCCTGTGCCGCAAAGAGGTTTGGATAATCGATGCGCCGTGAATGAAGTCCGTCACGGATCTTACGGCGTAGATTGCTGTCGGGAACAACAACAGCCGAGGTCTGTATCCCCGCAAGATTGAATGTCTTGGTCGGGGAAATACAGATAATACTGTTTTCAGCCCGCTGGGGAGATGCAGAAAGATAAGGTACATAGCAGATATCGGGATCTGTAAGGTCGCAGTGTATCTCATCCGATAGAACGATCACATTATGCTTTCTGGCGAGATCTCCGATGTGCGCTAAGGTATCCTTGTCCCAGATATTTCCCGTGGGATTGTGCGGATTGCTCAGAAGCAGCATGGTCGTCTGCGGCAGACTGAACTGCTGTTCGAGAAGTGTGAAGTCAATGCAGTATGTCAGATCTTCCTCGGTCAGCGGACATTCCAGCACAGTTCGTCTGTTGCTGGTTATGCAGTCATAAAAGCAGTTATAAACAGGCGAAAACACAACGATATTATCTCCTGCATCTGTCAGCTCCTGAATAGCGGTACAGATAGTCGGCAGAACTCCAGGGCTGAACAGCAGGTGCGATCTTTGAAAGTTTACCCCATGTCGCTTCGTCCACCATGATGAATACGCTCCATACCATTCATCGGGAATGTCGGAATAGCCTAATACCCCGTTGGAAAGACGTTTCTGCAATGCTTCCAGAACAGTAGGTGCAGCAGGAAAATCCATATCCGCCACCCACATGGGAAGCTCTCCCGGAGCCGTGTTCCATTTCAGGGAATCCGTTCCGCTGCGGTCGGTTATATGGTCAAAATCATAGTTCATTGTAAATGCTCCTTATAAGTAAAATTCATTCCGGCGAAGCTGAGTATAAGGACGCTTATCTCGGATAATTTGTGACTGGGAAATGTCAAACTCCGCATATAGAAGCTGTGCCGTATCTTCAGCCTTGGCGATCACCGAACCGTTTGCATCGGTGACTATGGACTCGCCTGAAAAATGCATATCGTCCTCCCGTCCGACACGGTTGCACATAGCGATAGCAACTGAATTCTGGAACGCCTGCACTCGTACTTCACATTCGAACATTTCAGAAGGTTCTGCTTTCGTGTTGACAGTCGGAATGAGAATGAGATCGGCACCCAATAGTGCTTCCGTTCGGATACTCTCGGGGTAATGACGGTCAAAGCAGACAACAATTCCTATTTTGCCGAATGGCGTGTCAAACACCTTGAAGCCATCATCGGATGGCGTATAGTAGTCCTGCTCGTAAAACTGCTCAGCCTGTGCGATGTGGACCATCTTCTGTAAACCGATGATACTGCCGTCTGCACCGATCAATATGCTGGCATCGAAATATTTGTCATTTTCCCGCAGGTACAAATTCGGCACAGCCATGATCTTGCATTCACGGCATACATTCTGAAACGCGCGGACGGTATCGCTGTTCATTGTAACAGCGAAAGCGGACACATCCTGTCCCGGAAACTGCGGAAAAAACGGCGTGAGCTGTACTTCAGGAAACAGTATCAGGTCAGCACCGTTTTCGGCTGCCTCACGGATATATCGCAGGCTTTGTTCCATATTTTCCCGAACCCTTTCGCAGGGCTGCATCTGACATAATGCTAGTTTCATACTGATTCCTCCGGATGGTGTTTTTATATTATCACTCTTTATTATTTCTTATTGAAGACAGAGTTTACGTTCCGGGATACTTGATCGCAAGCAGTTTCTTGATCTGCTTTTCATCGGCATCGCGAAAGAAACACTTTACCTGTGATACTATCTTTTCCCACGACTCACCTGGCTTTTCATGGTAAGCGGATGTTGTGAAGTCATATCCCCATTTTGTTTCGGGAGTTCCCATTACCGCTATGTGCCAGCCATAGGTTTCACCTTTTTTGTTTTTCTTCTGACTGAAATCAGACATTATGAGATATGTTTGCATTTGCAGCTCCGTTAAGATCCCACTGAAATTCTTTTCAGTGCCGTTTTTCCCGAAACCGGCAATATCTTTCAGTTCGTTGCTCATTATTTCTTTTCCGACTGATTCATCATTCAGCTTAAAAGCGTCCATTACCTTCTTTGCACGATAGGAAGCAAGCTCATCGTCAAACATGGCTTCAAAATCATATCCGTTCCTACGATAGTTTGCAAATACAGGGAAGAAGTCCTTGTGGATAAATCCGGCTCTTTTATCGAAGAACTTACCGTATGCGATCTCGGGGTGAGCCGAAAGAATTATTCGCCATTCCCACGGGTCTGTATCGGCGTTGCCCGTCCACCATGAAGCGGCAGTCGTGCGTTCTTCAACGGAAAATCCGGTGATACCGCTTTCAAACAGCGGCAGAAATCCTATACTGCTAACAAGGGACAGGAGATCATCAACTGTTTTAAGGCGCTGCGGGTCATTTTCCGCGCAGCCTTTCATGATCCATTCTCCGTTTATTGTTTCCAAAAAGACATCTCCGTTTCGATTTTCAGTTTTATGTTATTTCTTTCTTCAGTCACTAAGTATTATTCAGGATAAGAGATCACGCCATTTTCTTAACTTTCGGAAAGATCGTCAAGCGTGATAACGCCGTTATTCAGCAGCGCCGTAATGTTCATGTGCATATCATTTCTGCGGAATCTGCCGGGCAGATCGAAAACAATTGCACGGCTGTCTTTACGAATACGTTCTTGAAGTTGAAAGAATTGATCGGTAGCGTTTTTTCCATTCAAATTATTTTTCGCTGAGCAGCTTCCAATAGCTTTCTTTTGGCATAGTGATGTTACTCTCAATCAAAAAGATATATGCCAATTATATCATAGCTAACTGCAATAGTCAATAAACGGCTGGCTTTCACGCCGAACACATTTAGGGAAATAGTTGATGGAGCTTATGAGAAAGTAAAATAACAGAAAAATGAATACCCTTTGTATGGATCATATCCCCGGGATCTACAAAACCGACGATCACGCACTAAGTTACGCCTTCACATCTTTTTTCAACCGTATCTCATTAAAATATTAAGTTTCTCTTTTCTTGTTAATTATTTCAGAACCCTGTTTCTGCTGATCGACTTGTAAGGTCAAGCATGATATAATTAAGCAAAAATTCATACTAAGCACATTGAAAAGGTGGGAATATAGGGCTATAATATGATCATGTATTATAATTTATGATAAATATATTGCTACTGAACTATGTTTGAAGTATGCTTATTTATGATCATTCATTATTGCGAGGTGTTTTATGACTTTACAGCAGATCAATTATCTTCTTACCATATCCGAATCACGCTCAATGAATAAAGCTGCCGAAAAATTATTCATAGCACAGCCCACCCTTACAGGCGCTGTGCGGGATGCTGAAAACGAGCTGGGAATACAGATATTTCACCGCACGCATAAAGGTGTTACTCCGACAGCCGAGGGAGATGAATTCTTACAAAAGATAAAACGTGTATATCAACATTATGAAGACGTAATGGAAGAATACGGCGAAGGAACGAATATTCGCCGACGCTTTGCTGTTTCGATGCAGCACTACTCTTTTGCGGTCAAGGCTTTCATAGAAATGGCAAAGCATTACGATTCAAACCAATTTGACCTTGCACTGAGAGAAACCGCAACGGCAAATGTGATAAAAGACGTAAGTACTATGAAAAGCGAGATAGGCATAATCTATACCTGCGAAACTAATCAGCGTATGATAAACAATCTGCTGAAAAAGAACGAGCTTGAATTTCATTCACTTATTGTCTGTTCCGCAAGTGTCTATCTTGCTAGATCGCATCCGCTTGCGAAGGAAAAAGAGCTTGGCTTTGAACAGCTTGACCCGTATCCTTGTCTTTCATTTGAACAGGGGAGCGAAAACGAGATATATTTCGCCGAAGAGATACTCATAGAACACGCTTATCAGAAAACCATAAAGGCTACCGACCGTGCTACAATGATGAATCTGATGGAAGGACTGAACGGGTATACATTGTGTTCGAGCATATACTCCGAAAAGCTCTGTGGCGA
Source organism: Hominimerdicola alba (assembly GCF_900112155.1). GTDB lineage: Bacteria > Bacillota > Clostridia > Oscillospirales > Ruminococcaceae > Hominimerdicola > Hominimerdicola alba_D. The sequence continues at coordinate 80,166 of NZ_FOKQ01000013.1, read as the reverse complement.
TCAGTTCATTGTGATACCTTTCAGAGCTGATGATAATATCCAGAGCAGTATGAATATAGGATATATAATTAAGAAAAACAATGCGCTGAGCAGTATGGGAAAAAGATTTCTAGAGGAAGTAAGAAAAGAGCTTGAAATAAGAGAATAGTATCAAAGCCTGAAAGCTTATCTGCTTTCAGGCTTTATTATTATCTGCAATTTAACCGCTGACCGCTGCGGAATAAACTTTTTCAATGAATTGCAGTGCTCCCGTATATCCGATATATGTACGGTTCAGAACCACTTCCTCTGTGGCTATAGTACCTACTTCCACAAGCACGGCATTCTTTTCCTTTGCCACATCCTGTTCCCATGAAGAGCCGAGAATAAGCGGTGTACTGTTGCCGAAATCAAATTCAGATAATTTCTTTTCTATGAGATAACCGTCTTCGATAAACTCAACGTTTCCGTATACACCTTCGGAAAGCTCATTATAAAGAGCAGCAACATCTTCTCGGTATTTTACCGGCGTATTGTCTGAAATTATCTGTCCTACAGGTATCAGTCCCAGCTGGTCTGCAAGGAATTTTGAAAGTGCGATATTGTATGCCGCATCACCGACAATAGCAAACCTTGAAGGGAATCCGAACCAGTATTCTGCGAAAAAGTCTGCAAAATGGTCTAAGAAATAGTAGTATCTTTTTGCTTCCTTTTCTATGAATTTCTCAGCCTTTGTATTATCTATACCTGCATATTCCACTACCTGACGCAGAAAAGCAGTTGTAGCCTCCTCGCCCACAGGGATAACAGGTATATGAAGATAAGGTTGATCGTATTTTTTTTCAAGGTGTTTAGCTACTTTCAGATCAAGCCACGGAGAAAGCACAAGATTGAAGGCTGCCTTAGGGATGCTTTTCCACTCTGAAACACCTGCGCTTTCACTTCCGAAAAATACATTTACTTCAAATCCTGCTGCTTCGAGTATACGTTTTATCTCAATGATATCTCCGCGCCAGAATGTATTGAAATAAGGCGCTCCCATCCAGAGATTGATAAGCTTCTTGCGACGGCGTACACCCTTTGCTTCTCCAACAAACTGGTCTATTATCGCGATAATGACTTCCTCGTGCGCCCACAGGTTATTTCCCTTGAATCCGGGAACTTCTGCATGAACGATGGGATATCCTTGTTCGCGGTATGGTTTTATTACTGATGCGACATCATCTCCCACAAGCTGTGGAGAACATCCTGACAGTACTACGAACAGATCGCCTTTCATGATTTTCAGTGCTGACTTTATAACTCCGTCCAGTTTCTTTGCGCCGCCGAAAACTATTTCACTCTCGCCGGAATTAGTACCCGGGATATCTCCGCCGCCTGCACCGGCAGAACCCTGAAAGCCATTACAGAATGACATTGTAAAATACTGCTGATCCACACATCCCGGTCCGCAGTTGATCACGGGAACTGCCCCGGGGATAGCCGATACTGTATATGCTGCGCCAATAGCACACGCATAGTGGGGATGAGTGATAGTTGTATGTTTTTTCTTAGCCATTAGTCCTGCACCTCCTTAGTTGTTTCATCGAGCACCTCGGGGTGCTTTGCAAGAATAAACGGATCCTTCTGACTCAGCCACCAGTCACTGTATGGGAGCCCGACGTGTCGTTTTAGTACCTGATTCATCTTTTTACGAGCAAGAACATCAAGTACCGCTTCACCTACACGTATCATACCGTCATAGCCTACAGGGAAATGTTCATCACCGATGGCAAAAGATGGTATTCCCATTCTTGCAGCGTTGGGAGCAAGACCGTTGTGACGAATGATAATGAAATCTGCTTTCACGCGGCTGAGAAGTGCAGGCAGCTGGAATGGCTGACATTTGCTGACGGTAAAGTGAGGTACATCACCATAGGTATCTACAAGTGTCTTCAGCGTGTTCTGCTCTTCATATCCTCCGTCATATACAGGGTCGTGATGGAATACGACAGAACCGTCAACAGTAATTCCAAGATCACGAAGTACAGATATAAGACCATGTGCATAGGAAGAACCTGTCAGCACAAAACCGTTGACACCTTTAAGCTTTTCTTTAAGTTCCTCTATTTTCGGTCTTACACGTTCATGCTCGGCAGCGATATATTCTTCTGCTTCTTTTTCTTTTCCTACCTGCTTTGCAATGGCACGAAGCCATGCATCTGTACCTGCAAAACCGTATGGTTGAGGAGCTCTTATCTGAGGTACACCATAAGCTTCCTCCAGGGCAGTTGCAAAATAAGAACCGAGAGTATGACAGAATGTTGATGTACAAGCAGCTTCAGATGTCTGTGCAAGTTCGTCAAAGCTTGCTATATCCATGATATAGTTTACTCTCAGCCCCAGTGGTTTGAGCATATCTGTAAAATAGTCCGTACCCCAAAGTGCGACAATATTGATAAGATCGGGCTGCTTTTTCGGGTTCTTGTTTACTATATGTCTCAGAACAGCGTGCTGTGAGATATCGAAGCCTGTTGACCAGTGCTTTGAACGGAATCCCTCGCACTGCATGGGTGCAACAGGTATCCCGAGTTCATCTTCCATCTCAGCTGCGATACTGCTGAGGTCTTCGCCGATTATCGCGGTTGAACAGCTCATCGAGAAAAATATAGCCTTGGGGTTATAGCGTTCAAAAGCTTCTCTTGCAGCTCTTTTCAGTTTTTCAGACGCACCGAATACCATGTCGTTTTCAAGGAGATTGGTCGTCATTATGTTTATATTTCGAGGTTCTATGCCGCGACGTTCCAGACCGTTGCGAAATGCCAGATTAAATTCGGGATTTCTGGCTGAACAGCCCACCGGTGAATGCTGTATAAGTACGCAGTCACGGATATTACCGGCCTGACAGGCAGCTATGGAGTTTGCACACATACTCTGCTGGTTGAATGGCATATTAAGCTCACACAAACGGCAGCCCTCACCGTTTTTTCCGGGACCGGGACATTCTCCCTTATGTCTGAGCGCACGTTCTTCATAACGGGACAGTTCAACAAGCTCTGATGCTTTTCCGTCCCATGATATTATCGAACCAAGACGCATTTCACGATTCTGAACTGTTTCAAGATCAAGTTGTATATTTTTAGCCATAGTTTTTCATTCCTTTGAATTTTCTAAATTTTCCAGCGCAGAAAACGCGCCTCTATTGCTTTTACCAGATTAGTGACTAAAGTTACGATCGTTCCGAGAAAAATTATACCGACCATTATCCTTGTAAAATTGCCGAAATTGGTGTAGTACTGGATATAGAATCCTATACCGCTGTTTCCGCCTATCATTTCTGCCGAAGTGAGAAGAATAAATGACAGGAGCAATCCCATATTACAGCCGTCAAATATCTGCGGCAGCGAGGCAGGCAGCAGAACGCTGTACAGCATATACGGTTTTGACGGGCCGAATATCCTTGCGCTTTCAATAGTAGTTTTATTTATATTCTGCACACCGCTCATCGTTCCGGACAATATGGGAAAGAATGCTGTAATAAAAATGACAAATATAGAACAGCTTTCAAATGTTGGCAAAAGTGCGAGTGTATAGGGAATGAACACGATAGGTGGGATGGAACCGAGGAAATTGGCGATCTGTTCACCAACTTTTCCTATCTGCGCGTTCCAGCCGAGGAATAATCCTATGGGGATCGCAGTAATAAGTGCCAGTACATATCCTAATGTTATCGTTATCATGCTTGCCGCGAGATCATTCATCAACCGCGGAAGATCGCTGACAAATTGTTCAGTCACAATATCGGGAGCTTTGAATATATCCTGTGGTATAAGCACAAATTTAGCAGTAAGCAGAGTCCATATCCCGATAAATGAAAATATCACGCCAAAAACACCGTTTGTTGTTTTAATGCGATCCTGCTTTTTCCTCAATAGGATGAACATGATATAGAAGATCTCCAGTAAAACAAGCAATCCTGCAGAATAATTCGGATCCCCGATTTTTTTTGTATGTGATGGCATAAATTGTATCAATAATGCGGCGAGAAACAGAATATGTGTCACTGAGAACAGTCGTTTGACTCGTTTCATTTGTCTCTCTCCTTGTGATAATCGAGAAGATATTTATACACCTCATCATCAGGATCTTCTGCTACAACAGCGTTAAGCGCCTTATCATAAAGTTCTGCGGAAAGCCCCTGTGAGATATCAAATTCATTTACAAATCCTGTATCGACAAGCGCATCATAAAAATTAGTCATACCTGTGATATCAGGATCAGGATTTGCTATCTGGCTGTCGTAATCGTATGTGTCTTTTTTGAGTGATCCTTCATCAACATCTACATACTTCTGAATATCCTTGATAGTTTTATCGGGTTCTGTCTTATAAAAACGGTATGCACGGATAAGCGCACGAAGGAATGCTTCATAAGTATCCGGATCTTTCTCAAGTGAAGATGTAAGTGAAGCTTGTCGGCAGCAGACATGGTCTTCAAAGCCTGATACTGTACCGCTGTTTGAAAGAATTACATATCCCTCGTCCTCTGCAAGGATACGGTAAGGCGCGTAAAGTATCGCTGCATCTATATCATCGTTTTTCAGAGAATTGTAAGCATCTGCTCCGTCAGCAAAAATACTGAAATCTATTGAGTTTTCAAGTCCCATCTTTTTAGCAGCCGAGCGATAAACGATATAGCCCGAGTCAACACCCTCAACGCCTATATTTTTACCTTTAAGAAGATCCAGAGACCAGTTCTCCTCAGGTATCCCTTCAACAAGTTCCGGCTTGACGATAAGTCCGTGACCGGCAATCATAGCACCGCCGAACACAGTTATTTCATGTCCGTCACCGAGATATGTTACAAGTTCACTTGAGCCAAATGCACCAACGTCTATCTTACCAGATTCAAGAGCTGCCAGTTCACTGTTGTTCTCACCGAACATAACAAGCTCTGTGTTCAGACCTTCATCCTTGAACATACCCTCCTCCTGTGCAACAAAATAGAGAAGATGTCCGGGGGACGGCAGATAACCGATCTTCAGAGAATCAGATTTTTCTTTTGAGCTTACTCCCGAAGTATTTTTTCCTGCGCAGCCTGTTAATGAAAAAGCTAACAGCAGCGCTGCCAGTAATGCTTTTGATCTTTTAATTTTTTCATTTTAATTAATTCCCAGCTTTCATATCAATTTACTAAGCTTTATTATTCTATCATAAAAACCTTTACCTGTCCAATTGTTCTTTTTGATTATTGATTCTAAGAAAATCCGATAAGCGAATAATTTTGCTTGTATATAAGGATCTATAAAGCTTGAACAGTTGATCATTTATTAGACCTGTCCTATGCTTTTGAATGGTGATGGACAAGGACTTTGGCATAGATATTTCACCCATTTTGTTTTTCTTACGACGTTTCATAGCTGTCCGGGGGGCTCCCGAGTTATAGGAACAATCTATATTCAAATCTAACGAAGATCGGATTCGTTTCGCAGAAAGCAATGTACAGATGTGAAAGCTGTGAAGGGTGTCCCTGCAAACAGAACTGCACAAAGGCGAAAGGAAGTAAGATCCTGTCTGTATCGCATAAGTTCAAAGAGCTGAAAGCATGGAAAACATAACTACCGAATTCGGAAGACAGTTCAGAATGAACCTAAGCATACAGGCTGAAGGAGTATTCGGAGTGAATAAACAGAATTATGGCTTCAGAAGATTCCTGTGCAGGAGCAAAAACAAAATCAGATCTGAATTTCTTTTGCTGGGACTTGCATACAACATAAAGAAGCTTTTAACTAAGATCTCAGAAAACTGACTTGGAATTTCTCTTTTTGAACTGAAAACGGCATAAAAAATCAGCAGAACAAAACACCCCTGAATCCTCTTTTTTGAAGAGGGCTTGGGGGTGTGCGCTCTGAAACAGCTTATTTCACCAGTTAATATGTTTTTTTACTCTGATGTTCAGATATGGTTAGAGGGTGTTGCGGTTGCAACACCCCTTTTGCATGAAAATATGATAAGTGATCGATTTGACTGTCCTGTGTACGTTTTGAGAAGCCTTTTTCAAAATGGGCTTCCTCAATAACATCAGCAGTCCGTAGGATAAATTATTATCTACAGTCATGCAGAGCGGAATATTGATTTGTGTAAAATGACGTGAAAATATTGAAAAAGTTCTTGCATTTTGTTGATAAATGTGTTATTATATTATTGTGTTATGTGCGGAGCGTTCCGCAGAAAGAATACATAAAGAGGGTCACATTATGAAACTTATTTCGGTAATATTCATGAACCTTTGGGGTTATGATATACTTATATTTATAGCGGCGTTTTTCACGGCGGTAGTTTATCGACGTCTGAAGTATTCGGCTGATAAACTGTACAAAAAAATGCACTTGACAGTCTTTGTGCCCGACGGCGGAGCATCAAGACGGGAGGCTGACAGGGACATATCAGGGCTGAGAGAGCAGGATATCGTGGCGATGAGAAATAACACAGGCAAGCTGTATTCGCTGTTTGTAAACCTTACGGGAATATTCCCGCTGCTGGGTATCTTAGGCACGGTAATATCGCTGCTGAGCCTTGTATCGGACAGCACAAATGTCACAGGCAATTTCTACGGTGCACTTACTTCGACTTTCTGGGGACTGGTGTTCGCCATAATATTCAAGTTTCTTGACGGCATAGTTTCAGCTAAGATAGAGGACAACGAAAAGAGCGTTGAGTTATATCTCACCAGAAATTTCAGGACAGTGCAGGAAGATATCACTGCGGAGCCGATCACTGCACCGCGGAAAGTCAGCACCATAAAGGAAAAGCCCGCAGTCATGGAGGAATACCACAGTAAAACTTCAACGAAAAAGGTTCTGAAATCTATGGGCGATCTTTTCGGGGTGACAGATGATGACGATGATATACCCGAGTATAAGGAAGAAACTGTGAAGAGCGGTTCGCCTAAAAAGGGCGTAGCTCTGCTGAGAGCGCTTTTCGATATTTCAGATGGTGATGACGATGAGGAAAAATAAAGGCATCATCATCGAGCTGACCGCCTTGCTGGACGTTATCTTCATCATGCTTTTCTGGATGATGATAAATGTTCAGGAGGGAAGCACGAAAGTCCGCGAGGACGCTGACAGCCGCATCGCACAGGCACAGGCTGAGGTGGAGCAGATCAGGGCGGAGACCGATGAAAAGCTGGAAAGCATGAGAGAACAGGCTGACAGCGAGATAAAAAAAGCTCAGGAGCGTGCGGAGCATCTTAACAGGGATGCCGCCGCAAATCAGCAGGCGCTGGAGAATTTCGGCAAGGGGCTGATGCTGACCATAAATCTCAGGTATTCCCCCGGGGGAGAACTTATCGTCACCAACGGCGATAACGAACTTGCCAGAACGGCTGTGACTTCCGAGAGCGATGTTTATTCGGCGGTCAGTCAGGCAATTACAAAAGCAGGTATCGCCAGCGAGGATGTTGTGCTCTGTGCTTTCGTATACGACGGAAGCCGTGCGCTTTTCCGTGATGTTTCGGAGATAAGTGATGCAGTGAACAGGCTTGGCAAAAGCTATAAGAATTTTTACTGCACCTTTATAAATACTGCCAGATAACAGGAGGTAATCAATATGAGCATAGAAAAAGAGGTTGAGAAGATGTACAGAGAAGACGCTGAAAAGCAAAAGAAAAATCAGAAGAAGAAAAAGAGCGGGAGGGCTGCCACATTTGTGGTGCTGATACTTATATTGATACTGGCTCTTCTGCTGGCGAAGCTGTTGGGTCTGTTTGACGGCAGCGGATTCGGTTTCGGCGGAAAGGGCAAGAATACCGAAGACGGCAGCGGCACTCCCGACAGAGCTGTTGTAGTATCGGCTGAGGAAGATGAAAGCTCAGTAGCTGAGATGAAGAAGGTCTATGAAAACATAAAGGTATCGGGCAGCACATACCTCTACAAGGGCAGCGAGGTAAGCCTTGATGACCTTAAAGACACATTCTCCATGGATAAGATGAACAAGGACGTTGTTGCACTCATCGAGGACGACAATGCTACCCAGAACACTATGGAAGATCTTACTAATGCCCTTACTGAAATGGGCAGAGAGTTCACTATCGAAACTCCTTCTGCTGGTGAATCTGCACCTGAATCTGCGGCAAAGTAATATATGCTCGGACTTACTCTTGAGGGTGGTGCCAGCAGGACGGTATATTCCTGCGGAATACTGGACGCACTGCTTGAAAATGATATAATGGCTGACAGGATATTCGGCGTATCGGCAGGCTCGGCTTTCGGCGTGAGCTATGCTTCGCGTCAGCATGGCAGAAATTACAGGCTGGCTTCGGAGTTTATGCCAACCCCTGAATATATGGGTGTGAAGCACCTCATAGACCCCCGCAACAAAAGCTATTATAATCTTGATTATGACTATGATACTATCCCAAATAAGCTACTGCCTTACGATTATGAAGCTCTTGGCAGATACAAGGGTGAATTCTACGCGGTGGCGACCAATGTTGAAACTGGTAAGGCTGAATATCTTCGGGTGGACGAAAAGGACAGGAAATGGTACAAGCTTCGTGCAAGCTGTGCCATGCCTATACTTTTTCCCGAGATAGAGATAGACGGCAAAAGGTATCTCGACGGCGGAGTTGCTGACCCGATACCTTATAAAAAGGCGATGGAAGTCGGCTGTGATAAGAACATAGTAATACTCACCCGCCCCAGAGATTACCGCAAGCACAGCGACAGTATGACAAAGCTGTGCATGGCGAGATTTAAGAAATATCCCGAATTTGCCAAAGCTATGGGCACAAGGGCTGAGCGCTATAACAGGTCTGTTGAGGAGATAATGGCGCTTTCAAAACAGGGCAAGATATTCGTGTTCACCCCAAAGACCACCTTCGGCGTTGACCGCATCGAGGGTGACCCGCGCAAGCTGAAAAAGCTTTACGACCACGGCTACAAGCACGCATTGTGGGCGATGGACAAGCTGAAAGCCTATCTTGAAAATGGAGTATAGCTTATGTTTGAAAACTTTGATCTGTCCGACTTCTGGCGTGACAGCGATTACGCTTTGTCTGAATATGTGGGAGAGACCCCGACTGATGAATATATAAAGTCGGTGGAAGATGAACTGGGCTATAAACTGCCCGAATCCTATAAATATCTTGTAAAACAGCACAACGGCGGTATGCCGAAAAATACCGCTTTCCCCACAAAAGTACCCACCACATGGGCGAAAGACCACATCGCCATAGAGGGTATTTTCGGTATTGATAAAAAGCTTGATAATTCTGTCTGCGGTGAGCTTGGCACAGAGTTCTGGATAGACGAATGGGATTATCCTGCCATAGGTGTTGTCATTTGCGATACTCCCTCGGCGGGGCATGAGATGGTATTCCTTGATTACCGCGAATGTGGAAGTCAGGGAGAACCAAAGGTTGTCTATGTCGAACAGGAAAACAACTATAGGATCGTACCGCTGGCAGACAGCTTTGAGGAGTTTATCCGCGGTCTTGTCAGCGCAGATGATTTTGATCCGGAATAGAGATACTGTCCCGAAAACAGGACAGACCGAAAGAGGTAAAAAATGAAATGGAAAACTGCTCTGCTCGCGGCAGGATCAATGTTTGCGGGCATTAATGCTTTACTTGGCAACAGACAGCTTGTTCTCGACAAGGAAGTTGTGTACAGCCGAAAGCTCCCCGAGTCCTTTGAGGGCATGAAGGTCATGCTTTTAGCCGATCTTCACCATAAAAAGTTCGGCAAGGATCAGTGTTTTCTGCTGGATTCGGTGAAGGCGGCTTCACCCGATATAATAATATTTGCGGGAGATCTTTACAGCAAGGACGAAAAGGAGCTTGGTGGAAAGGTCAAGTTCATCAAAGAACTTAACGAGATAGCGACTGTATACTACGCTCCGGGAAATCACGAGATGCACCGTCCCGAGCTTTGCGACGCTATGTTCCACAAGCTGAAAAGCATGGGCATAAACGCCCTGAGGAATGAGATGGCAGTCATCTGCCGCGGGCGTGACAGGATAAATATCTACGGGCTTCAGATGCCGCTGAAATACTTCATAAACAAGGACGGTTCCTACAAAGATCTGCCTGTGCCCGATGGCAATACAATAGCGAGATATCTTGGAGAGAGCGACCCTGATCACTGTGATCTGCTGATAGGGCATAATCCTCTGTTTTTTGAAGCCTACGAACAGTGGGGCGCTGATATCGTGTTCTCGGGACACGTTCACGGCGGCGTGATACGTCTGCCGATAATAGGCGGTCTGCTTTCCCCCGAGCGCAGATTCATGCCTAAGTACACCAAGGGTCTGTACAGGCTGGGTAAAACCGTCATGGCGGTGACGGCGGGTCTTGGAAAATTCAGGATAAACGACCCCTCACAGATAATGCTTCTCACGCTGACTGGCAAAAAACAGCCCGCAAAGCATATGAAAGGTCATGCCTGGGAGATATGAACTGACAAATATTTAGGGAAAGGCGAATGATGATGGATAAAACACAGCTTGCCGCGGCTTTTGCGGAATATTTCGACAAGCACACAGATGAGATACTTGCCGACCTTGCAGAAATAATCGGGATAGAGAGCATAGCGGACGAAAATGCCGATGTCAAGCCCTTTGGCGAGGGTTCGGCAAAGGCGCTGGCATGGGGCGAGGATAAGATGAAGTCACTGGGCATGGTGACTAAGAATTTTGATAACTATGCGGTAAGGGGCGATTATGTATCGGGTGAAGAGCCTGTGCTGGGCATACTGGCGCACCTTGATACTGTGCCTGTCAGCAGTAACTGGAGCTTCCCTCCTTTTGAACTCACACAGAAAGACGGTGTGCTTTACGGCAGGGGCACCATAGACGACAAAGGTCCTGCCACCGCGGTACTGTGGGCTGTAAAGGCGATACGTGAGATGGGTCTGCCCATGAAAAATTTCCGCGTGATATTCGGCGGAAACGAGGAAAACGGCTGCACCGATATGGAGTACTACGAAAACTGCGAGAAGTTCCCGCCTATGGTGTTTACTCCTGATGGTTCTTTCCCTGTACTGAACTGCGAAAAGGGCATGGTACACATGACTTTCTCAGCACCTTTTGAGGACAGCGAGATAATTTCGATAGATGCTGGCATGGCGATAAATGCTATCCCCGACAGATGCGCTGTAACATATACTGACGGCAGAGATTCTCTTACTGTGGGACTCTCTGCACACGGTTCACGCCCCGAAAACGGCGATAATGCGGTGACTAAGTTCCTTGCGGGATATGAGGGCACAAACGCGCTGCTGCTTGGTCTGAAAAAGCTGTTCCCTCACGGTGAGTTTGACGGAAAGACCTGCGGGCTTGGCTTTGAAGACAATATATCGGGCAAGATGACCTGCGCACTGACGGTACTGAAAACAAAGGACGGCAGACTTAACGGCGGAATCGATATCCGTTTTCCCATAGACCGCAGCTATGCCGAGATAAGCGGCATAATCAAGGATGCTGTCTGCGGCATCGGTTTTGAGATAGACACCTGCGAGGGCATGGAACCCCATTATGTTGATGAAGACAGCGATTTCGTGCAGGCACTGCTGAGGGTCTACGAAAGGGTCAAGGGTGAAAAGGGCAGCTGTATCGCTGAGGGCGGCATAACTTATGTACACAACACCCCGGGTGCTGTGGCTTTCGGCGCTGAATTCCCCTGGGAGAACAACAATATGCACGGCGATGACGAGCATATCTCCATGGAAACATTCAAACTTAACCTTAATATGTATGCCAACGCTATCGCTGAGATATGCATGAAAGACTAAAATAACCCGCCGCAGAGGAGCTCTCCTCTGCGGCTTTTTGTTGTTATATCCACCAAAAGCAGAGGTCTGCCATTGTGCAGACAACTGTTTTTTTATTTAACCCGGACATATTTCTGCAAGAGTTGTACAAAAACGTACAACTTTTTCGCATTTTTACCTGATAGTGAAAAGTGTTTTTCGCATATTGCAGTTTTGATAAAATATCAGGAGGTAACATTATGACAGAACTTTATGAGATACTTAAAGCAGGAAAAGGTATGCCCGTAACAAACCTGTACGTTGTGCTGATGACTCTTGCATTGATCGGCGGGATAGTTATCGGGGAAAAGGCATTACAGCCTTCAAACTCGGGAAAGCGGATGAACGCCAATAAAAAACCGCCCGAAGTCATATCAGCTTCGGGCAGTGATCATTGTTCCGATAATGCCAGGCTCCTGCCCAGCTCCATGGCGATGAACTCGCCGTTTTCGCATATATCATCAGTCAGCTCACACATAAGCAGACCGAACAATCTTTTGCCGCATATTACAGGAAAGGACACAAAGCCCTTGCACTTCATAGTCAGCTTGTTGCAGCCAAAGATATCCTCGACCCTGAATTTCTGCCTTTCCTCGGGCATGAGGTACAGGTCACCCATGTGCATCATGCATTTTAGCAGTATATTCTTAGGGAGCACGGTCTCTTTATCGCGGTCATGGACTATGGGTTTTTCAAATATGAAAAGCAGAGCATTGTCAAGACCCAGCCTGTCAAAATTGCGGTACAGACCGCAGCAGCCTGTTTTATCCATACCCGATACGATGAATTCCTTTATCCGCTGGCGGACACGGTTCGTCTTGCGTTCGTGGCTGATGAGCTCTTTCGACTGGTTCACGATAGCCCTGTCTTTCATACGGGCGAACAGCCTGTTTATAAACACCGTAGCAGCAAGAGAATGGGCATTTTTGTTCATTATGTTCTGTATCTTCTCTATGCTGGTCGTGAGCTTCGTGGAATCGGTGTACTGCATCGCACCTTTTTCAAAGAACTTGTCTATCATCATGCACAGTTTTCCGAAAGTCTCCTCGTCCATATAAGTGTGCTTGCAGGCTATCAGCATTTTTGACATGAACTCATAGAAAAGTCTTCTGAGATCGACCTTTTCTCTGTCGATAGATTCCAGCTTGTACCTGTAAAAGCAGTCGTTGAACATCTTGTATATAAAAGCAGGTTCTGCCTTTGAAAGCTCGATAGGGTTGTATTCGTACATCTCATATGGCAGGGAAGCTCTGCCGTAAAGCCTTGTTGGAACAGTGCCTGACTCAGCTTCTTCGCCGTTTATCATCGAAAGCAGAAGTTCTAAAGCCTTGCCCCCAAGTGATGAACTGTCAGCGCCGACAGATGAAAGAGGAGGATCAAGGTCGCTTGACATACGGGTATTGTCAAAGCCGAATACCATGACATCTCTGCCTATGACCTTGCCGCGGGCTTTAAGCGTGGTGTACAGCCCCTTTGCGACCGCGTCGTTGATACAGAATACCGCTTCGGCATCGGGGTTGCGGTCCAGCAGTCTGTCGGCTGCCTCCACGGAATCCTCGCTCATATCGGTATTCTCAAACTGATCTTCGCTGTATTCCAGCCTGTAATCATGCAGGCATTTTATGAATATCTCTTTTCTGTCACGGGCATCTTTGTTGTCATCTCTGCCACCAAGCATACATATTTTTGTAAGACCTTCGATGTTCGCGATGAATTCGATAGCTTCCCGTATTCCGCTCTCGTTGTTGTAATTCACGGTGACAGCATCTTTAAGGTCTGAAGCTACCAGCACTTTCGGGATACCGCTCAGTCTTTTAAGAAAATCATCAAATATCCCGTTGGAGTTCTTGCCGCGCTCGCTGACACTGCCGAGATGGATTATCAGACCGTCTATACTGCATATCTCGCTGAAACGAAGTATGTTGTTGTATATCTCTCGGTACTTGTGCAGACAGTTGTCTTCAATGCCGTAGTCGTACTTTACCGGCAGTACCACCAGTCTTATCTGCTTGTTTTCAGAAATGGCGTTCGCGACGCTTTTTACCAGTTCTTTTGAAAAATCGCTGTTGATATCTTCAAGTATCATACAGATGACTTTTTCAGTTTTTCTGATATTTTCCATCAGCTCACCCCTGTCATATCTCGGGACAAGGCTTTGAGAACAGATATCCCTGAGAATAGTCTATGTTGTACTCCATAAGAAGATCCTGTATCTCCTGATTTTCCACAAACTCCGCGATAATGCGCATTTTGTGTTTGCTGAGTCTCTTCCAGCCCGCTATCAGTTCTATCAGATTTGCACATTGTTCGTCCTTGGTGCTGTTTCTCACGATAGAACCATCAATTTTAAGATAATCGCAGTGTATGCTGGCTATATGCTTCAGGTTCGAGAAACCGCTGCCGAAATCATCGATGGATATCTGTCCCCCAAGGTCGTGTATCTTGTCAACAAAAGCCACAAGGGTGTCGTAATCGTCGATATCCTCATTTTCAAGTATCTCAAAGATGAAGTTTTCGGGATGCTTTACCGTGGTGAGAAAATCGTATATGTAATCGACTATCTCGCGGTTCTTTATATCCCTCATGCCGATGTTTATGCTTACGCACTTGTCGGTTATGTCCTTGAACCTGTCAAAGACTTTTGTTATCATCGTCTTGGACAGCGAATCGTAAAGCAGACCGTATGACCTTGCAACATCCAGGAAACTTCCGGGGTAGTATATCTTTCCGTTTTCGTCTTCAAGTCTCATCAGGGATTCGTAGTGGTGTACGGTATGGGTCTTGTTATCGTGTATCCCTTGGAAATACGGTATCACCTTATCATGATTTATGGCGTAGTTTATCACGTTTACCATGTGATAACGCTCCCGTATGCTTTCCTCGTCCAGCATATCGGAACTTGCATCCCTTACGCAGAACTGGATGTTCTTGCTTGACATGGTAAGCCTTGCGGAATGGACAGCCTGCTCTATATTCTCGATGGTACAGCCGTCAAGAACGCTGAAAAGGGGAACTATGGCGATATAGTCCTCAGAAGTTTCAAACAGGTCACGCTGCAGCTTTTCCATATCCCTTACAAAGTCGGGAAGTGCGTACATATATGAGGGCGCACCTATTGCCAGGTTCCAGTCCTTGATGTGGTATACCTTATAGCCCTTCTGCTTTGCATAGCTCATGCACTTTGTAATGTAGTTTTTGTATGTCAGGTCAATGATCGCCTTCGGGAACACACTGCTCATGGCATAGGTCTCGAATACGTTTATCATGCATATGCGGTCGTAGCCTTTCAGCTTTATATCCATACTCAGGGCTGCGGCGTTGGGCAGTTCTTCTGTATCCGAATACAGCATCTTCAGTTCGCAGTCCCGCACGAAGGCTTTAAGGCTGTCTGCCGCTGAGAAAGCTTCGTTTGCATTCAGCTTGTTTTCGATATCATAGAGATAGTTCAGCATCTCCCTGTTATCAGCGATAAGCGAATCCGTGTGGGAGAAAGCATAGGGGTTATACTCCTGAGTTGCAGGGGCTTCACCTATTACCGATACGACGAATGAGCAGTTGGCAAAAGTGTTCCTGCCGTTGACATGGGCTATCTCACCCTCGGTGATACATCCGCACATATTTGAGTTCTCATATGCTGAAAGTTCCCACTTTACGCAGTTTGAATATATCATCGAACGTGCTATGCAGGAGTATCCGAACAAGGTCTCCGCTTTTTCAAAATTCTCTATCCTTCTGAAAAGCGAACGGTTATCCGCGATAACTTTGCGGTCGTAAATAAACGCACGCCTCAGTTTCTTGCCAACAGTGACATTGTGGTTTGCGCATATGCGCTCGCGCTTTATGTTATAATCCTTTTCGGGATACTTCTTTTGCAGCTTGTCTATGATAGGCTCACTGCTGTCAAAAATATCGTTCAGTGACTGATTCTCGGAGAAACGAACGAATATGGGTATATCACTGACATCTGAATATACATAGGGGAAAAGATTTGTCAGCTCGGGTCTGTCGGTAAGTTCGTCGCCTATGCCCAGACGGTACTCTCTTGCTGCGTCCTTGCCGTCCAGAGAGAGTATGCAGGAACAGAAAGTATCGGTTATCTCCCTTTCCTGACCCAGTGCCTGAACGCCCGTGGCATAGGAGCTGAAACTCTCCACCTCGGCACCGCTTATAGCCGCTACGATTATCGCTCTGTTCGACCAGCCCTTTTCATTGAAAACAAAGCCGGAATCAAGGAACTTTTTCAGGCTGACTTCGGAAGTGTTTGCAAGTCCGCCTATCATCTGCACTCCGGGGAAAAACTTATTGCTCTTTTCCACAAAGTTATACACGCCCAGATACTTTCTTGTCATGAAAGTCAGCATGAGCTTGGTATCGTCACTTATCACAGCATCCTTTACTGCCATGCACAGATCATCGGAAGTCACGGGCAGACCGTTCTCCTCAAAGGTGGGGAGCATGGCTGTCCTTATGGTGCCTTTCGACATCTGTGTTACAGAGATTATACACTGGTTCTGTATCAGCTTGCCCCAGCATATGGTGGCAGAGGTACTTGTGCCGAAGATATGGGCTTCGGGTATCAGCTGGGATATGTACCTGGCAAGCTCCACCGCTTCATCTTCAAGATGTATAGCGGTGTGTATCCTTATGAGTATATCTCCGTTTTTAGGGTCCAGCATAAGCTGCTGGAACGTATCTGCAAGACGCGCTTTTGAAGCATACCTGAAATTCCATGTAAACATAAAAGTTCCCCTTGTTATCTATCCGCTATGATTTTATCATAAAGTCTGTGTCCTGTCATGACGTTGTCGTTCATATGATATTTACGGTATCATCGGTTCAGTCGCTGCTTTTGGTACGCTGAATCTCCTTGCCGTTCACGATGAACCTGCCGCTGCCGTTTATTATCCTGAAATTCTCTTCCTCTGCAAAACAGTCGGTATCAAGATTGTTCCTTACATCCCATTTTGCATCGCATCTGTTCATTCTTATGTATGTATCATCGGAATATCCACCCACTGCAAGAGAATCCGCGCCCGAAAGCATGAACTTCGTTATCGTCGATGACATCTCGCACCTGGTGGTGCCCCGAAGTGCACCTATGCCTGTCAGCGATATACCGCCTATCTCCATGTTCAGGCTGGATATGTCTACAGATACCTGTGCATTTTCGCCCCTCACCGAGCCCAGCCCCACTATCTCGGAGCCGTCGCCCTGCAGTTTCATGGTGCACTTGGAAATGGATATCTTTGAACTGCCCGTTACAGAACCTATGGCGGCGCCATCCTGCGTGGTAAAATCAACGATGATATTGCTGCTGTCAATCAGCACATTTGCGTCTCCCGAAAGTGAGCCTATGCAGACTGTCCTGCAGCCGTTGGTACTGAGTATATACTGTCCGCTGAACATACGTATCTTTCCGCCTTTGCCGCCGCCGATACATACGCCCGAATTTCCGTGACCCTTTATCTCGATAGTGCCGCTCTGGGCGAATATCAGCTCACCCGCCGAACAGTCGGGGATATTTCCTATGCCGCAGAATTCCGGGGAATTCAGTACTATTACCATATTGCCGTCACCCTCGATGGTGAGCTTTGAGGTCATTGGCACTATTATGCCCGAATTCATCAGCACGTTGTCACCGGAAAGCACCAGCGTAACATCTGAATTTTCACCTATCTCAACTGCGGGACATTTCCTGTCGTTGGTCAGGGTGATGTTTTCCAGAGTTATCCTGCCCTTGTAGCCGTTTTCAATTTTGATATGTACATTTGAATTCGCACCGGGAGTGCCGTAGAATGTGATATCCTTGTATATCATCGCGCCCTTGCCCACAACTATCTCGGCTATGCTCTCCTTGGTAAGTGCAGAAAGTGATACACGGTTGGTCTTGCCTGCGATATATCTTTGAATATTGCTGCCTGCAAGGAATTCGCTGCGGTAAGCTGTTATCTCTTTGCGTACGCTTTCGCTTACCTCCTCCATGAAATCAGGAGCGGGTTTGCCTGTGTAGAAGCCCTGAATAAGGTCAGCACCCAGTATTATCGCGACACGCAGTTCATCAGAGGTCTCAACACCCTCTGCCAGCGCCAGTATGTCGTTATCGTGGCAGAAGTTGATTATCTCCTTTACGAAGTGCTGTTTCTGGGGCTTTATCTGTATCTCGCTGATGAGCGCCCTGTCTATCTTGACAAAGTTCGGCATATACCTCAGCAGATTGTTTACGTTTGAATAGCCTGAGCCGTAGTCATCAACAGCTATCTTTATGTTGTGCCGCTGAAGGATATTTTTCAGCCTTTCCAGCTCGTCATCTGCCAGCTGTGATTCCTCTGTCAGCTCCACGATAACAGTGTCTGAAAGCTTTTCAAGATAGCCTTCCACTGTCCTAAGGTCCTCGTCTTCAAGCATAATGCCGGGTATGCTGTTTATGAATATCTTGGCACTGCCCAGTTTATCCAGGTTTTTCTCAACTATGCTCAGCACGTTCATGAATGTTGATCTTTCGATATCCACCAGCCTGTGCTGCATATCGGCGTACTTTACTATTGTCAGCGGTGGCAGATTTCTGTCGGTATCCGAGCGCATCAGCGCCTCGTATGAGAATATGGAGCCGTCCGTTGTGCTTACTATGGGCTGGAATCTGTAGGTGAAGAGATTGTTGTCCAGTATCTTTGTGACCAGCTCGTAATCGGCTTTTTCCTCGCTGTCCAGATTTTCATAAGCCGCATTGATCGCCGCAAATTTTGAGCTTTTCAGATTATTCAGCTGTTCCTGTATGCGGTTTGCTTCAAGATATCTTCTCAGTGCCTCTAGTCCGCGGGATACCAGCAGTATCCACTTGCGGTAGGTCTCATCGTAGCTTCTCGCTTTGTCGCCGTACTCCACAGCCGCATATCCGAAACAGGTGTTTTCCGAGAATACAGGCGTGAAGAACACAGCCCTTGGCTTTTCGCGCTCTTCAAAAAGGTCGGGGAGAAGCTTGCTGCTGTCAAAGGAAACATCAAGTCCTGCAATGCCGTCCTTGAAGCTTTTGTTGAACCTGACAGCGTATATCATATTATCGGGGTAGCCGTCGTTGCCGAAATGCACGTCACTGCTCTTGCCCATATACCGCCAGAGATCGCCAAGGCACAGGTGAAAATTCTCTGCGCCTATCTTGAAAGCGTGGGAATATACCGTTCCCGCAAACCCCGCAAGGTCGGTCTGGGATATGAGATCGTCAGCCATTGTGTTGTTTACCGAATCAAAGCCCTCCTGAGATATAACAGTGCCCCACTCGATCCTGCGAGTGCTGATCTTGGGTATCTCGCAATGGACACAGCCGCAGCTTTCCCCCATGAAAAGATTTTTCGGTGCATAGAACGGGGGGGTCTCTCTGCCTGCGAATCTGTCAGCCATATACCCCGCAGAATACTCGCCGAGCTCCTCAGCGGGTATTACCGCCGATGTTATTGGCTTAGGAGAAGTCTGACCCTCGAAAATGGAATCGTAGCTGACTACTGCTATCTCTTCGGGTACTGATATGCCCCTTTCTTCAAATGCCTGACAAAGACCTATCGCCATGCAGTCGTTGGCACATATCACTGCGTCTGGCAGTTTTTTGCCGCAGTTAAGCAGACGGTCAGCGCAAAGTTCACCGCTGAGATACCAGAAGTCGCCGTAGATTATCCTGTCCTCGGGCAGGGTAAGTCCGTGTATTTTTAGTGAATTTTCCACCGCACGCAGACGCTGCTGAGAGTGCTCGTGCCACTGTTTGCCGCACAGAAAAGCGATATCCTCAGCGCCGTGTACCGTCACAAGATGATCGATGAGTGCTTCGATGGATTCACGGCAGTCGGTGTAAACACTTGGGAAGTGTCTGCTTTGCGATTCTATCATAAGTACGGGCTTGTGGAAATTCTCGTACAGCCATTCATCAAGGTCTTCGGCTGCCCCCGCAGTCTGGATAGTATCTGCCAGCACCACTGCGCCGTCAAAAAGCTCCGGGCGCATCAGGGTAAAGATGTTGGTCTCGCCCTTTTCACGTATAGCGGTATCCTGATATTTATGGTACATCGAAAACACGCACACGTCCATATCGAGAGCAAAAGCATTTCTCAGGAAGCCTGTTATGAATCTGCTCTGATAGCTTTCGTCTGCCTGTCCGACAAATAAAGCGATATGTTTCCTGTTGTTTGTCATTATAAAAACCTCTGTTTGGGCTTATTGTATGTATTTAATATAAATTATAGCACAAATCTCAAAATTTTTCAATATTATTTAAGAAAAAATCTCAAAAAAGAGGCTTCTTTACCGAAATAACAAATAGGAAATAATTATAACGGCGTATATAGGCGAAAAAAACTCTTCCGCCCGTAATGAACGAAAGAGTTCTTTTTTCATACAATAATAATTATGGAGCATACGGGGATCGAACCCGTGACCTCCACACTGCCAGTGTGGCGCGCTCCCGGCTGCGCCAATGCCCCTTGTTGTTAACTATAATGGACCTGAGGAGGGTCGAACTCCCGACCTCTGCGTTGCGAACGCAGCGCTCTCCCAATTGAGCTACAGGCCCATGATACTGATATTATAGCACAATGAATTTGCGATGTCAATAGATCTTTCCCCAATACGACTGTCTTTTAAGCCCTTTGGCAGAGGTTTGCACGTGCTGGTATATATTGGGAAATAAAATGGAAAAACCCTGGTGAAATATATCCGATATGCAAGTTGCGGCTGCGAAACTTTCATTTTCTGCATTTTGCATAAAAATAGGGGCTCTCGTGGGCGCTAAGGGGGACGTATGATACTAATACTCCCTTGATTAAGGCGTTTTACTTATGTAAGATGTGCTCTGAAACTAGGAAAATGTCTGAAAAATCAGGTGGAAAATCTGTTTGAAAAGGTGTTCTCGTGAAATTTTGCTATTGACGTTTGCGCAAAATTGTGATAAAATATTTAGCGTAAGATTTTTATCTGAAAGGACATGATATTAATGAGCAATATTCGTATAGGTATAGTCGGCTACGGCAATCTCGGCAGAGGCGTTGAGCTCGCTATAAGACAGAACCCCGATACCGAGCTTGCAGCTGTATTCACCAGAAGAGATCCCTCTACCCTGAAGATACTCACCGCAGGTGTTGGTGTATATTCTGTAAATGATGTAGCTGATTTCAAGGACAAGATAGATGTACTTATCCTCTGCGGCGGCAGCGCTACCGATCTGCCCGAGCAGACACCTAAGTTCGCTGAACTGTTCAACACCATCGACAGCTTCGATACTCACGCTCGTATCCCCGAGCACTTCGCAAATGTTGACGCAGCTTCCAAGAAGGGCGGCAATATCAGCGTTATCTCCGTGGGCTGGGATCCCGGTATGTTCTCCGTACAGAGACTTTACGGCAGCTGCATACTCCCCGAGGGTAAGGATTACACATTCTGGGGCAAGGGCGTTTCTCAGGGACATTCCGACGCTATCAGACGTGTTGAGGGCGTAGCTGACGGCAAGCAGTACACCGTTCCCGTACAGGCTGCTATGGACGCTGTAAGAAACGGCGAAGATCCTGACCTGACCACAAGACAGAAGCACACAAGAGAGTGCTTCGTAGTTGCTAAGGAAAGCGCTGACAAGGCAAAGATCGAGAACGATATCAAGACTATGCCCAACTACTTCTCCGACTATGATACCACTGTAAACTTCATCTCACAGGAAGAGCTGAACGCTAACCACAGCGGTATCCCCCACGGCGGTTTTGTATTCCGCAGCGGCAAGACAGGCGTTAACGGCGAGACCCGCCACATCATCGAGTACAGCCTGAAGCTGGGCTCCAACCCCGAGTTCACTTCCAGCATACTGGTAGCATACGCTAGAGCTGCTGTAAGAATGAAGAATGAAGGCATGACAGGCTGCAAGACCGTATTCGATATTGCTCCCGCATACCTCTCGTCCAAGAGCGGCGACGAGCTGAGAGCTTCCATGCTTTAATATCATATTCCATATTCGATTATTTTAAAGAGATCGCTTCGGCGGTCTCTTTTTTGTCCTCGGATAAGTTACGTTGTATCTTTACTTTTTGTGGAAAATCTGGTATAATAACAATGTATTTTGATTATTTGCCCGAATAGTACGGGCTCGGGAAAGGAAGTGAGTATGTGCCGATAAACCGCAAACACCGCATAGAGCTCATATTCGGAGCGTCAGCTGTTCTGGTGGCAGGCATGGCAAGGGCGGTGCTGGATAAAACTGCCTTATCATACGACTACCTTATCTCTCTGCTGCTGATGATGGTCTATCTGATGTGGCTTTTCGCGTCGCGGAGAAGATTCCCGCAGAAGGATATGCGGCGCATACTCACTGTATCTGCGCTGCTTATGATGCTCTGGAACACGGTGGATACTGTGAACAACGAATTTATAACCAAGGAATCTGACCTTAGCAGGCAGATATGGTACTGGTATTATCTGCCGATGGTCATGCTGCCTATGCTGCTTTTGATGGCTGCGTTCTATATAGGCAGGACTGACAGCTATGAGCTGCCGCGAAAATGGTATATAGCCTTTATACCCGTGGTGGGGCTGGGTGTAGGCATCGGCACAAACGATCTGCATCAGCTGGCTTTTGAGTTTGAAAACGGATCTATGAGAAGGTACCGATACGGACCTCTTTACTACTGTGCCATAGGATTGCTTTTGTTCTCAGTGGTGGGTATACTTTTCAAGACGCTGAGAAGCTGTTCAAAAAGGCAGTTTTCACGAAATTTCATGCTTCCCGCTGTAATAACTGCACTAGGGGGCATCTATTTCATCAGTTACAGAAATACTGATGACCCGCTGCTTTTTCAGCGTATGTATGAGTTCCCTGATTTCACCTGTCTGTTCTATATGTGTTTTTGGGAGAGCCTTGTCATCACCCATATGCTTCCATCAAATGCCGACCATAAGGAATTTATCCGAGCTTCATCCATAAGTGCTGGTCTTGTGGATGACGATCTGGAGATAAATCTGCGTGGTGAGAACAGCCCGCTGCCTAAGAAAGAACAGCTGACCGAAGCCTGCGCTAAAGAAGTGCTGAGCGGCAGCAAGGTGCTGAAAGTTCAGCCTGTAACAGGCGGATATTTCTACTGGTTCGAGGATATAAGCGAACTGCAGAACCTGAATATGCGGCTTGAAGAGACCCGAAGCTACCTTGAAGAGGAGCACGTTATGCTGGATACGGCGAATAAGCTTGAAGAGAGCCGCCGCCGCACCGCGGAGCAGAACAAGCTCTACGACAGCATATCAAAACGGCTCAATCCCGAATTTGAGAGCCTTTCAAAACTGCTTAACGAGCTTCCCGCAGATGAAGAGGGATTCCGTGCGGGAATGAAGCGTGCGGCGATAGACGGCGTATTCATCAAGAGGTGTTCAAATCTTCTTCTGCTGGCAGGCAGCAGCGATCATATCGACAGCGGCGAGTTGGGTCTTTCGGTGGGAGAATCTCTGGGATATCTGGAGCTTTCGGATATCTGGGGACAGGCTGATATACCCAAGGGCAGAGAATTACCCGCAGAAACGGTTCTGTTTATGTACGAGCTTTTCAGCGGAGCGGTAAAGATTGCCCTTGACGATTTGCACGCTGTGATGGTCACTCTCAGACTGGATGACGGCATAGATTTCCGCATTGAGCTGGACTGCGAATGTCAGCCCGTAAAAGATGAAGCATTCACCCGTGCTGAAGAGCTTGGCGGCAGCATTGAAACCGTACACGAGGACGGCAGTACCTATGTGATATTCACGGCAAAGGGGGCGGCTGTTTCGTGACACTTGGAGAATCAACGATGCTTACGCTGCAGGCTCTGGGTATAGCGGCTTATTTTCTGAGCATCCTCTTTCTCGCGGGAATGATGAGAGGGCGCGTAGCAGGCAGAAAACGCAGGGGTATCATATTTATCCCCCCGCTTGTTGTATGTCTGATACTGCTGATGAGCATAACCGAGGTCTGCCGATGCATGACAAGAGATGTCGTACCTTCGGCATTTGAAAAGATCGCTGAGAAGATCAGCACGCCCTTTTGTATCGGTGCTGAATTCGTTATGACTATATTATGGGGAGTGCTGTGGCTCAGGCAGGAGCTGAATATCATAGGCAGGCTCACTCCGCAGTCCCTTGAAGACGGACTAAACAGTATGCCCGACGGAGTGGCTTTCGTCAGCTCAAAGGGGATACCTCTGCTGGTAAACAGCACTATGCAGATGGTCTTCCGCGAATCTATGGGCTCACCTTTTTTTGATCTACGCGATTTTGAATACAGTATGCAGAACCAGACCCTTATCGTGGGCTGTTCCGCCGATGTACACGGCAAGGGGTACTATCTCCACCTTATCGACGGCAGTGTGTGGGATATACAGAAAAGTCTTATGATGATAGAAGGCAGAAAGGTCTGGGAACTGCTGGCATACGATGTCACCGAGAGATACCGCAAAAGCCTTGAGCTTGAAGAGCGCAACGAACATCTGGCAGAAGTAAACCGCAGCATAAGGAACTACACCCGCGAGATGAATGCTATCATACGTGAGGAAGAAGTTCTGGCGGCGAAGATACGCATACACGATGACGTGGGCAGAGCTCTGCTGGCACTGAAAAGCTATCTGATACGCGGCGGAGACAGGGAAGCACTCATAGAGATGTGGCAGTTCACAGCGGGTCTGCTCAGGGGCGAGAACACCCCCGACGACAGTGCCGACCCCATAGGGGCATTGAAAGAAGCCGCAGACGCAGTGGGTGTCAGGCTGATACTAAACGGCGAGATACCCAAGAAGCTCCGCAAGCTGATAGCCATAGCCATACACGAATGTCTGACGAATACCGTCAAGCACGCCGACGGCAGTGAACTGACGGTGGATATAACCGATGAAGACGGCATAGTAACAGCTGTCTTCACAAACGACGGCAAGCCCCCCGAGGGCGAGATAAGCGAGAGCGGCGGTCTTAAAAGCCTGCGCAGCACTGTCGAGCAGTTTAGGGGCGAGATGGAGATAGCATCACATCCCGGGTTCATGCTGACCATAAGGGTCAGCGGAAAGGAATAAACTATGGAAAAGTACAGGGTAATGATAGTTGACGACCAGTCCATATCACGGCATCTTTTTGAGATGTACGTCAACAATTCCCCGAAGTACGAGCTTGTGTTCTCACTGAGCTCGGCATCGGCGGCAGATGTGTATATACTGCGGCATCAGGTTGACCTGATACTCATGGATATCCTTATGAATGACGGCTCAAACGGCCTTGAAGCCGCCGAGAAGATAAAAAAGCTCCGCCCCGATATAAAGATAATAGCCGTGACCTCCATGCCCGAATATTCGTGGCTTGAAAAGGCGAAGTCCATAGGCATCGAAAGCTTCTGGTACAAGGAAGCTGATGAGCAGACCATACTGGAAGTTATGGACAGGACTGTGGCAGGGGAGAGCGTCTATCCTGATAGCAGTCCCAGGGTCAAGCTGGGTCTGGCGGACAGCTCAGAGCTTACCGACAGGGAACTGGAGATACTGCGCATCGTCACCACAGGTGCTACAAATCAGCAGGTGGCGGAACAGCTGGGGATATCCGAAAATACTGTGAAATCCCATGTGCGCTCAATGCTGGATAAGACGGGATTCCGAAGCCGCACCGAGCTTGCCATAAAGGCGAGGGTTCTGGGCATAGCCATAAGCAGTGACGACGTGTAATGTCGGCGCATATCTCTGACAGAAAAAGATAATGGGTGAGGACACACCTCACCCCAATAATGTTTACGGAATATTATCATTTCAAGCACCCGAAAAAGCGTGTATATCGCAAAAAGGAGTATTGACAAAACTCAAATGATGTGATATACTAGGGCTTGGTGGCTGCCTCGGCAGCCGTTTTGTGCGTTA
Organism: Hominimerdicola alba; assembly: GCF_900112155.1. Taxonomy (GTDB): domain Bacteria; phylum Bacillota; class Clostridia; order Oscillospirales; family Ruminococcaceae; genus Hominimerdicola; species Hominimerdicola alba_D. The sequence continues at coordinate 54,525 of NZ_FOKQ01000013.1, read as the reverse complement.
ATAGTAACAAGGTGATTGCGGCAGCGGAAAATTCTGCGCCGCGGGAAGGAAGGATATTGTGATGGAGCTTAAAAAAGTGATGACTGCTGTTCTCAGTATGGCAGTGATGACCGCTGCGCTTGCAGGCTGCGGTACAAAGAATAACGGCAGCGACAAGAAGAGCGGCAAAAGCGGTAATAAGACTTTCACCGTCGGTTTTGACGCTGAGTTCCCCCCTTACGGATATAAGGACGATAACGGCGAGTATGTAGGATTTGACCTTTCTCTCGCTGAGGAAGTATGTTCAAGAAACGGCTGGGAGCTGGTAAAACAGCCCATCGACTGGGATTCAAAGGATATGGAGCTTTCTTCTGGCTCTATCGACTGCATCTGGAACGGCTTCACCATCAACGGCAGAGAGGACGCTTACACCTGGACTACTCCTTATGTTGACAACTCTCAGGTAGTTGTTGTAAAGAATGATTCGGGTATCGATAAACTTGCTGATCTTTCCGGCAAGGTAGTTATCGTTCAGGCTGACAGCTCAGCGCTGCACGCACTTACAGGCGATGATGCTACTGACGATAACAAGGCTCTTGCGGCTTCTTTCGCTGATCTTCAGCAGGTAGGCGACTACAACTCCGCTTTCCTGAACCTTGATTCGGGCGCTGCCGAGGCTGTATGCCTTGATTACGGCGTTGCTGTATATGAGGTAGCTAACAGAGGAAGCAATTTCAAGATACTGGATGAAAAGATCTCCACCGAGCAGTACGGCGTTGGCTTCTTAAAGGGCAATACCGAGCTGAGAGATACCGTTCAGAACACTCTTGACGAGATGGCAAAGGATGGTACACTGGATAAGATCGCCGATGAATGGGCAGACAAGGGCATCGACAAGCAGAGCCTCTGCTTTGACCCCGACGCAAAGGCTGAATGATGATATTTGCAGAAGATACTTTGACGTTTGAACAGCTGGCGGATATTGTTCAGCAGGTAATGACAGGCGTTGGTGCGTCACTCGGGATATTTTTCCTGACACTGCTGTTCTCACTTCCGCTGGGTATGCTGATAGCATTTGGCAGAATGTCGAGATTCAAGCCCCTTAGCCTGATCGTAAAGCTGTATATATCCATAGTCAGAGGTACACCTCTGATGCTGCAATTGCTGGTGGTATTCTTCGGACCTTACTATCTGTTCCGTATACCGACCACGCCTGATTACCGATTCTATGCGGTAATAATAGGATTTTCGCTGAACTACGCGGCTTACTTTGCTGAGATATACCGTGCAGGCATACAGGCTGTGCCAAAGGGTCAGCATGAAGCCTGCGAGATACTGGGTTATTCAAGGGCACAGAAATTCTTCAAGGTGGTATTTCCACAGATGATGAAGAACATTCTTCCCGCCATTACAAACGAGGTCATCACCCTTGTAAAGGATACATCCCTGGCATTTGCCATAGCTTATACCGAAATGTTCACTGTTGCAAAGCAGGTGGCTGCGGCGAAATCTACCATCGTGCCCCTGTTTGTGGCAGGTCTGTTCTACTATGTGTTCAATTTCCTGGTGGCTTTCATAATGGAGCGTATCGAGAAGAAAATGAACTATTTCAGATAGGAGGAGCCCGATATGAAATTGCTTGAGATAAAAAATCTCCGCAAGAGCTTCGATGACCTTGAGGTGCTGAAAGATATCAGCCTTGATGTCAGCGAGGGTCAGGCAGTATCTATACTGGGTCCTTCGGGTTCCGGAAAATCCACGCTTTTAAGATGTATGTCGATGCTGGAGACTGTTGACGGCGGCAGCATGGCGTACTGCGGCAAGACCGCTGTTACGGACGGAAAGTACGTTTCAAAGGCTGAGCTGAAAGAGATAAAAAGCTATTTTTCACTGGTTTTCCAGAGCTTCAATCTGTTTCCGCACTATACGGTGATGAAGAACATCTGTGATGCGCCGATACACGTTATGAAGCGTGATAAAAAGGAAGTCACCGAGAACGCGCTGGCTCTGCTTGAAAAGATGGGACTGTCCGATAAAGCGGACTATTATCCATATCAGCTCTCGGGCGGACAGCAGCAGCGTGTGGCGATAGCAAGGGCACTGAACATGAAGCCGAAAATGCTGTTCTTCGATGAACCCACCTCGGCACTTGACCCCGAGCTTACTGCTGAGATACTGAAAGTACTGAAAGAACTGGCAGAGGAGAAGATGACTATGGTGATAGTCACCCACGAGATAGCCTTTGCAAGGAGCATATCCGACCATGTTATATTCATGGACGGCGGCGTTATCGTGGAGCAGGGCAAGCCTGCTGACGTTATCGACAACCCCTCAAACGAGAGGACACAGGCTTTCCTTAAAAAGCTTGAACAATGATGATTTGCGGACTGTTTGCGTGACAGTCCGTTTTTTTGTACCATTCATCAAAACGGTCACGGAAGATTTGTTGATATCATGTATTGACTTTGCTGCCGTGAGACATTATAATATTGGTAGAAATTGGATTTGAATCATAACAGGGGGGCTGTGTATGAAAAAGAAAATACTTTTTGCAGTATTGCTTTGTGTTCTTGTTGTGGCATCTGTGGCGATTTTTGTTTTTGTGAAGAATGACAGCGGGAAATCCGCAGTGAACTCGGAGAAGACTTCTTCTGAAAGCGATGAAACTTCTGCCTCCGCCGAAAACACTTCATCTGACAATGAAGAGAATTCGGTTATATCCGAAAACAGCTCATCTGAAATTGAAGAGACCTCTGTTGTTTATGACGAAAGTTCTTCTGCTGAACTTATAACAGACCCCGAAAAGATAAAAAGTCTGATAGATAAATGCATTGAAGAAAATGGTTATAAGCTAGGTGTTAGAGTGGGAATAGATAATTCAAAGAATTGGATACTTGATGAACCTGAACATGAAATAGTAATTGTCGGGCTTTCTGTGGATTATAACAGACGTTCTGAAATCGAAAACTGGGACGAGTATCTGGGAGAGATAAGCGATAAAGTTCTCGAATGTATTTCGGACAATAATATTGATGAAAATTATGTGTTTGTTTACCTGTATGAATGAGTATATCCCCGACACTATATCGAAAACCCTTTTCGCACCCGCAATAACCTGCGGGTGCGTTTTCATATATTTTAAATAAGTTCAAATGTTAATAAATCTGAGGCGATAGGCTATCCTGCACTAAAAATATTACGAAATTTTTGTAAAAATCTTGCGTAAAGATTTAAAAAAACTTGCTGACCCCCTTGTAAAAAAATTGGATTTATGTTACAATAACAGTAACGCATATGCGTTCGGAATACGATATGAAAATAATTTTAAGGAGAGAATGACAATGCAGTATGGTTATTTTGATCTGAAAAACAAGGAATATGTCATCACCCGTCCCGATACTCCCGCCCCCTGGGCAAACTACCTCGGTTCACCCGAGTACGGCGCTATCGTTTCTAACAACGGCGGCGGTTACAGCTTCGTAAAGAGCGGTGCTAACGGAAGAATCGCAAGATACCGTTTCAACTCTAACATCGGTCTCCCCGGCAGATATGTTTATATCAGGGATAACGATGCTAAGGATTACTGGTCTGCTACATGGCAGCCTGTTGGCAAGAGCCTTGATGAGTACAAGACCGAGTGCCACCACGGTACAGCTTATACTACCATAATCTCCAAGTACAGCGGCATCAAGAGTGAGCTGACTTACTATGTGCCCCTGAACAAGACCTACGAGGTATGGAGAGTAAAGGTCACCAACGAGAGCGATAAGCCCAGAAACCTTTCTACATGGGGCTTTATCGAGTTCACTAACGAGAATAACTATGAGCAGGATCAGGTAAATCTCCAGTACACACTGTTCATCACACGTACCTCTTTTGAGGGCAACAAGATAGTTCAGCACATCAACGAGAACAGCGGCAAGGATGCAAGCGGTTCCAACCACAGAGAGAGATTCTTTGGTCTGGTAGGTGCTGAGGTTTCAGCTTACAACGGTAATTTCGATAACTTCATCGGTTCTTACAGAGATTACGGCAATCCCATCGCTGTTGAGAGCGGCAAGTGCGACAACGTGCTCAACTATAACTCCAATGCCTGCGGTGCTTTACAGTCCGATTTCACACTGGCAGCAGGCGAGACCAAGGAGCTTATCTATATCCTCGGTCAGAAGGATCCTGCTACTGCTGAGAGCATCATGAGCGAGTACAAGGCTGCTGGCAAGGTCGATGCTGAGGTCAAGGAGCTTGTTGATTACTGGCACGGTCAGCTTAACAACTTCCAGGTTGAAACTCCTTCCGAGGAATTCAACAACATGGTTGACGTTTGGAACGCTTATCAGTGCTTCATCACATTCATCTGGTCCAGAGCTGCATCATTCATCTACTGCGGTCTGAGAAACGGTTACGGTTACAGAGATACCGTTCAGGATATCCAGGGTATCATCCACATCAATCCTGAGCTTGCTGCTGAGAAGATCAGATTCATGCTGTCAGCACAGGTATCAAACGGCGGCGGTCTGCCTCTGGTTAAGTTCGACCACAAGGCAGGTCACGAGACTTGTCCCGATGAGAACGACGAGAATTCCGTATACGCTAAGGAGACAGGTCACCCCTCTTACAGAGCAGACGATGCTCTCTGGCTGTTCCCGACTATCGTTAAGTACATCGGTGAAACAGGCAACAAGGCATTCCTGGACGAAGTTATCGTATATGCAGAAGAGGGCGGCGGAGAGGCTACCGTTTACGAGCACCTCAAGAACGCTATCCGCTTCTCACAGGAGAGACTTGGCGCACACAAGATGCCCGCAGGTCTCCACGCTGACTGGAACGACTGCCTGAGAATGGGCAAGCAGGGCGAATCCACCTTCGTTGCATTCCAGCTGTACTACGCTATGAGCGTTATCAAGGGCTATGCTGAGGAGAGAAATGATACCGATTATATCGAGTACATCACCAAGGCACAGGCTGAGCTGGGCAAGGCACTGGCTGACTGCTGGGACGAGGACAGATTCATCAGAGGTATCCGCGACAACGGCGTTATCGTTGGTGCGAAGAAAGACCCCGAGGCTTCTATGTGGCTGAACCCCCAGAGCTGGTCGGTAATATCCGGTTTTGCTTCCAAGGAGCAGGCTGAAAAGGCTCTCGATAAGGTACACGAGATACTGAACACACCTTACGGCGTAAAGCTGATGGATCCTCCTTATGTAGATCACTACTTCGACGGCGCACTGATGCACATATTCAACCCCGACACCAAGGAGAACGGCGGTATATTCAGCCAGACACAGGGCTGGATAATCCTGGCAGAATCCCTGATGGGTCACGGCAACAGAGCTTTCGAGTACTTCAAGGAGAGCGCTCCCGCAAGCATGAACGACAAGGCAGAGCAGAGAGTGCTTGAGCCATACGTACACGGTCAGTTCACCGAGAGCACACGTTCACCTTACGCAGGCAGAAGCCACGTTCACTGGCTGACAGGTACAGGCTCCACCGTAATGGTAGGCTGTGTTGAGGGTATCTGCGGTATGCGTCCTAACGCTGAGGGTCTGGTAATTAGCCCCTCTATCCCAAGTGAGTGGGACGGCTTCAAGATCGAGAAGAACTTCCGCGGCAAGCATCTGTCCATCGACATACAGAACCCCGACCACGTTGAGAGCGGTATCAAGCAGATAACCGTAAACGGCGAGGCAGTTGAGGGCAACTTCGTATGCGAGTGCAAGATGACCGAGCAGACCAATATCACAGTTGTGATGGGCTGATAACTCAATAAGGCAATAATTAAGACCGTCCCTTGTGGGGCGGTCTTTTTGTGGTTATATTCAGCTGAAAGAAGTGCCGCAGATTTTTAGCCGACAAAGTCGGGGTCTTCTTCGATTGAGTAGATTATTTTTGCGGCATCAGCTATGTAATCATATTCAATTTCGTGGTCTTTGAAAGAAATAGACTGGGTTATGAAGTTTACGTATCCGTTGTCAGGATTTTTTATAAAGGCATATAATATATAATCAATGGTTTCGTTTGATTGTTCATTTCTTACATAAGCAATTTCATATTCTGTTCTACCTAAAATTGTATTCTGCTTAATTTCTGTTGGTGTATATCCAGCATCATTTTCAGCGTGTTTCATATAACCTTTCATAAATTGTTGTATAGTTGAATTAAAAGTTTCTTCGTTAAGTTCAACTGAGGCGAACTCTGGTATATATGTTATTATATACATTGAAAGTATGCCATCAGGATCGACGTAAGAATAGTACAAAGTGTTTTCTCTGTTGACTTCTTGGGGAGAAAAATTACTTGGTATATGATAGATCAAACCGCCATTTTTGACTTCCATGGTATCGGATTCATCTGAGCCTGTTTCGGAAGCGGTATTTTCTTCCGCGTTATCATCGGATATTTCAGCTTCGCTGTCCTTGGATTTAGAGTCAACACTGTCATTAGCGGATGAGCTTTCTTTCAGAGATTCGGAAAGTTCCGAAACATCGGACTCAACAGCTGATTCAGCGGGATCGGTGGATTCGATTTTTGATTCATCGGCAGAAGCTTTTGTTGTAGTTTCTGATTTTGAGCTGTTATCCGTGTCGGTTTCCTTGGCTTTATCGCAAGCTGTCATAGCTAAACCCATTGAAGCCGCACACAGGATCGAAATGATTTTTCTTGTCTTCATAGTTTACCCCTTAATAAATAGTTTTGATGGTTAATCGTGCTTTATATTATACCACGGCGAAATTGAAATTACAATTGTATACATCGACAAAAAACATAGTTCGGTTATTTCAGGAACAGTTGTTATTATATCGGAAAACCTCGATAAGGACGAAACGGACGAAAATCACGAAAATACCGAAAACAAGGGATAATGCCCGCAAAGGGCTTTTCCCGGGAAAAATTATATATCTGCGGGACGGCTTGGGTCGTCCTTTTTTATTTGTGAATATTACGGTTTGGTGACATTTTACAAAAGATATGCGCCATGCACTTGCAATTTTTAGGAGAATGTGTTATAATATGAATGAAGATATGTTAAGGCGGTGAAAATATATGCTCGGTGAACTGGCAAAGCCCGTGATGTACCTCGCGGGGGTCGGACCGAAAAAAAGCGAGCTTTACGAAAAGCTGGGCGTTCACACGGTCTATGACCTGCTGTACCATTTCCCGAGATACTATATCGACATGAATGAGCCGCAGGCTATCCGCGATGCGCCCCTCAACGAACAGATCGTTCTGAGAGGTCGGGTGGTGCGAAAGCTCCCCGAAGGTCACGTAAGGCGGGGTCTGACGGTCTACAAGGCGATATTCACCGATGATACAGCCGACCTGACTATCGTTATCTACAACGCGGGGTTCATGTTCAAGGCGCTGGAAGTCGGGCACGAGTATTTTCTCGTGGGAAAGCTGACAGGCAACATGATAAGGCGCGAGATAAATTCTCCCCAGATATATCCCGCTGATGCCGAACTGGTACAGCCCGTATATCGGCTGACTGAGGGCATAACACAGAATCAGCTGAGGCTGAATATGCGTACTGCGCTGGAATCTCTTGGCGGGTTCATCTACGAACCTCTGCCCCCCGATGTGGTGCGTGAACAGGGGCTTTGCTCACTGAGCTACGCTTTGCAGAATATCCACTATCCTACGGATATGCACACCCTTGAACTGGCGAAAAACAGGCTTGTCTTTGACGAACTGCTGACGCTGGCGCTGGGTATGCTGATGATGAAGAGCCGAAGCCGTGAAAAGGCAGGCTGTCCCATGGGTGCTGAGAGCATTGACGAGTATTATTCGGCTCTGCCTTTTGAGCTTACCGAGGGTCAGAAAAGCGCCATAAATGACTGCATCTGCGATATGCAGAAGGATTTCCCCATGAACCGTCTGGTACAGGGCGATGTTGGTTCGGGTAAGACAGCTGTGGCGGCAGGCGCGGCATACTTCGCTTATAAGAATGGTTTTCAGACGGCGCTGATGGCTCCTACTGAGATACTGGCGGGTCAGCACTATGAAACGATGAAAGGTTTTCTTGAACCGCTTGGTGTCAAGGTGGTACTGCTGACAGGCTCTCTGACCCCGAAGAAAAAGGAAAAAGCCAAGGCAGATATCGCGGCGGGTGAATATCATGTTATTGTGGGAACTCACGCGCTGGTTCAGGCAAGCACCGAATTCAAGCGGCTGGGACTGGTCATAACCGATGAACAGCATCGTTTCGGCGTTGAGCAGAGGGCTCTGCTGGCGGGAAAAGGGGATAATCCTCACAAGCTGGTAATGTCCGCAACGCCTATCCCGCGAACGCTGGCGCTGATGATCTACGGCGACCTTGATATCTCGGTACTGAAAGAACTTCCCAAGGGCAGACAGCCTGTGGAGACCTACGCGGTCACGGGAAAACTGAGAGAAAGAGCTTTCGGGTACGTCAAGCAGTATATTGAAGAGGGAAGACAGGCTTACATCGTCTGCCCCATGATCGAGGAGAGCGACAGCGATCTCCGTGATGTTAAAAGCTACGCTAAGGAGATATCTGAGGGCATTTTCAGCGGCTATCGGGTGGGGCTTCTGCATGGCAGACTTTCAGCCGACAGTAAGGAAAAGGTCATGAAGAAGTTTAAAGCTCATGAACTTGACATACTTGTTTCAACTACTGTTGTGGAAGTTGGTGTTGATGTACCCAATGCGGCGGTTATGGTGATAGAAAATGCCGACAGGTTCGGACTATCACAGCTCCATCAGCTGAGAGGTCGTGTTGGCAGAGGCGAGCACAAATCCACCTGCATACTGATAACCGACAACCCGACGGAGGAAGTTGTACAGCGGCTGAAGATACTTTCAAAAAGTCATAATGGATTTGAGATATCTCAGGAAGATCTGAAACTCAGGGGTCCGGGCGATTTCTTTGGAAGCAGACAGCATGGTCTGCCGAAAATGAAGATAGCGGATATGTCCCAGGATATGGAAGTACTTGTAAAAGCCCAGGAAACAGCCAAAGAGATCCTCCGTAAAGATCCGAATCTTGACACCGGTGAAAACGCCGGTCTGAGAGAACTGGTGGAAGGGCTGTTTGAGCAGGATATAGCCAATGACTGAATTTTGTATATTTTTCATAAAGAATTGTGTTGAGATTGTGATATGTCAAGCATTGCAGCTTTTCAGTAGGGAGGTGTAAAATGGGCAGCGAAGAATATGACTGGCTGCGGTTTGTAGTCGGATACACGGCTGCAAGACTGGGTCTGCTGCTGGCATTGGTAGTTTTCGGTGCCTTCACGGGAGCGGTACTTTTTCCCTCGCTGGTGACATTTCTTCCATATTCGATGGTGGGTGTCAAGAATTTCTTTACTCAGCCAGACGTAAAGTCTGCGGTGGGTACAGTGGTGATATGTCTTTTACTCATATGGGTGTTCTTTGATGACGGAAGAAAGCATACAGCATATGAAGAATGGAGTATGACCACTATACTTACAGTGCTGATAATGGTGGGTATGTTTTACTTTATACCCGCGATTTTTCGGGATTCTTTCCATGCTGAGGGCAAAGGAGACATCTTCTATATGGTACTGTATTATCCTGCCGGATGGGTTATAGACCTGTTCAATGATAACTACCTTATCGGGATAATGTTCTCGATACTAGTCATGCTAGGAACGGCATTTGCGGCATATGTTATATCATATAAGACGTATGTGAAAAAACACCCCGTTCTGCTGTCTTCGGGCAGGCATTCAACAGTTGAAGTAGCAGAGGGATCAGCCGATGAGAATGACACTGAAGAATGATCCCGGTGTGATGTTTGGTTAGAAGAATAAACGAGTACAAAAAAACTCTCTGCAAGATTTATAAATTTGTTAAAAAGTTAAATAATGTATCTTTATAGTGAGAATTCACTAAAAATAACATTAGGATTTTGTGAATAAAATTGCAAAAAAATCCGTATTTTGACTTGTAAAAAAATCAAAAAAATGATATAATGATAAAAATATGTTTTGTAGTTTTTGCCTTGTTGTGTTTTGATGCACTGCTGAGTCAGACGGCATAAGCTGTGAAGCATTAAAATGGTGGAGGTGTATCTACAATATGAAGAATTATAGCTACGTCGCTAAGGATACCACGGGTAAAACCATAAAAGGTACCTACGAGGCTGACAGCGAGCAGGAACTGCTTGATAAGATCTATGAGCAGGGTCTGTTCTGTGTAAGCTATAGTGAAGCTTTGGGCGGAGGCAAAAAGACCGCTCACAGGTTCAACACAGCTGAGCTGGCGTACTGCTGCAGACAGCTGGCTGCAATGATGTCGTCGGGACTGACGATAGTAAAAGCCCTTGATATCCTTTATAAAGAGGAAGAGAAAAAGGGTCCGAAGGAAGTCTGGAAGCAGGTATACGAGGAAGTTCAGAAAGGTGAAAGCTTTTCAAATGCACTCGAAGCAAAGCGTGGCTGCTTCCCCGATTTCTTTATCTCGATGGTAGACGCGGGCGAGATATCAGGTTCGCTCGATATCACCATGAAGAGACTGCAGGAATACTACGCAAACACTAACAAGCTGAACAACAAGATTAAGGGCGCTTTGGTTTATCCTATCGTTCTGCTGGTTTTGGTCATCGCAGTTGTTATCCTGATGAGCGTAAAGATCCTGCCTATATTCAAGAGTATGATGCCTGAAGATAAACTGAATGCTTTACAGAAGGCGTTGTTCGGATTCAGTGATTTCATCATCGACAAATGGTATGCGCTGCTGATAGGTATAGTCGTGCTGATAGGCGTTATCGTTTATGCGCTGAAAGTCGAATCCGTAAAACTGAAATTCGATTATGCTAAATTGAAGATGCCCCTTATCGGGCCTTTGATGGTAAAGATCGCTGAAGGTCGTTTCTCAAGAACGCTTTCTTCTCTTTACTCCAGTGGTATACCAATGGTTGACTGTCTTGAAAGATCTTCGAGAATACTTAATAATACATATATCGATAAGATGTTTCTCCAGGTCGTAGATGAAGTAAAACAGGGTTCTCCTGTATCTACCGCTCTTTCCAAGACTGAGATATTCGAGGGTATGTTCTGCTCTATCATCTACGTTGGTGAAGAGTCCGGTGCGCTGGACGAAATCCTTGAAAAGACTGCGGACTTCTACGAAGAAGAAGCAGACTCCGCGGTAACACGACTTGTAGGATTGATGGAACCTCTGATGATCATCATCCTCGGTGTTGGTATCGGTCTCGTACTTGCTGCTGTATTCCCGATGCTTTACGGTGGTATCTCGGAAATGGAAAACGAATAATATGCTGCGGGGCGATAAGCCTCGCACATATCATTGCCGCTTGCGAAAAACGGCAAATATATCATAAAATTTTTATATTGAGGTGAAGGAATAAATGCTATCATTCGATTTTTCTGATAGGCAGATCAATATCGTAAAAGGTGATAACACAGCCAGCAGGATCCGTATCGACAACTCGACATCTATCCAGGTTCCTGCGGATATGATCGTTAACGGTGAAGTTATCCAGCTGTCGGGTCTGTCAGAGCTTCTGCTCACAACACTTAGATCCGAGCAGATGATGGACAAGGACGCAGTTGTTACATTCTCGTCCAGCAACATTGTTTTCAAGGAGCTTATAGTTCCTAAGGCTAAGGGCAGCGAGTTCCTGCAGATGGTACAGAACCATATGAGCCAGGAAATGGGTATCTCCAATGAGTACGCTATCTCCTATACAGTAGTGGGCGAAGCAGGTGAGCAGAATCCCGGTTCGCTGAAGGTACTGGCTACTGCGTGCCCTAGCTCTATCGTTGAAGGTTTCAGAAAGCTCTTTGCTGTAATGAACATCAACCTCAGATCCGTAAATATCGGCTGTAACTCTATCTCCAGAATCGTTCTGAGCGATAAGTCAAATGCCGATAAGATGCCTCTGCTGGTTTGTCAGCTGGACAACAACTTCCTTGGTCTGACACTGTTCGAGAAAGGACAGATGGCTTTCGCAAGATACGTACCGATCTCACCTGATGAGTACGATGCTGATGACTACGTTCTGGAAGCTCTGAACGAGAATATATTCAGAATGGAGCAGTTCAACAAGGCAAGAGGCGGTTCGGGTCTGTCAAATGTTATCCTTTACGGTTTCATTGAAGACTACAAGAAGATCGTTGATGCTCTGGACGGTCTGGAAATAAGAGCTTCCGTTCTGGGCACACCTAGCCAGATTACAGGTTATGAGAACTTTGAGTTCACCGTATTTGCTAATGCAATCGGTGCTCTGTACAGAAGAAACAAACAGACCGAGAGGATTAACCTCCTGGAAGTTGATCACTCCACAAATAAGGACTCTTCTGCAGGTCTGAGCTCCATGCTTACTACAGCAGGTATCCTGTCTGCTGCTTCTGCAATACTTATCGCTGCTGTTTATGGTTTCATCTCCATGAGAGCAGGCAACATCGATAATCAGAAAGCTAAGGTCGATGAGCAGATAGCTGTTGAGGAAGAGATCAAGGCTAAGAACCAGCTGCTTCATAATAGACTTGAGATCATCAACAAGTACAAGAACTATATTCAGACTATACAGCTTGATATAGATACTCTGCCTGTAATGAAGAAGGATAAGTTAGATAAGGTTCAGGAAGTGCTTGAAAAGCATAAAGCTACACACGATGGTATTAGTTTCGATCTTTTCGGCGGTACCATGAGTATCAATAATATCACCCTCGAAAAGCAGGAAGAAGTAAAGAAACTGGTTGATGACCTGAGAGACCTTGAATTCTCCGCATATATCGGTTATCAGGGTTATACAGGTACTGGTGAAGAAGACGATCCAGTTATTGTCAGTGCCATTACTATTTATTTAGAGAAAGAGGGTGCTTAATCGATGAAGCTTAATTATCGTGATAGGATAGTACTTACCGCAGTTATTGTAATTCTGGTATGGGTAGCAGGTGTAATGCTTTTCATTAAGCCCGCAATTGAAAGACTTCAGGATTCACAGGCTGCACTTGATGATGCAAAGGCTACTCTTTCAGATCTGAAAGAGAGAAATAAGGCAGATGAGAACCTTCCCGAAAGGATCAAGGCTGCATATGCTGAAGTAAGTGAAATGACTAAAACGTTCTATTCAATACAGGAAACCCAGCTTGTTTCTCAGGAAGTTGATGATCTTCTTGATGAAAACGAAATTGAGAACAGCGCTTTGACTACAACAGATTATACCATATCAACTCTCAAGCCATATGAGTTCCAGAGTTCAAGAGCTGTTACCGATATGGATACAGAAGTCCAGAACTATATCGATGAATCAGGTAATGATTCCGAAAAGGTCATAGATGCTGATAATGCTGATGCTGAAGCAGGTGCAAAGGGCAAGGCTGTAGCAGCTCCCGCTTCTATCGGTGTCTACGAGGTATCTATCCCCTATAAGGGCAAGCTTGACGACGTTGAAAAGTTCTGTGATAAACTGCAGAAAACTGCTAAGCAGAAGACAATGGTAGTTAAGAATATTGATTACAAGTTTGCTGCTGAAACAGATAAGGATGGCAAGCCTATATCTGAAGAAAATAAGGAAACTGGCAAGAAGAAAATCAAAATGTCTGATACTGATGTTGAAGGCACTATGGTTCTGACTTTAATGGTAGTTAAGACGCTGCCTGATCCTAATGTATAATTAATTTGTTTATAGCGTTTGGTGGGCGGAATTATCCGCCTGCCAAATCGTGCTATAAAAAATGATTAAAATTTTTATTTTGATCATTTCATACAAAGTCGGGTAACCAAAAGAACGAAAGGTGGTAATTATGAAAACTAAGTTCAAGTCCCAGCGCAAAGGCGCTGTCTTGGCAACAGTAACTGTGGTATCAGTTATGATGGTCGTTATTATCGCAGCGGCTACTCAGTTGGTATCGCATACCAGTACCAGGACAAACAAAGAGTACCGCAAAAAACAGGCGTACTACGTAGCATCGTCTTGTGTGAGAGCGTTTGTTGCACAAACAACAGGTTTTTCACATGAGGCAGGAAACTCAGATGAAGAGATCATAGCAATGATCAATCAGCTGCAGGATATTGCACGATCAGGTGAAGAAATCAAGGTACAGATTGATAAACTTGACCATAATGAAGCAACAGATGTTGGAGAATCTCAGCCCAGATGGAATAATGCAGAATGTTATATTAAGATCGAACCATTCAACAAAAATGGTGGAGGTACTGCAAATTATAACAATCTGAAGGTTATTGCTACAGCTACTTATCTTGGCCAGAAAAAGAAAGTTGTTGCATATCTTACATGTGAGACTCTTCATTATAATCAGTTTACTCCTAAGGCACTTGAAATCATCGGTACTGACGGTGGTATCAAGAATCATTTTGAAAACCTTCAGGTTTACGGTGCAACAGGTGCAACTTCTCAGGCATCACATGATGAGAACGTTCTGTACAAGTTCAATCACAACAGAAACAGACTCTATGGTAATACAGATATCAATGGTTCTATGGCAGTCCAGAATAATAATGTTTTTGGAAGCAATCCTTACTATCTTGCCGGCGTTGATGATTCAAAGGGATGCGCAGTGAATGTTTCCAGATCTATGATATTCAGTGCAAACACTCCTTCATTTGTGCCCGATCATTCCAAGGATCTTTTCAATACAGATCTTAATCCACAGAGTACAATGTGGAACTACAACTATCTCAATGTTCTTGAGGGATTGGTGTTTACATCCAATGGTGCTAGTGTAGGCGTAAACGACACTAATTCAGTTGATACCTATACATCTATGCTTTATTTAGGACCGGAACCTGGCGTTGAGATCAAGACAGCTATTGCAAGAAAGCACCCCTCTGATACCGATGTTGATTATGTCAGCTTCTGGGATACAAAAGAAGGTGTCAAAGACGATTATGGTTTTGGTCAGGGCGCTGGTAACATTTTCCATGGTAATATTTTCACTTATAATTATGATGGAAAATTCTTTAATGGCGATATGATGGTATATGCTAACGACACAGTAATCAGTGGTGATATTTATCTTTCAGGTGATCTTTATATTACTGCTTCTGAGGGTCAGTTTAAAGCACATAGTATCATTCTGCTCCCCGGTAAACATGTCTATAAGTGTCAAAGAACATATAATGCAGATGGAAGTGTAGCTGCAACGACTGCTACACCTGTTAATGATAGCATATTTGGTATTCCGATACGTGAAGATAACTGGTTGAATCTCCCCAGAGCACAGAGACCTAAGTGTTCGCTGCTTGATGAGACTCCTTACTACTACTATCCCGAGCATCTTATGTGCTGCGAGGAGGGTAATGTTTCAACTATATGGAGCCAGTACAAGAGTATGTATACTGCCGATGAAAACGGTAAAATGTGGAAACTTGATACTGATGTTGTTAAGAACGTTACTCATAATGACTTCAAAAATACAGAAGGTATAGTATATGAGGAAGATGGCGGCTCATTTAAACCCGATTATATCGTAACTGAAGATTGCTACATTGATAAACTTAATAATGATAAGATACTTATTGATGTTGATGCAAGTGGTCAGAAAAACCTTGTGGTTGTTCTGAAGGACGGCGGTTCTCTTACAAATAACAACCTGATTTTGATAAAGAATAGTACAAGTGGCGATGATGAGGATGCTAAGTTCGTATACTTTGTAAGTGATTCCGGTTACGGTACTGCAACAGATGATTATGGTAAAAGCGGAGTTGTTTCAAAGTATGATCCCAATTCATTCAAAACTCCTAGACCCAAATTCAGCTTCAGCGGTGCTCACAATGTTATAATGGATCTCAAAGCATTCTTACACTCTGATGTTTATGATGGCGGTGAAACCGCTAAGGGCAACGGCCAAAGTCTCAATCCTACTAAGGATAAAGATAGGGATGGTTATCTGCTTAGCTCAAACAACATCATTATGCTGTTCACCGAAGGCAGTGAGCTTTTCTGTGATGAGTCCAACACAATACTGCACGCAAGCATTTATATGCCTGAAGCAACTTACAGAACAAGCAATAAGGGCAGAGGCCTTAAGGTCGAACCTTATTATCATGATAACCAGATGCAGTCAGTAGCTATAATTGGCAACCTTGTATGTCATCACTATCAGGTAGATAAAGGTAATGATAATGCGATCGTTTATAACAGCGTTTCACCTTATTCAATGCTTGCTTATGTCAAGGGCTTTGGTGATGAACATGCATCTGAGGCATTTGTACTCAGAAAATATGATGCGTCATAATGCAGGAAGGAGGTCATTAATATGAAATTTAATAAAAAGGGTATGACACTCGTTGAATGCATTATTGCAATGGCAGTCTTTGCTGTTGCTACAACAGGTTTTACAATGGTTGCAACTGCTTGCATGAAAGCACAGGCAAAGACCGGTGCAAGGATGACAAAAACTAATACTCAGAGTACAAATCTTGAGCATTTCTCGACTTATGCTAAAGTCCTTGACCCTGGGTATACTAATGTTTCTCCTATGTACGCTGGTACAAATCAGTTTCAGATGACTTTTAATTTTGAAAAGGCTGGTATCACTGTACAAAATAAAAATGTTTACGGCTATTATGCTAAGCTTGAAGATACTGATAAAGATTCAGTTTTTGATCTGTCATTCTTTACGCCAGCTAATCAGGTACAGCTTTCCGATGGTGAGTACTGGGTAACACTGTACAATTATGACTCTGAACAGCATACCTGGGATATAACCTGTAATTCTGATTTCGCATTCTTTGATAATGAAAAGAATACAACACAACAGCAGACCCTGCCCAGACATATCTGGGCACCGAACGGCGGTTACTATAAGTTTGGTATAAAGCAGAAAACTCCGGGTGTTGGAGATATTACTTCTTGTCTGACTATTCACAGCTATGAGGATAACGCTGATTATCCTCCTGTTGGCATAAGCGATAAGATGCCAAATGGTGCGCTTGGTACTGAAGGCGGAGATAATATGGTTTATATCTATTATTACAATGGTGCTTTCCAGACTCCGGAACAGTTTGATGCAGATCATCCTGATCCTAATGCATAAGGGGGGGCGCAATAATGAAGAAGAATAACAAAAAAGGTTTCACACTGATCGAACTGGTCATTGTTGCGACCATTATGGTTATGATAATGGGTGCTATCCTCAATTGGATCAGACCGATGAACAAATTCTACGAAAGGACTCAGGCTCTTGCCGATTCAAATGATGTCGGCTCGGAAGTGATGGATTTTGTAGACGATGAACTGAGATACGCAACTAACGTTGTTGTATTACAGGATTATCAGGGTGTTCCTAAGCTCGCAGAAGGATATCTGGTGGACACTTCTGGTAATATCTCTTATACAAATGCAAAGTTTACAAATGCTCTCATTATCGATAATGAGAATATAAGAGGTTCTGTGTTCCCTGATTATAATCCAACCAGCACAGTATCACGCAGAAAGCAAGCCAGAGGCTGTATCATTAAGGCTAATATTGATCCGGCTATGGGTATTGACACAGACAATATGAAGTGCCTGGGCACTGAGCCCATTTATAATGACTACGGTTGTACATTTGATGCTACATTGAAAGTTCTTGAGAACAAGAGCACATATGTTACTATTGACATGGAACTTACTAGACCCAGACGCGAGGGTATGTCCTACGTGTTTGATAAGTTCGGTTTCAAGCAGGCTCGTGATTTTGAGCTTGTTAACGTTAACGTTTTAGGCTCTGATAAAATGATGACTGCTGCTCTTTACTCATCACGTGATGGAGCTACAAATCCTCTTGATTATACTAAGTTTGCACAAGCATCAAATACCGGAAGCAATGGTAATGCTGGTGCTTTGTATGGTCAGCGTCACACCTATATTCTGTACACCAGGGATGTTACAGAAGCTGAAAAGGTAAATATAATTATCCGTGATGAGAAGGATTCAAATCAAAAGATTACTATACAAAAGAATTCCGGACAAAATTTAACTCAGGATGAATACAACTCACTGTGGGATAGAGGTAAGATGAATGAAGATACTACCTGGAAACTTTATCCTGATGGTAAGTACAAGAAAAAGAAACTGAATGATATCCTTTGCAATGGCGGTGGTGGTGAGAAGCTTGAAAAATACATAACAACCAGTATTATATCAGATATTGATTGTTATTATGAGTATACTTATGTGGATCGAAATGAGCCTGAAAAGTACTTTATATTCTACGACAGATTCAATGAAGAAAAAGAAGATAAATTAGTTGGAGGAGTATACGAATTTTCAAGACAGGCTCCCTACTATCCTCCTAACCCTGAAGATGGATCTGATGGTGTTGTTTCCATGGGTTATGATGGAAACTGTGATCAAGCCGGTTCGTTTAAATTTATAGGCTGGAGTATTTATGAGGATGCAAATGGTCCGGTTCCTGAAGATGATCCCGATGCTGCTATAGCAGCAGGTTGGTTTGTTAACGGTGCGGTTTACAACTCATTTATGGGTCCTTTCTATGCAATATATGACGAAGATACCAACGTAGAATTTACTGTTCAGGGTATGGGCGATCTCAATATAGGTGAAAATTCCACTGCTGATGATTTGAGAAATAATCCAAGATATCAGGATATGAAGGATGAAGCTGAGGATAATGCGCCTGAAAACGAGATATTCTCGCACTTTGAAGTAGTCGATCCTGAGGATTCTTCCAAGACACTTGGAAACATTGAAACGGTAATTGGAGATCTTGATTATAGTAAAGCACCATTTGAGATCATTCCTGTCTACAAACCCAATACTCGTCCCAACGCATATGAAGTTACAATTAGAATTGATAATGATATTCCACAGTATCAATGGAATGCTTTAATTGTAAGCAAAAAAACTAATAATGGCATACATATGGAAATTACTCAGGAAGATGGTACTACTGAAGTAATGGAGGAAAATTTATATTACCATGCTCAGAAGACCGATATAGTTTTTGCAGGAACAATATTCAAGCTCTATGTTTATGATGATGGTGAGCAGAACATTGAAGTACAGGTAGGTAATTTCCCTGGTATTAGCGTTTCTGGTCCTGACACTATAGCTTTTGATGGTTCTAAAATGATCAGAGGTTAAACTTAACAAAATTCACAAGCGGCTTTAATCAGCCGCTTGCTGAAAAGATTTCCGCAGGTCTTCCTGCGGGAACCTTTTGAGCAAAATGTGAAAAGCTCGTAAAAAAGGGCAAAAAAATACCGCTGAATAATTCAGCGGATATTTTTGAGTTTTTTAAAGGATATTCGCGATGACATTTGAAGTGACTTCAATTGTTTTGTCGAGATCTGTGAAATGTACATAGAATTCTGCGATGGCGTCACCGTAAAGGGCTGCTACCGCGATGCCTAATGCAAGGTAAGGTCCGAAAGCGAACACTGAACTGCCGTTTGAGTGTTTCAGTATTATTCCGACTATCGAGCCTGTCACAAGAGCTATCAGCATGGCGATAAGTACATTCGGCACTCCGAGGAAAAGTCCCGCAGCCGCCATCAGATACACATCTCCCATGCCCATGGCTTTTTCATGGCTCGCAAGTGAGATCACGAGAAGCGGTATACTGATAACCAATGCACCGATGATCATTGATTTCAGGGTGATGCCGCATTCATCACTACAGAATATGTATTTCGGTATCGCGAGAGCGCCAATGAATACTACCACCCATGTGTTGATGAGCTGTGTGTCCCAGTCCATAAAGAATACTACTATCAGTGCTGATGTCATCAGTGAAACGATGGCTGCATAAAGCGGATGGGATATCACATCAAAATGCAGGAAGATAACGAGGTAGCAGATTCCGTTGAGCAGTTCGACAACTGTGTATCTGGGCGAGATCTTAGCACCGCAGGCATGACATTTGCCGCGCAGCAGACACCAGCTTACAACAGGTATGAGATCACGTTTCCTGATCGGTGTGCCGCAGGTCATGCAGTGAGAATTGCTTTTTATCAGGCTCTCACCAAGTGGCAGACGGTAAATACACACGTTCAGAAAGCTGCCGATGCATATGCCAAAGATAAAAACGAACACGTATACCATTATAAGATAGAGTGTTTCGGTATCCACCTTTGATCTCCTCCTTTCTTAAAAAATTGATATGCATTCGCATTTCATATATATATTTTACCACAGTTTTACGAGAATTACAAGAGGTATTAATAATTTAAGAATTTATTCAAAAATTTATTTTTCCGCATAAGGCGGAGTTAGGAGCGTATCTATGAGAAACGGACCAATTGGACAATATCTGGTTGAAAAGAACCTGCTGAGTGAAGCAGACCTGAACGCCGTTCTTGAAAGGCAGAAGACCGAAAAGGACAAAAAGTTCGGCGATCTGGTCATCGAGATGAAGCTTGTCAGCGATATCGATTTTGCAAAAACGCTGGCAGAAAGAATGAATGTCGAGTTTATCGATCTTGATAATGCACAGCTGAATGCTGATGTTGTCAAGCTGATACCCGAGGCTACAGCAAGAAAATATACTGTTATTGCCGTTAAGAAGATAGGCAGACGTATGATGGTCGCTACAAACGACCCCATGAACTTCTACGTTTTTGAGGACCTGAGAGTTATCACAGGCTGCAATATCACAGCTCAGCTTGCTACAAAGGCTGCGATAAACAGAGCCATCGGTAAGATGTACTCCGAAGGTGCTGCTGCTAAGGTGGCTGAGGAGGCTAAGCAGGAGAAGGAAGAAGAGTCCGTAAGCCTGGATGAGATCGATCTCAGTTCCGACCGTGTTGATAATGCGCCTATCGTTAAGCTGGCAACTGCCATAGTTGAGCAGTCCTACCGTCAGGGCGCGACGGATATCCACATCGAGCCTTTCAAGGATCACACCAAGATCAGAGTCCGTATCAACAGTGACCTGGTTCCCCTTATGGAAGACCTCGACTCAAGACTTCACGTATCACTGGTAACAAGATTCAAGATCCTCTCGGGTATGAATATAGCCGAGAAGCGTATACCTCAGGACGGCCGTATGTCGCAGGTCATCGACGGCACAACCGTTGACCTCCGTGTGTCCAACCTGCCAATGGTATACGGTGAGAAGGTCGTTCTCCGTATCCTCGCGGGCGACAGCTCCGTAAGACGTATACAGGATCTCGGTATGACAGACTATAACTACAAGAGATTCGTTTCTTGTCTGAAGGTTCCTCAGGGCGTGGTACTGGTTACAGGACCTACCGGTTCCGGTAAGTCTACCACACTGTACGCAGCTCTCGGTGAGATCGCGAAGCCTAACCTTAACGTTATCACCGTTGAAGACCCTGTCGAGAAGAAGATCGCCAATATCAATCAGTGTCAGATAAACGAGAAGGCAGGCATGACCTTTGCGGCTGCTCTGCGTTCTATCCTTCGTCAGGACCCTGATATCATAATGATCGGTGAGATGCGTGATACCGAGACTGCAGAGATCGGTATCAGAGCCGCTATCACAGGACACCTTGTGCTGTCCACACTTCATACCAACGACGCTGCTTCCACTGTTACAAGACTTGTGGATATGGGCGTTGACGCATACATGGTTGCTACTTCGCTTATCGGCGTTGTTGCACAGAGACTTGCTAAGGTCGTTTGTACAAACTGCCGCGAGGGCTATATGTCTGACGCTGAAGAGAACGAACTGATGGGTATTCCTGAGTCTATCCCGATATACAAGCCTGTGGGATGCTCCAAGTGTACAAGAGGCTACACAGGACGTACCGCTATCCATGAGATCCTTCTGGCTACACCTAAGATGAAGGAGATCATCGCTGCAGGTGCTAAGAGTGAGCAGATACAGGAACTTGCAAAGGAAGAAGGCTGCCGTCTGCTGCGTGATAACGTTTCCGAACTTGTTCAGCAGGGCAGAACTACCATAGACGAGCTGGTACGTGTTACCTACGCCGTATAAAAATGTTAAGCTTAGATGGCTGTTGGGGTTTTGTGTCAGACTATACTATTCAGTTCAGGACGATAAACAGTCAGCTATAAATATATTGTTTGGAGGTATAAACAAATGGCAATTGATATTAACAAGATACTGGACGAATCCAGAGCACTGGGCTGCTCGGACTTGCACTTTACCGTTGGTATCCCCCCCATAGTAAGACAGGGTGGTAACCTGAGAAAGCTGTCAAGCTATCCCGATATGACCGAGATCGAAATTCTCAGAGTGTGCGAGGATATGTGTAACGACAGACAGAGACAGCAGATCAAGGATAAGATCGATACTGACTTTACATATGTATCAAGCAGAGGTTTCCGTCACAGAGTTAACGTTTACCATCAGAGAGGCAATACTGCTATCGCTATCCGTCTGCTGAGAAACGATATCCCTACTCTTACCGATCTGGATCTGCCTCCCGTACTGGCTGAATTCGTAATGCGTCCCCGTGGTCTTGTGCTTGTAACAGGTCCTACTGGTTCCGGTAAGTCTACTACACTGGCTGCTATGATCGACCACGTTAATATCCATAAATCTTCTCATATCATAACAGTTGAGGATCCTATCGAGTATCTGCACTCCCACAAGAGATGTATGATCAACCAGAGAGAGATCGGACCCGATGTACCCAGCTTCTCCATGGCGCTGAGAGCTGCGCTCCGTGAGGACCCTGATATCATACTCGTCGGAGAAATGCGTGACTTCGAGACTATCGAAGCTGCCGTAACCGCCGCAGAAACAGGTCACCTGGTTATGTCTACACTTCATACCACTGACGCTGCTTCCACCATCGACCGTATCATCGACGTATTCCCTGCACACCAGCAGCACCAGATCAGAACTCAGCTGGCGTCCGTACTCGTTGGTATCTGTACTCAGACTCTCTGCCGTACTTTCGACGGTACAAGCCGTGTAGCTTGCTGTGAGATCCTGAACGCTACTGACTCCATCAAGGCTATGATCCGTGACGATAAGGTTCACCTCATCGGTTCCGCAATGCAGACAGGTAAGGCTGTGGGAATGCAGACCATGGACCAGGAGCTTGCAAAGCTGGTTAGAAACAGAACTATCTCCAAGGAAGTTGCACTTGAAAAGTGCGTAAACGCAAACGACCTGAACAGATACATCAATCAGAATATCTGATAATTCAAGGGCTGTACTTCGGTACAGCTCTTTTTTTGATACTGCTCTATGTATCTTAGATACGCATCTGTTGGTATAGCCGATAGTTCTGTTATATGTCTTCGCTTGGTGAGATTTGGCCCCTCGTTCCTCGGGTCGAGAAATCAACGAGCGTACCGCCGTTGATTTCGGCGCGGCAATAATTATACGTCGAAAGAAAGAGCGTGGACATTTGATTTGTCCACGCTCTGGATTATTTGTTATTGCCGCGCCTCTTTGTGGCGGGAGTTTGGTGTTCTATTGACAGTACTATTGTCATGTCGCTTTTGTGCCTTGACCGAGAGGCTCTGCCTCTCGAGCTCTCCGCAAGCCTTTCGCGAAAGGCTTGAGCCAAAGCTCGCCTTTTGGCAGTGTATGCGGGCTATTCATTCCCGAGCCCCTGTCAACAATTATGAATTATGCATTATGAATTATGAATTAAAAAGACAGTTGGTCGGGGTCTTCAAGGTCTTTGGAAAGACAGCCTGCAACAGGGATGGTCTTGCTGCGAAATTTTGAAAGGGTCTCGGCTTCTTCATCGGAGACGATGTATGCCTTTTCCACCTTTGCGTTCTTCGCTTTTAGTGTCATCACCTGTACACCCTGAGTGTTTCTGGTGGTCTTGGGCAGAAGCAGTGCGGTGTCGAAAAGCATCGCTCTGCCATTTGTAGTCCTAAGCATTACCTGCGCGTTGTCGGTGAGTTTCAGTATAGCTACAAGTCCCGACTTGTCGCTGTAAGCATTTGCAAGCTTTTTACGGTTGGTCTTGGTTGCGTAGGAATCAAGGGGAACTTTCGCTGCCTTACCGTTTTCGTATACGAACAGCAGATAGCCCGAATAGTCCATTGTCTCTACCATCGTGTGGAAAGCTTCACCGCTGTCAAAGCCCAGAACTGCGGGGATATAATCGCCAAGATCGCTTGCCTTGGTGTTGCCGAAACGGCTCGCTCTTGACTTATATACGCTGGCTTTGTCCGAGAAGAACAGCAGCTCGGCGCGGTTGGAGGACTCTGTTTCCGACATCATGCGGTCGCCCTCTTTCAGCTTCTGATCGCTTGCCATTCTCAGGGACTGCATAGTACACTTCTTGAAATAGCCGCTCTCGGATATGAACAGCTTGCAGGGGTAATCCTCGATCTCTTCCTCTTCCTCCACCTCTTCGATGTCGCTCTGGTAGAAGAACTGAGTTTTCCTCTCCTGACCGTAGTTCTTGATAACGTCCTTCAGCTCGCTGACGATTATCTGCTTGATCTTCTTCTCACTGCCAAGAACTTCTTCCAGCTCGGCGATCTCTTTTTCAAGCTTTTCGGTCTCGGATGTGCGTTTGAGGATATACTCGCGGTTCAGGTGACGCAGTTTGATCTCGGCAACGTAATCAGCCTGTATCTCATCGATGCCGAAGCCTATCATCAGGTTGGGTACAACTTCGCTTTCTTCCTCGGTCTCGCGGATTATGCGGATAGCCTTGTCGATGTCCAGCAGTATCTTGCCCAGACCTTTCAGCAGATGCAGTTTGTCTTTCTTCTTTTTAAGGTCGAACTCAACACGTCTGCGGACGCAATCCACGCGGAATTTTGTCCATTCGTCCAAAATTTCGTACACACCCATGACCTTCGGATAACCGTGTACAAGGATGTTGAAATTGCAGGAATAGGTGTCCTGCAAAGGTGTAAGCTTGTAAAGCTTCTGCATCAGCTTATCGGGGTCAACGCCCTTTTTGATGTCGATACCTATCTGCAAGCCGTTGAGGTCTGTTTCGTCACGTATATAGGAGATCTCTTTGATCTTGCTTGCTTTTACCAGCGCGATTATCTTCTCGATTATCGCTTCGATGGTGGTGGTGGCTGGTATCTCGGTTATCTCGATGCAGCGCTCCTCTTTGTTGAAGCGGTACTTTGCTCTCAGCTTGACCGAGCCGCGTCCTGTGCGGTATATCTTATCCAGCTCTTCCTCGTCATAAAGCAGATATCCGCCGCCGGGGAAGTCGGGACCTTTCAGAGTATCAAGTGCATTAGCCTCGCTGTTTTTGATAAGTGCTATGGCAGTTTCGCAGACCTCTGTCAGGTTGAAAGGACATACCGATGAAGCCATAGATACGCCGATTCCCACGTTAGCGTTAACGAGTATCGTGGGGAATGTGGCAGGGAAGAGGGTGGGCTCTGTCATTGTGTTGTCGTAGTTGGGGACAAAGTCAACGGTCTCCTTGTCGATATCCCTGAAAAGCTCCTCGCATATGGGTTCAAGCTTAGCCTCGGTGTATCGCGATGCCGCATAAGCCATATCTCTCGAATAGGATTTGCCGAAGTTGCCCTTTGACTGCACATAGGGGTGCAGAAGTGCCTCGTTGCCGCGGGAGAGTCTTACCAGGGTCTCATATATAGCCGCGTCGCCGTGAGGGTTCAGCTTCATGGTAGCGCCCACGATATTGGCACACTTGGTCAGCTTGCCCTTTATCAGTCCCATGAGGTACATGGTGTACAGAAGCTTTCTGTGAGATGGCTTAAAGCCGTCTATCTCGGGGAAAGCACGGGATACTATAACGCTCATGGCGTAGGGCATATAATTCTTTTCAAGGGTCTGGGTTATCTTCTGTTCAGCGACAAGTCCCGCGCCCTCGATGTAAGCATCTATCTTAGGTGCAGCAGCCTTTTTCGGCTCTGCTTTCTTCTTAGCCATGTATAACAACTATCCTTTCAAAGAATGTATTATCAGAATGTCAATCATATCAAATAACTCACTTCAAATCGCGGCACAAAATGATTTGCCAAATGGAAACTCAGCCGCGATGAACTTTTATCAAACTATCGACAAGCCCAACAAAACTTTGTTGCCCACCAATAATTATGAATTATGAATTGTGAATAATGAATTAAGAAATATCTGCCATTTCAAGATATTCAGCGCCGTTGTTGGTGATGAATTCCTTACGTCCTGCCAGGTCGTCACCCAGCAGCATATTGAACATCCACTGGGTCATCTCGATATCATCGGGGTTGACCTTGATAAGACGGCGGGTCTCTGGGTTCATGGTGGTAAGGCTCATCATGTCCGCCTCGTTCTCACCAAGACCCTTCGAGCGCTGTATAGTAAAGCTCTTGTTGCCTATCATTTTGAGTATCTTATCCTTTTCGGGCTCGTCATAGGCGAAGTAGGTCTTGTCCTTGGTGGTAATCTCAAACAGGGGAGACTCCGCAATATACACATAGCCTTGCTCGATGAGTGTAGGTGTCAGGCGGTAAAGCATGGTGAGTATCAGCGTTCTTATCTGGAAGCCGTCCACGTCCGCATCGGTACATATTACTATCTTGTTCCAGCGGAGGTTATCAAGGTTGAAAGCGGAAAGATCCTTTTTCTTGCCTGTGTTTACTTCAACGCCGCAGCCCAGTACCTTTATAAGGTCTGTGATGATCTCGTTCTTGAATATCTTGTCGTAGTCCGCTTTAAGGCAGTTGAGTATCTTACCTCTTACGGGTATTACAGCCTGGAATTCGGCATCTCTTGCCAGTTTAACGGAACCCAGCGCCGAGTCACCCTCCACGATGTAAAGCTCGCGTCTGCTCAGGTCTTTTGAGCGGCAGTCAACGAACTTCTGCACCTGGTTTGAAAGGTCGATAGTGCCCTGAAGCTTCTTTTTGATATTGAGTCTTGAAGACTCCGCACTTTCACGTGAACGCTTGTTGACCAGTACCTGCTCGGCTATCTTCAGAGCCTCGTCGGGATTCTCGATAAAGTATATCTCAAGATTGTGCTTCAGGAACTCTGTCATGCACTCCTTGATGAACTTGTTGTTTATCGCTTTTTTGGTCTGGTTTGCATAGGATGTCTGTGTTGAGAATGAGCTTGATACCAGCACTAGACAGTCTGCTACGTCCTGGAAAGTTATGGGCTTTTCATTTTTATTGTACTTATTATTGGACTTTAAATAAGCATTTATCTGAGAAACGAAAGCGCTTCTTACAGCGTCATCAGGTGAGCCGCCGTGGGAAAGGAAGCTGGAGTTGTGGAAGTATTCCAGAGTCTGCACCTTATTGGAGAACACAAAGGATACACCTAGCTTTACGTTGTATTCGGGTTTGTCCGCACGGTCACGTCCGCGCCTGCTGCCTGAGAAGTACTGTACGTTTGTCAGGGTGTTTTCACCTGCTATCTCCTTGACATAGTCCTCTATGCCGTGTTCGTAGTAGTAGGTGGTCTCCTCAAAGGACATATTCTCGCGCTGTATCCTCAGCAGGAAAGTCACGCCGGGGTTTACCACAGCCTGTTTTTTCAGTATATCCTCAAAGTATTCTTTCTCAATGCTTATCTCGGTGAATACGTCAAGGTCGGGCTTCCAGTGGGTGCGTGTGCCTGTTTTTTTGCTATTGCACTCTTCCTTTTTAAGGCCGCCTATGTTGTCGCCCTTTTCAAAACGGAGTTCATACTTGAAACCGTCGCGGATGACCTCAACGTCCATATATTCGGAGGAATACTGTGTAGCACAGGCGCCAAGTCCGTTTGTACCCAGGGAGTACTCATAGTTGTCGCCCGAGTTATTATTGTACTTGCCGCCTGCGTAAAGCTCGCAGTAAACAAGCTCCCAGTTATAGCGCTTTTCACGCTGGTTGTAGTCCACGGGACATCCTCTGCCGAAGTCCTGAACTTCTATTGAATCATCAAAATACTTGGTGACGATTATCTTATCGCCGTGACCCTCACGTGCTTCGTCTATGGAGTTTGATATTATCTCAAATACCGAATGTTTACAGCCGCCCAGTCCATCCGAGCCGAACATTACCGCAGGGCGCAGACGTACTCTGTCCTTGCCTTTCAGCAGCGTAATGTCTTCATTGCCGTAATCCTGCTTTTTGTTAGCCATTTCATAACCTCACATCATATTATACGCCCTCTGAATAAACAGAGAACAACAGTTCTATTTATTTACAAACAAAGATATTATACCACACTTTACAGCGTTTTGTAAAGAGTGTGTCAAAAAAATTTACGAATTGTCGGATTTAAGGGCGTTTTATTGTACAGATTTTATGAGTATGACGGACATTCCGAAGAAATAAATATTTTGGGAATGATTGACAAAAGAATAAAATCGTGATATCATCTAATTATACGGTAATGACCTGCCGTAATGATAACACTAATAAGGAGAAATATGATGAAGTTAAAAATGATTGCTGCGTTCTCAGCGGCGGCAATGATGCTGTTTACATCGGTCACTGCCTCGGCTGACAACATAAAGCGCACTATCGTCACGGGAGTACGCCTTAACAAGCCGTATATCAACATCAATATGCAGACTTCAAACGGCACGGATATCAGCAATGTAAAATTCGCGCTGAAAAACTCAAAGGGTGTAAAGATCGCGACCTTTACCGGCAAGAACGGCAAGGTAAATATACTTGACGGTACAGCCGTTGATCTTACGGGAATACACGATGTTGACAGCTACAAGAAAATATCCGGTTACGAAAGCCGGTTTCTCGATCCGTATTATACCGGTGCCGATTACAAGGGTTACTATCCCTCAGGCTGTACCGAGATAAACGGTGACAGATATTATTATAAAGGAGATGACGCTCTCAAAATAGCACCCGATGATGAGGTCTTCCTTACCTACAATGATAAGTCATGCTTCAAGATCGTTGATACGATGACTGTCCCTGCCAATAAGATAGTGTTTGATGTGGATAAAAAATTCCTGCAGAACGAGAATAAAACTGACAACTGTTATTTTGTACCCAAAGAAAAAGGTCAGAAGTGCGAGATAACTAAGGATAACAGTTTTCTGATGTATGATCATGCCGGTAAAAGGGAAATGATATCTGCAAGCAAAGGAAAATACGCTATTGTTTTTTCCGGCTGTAGCGGTTCAGAAAGATGTGATGTTTCAGATCACGCGGTGAGTTATTCAAAGGTCAGGATCAAGTTCAATGAAGCTTTCCCCGGGTTAGCGGACAACAATCTTAAAATAACAAAGGATTATTCAGAATATACCGTTACATATGATCTCAGAGGAAAAATGAGTACGGTTTTAGATGATTCACTGAGTTATGCTGTAGTTTCAACATTGTGCTACAGCGGATCTGTGTTAACGTCTTGTGTCCCCGATTCGGAAGGTTATGTTGAGTTCTGGGTAAGTGATGAAACTCTTTCGACTGATATGACGTACACGTTCAACTATTTCAAAATGGTCGATGGTTCTGCGAGATTCGGAGCCGGAGGCGGTTCCGTTATAAAAGCTGATCTTCCAAAGACAAGGGAAAAGATCAGCGTGCTTATGGAGTTCCCGCAGTCGGGATACTGCATAGCTGCTCTCAAGCCTGACAAGTATACCATAGTTATGGAGGACAATACAGACGTAAGAGATTACGATATCTCGGGAGAAAGCTTCACTGTCACCGACACAAAGAAGCTGCAGACTGCGAATGTCAAGATCAGCAAAAAGTCGCTGCTGCTGGGTGACTGCGACCGTAACGGCGTTATAAATGTTAATGATGTCACGGTTTTAGCGGCGCACGTTAGGGGCATCAGAGTTCTCAAGGGCAGAAGCCTTATCGCGGCTGATGTAAATGGGTCAAACAGCATCAATGTAGCCGATATTTCAGCTTTAGCCGCCCATGTAAAAAACAAAAGGCTGTTGCCTAACAAGACAGTCTGATAATGTATTATTATAGTATAATTTATTATAAAGGAGAAGATGATTATGATATCAAAGAAAATCAGAGCACTTTCGGCAGTTATGACGGCTGCTGTGATGTGCGCAATGCCGGTAAGTGCGTTTACGCACGTTGATGACCTGCCTGCTGACAGTGTAACGAATGTAAGACTTAACAAGCCGTATATGAATTTCGGCGTAAAGGCGGGAGAAGATGTGGATATTTCGGACATGAAGTTCGCAGTAAAGGACAGCTCGGGCAACAAGGTGGCAGAGTTTACGGGGCCTGAGGGAAAGCTTAATGTACTTGATGATACTTTATATGATTTTTCGGAAATCCATTCTCTTAATGATCTGAAAAACTACAGCAAGAGGAGCAGTATCCCCTACGATGAATTTATCCCCGACAGAATGAAAGGCGTAAGCCCCAGCGGTTCTCTGAGAAACGGCAAAAGTTACAAGTACAGCTCTTCCAGCGACGGTAGATGCTATATCAGACTGGACGACGAGTGCTACTATTATTATAATGACATAAATAAAATGACGGTAGTTGATACTATGACTGTACCTGCAAATACTATAATTATTGATGCCGACAGCAAATTTCCCGAACTGAAAAATACCGCCAGCAATGTTAAACTGGAACCTTACGAAGATAGTCAGAACTGCGATCTGAAAGGTCTATACTATATGTATCAGCACGCGGGTGAGAAAAATTCCTTTAAAGCTGATACCGGAAAGTATAAAGTATGGTGCAGCGGTGGTTATGTAGGTGATTACTGCGAGGTATATGATAAATCTGTTACTTACAGCAAGGTAAGAATGAAGTTCAATGACGCTTTTCCCGGACTTGCTGATGAAAATCTGACAATAACAAAAGAAACATCCAGTTTTGATGAAAAGCACACCCTGGTATTTGACCTCCGCGGCGATCAAAGCAAGTTAGCGTTTACAGCTGTCTATCACAGCGGTTCGGTGATCAGTGCGCCTATCCCCGATAAGGATGGTTATGTTGAGTTCTGGGTCTCCAATGAGATCCCTGCAGTTGAAATGGATTATGATTTTGACTGGTCATATACTCTGAACTCGGGTTCAACTGTTTTCGGCGGAGGCGGTGGTTCTTTAAGAACTGCGAAACTTGCCAAGAGCATAGAAGATCTGAACTTTGTGTTCAAGTATCCTGAGAAAGACTACTGCCTGTATAATGTCAAGCCTGAGACTTACACTATATATATCGATAACAAGGCTGACAGCAGAGATTACTCGCTGAGTCTCAGCAAGCTGAATGTGAAAGATACAAAGGATATGCAGAGATTCAACGTGACAGTCAACAAAAAGCCGCTGCTGCTGGGTGACTGCAACCGCGACGGTGTTATCGATGTTACCGACGTTGTTATGATCGCGGCACACGTCAAGAGTAAAAGGATCCTTGACGGCAGAGGTCCTGTGACGGCTGACGTTAACGAATCAGGTGATATAAACATCAACGATATTATCGCCATAGCCGCACACGTAAAGGGCAAGAAGCTTATCCCCGCGAAGTATGTATGATCGGGTGAGGATAGCTGATACGGCTGAAATGATCTGAATATTTTTAGCGGGACTGACCGGTTTTGGGCAGTCCCGTTTGCATTAGAATAGGTTTCAAATAATTTGCATAAAAAGCAATAATTGGTCAGTGTGAACGAATTATTGCTATTCTGACGATTTTTCATAATTTTTGGTGATTTTCAAAAAGTCCGAAAAACTGGGAATTTTCAACCAATCGTTAAAAATATTACGAAATTATTTCGTATCGATTATTGCTTATTTGTATGGTCGAAATTTTTACATTTTATATTTTTAGGATACAACTTGTACGGAAAAGCCCCTAATTTCAACCGAATTCAGCTGAATTTTTTATGTTCCTTGACAATTAATCGCAATAATTAACAAATGTAATCGTTTAATCAGCAAAAAATGCCTTGTAAATTTTCGCAAATTTGGTAAAATTTTTAATAGAGACGGTCAATAATTGCGAAAACACTATGGCACGTCAATATATGACAAAGATCAGTCAGCATAGGTGAGCAAAAAACTTACAGCGTATGATCTGCCGGGTGTCATACAGAGGTGCCTTGGGTCATGTTTTTGCATATTGGGAGAGGTTCCCGATGGAATGTGGTTGGACCGTCCGAATACACAAACTTAAACTGAAAGAGAGGTAATTAGTTTATGAAGAAATCAGTTACAAAGCGCATAACAAGTGCTTTTGTTGCCGGTATACTGATGGTTTCACCTATTATATCATCAGTTACTGCATCTGCTGCTAAGGTACTGACAACAAGCCCTTCGCACACACAGGAAGTCGGCTGGTACAATGATTACCATCACGAGATCTGGCAGGCAGATACCCCTAACTCTTCTACTATGACACTGCACGACAATGACGGCGGTTTCAGCACATCATGGAAGTGCGGTCCTAACGGTTCAAGAGGTAACTTCCTTGCTCGCCGTGGTCTTTACTGGGGTCTGAATAACCCTAAGACTTACAAGGATTACGGTGATTTCTACTGTGATTACGACTGCAACTGGCAGGCAGGTTCATCAGGTAACTCCAGAATCTGTATCTACGGCTGGGCTCAGAATCCTCTGGTAGAGTACTACATCATCGAAGACTGGAAGAACTGGTCTCCTGCACAGGATTCCTCTGCACAGTACAAGGGTTCCGTTACTATCGACGGCAGTGAATACAAGATCTATACAAGTGCAAGAAATTCCTACACCATCGAAGGCAACAAGAATTTCACACAGTATATCAGCATCCGTCAGAACCTTAGAACTAAGGGTACAATCAGCGTTTCCGAGCACTTCAAGGCTTGGGAATCCAAGGGTCTGAAGATGGGCAACCTGTACGAAGTTGCTTTCAACGTTGAAGGTTGGGAATCCGACGGTTCAGCTGATGTTAATCTGAAGATGTATGAAGGCAAAAGTGGCTACACTCCTGACCCCGAGCCGGAGGAGCCGGAGATCGAGGGTACACTGTACTCCGCTACATTCGAGAACGGCACCAATTCCTGGTCAGGCAGAGGTTCTGCAAGTGTAACATCATCTTCTTCCAAGGCTTATGAGGGCAGCAAGTCCCTGTATGTAAGCGGCAGAACTGATAACTGGAACGGCGGTGAAGTAGATGTCAACACTTCTACTTTCAAGCCCGGCAGCGCTTACAGCTTCAGCGCTATGGTAAATCCTACCGAGAGCACAACTGTTCAGCTGTCTATGCAGTATGATCAGAATGGTACCACAAATTACACTCAGATAGCTGAGGGCACCTGCACAGCAGGCAAGTGGACAAAGCTTGAGAACACTAACTTCACAATTCCTTCGGGCGCATCCAACGTAAAGATGTACGTTGAAGCTCCCGACAGCCTGTGCGACATCTATGTTGACAGAGCTATAATCGCAAACAAAGGCTACACCGCAGAAGGTACTGGCACAGGTACAGGCGGCACAAGCGCAACTGTTCCTTCAAACGTTAAGATGGAATACAGCAGCCAGTACAACCAGATGAGATTCACTTGGGACGCTGTAAAGGGCGCTGACAAGTACGGCATCGCAGTTTATCTGGCAGGTAAGTGGAGAGTTCAGGATTCCAACATCTCCGGCACTTCTTACACTACTCCCAAGGGCCTTACTCCCAACATGAGCTACAGAGTAGCAATTGCTGCAAGAGTAAACGGCAAGTGGGATACAGCAGGCGCTCTGGACAGCTACGTAGTAGTGACCACCAGATCCTACAACAACATTCAGTACCGCACACCTGTTTACACCAACAACGGCGGTAACGAAGAAAACAACGGCGGTAATAACGGCGGAAACAACGGTGGCAATAATGGCGGCAACAACGGCGGAAACAATGGTGGTAACAACGGTTATTACGTTGACCCCAGCAAGCCTATGGTAGCTATCTCTTTCGATGACGGTACTGCACAGGGTTACTCCGGTCAGAGAATCATCGATGCTCTCTATAAGAACGGCTTCCACGCAACATTCTTCTATGTTGGCAACTGGATCGGCAAGCCTGATCAGGTTCGTGATGCTTACAGCAAGGGCATGGAGATCGCAAACCACACTATGTCTCACCCCAACCTGACTGAGAAAAACGCAAGCCAGATCCGTTCTGAGTATGATAACTGTGCAAGCAAGCTGAAGAGCATCATCGGCGCAGAGCCTTCCAAGCTCCTCAGACTGCCTTACCTGGCTTCCAACTGGCAGGTTCAGCAGACACTGTACGATGTTCCTATGATCACTTGTGCTATCGATACACAGGACTGGAACGGTGCATCTGCATACCAGATCGAGAACACTATCAAGAACGCAGCTAACAACGGTTCTCTGAACGGTGCTATCGTTCTCTGCCACGAGACTTATGACAATACTGCTACAGCTATGGAGAGTGTTCTTCCTTGGCTGAAGTCTCAGGGCTATCAGGTAGTTACCATTTCTGAAATGTTCGCAGCTAAGGGCAAGACCCTGAACGGCGGTCAGATCTACACAAAGGTAAGCTGATTTTCATTAAAAAGACCATATTAATAAGGTCGGAGGAGATCTCATCTGAGGTCTCCTCTGATCTTTTTGTTAAAATATATGCCAAATACTAAAATTTCTGTGAAAATGATTGACGTCTTGTATAAAGTGTGATATAATATAAAAAATTACCTTATATGCCCGTGGTCTATATATTTTTCACGGCGATATGGTAGCCAAAAACAAAAAGCGGAGACATATATACCGTGCTGCAAGGCGGGTCTGAGTATCGACCGAGGAGAGCGGTATATCGTAAATGTGTGTTGTACACACTGTTGATGTTCACGTAAGGAGGAACAAGCCAATGAGCGGAAACTATACTCTGAAGAAAGTAACTGCTGGACTGCTGGCATTCGTGCTTGCGGCAGGTATGATGCCTGTAAGTGCAGAGAGCTTTTCGAAAGATGGTGCAGCTGTTGTTGCTGTTACCGCTGTAAACGAGAAAGAAGAAACTGAGATATGGAGCGGTAAAGGCAAGGGCACTAAGGCCGAGCCTTATCAGATCGCATCTGCTGATGAATGGAAAAAGCTGGCTGAAAAGGTAAATGAAGGCGAAAGCTTCAGCGGCAAATATTTCAAACTTACAAAGGATATAACAGTTACTGATATGATAGGAAAGAACGAGCATCCCACAGAGACTGTGAGCCGTCCTTTCTCCGGAATTTTTGATGGTAACTATCATACAATAACTCTCAAGATAGACGAATCCGAAAAGGAAGCCGATAAAATGACACACTGCGCTGCTCCTTTCTGTGGCGTAAAGGATGCTGTCATCAAGAATATGATCGTTAAGGGTTCTGTTAAGAGCGGTATACATTCTGCTGGCGTTGTTGGTGCTGCGCTGGGAACTCTGGAGATCGAAAATGTTCTGGTAACTGCTGATATCAGCGGCGGAACCCATAACGGCGGACTTATCGGTCACAGCTATAATGCAGAAGTAAAGCTCAAGAACTGTGGTTTCACAGGAACTGTAAAGGCTTCCGATGTTGCCTGCGGTCTTGTTGGCTGGTGCGGATATAATGCAAATGTTACTGTAAGTAACTGCCTGATAGACGGAAAGTGCTCCGATGCAAGTATAGTTCATCCCGTTGCTGACGGTATGAGCGGTACTGTAACTATAAAGGACACATATTCTACTATTGAGGCTGTCGGTGGAAACGCTCTTGCTTTCAAAGGTGAAGTAAAGAAAGTTTCGGATATAACAGCACCTGTTGCTGTTGAAGATCTGGTATATGATGAAGAAGAGCATGAGCTCATAACCGCAGGTTCTGTTAAAGACGCTAAAATGGTTTACAGCCTTTCGGCTAACGGTACCTATACAGAGGAACTGCCTAAGGTCAAGGAGGCAGGTGAATACAATGTCTGGTACAAGCTGGAAGGCATGGGCAACTGCACAGCTAAGTCTGTGAAAGTTACTGTTGAAAGAGCAGATATCGAACCTACAGTATCTGTTGCTAACTGGGCATTCGGCGATGAACCCAGCGTTCCCGTTGTTGACGGAAACAAGGGCGAGGGCGAAGTCACTTTTGAATACAAGCCCAAGGATGCAGAGGATTCCGAATATACCGATAAGGTACCTACCGAGGTAGGCGACTATACACTTAGAGCAACTATTGCAGAAACTCAGAACTTCAAGGGTGCTGAGGCTCTTGCTGATTTCTCACTTGAGATAAAGTACACCTGGCACGATGCTGCTGAAGCTGACTGCGAGAATGACGGAAACACAGGTTATTATGACGGCTCTGACGGAAAGTTCTATGTTTTCGCAGACGGTGCATATCAGGAGATCGAGAAGGATTCCTGGAAGGTACCCGCAACAGGCCACACCTATGGTGAGCCCGAGTGGAACTTTACAGATGACTTCAGAAATGCTGTTGCTTCCTTCAAATGTGAAGACTGCGACCACGTTGAGAATATCAAGGCTATCGTAACTTCCAAGATCATGGATGCTACCTGCACCGAGGACGGCAAGGCAGTATGTACCGCAATTGCAGAGTTCAATGGTAAGGTATACACTGAAACAAAGGAAACTATTCTTCCCGCTCTGGGTCACTCCTACACTAAGACCGAGTGGATCTGGAACAAGAATGCAAGCGGTGCAACTGTAAATGTTATCTGCGAAAAGTGCGGTGACGTCAAGACAGCTGAAGCTGAAATTTCAGTAAAGACTATAAATCCTACATATAATACCGAGGGCAAGAAGATCTATACTGCAACAGCAACAATCGACGGCGTTGAGTATACAGATGTAAGAACGATCACTATAAACAAGCTTTCCACCGCTACTGAGCTTTCTTATGAAGCAGGCAACGGTTCTGCTGTGCTTTCATGGACACCTGTAGCGGATGCTGAGAAGTACGCTGTATGTGCATATATCAGCGGTGTATGGCGTAAGTTCGACGAGGTCGACGGTACTTCCTATGAGTTCAAGGGTCTGAATCCCGGAGTAGTATACAAGGTAGCTGTTATAGCATATGCAAACGGCAGCTGGAGCAACGATGTTTCCAATTCTATAGGCATTGGATGCAAGTCTAAGTTCCCCGGCGTAGATGTTGAAGTGTCTCACAAGAGATTCAAGCTCACCTGGACACCTGTTGAGGGCGCTGAAAGATACGCAGTCGGAGCTTATATCAACGGCGAATGGAAGATTCTTGCAAGAGAAGACGGCGACGTTACAAGCGTTATATCACCTGAGTTTGAATCCGGCACTTATAAGATGGTAGTATGTGCTAGGATCAACGGCGAGTGGGATCTTAGAAAGCTGGAATCCAGAACATTTGAAGTTACCATTGGCTGATCGAAGATCATTGATATGAAGATAACAGGACAAAGAGGCTGTTCTCTTTGTCCTGTTTTGTTTGGTAAAATTGCACGTTTAATCGTTTAAGTTTTTGTAAGGCATCGATTTTGTAGCTAGTATATGAGAACGGAAAATTTGTCTGTATGCGCGGAATTTGTACGGTTTCTCGTGAAAAACTGCCTTGATATGATAAGATAAAATGTGTATACGTTAAATGATTTTGTTTCATGTAATCGTTTAATTAATTATATTAGCTATTGACAAACAACAAACAATATAGTATATTTTAAAAATATAGGGATATTATATTTATTATGCCTAAACCGGAAATCTTTATTTATCGAGAGGAGAATGGAAATGATATTTAAGAAGATTACCGCAGCAGTTTCGGCACTTGTTATGGCAGCAGGAATGGTTTCTGTACTGCCTCAGGACAATTCACCGGTACTGACGGCAAACGCAGCTTCGGCATACAACTATGCAGAGGCACTCCAGAAGTCTATGTTCTTCTATGAAGTACAGCAGTCGGGCGTACTTCCCGAATGGAACACTGTACAGTGGAAGGATGACTGTATGGTGGATGAAGACGGCAACGAGACCGACTATGTAAAGGGCGGCTGGTTCGATGCAGGCGACCACTTCAAGTTCTGTCTTACAAATGCTTATTCAGCTTCAATGCTTGCATGGGGCTACCTTGAGTACAAAGATGCTGTTGACAACGCAGGCATGGGCGAGCTTTACAGAAACAATCTCAAGTGGGGACTTGACTATGTAATGGCATGCGATAAGGGCAACGGCAAGATGGTAGGTACCATCGGTGACTTCACAGGCGGTTCTACCGACCATAACATCTGGTGCAGCTCAGAAGTATATCTCCGTAAACACCACCTCAACAACGGCGACTGGGAGCGTCCTTATGATGTGATCGAGAATTCTTCTGTTGCAGGTCTTTCTGCTGCTGCTCTTGCACAGGGATATCTCGTATTCAAGGATTCCGATCCCACAACTGCGGCACAGTACCTCAAGCACGCTAAGGATCTGTTTGCCGGTGCTGACAAGATAAGAGATTGTTCAGATATCGGCGGTATGACAGGTATGTACAAAACAGAGTCATGGGTAGATGACTGTATGTTTGCTGCTCTCTGGCTTTATAAGGCTACAGGCGATAAGACATATCTCAATAAGGTAGAAAATGAATACATACCGATATTCCCTCTGGAAGAACAGGATACAGCACGTAAGTTCACATGGGGACTTTGCTGGGATGATACTTCACAGGGTGCTGCATTCCTCTACGCTCAGATAACAGGAAACAAGGAGTGGACTGCTCACGTTAAGCGTCATCTTACTTACTGGATGGGCGAGGATTCTAAGTCGTTCTTCGGAAAGATAACACCCAAGGGACTTTCTTGGCTGTTCCAGTGGGGCTCTCTGCGTCACGCAACAACGACAGCTTTCCTTGCAAAACTCGGTTCCGATACACTTTTCAAGGGTACAGATGTTGAGAGTAAGTTCAGCAAGTGGGGCGACCTCCAGATGAACTACTGCTTCGGCGATAACGAAATGGGTTACAGCTATGTTCTCGGCATGGGTGAGAAGTCGCCTTCTGCTATCCATCACAGAAACGCTTCCGGCGTACACGATGACCACTGGAACGAACTCGGTCAGGAATCCGGCGGAAACGAAGGCTGGCAGACAGAATATGCTCATACTCTCTACGGCGCACTTATCGGCGGTCCTGACAGTTCCGGTAAATACGGCGATTACAAGGTCGCTGACTTCCAGTATACAGAGGTCGCTATAGACTACAACGCAGGTTACACCGCTTGTCTGTGTGCTATGATCGACGATTACGGCGGAAAGCCTCTCGCAAACTTCCCTGAAACAGAAACACCCAAGTGGGCTGAATGGGAAGTTGCAGCTGTACTCAACGGCAAGGGCAGCAGCTATTCCGAGATCAAGGCATGGGCTATGAACCATACCGCTTGGCCTGCAAGAGTTGCTAAGGATATCGAATACAGATACTTCTTCGATGCTTCCGAGATCTTCGATGCAGGTTTGACTATCGATGATATAAAGGTTATAAGCAATAGCCAGCAGTATAAGGAAGGCGAACAGGGCTATGCTACTGTAAGCGGTCCTTATGTATATGAGGGCGACAAGACAGGCAATACCCTTTATGCAAAGATCAAGTTCGAAGACGGCAGAGCTATACAGCCTACCGGTCAGAGCGAGCACAGAGATGAAGTACAGTTCAGGATCTCTATTCCCGATGCTATAAACGGCAAGTCTACCGCAGGCGCTTGGGATCCTACAAACGACTGGTCTTACAAGGGCGGTTTAGCAACAGCTTCTGACATCAAGAGCGATGCAGCTCTCAACAAGAATATACCTATGTACGTAAATGGTGTACAGGTTTGGGGTACTGAGCCTAACGGCAAGACTGCAAGCCAGACCGAGTACGTATTCAAGAGAAACGGTGGCAGCTCTACTCCTGTTTCTACAAATCCTACCGCTAAATGCGATGCTACCACTACCACCACTGCAAAGCTCAGCTGGAATAGCGTAAGCGGCGTTTCCAAGTATGGCGTATTCGGTTATTCCAATGGCAAGTGGTCGAAAATCACTGATATAACAGGCACTTCTTACACGGTAAGCGGTCTGAAGGCAGGCACAAGCTACAAGTTTGCCGTTCTTTCAAATAATAACGGCACGTACGATGGTGACTACTCCAAGGCTATAACTGTTACTACCCAGAAAGAGAGCAGCCAGATCGATTATCCTACAAACATCAAGGTAAATTACAATACCCAGTACCATCAGGTACAGCTCGTTTGGGACAAGGTTGCAGGTGCTGACAAGTACGGCATCGCTGTATACCTGGCAGGTAAGTGGAGAGTTCAGACCTCCAACGTTACTACAAACAGCTATGTAACTCCTAAGAACCTGACTCCCGGCATGACCTACAAGGTAGCAGTTGCTGCAAGAGTCAACGGTAAGTGGAACACAGCTGATCCTATCAAGAACGCTGTAACTGTTACTGTCAAGTAATTTACAGTTCCACAGAATCTATAACGGCAGTTTCTTCGGAGACTGCCGTTTTTTTGCTTGCCAACAGATCAAAATAAATTATTGAATTTAACAAAATAGCACAGAAAACGATTGCGATAATTGTTAAGAACGTCAATTCGAAAATTTCAGTTTTAAGAGTACCTCAGATGAAGTTCACAGGAATATGGATAAAACGGTCAAATGCCTGTATATGGACATTTCAGAACTTTTGCCAAAGGAAAGTTTGGCATTGTAGGAATATTTTATCATGCCGAGTCTAAAAGAATATTATGAGTTATAGTCATATTAAGCTTTAGTTTGTGACAATACAACTTATTAACATATAGTATTCAAAGAATTAACAGGCTGTACGAAAACACGAGTTTTACTTGACTTTTTACATATTACGAGTTGTACGTATTGTATAAATAAACACGTGCGTAATCGTTAAAGTAAATGAAATTTAATCAAAACAATTGACTTTTTTGAGAAATATATTATAATAATAGCAGGTGGAAAAAAGGGTAGTGCAAGTCGGATGAAGACTTCCTTATTTCTCTTAAAACATTCGTTGATTCGGCAGCCGCACTGATGCCGTATCACAAACAAATTTATTTTTTCTATTTTTTCAGGGAGGGTTAATTCATGCAGAATCCAATGAAGAAGATTGCCAGCGGACTTCTGGCAAGCGTTGTATCTCTGTCCACAGCTTCCGCACTCATTCCTATGAGCGCATCTGCTGATCAGATGCTGGGTCAGACAGATTTTGATGCTGGTGTAGGTCTGCCTTGGCATACTTGTGAGACCAACCCCGCTAAGCAGTCTTTTGACATCAGCGGCGGTACTTACAACGTAGAGATCATTAACAACGATGGTCCTGAGTCCAGATGGGATCTTCAGCTCCGTCACAGAAATCTCACAATCAAGAAGGGTCAGACTTATAAGGTTCACTGGGAAGTTGATTCTACCAGCGATGGTGAGATGTACACCAAGATCGGTAACTACGGCGGAACTGTTGAAGTTTGGCACAATAACTGCACAGACGGTACTTTCAACCAGTGCTGGGACTGCGTACCGATAAAGAAGGGTCATAACGAGTTTGATGCAACATTCACTGCTGATCAGGATGTTGACGTTGCTGAGTGGGCATTCCACTACGGCGGTAAGGGTCAGTATCAGAATGTTGACTGCTTCCCTAACGGCACAGTTCTGAAGTTTGATAATCTCTCACTGGAAGGTCCTGATGGTTGGGATCCTAGCAATGAGATGGGTGTTGTAAGACCCGAGAGCAACGTTCGTCTGAACCAGCTGGGTTACTATCCCAATCTTTCCAAGAAGGCTTCTTATGTAACAGACGCTTCTTCTCCTCTGCAGTATGAGATTAGAGATAAGAGCGGCAACGTTAAGTATACCGGTACAACTACAGTATTCGGTTCCGACCCTGATTCCGGTACAGGTAAGACCACAAGCGTTCAGATTGGTGATCAGTCTGTTACCAGACTGAAGGACAGCGGTGCTTATGTTCATATCATCGACTTCTCCAAGTTCAATACTGAGGGTACATATACAATCTTCGTAAAGGATAAGGTTGGTGTTTCCGGCACACAGGTTCTGCTTGCTAAGAATGTTAACGATACCAAGCTCAGCGGCGATAAGCTGATGTGGACAAATCCTCAGACCCAGAAGCAGTATGTAATGAACCAGAGCCATGAGTTCGTGATCAGCAGTAACGTTTACAGCACTCAGCTGCTGAAGGACTCCATGAACTACTTCTATCAGAACCGTTCAGGTGTTGCGATAGAGTCTCAGTACATCACTTCCGGTGATAAGAGCGAGCTGGCTCACACTAAGTATGGTCATAACCCTGATACTGCTTATGTACAGTCCAAGTGGGTTAAGTCCTACGACAGCGAAGGCTCTGACGTTGAGAAGAGCAAGAGCATCAACGGTACCGGCGGTTGGTACGATGCAGGTGACCACGGTAAGTACGTTGTTAACGGCGGTATCTCTGTATGGACTCTCCAGAACGACTATGAGTTCACCAAGAAGAACGGCACCACCAAGAAGTGGACAGACGGCACTATAGCTATCCCTGAGAATGGTGATAAGGCTCCTGATATCCTCGACGAA
This sequence comes from Hominimerdicola alba, assembly GCF_900112155.1. Classification (GTDB taxonomy): domain Bacteria; phylum Bacillota; class Clostridia; order Oscillospirales; family Ruminococcaceae; genus Hominimerdicola; species Hominimerdicola alba_D. Next base: position 12,278 of record NZ_FOKQ01000013.1, on the reverse strand, counting down.
GCAAGAGTTGAGTTGGAGTGGATGTTCAAGATGATCGACAGCGACGGATTTGTATATCACAAGCTGCACGACCACAAGTGGACAGGTCTGGCTACCAAGTCTTGGGACTATGATAAGGAAACGATGGAGAACGGCGAGAAGGGCTGGGGCACTATCCGTATAGTTAAGCCTGCAACCTATGCCGCTACATTCAATATGATCGCTTGCGCAGCACAGGCAGCACGTCTGTGGAAGGGCATCGATGACAGCTTCGCTCAGGAGTGTCTGAAGAACGCTCAGAACAGCTGGAAGGCTATAAGCGCTAAGGAGAGCAAGTGGAACATCAAGAAGGGTGATTCTTCTACCGATCCTTACTTCGCTCCTCTGGATCAGGCTATCGGCGGCGGTGCTTACGGTGATACCTATGTAGGCGACGATGCTTACTGGGCAGCTTGCGAGCTCTTCGCAACAACCGGCGATTCTACTTACTATAACTTCCTCAAGAAGTACAGCAACCCCAACGATACATCCGGCAAGGATAAGGCATTCAGCCTGACAACCAGCCTGGGCGGCGGCGAGAACAACGGCTCCTTCAGCTCCTTCAACTGGGGTTGTACATCCGGTCTGGGTACCCTGTCTCTGTACCTGAATCCCAGCAAGCTTTCTTCTTCTGAGCAGAGTGCAATTAAGTCTTCCATCACATCTGCTGGTGATACTTATCTGGCTCAGCAGACTAAGCAGGGCATGGGCATTCCTTACAAGGGTGCTACATTTGAGGATGCTATCAACATCGGTGAAGGCATCAAGATCACTGGTTATGAGTGGGGTTCCAACTCCTTCGTAATCAACAACGCAATGGTACTTGCTTACGCTTATGACGCTTCTAAGGGCTCTAAGTACCTGAACGGTGCTGCTGAAGCTCTGGACTACATCTACGGACGTAACGGTCTTGGCTTCTCCTATGTATCCGGCTACGGCGATAAGACTATGGAATGGCCTCACCACAGATTCTGGTCTAAGGGCGTAGATCCTACCTTCCCGAAGGCTCCTGATGGCGTACTGTCCGGTGGTCCCGGCGCTGGTATGCAGGATCCTTACATCGGCGGTCTGGGCTACAAGAGAGGCACACTGGCTAACCAGAAGTGCTACGTAGACAGCGCAGAGTCTTGGTCTGTAAACGAAGTTACCATCAACTGGAACGCTCCTCTGGTATGGATGACCACATTCATGATCGATAATGCTGGCGGTTCTCCTGTTCCTGTTGTTGATTGGCCTCAGAATGTTAGAGCTATAACCAACTCTCAGTATCATCAGGTACAGTTCGTATGGGACAAGGTTGATGGCGCTGACAAGTACGGCATCGCTGTATACCTGGCTGGTAAGTGGAGAGTTCAGACTTCCAACATCACCACAAACAGCTATGTAACTCCTAAGAACCTGACTCCCGGCATGACCTACAAGGTAGCAGTTGCTGCAAGAGTTAACGGCAAGTGGAATACAACTGATCCTATCAAGAATGCTATCACTGTTACTGTTAAGTAATATATAGTTTCACAGAACCTATAACGGCAGTTTCTTCGGAGACTGCCGTTTTTGTTATGTAAATACGCGCTTTTACGCTTGACGAATCGTGATAAATGATATATAATTGTTAAGGCGATAATGCTATGAATATCATTGAACGGGAGATAGACAATGAAAAAAATAATGATAATCGAAGACGATACCGTGCTTCGTGATGAAGTCGCAACACTGCTTAAAAACTCAGGGTATGAGGTCCAGGCTGTCACCGACCTCAGCATTTCCCTTGAACAGATGAAGTCCTCGGGGGCTGACCTTATACTGCTGGATATAAATCTTCCCTTTGTGGGCGGCGAGACACTTTTGCAGGAATTCAGAAAAGTCAGCGATACCCCTGTTATAATGCTGACCAGCAGAAGCACCGAGATAGACGAGGTGCTTTCCATGAGCTTCGGCGCTGATGACTACATCACCAAGCCCTATAATCCCACCATACTTCTGCTGAGGATATCCGCGGTGCTGAAGCGCTTTACCAAGACAAGCGGTTCCCAGATGTATCATGATGCCGAGGTCAGCACCGTTAAGGGCAGCATCGACCGAAACGGCAAGGAGCAGGTACTGACCAAGAATGAAATGATAATTTTTCAGCTCCTGCTTGACAGGCAGGGGGAGATAGTCACCCGCGATGACCTTATGACCGCACTCTGGGATAACGATGAGTTCGTTAACGACAATGCTCTTTCGGTGAACATCAGCAGACTTCGCGGAAAGCTGGCGGACCTTGGCTTTGAAGATGCCATCGAGACCAGAAAGAAACAGGGGTATGTACTGAAATGAGCATCACCGAATATTTAAAAGACAGACTTTCGGCTTACATGATATACCTTGTCAGTCTTGCAGTAGCGCTGATCTTCATGCAGGCTTTCCATATCAGAACACAGTGCATTGTAATTGTATATGTGATACTCCTGCTGGGCGGAGCCATCGCTGAGTGCTGGACGTTTTTCAGGAAAAAGAGTTTCTACGACAAGCTTAACTACTGCCTAGATAGCCTTGATAAAAAGTATCTTCTTGCTGAGATGACTGAAGCTCCCGACTTTTTTGACGGCAGATTTCTGTACGAAGTTCTCAGGCAGTCTGACAAGGCTATGTGTGAGCATATCGCAGAGTACCGCCGCGAGAATCTGGAATTCCGTGAGTATATAGAAATGTGGGTGCATGAGGTCAAACTCCCTGTGGCAAGCTTGCAGCTGATGTGTCACAACGATGGCAGTAATAGGTATTCCGAACAGCTGAAACGCATCGATGACTACATTGAGAACGTGCTTTACTATGCCCGAAGCCGCAATGCCGAAAAGGACTATATAATCAAGAATGCTTCACTGAAGAGGATCTTCGGCGAGACCGCAATGAAGAACCGCTCGGAGATACAGGAGAGGAATATCTCCCTTTCCGCTGAGGGTCTCGATGTAGAAGTCATGACCGATGCTAAATGGCTTGCATTTATATTTGGTCAGCTTATGGGCAACAGTATTAAGTACGAAGCGGACGAGATAAAGGTCTATGCAGAGGACTTTGATGACAAGACTGTTCTGCATTTCCGCGATAACGGAATAGGTATTTCGGAGGCTGACTTGCCTTATATTTTTGAAAAATCCTTTACAGGTGAAAACGGAAGAACTCATACCAAGTCAACGGGTATGGGTCTGTACATAGTAAAGATGCTTTGCACAAAGCTGGGTCACAGTGTACAGGCAGAATCGGTACAGGGCGAATACACCGAGATAACCATAGTTTTCGGCAAGGACAAACTTCACAATATTCAGTAGACCAAACTATCCCATATCCCGACAGCAGATGTGCTATCGGGATATGGGAGTATTTATGCAAACGCGAACATTACGAAACTGTAATGTCAGGTAAGATTAAAATATCGACCCGCCCGTCCTTTTGTGTTATACTTTAATCACAGCAAGGGGGAAGACCCCCACGGACAGTATAACTCAAGAAGGGGAGATAAATTATGGAGAACACAAGAAAAGTAATGGTGATAAGCGCACTGGTAACAATAGTAATGTTTCTGATCGCGGTGATAAACTACTCGCATACAGATGTGTTCGATCCCGCACTTGGTACAATGATAGCTTTTGGTACAGGTATCTACTGCTGCGCTTCAATGAAGTACAAAGAGGAGATCGAAGAGGCTGACAAAGAGGAAGCAACATTACAGAACTGTAATGCAGTGTAAGATAAAAATAACGACAGACAGCAAAACCTATGATATAATATAGACACAGTAAGGGGAACACCCAATAACCTGAGACTTCTGAAAGGAAGATAGATATGAAAAAGGAAAGAACAGCATAGATCATAAGCACAGTTACAACACTGGTACTTTTTATCATCGCAATGATGAACTACATCCGCACAGGTTTCTGGGATACAACCCTCAGCGGACTGATCGCCTGCAACGCCTGCATCTGCTGCTGCACGGAAGAGAAATACAAGGCGGCTAAAAAAGCGCAGAAGCAGTAAACATTACAAAACTGTAATGTAACGTAAGATAGATAAAACGACAGACAGCAAAACGTATGATATAATATAGATACAGCAAGGGGATAAGAGTTCCCGAGGAAAAGAGTAAAGCTTAAAGAGGAAAGGTCGATAATTATGAAAAATGTTAAGATCTCGGTTATGATTTGTTTTGCAACTATGATGGCAGTTCTGGCAGGTCTGGTCATCAACACAATACAAACCGGCAGCCTTGATGCTCAGGGAACTACAGTACTTGCGATCTGCACAGTAATGTACTGCTCGGCAAAGACAAAGTACGACAGAATGAAGGTTGAGCAGATGTTTTAAGAATAAATCCGCCAACATTACAAAACTGTAATGTAACGTAAGATAGAAAAAACGACAGACAGCAAAACGTATGATATAATAAAGATACAGTAAGGGGCAGGACCCCACAAAGAATATGAAAAGGATAAGGTGATCCGAAATGAAATTTGCAAAGATGACACTGGTGATATGTACACTGATGATGATGGCAGTAACAGCAGGCGTGATAATGCACTTCGTTGCAATCAGAAATCTGGACATTCCGGGCATGGCGATACTTGCAGCAAGCACACTTGGTTATTCATATGCATATTCAGTATATCTCACAAAGAGATCGGAGCAGTTCATTTAAGAAAGACCTTGATATAAAAAAACTACAAAGGAAAAGAGAGTTGGATATGGAACAGTTACTCAAGATCGAAAACATTGAAAAATACTACGGCAGCAAGTCAAGCCTTACCAAGGCGATAGACGATATATCCTTAGGGGTATCAAAGGGCGAGTTCGTTGCTATAATGGGAGCTTCGGGAAGCGGCAAGACAACACTTCTCAACTGCATCTCCACCATCGACCGCGTGACTTCGGGTCATATATATCTGGAGGACAGCGACATCACCGAGATAAAGGGCAAGGAGCTGAACAAGTTCAGGCGTGAAAAGCTGGGATTCATCTTTCAGGATTTCAACCTGCTTGATACACTGACTGCTTACGAGAATATTGCACTGGCACTTTCGATACAGAAAAAGCCTGTCAAGGAAATTGACGAGGCAGTCAAGACAGTTGCTGAACAGCTGGGAATCACCGAGGTGCTGAAAAAGTACCCCTATCAGATGTCAGGCGGACAGAAGCAGAGAGTTGCATCGGCACGCGCCATAGTTACTTCACCAAAGCTTGTACTTGCGGACGAACCTACAGGTGCGCTGGATTCAAAGTCGGCTAAGATGCTGCTGGAGCGTTTTCGCTACCTGAATACAGAGTGCGGCACAACCATCATGATGGTAACTCACGACAGCTTCACTGCAAGCTATGCCAGCCGTGTCATCTTCATCAAGGACGGTAAGATATTCAACGAGATAAGCCGCGGCGCTGATACCCGCAAGCAGTTCTTTGATAAGATAATCGATGTAGTAACTCTCCTGGGAGGTGACATGAGCGATGCTCTTTAAGCTTTCGGTAAGCAATATCCGCAGAAGCCTGAGGGATTATGCGATATACTTTTTCACGCTGATGATCGGCGTTTCGGTATTTTATGTTTTCAACGCCATCGGCGGACAGGCTGCTATGATGAGGATAAATGACAGCAGCTATGAAGTAATTGATATTCTGAGAACTGTTCTTTCGGGAATAAGCGTATTCGTTGCAGGCGTTCTGGGTCTGCTGATAGTTTACGCAAGCCGTTTTCTGATGAAGAGAAGAAAGCGGGAGTTCGCGCTGTACATGACTCTCGGTATGAGCAAGGGCAGCATATCAAGGCTGCTGCTGATAGAAACAGTCATCATCGGTCTGGGTTCTCTGGCAGCGGGTCTGCTGGTGGGCATAGGACTTTCACAGCTGATGAGTGCGCTGGTGGCGAATCTATTTGAAGCTGATATGACAGCTTACAAGTTCACTGTTTCAACCGAAGCAATAGTCAAGACCATACTTTACTTTGCTGTTATGTATCTGGTGGTAATGGTATTCAACAGCATAGTCATCACAAAGATGAAACTCATCGACCTTATGCAGTCAGGCAGACGTTCAGAGCAGATAAAGCTGAAAAATCCCATAGTCTGCGTGCTGATATTCATAGCAGCGGTGATCGCCCTGAGTATTGCATACTACAACGTAACAGTAGGCTATAATGACCTCAACGAAGATAAATTCATTGGCAGCGTGATAACAGGCATCATATCCACATTCTTCATCTTCTGGTCGGTATCGGGTATGCTGCTGCGTACAGTGATGTCGGTAAAGGGTATGTACTACCGCAGTTTAAACAGTTTCACTTTCCGCCAGATAAGCAGCAAGGTAAACACCATGGTAATGTCCATGACAGTTATCTGCCTGATGCTTTTTGTTACCATCTGTATGCTGGCAGCCGCTTTCACCATAAGAAATTCCATGAATTCAAATATCAAGGAGCTTTGCCCCGCTGATTTCGAGGGTAGAGTATATATCTACAACGAAGAACATACTTCCGATCTTGAAAAGATGTATAAAGAAGCTGGTGAAGATATCACAGAGGATTTCAGCGAGTATAAACATTTTTACAGTTACTTTGATGAGGGTTTCACCTTTGAAGACTTCCTCGGTGACAAAGCCGAAGAAATTAAAGCGCAGTATCCGAATATGATGTTCGATTCAACCGAGGAGCTGGTCCGTGTCAGCGATTACAATGCGCTTATGAAGATATATGGCAGAAAAGAGCTTAAATTGGAAGATGACAGTTTTATAGTATTATGCAACTACGGTTCAGTGAAGGCTCTGCGTGACACCGCAATTGAAAAGGGTAATGAGATAAACGTATTCGGCAAAACTCTGAGATCACAGTACAGCAGCTGTGTTGACGGCTTCATATCCATTTCGTCAAATAAAGCAAACTTTGGTATAATAATAGTTCCCGATGATGTTGTAGATGAAAGCGGTGTTCATATGGAATACTTTATCGGCAACTACCTTTCCGAAGACAAGGAAGCAGCTGAAAAAACAGTAGCTGCAAAGTTCGATAATGTAATGGATTTGTCTGACACAGCCGATAATTATTACATTCGCGATTCCAGGATTCAGATCAAAGCAGATTCCGTTGGCATAGGCGCAATAGCTACATTCGTAGGGCTTTATATCGGACTGGTGTTCCTTATCGCCAGCGGTGCGGTACTTGCACTTAAAGAACTCTCCGAGAGTGTTGACAGTGTGGGCAGATACGAGATGCTCAGAAAGATCGGCGCTGACGAGAAAGATCTTGGCAAGTCTCTGCTGAGACAGACAGGTATATTCTTCCTGATACCTCTGCTGCTCGCCTGCGTACACTCTGTATTCGGTATGCGCTTTGCGGCACGTACACTTGAAGTATTCGGCACGGAAAATATCGGTCAGTCCATGACAGTGACCACCCTGATAATCCTGATGATCTATGGCGGATATTTTCTCATAACATTCTTCAGCAGCAAGAGCATTGTGAAAGAGAGAAGATAGACAAAACGGATATTTTTTATAAAACTATAAGACGGATGTGCACCCCTGTACATCCGTTTTTTGTTTAAAAATTCAATAAATTTCCCAAAATTACGGTACGTATAATATATTAACAAAAAGTTTAATCGATTTCGTGACTTTATGTTCAGTTTTTACAAGATTGGTATTGACATTTTTCGGTAACGATGATACAATTAAAAAAGTAAGATACCTTAATAAATTAACATTCGGTATCACGAGAGGGGAATATTTTATGAAAAGTATTATCAGAAGGATGGCTGCTTTTGCTTCAATAGCTGCTCTCACCGTTTCAGGTGCGGCTACAGGCATTTCAGCAGTCAGAACAACCACAGCCTCAGCTGCAACAGTTGATGACTGCAACGACGACTGGCTGCACGCTAAGGGCAGCAGACTTTATGACAAATACGGCAATGAAGTATGGCTGACAGGTGCAAACTGGTTCGGTTTCAACTGCAGCGAAGCTTGCCCGCACTACCTTTGGAGCGCTGACGCTGATGACTGTCTGAAAGAGATCGCAGACCGTGGTATCAACGTTATCCGTTTCCCTGTTTCTTCCGAGCTTCTCGTTTCATGGATGAACGGCAAGCCTATGCCTGTAAGCAGCTTCTCCTGCAACGCAGACCCTGCTTACACCATCAATGCTGATTTCTGCGAGGCTGATGGTAAAACTGCCAAGAACAGTATGGAAGTATTCGATATCATGATGCAGAAGTGCAAGAAGTATGGTATCAAGGCTTTCATCGATGTACACAGTCCTCATACTGACAACTCTGGTCATAACTACAACCTCTGGTACGGCAAGGCTGGCGTTACCACAAAGGTATGGATCGATTCACTGGTATGGCTTGCTGACAAGTACAAGAATGATGATACCCTCATCGCTTATGACCTCAAGAACGAGCCTCACGGAAAGGGTCAGGAAGGCGCTGACGCTGCTAAGTGGGACGGTTCTACCGATGAGAACAACTGGGCTTACGCTGCAACTAAGTGTGCAGAAGCTATCCTTGATGTTAACCCCAATGCACTTATCCTCGTTGAAGGCGTTGAGCAGTCCATGAGCGGTGCTATGGCAGGCGACTACTGGGGTATGCCTGACAGAAGAGATAACTCACCTTACATAGGCGCATGGTGGGGCGGTAACTTCCGCGGCGCAAGAGAGTATCCTATCGTTCCCAAGCAGGGTACATCACAGATAGTTTACTCACCTCATGACTACGGCCCTTCTGTTTATGCACAGACATGGTTCGATAAGGACTTCACAGAGCAGACTCTGCTTGACGATTACTGGTATGATACATGGGCTTACATCAATGCGGAGGAAATAGGCCCTGAGCTTATCGGTGAGTGGGGCGGTCATATGGACGGCAAGGAGAACCAGAAGTGGATGACTCTTCTCCGTGACTACATGATCAAGCATCACATCAACCACACATTCTGGTGCCTCAATACTAACTCCGGCGATACAGGCGGACTTTGGGACGGCCTCGGTTTCATGGCAGGCTCCGGCACTACTATCAAGTGGAATGAACCTAAGTATGAGCTCTTCGAGAAGGCTCTCTGGCAGACATCTACCACCGGTAAGTACATCGGTCTTGACCACCAGGTAGCACTGGGCAAGAACGGTATCTCCCTTGGCGAATTCTATTCCAAGTATTCAAATACCGAGGGCAGCAACCTTGACGGCGGTAAGAAGGTTAATGGTAATGGCGGCAACAATGATACACCTGTTGTTCAGACCATCAAGATTTCTTCCACAGCAGGTGAAGGCAGCGTTAAGCTCAGCTGGAATTCCATCAGCAATGCTGACAAGTATGCTGTATACCAGAACGTTAACGGCTCCTGGAAGCAGGTTACCGAAACAACAGGCACTTCTTACAACTGGACAGGTCTGACCTCTGGTACAAACTACAAGGTAGCTGTCGTTGCAAGAGTAAACGGCACTTGGACCAATGATTATTCCAATGCTGTCACTGTAACTCCCAAGGCCTCAACTTCCAGCGATGATTATCCCAAGAACGTTAAGGCTAATTACAGCACTCAGTATCATCAGGTACAGTTTGTCTGGGATAAGGTTGAGGGTGCAGACAAGTACGGTATCGCTGTATATCTGGCAGGTAAGTGGAGAATTCAGACTTCCAATATCACAACCAACAGCTATTTAACTCCCAAGAATCTGACTCCCGGCATGACCTACAAGGTTGCTGTTGCTGCAAGAGTCAATGGTAAGTGGAACACAGCTGATCCTATCAAGAATGCCATAACTGTTACTATCAAGTAATTTAGCTGAATAAGCTGATAAATAAATATCCGTCGGTTCATTACGAGCCGACGGATATTTTGTTTATTATCATATTATAGTGCGGTGCGGTTTTTCCTGCGTGACGATTTGCAGCGGTACATCTCCTCATCTGCTTTGGTAAGATGCTTTTCAAGCTCAAAGCTGTTTTCATCACTCAGAACACAGCCTATGCTGGCATCTAAACGGTAGGGCTTATCAAGCTCTGAATTGGATTTTTCAAGTATATCTGCCAGATGTTCTGCACGCTTTTTCGGTTCGTCATCACTGTATGCCCCGATGCCGATTATAACGAATTCATCGCCGCCTGCCCTGACGGGTACCTCATTATCGCCGCAGAGAGTCTTTATAGCACGGCTCATTGTGATTATAGCTTCATCACCCTCGCTGTGACCGAAGGTGTCGTTGATGTATTTCAGCCCGTCCATATCTATCACACATATCATCAGCCTGTCGTCCTTATCTGCGTGCTTCATCATATCGCTGAATTTCTCATACATTCCGCGGCGGTTGTACAAGCCTGTCATATTATCAACTATAGAAAGCTGAACGTACCTGTTCTTCGCCCTAGCCATTTCAAGAGAATTGTTTACAAGTCTCAGCCAGTTGCGGAACACCAGATTCAGCAGATGCCTGTCGGAAAGTTCTCTTTGGAGCACGGCATAGCCAAGAGTATTGTCACCGAAATGTACTGCTGCAAAATAGAACACGCAGGGCTTTTCGGTGTACTCATTCAGCTCGGGTACCAGATCCTTGGTATCTATGGTGAACATATCTTTCCAATTATTTACCTTTACGCCGTTCTCCGTTGAATCAGCCACCGCTACCATCATCTTATCGGGGTAGCCCTCTTTGAGATATGTATCGTAGCTCAGCCAGTCCTCACGCAGACAAAGCCTGAAATTAACAAAGGGCAGAAGCAGATATACCTTGCCGAATATGTTTTTCAGACATTCTTCGGGGGTGGCAGATGCGGTAAGTGATTCAGATGCATAGCTCTCCATCAGCATACCTATGTCGATATTATCGAACACATTTTCAGATGTATAATTGTGGTATATGTAATAAAGGGAATCCCTGAATGTTCTTGCTGACTGTGTTATATCAGGCTGACAGCCGCAGCTCATACCTTCGTGGCAGAGGTTCTGCATATCCGGAACATAAGGTTTGATACTGCCATCGGGGTCGATATTTTTGCGCAGATAGTCAACAGCGTCAGCCGCTGTTTTGGTGTAATTGGTTTCATAGGAAGTCAGAGTTATCTCAGCCAGCATGGCTTCGTCAGTGGCATCAAATCCAATAACTATGATATCCTCGGGTACCCTTATACCGTGTTTTGTGAGTTCCTCGATAAGTCCCAGACCCATGTAGTCACCTGCTGTTATAACAGCTTCGTACATCGGGCGCTTTCCCTCGATCATCTCTTTAGCAAGAGCGATTCCGCTGTTGTACCAGAAATCTCCGTATATCCTGTGATCTTCATCAAGCTCGATACCAAGCTTTCCGAGCTCATCGGCAAATACTGCCAGACGTTCTTCAGCTTCTGGATGACCTTTTTTACCTGTCAGGACGCATATATCCCGCTTGCCGTGAACGTTCACAACATGGCGGCACATCTCGCGGAGTATATCATCATTGTAGCCGTTTATCGTATGATATCCGCCATAGGGTATGCCAAGGCATACGACCGGTATATTTCCGCATTCCTTTATCCTGCGGTCAACAGTTTTCATGACCTTGCCTGTGCCGTCCTCAAGAAGCGTTACGGTATCAATGATGACGCCGTCAAACAGTTTGAAATTCGGCAGAGAGTAGATGTTGTTCTCGCCCTTTGCGTGTTCCTCGATAAAGAACAGGAAGTGAGACATGGAAGCAAATACAGCCACATTGTAGCCGTACTTATCGCACTGTTCAAAAACGCCCTTAGCCACACGCCTTGCGTGCAGTGTTTCAGGCATACCTGTTATAAGGCAGATGGTTTTTCTTTTTTCCATATCAATGCCTCCTGCGATAAAATCTGTGTCCGATTTGCTGTTGTCTAATTATACCATATATTAATAGATTAGTCAATAAGTTAATTGCAAGATATACAAAATCATGACGGAGTTAAAAAAAGGGGCTGTTGCAGCCCCAACAAAGAAAAAGAGCCTGGCACAGTGCCAAGCTCTTCTTTTTATGGTATAATATAATTGCAAAAACCATTAAACCAACGAAAGGATTGTACCACAAAAATGAGAAATTGTCAAGTGCGTCTTAACATGAATTATGAGATCTACATCGAAGAAAGCTCAACTGTCAGAGTATTGAGCAATGTTATAGATGAGATCTATCAAAAAGAAGAATACACGATAGTAAGCAAGTGGAATGGCGCCATACCCGAGGATATCATGATGAAGATACTCATCTACGGCTACATGAACGACTCTTTTTCAAGCCGTAAGATTGA
>NZ_FOKQ01000030.1:33120-50141 GCF_900112155.1 Hominimerdicola alba | reverse complement strand
TCTTTTCCGCTCTTTTCCATGATCCCGGTGATCCATTCAAAAAAGCCTGCGAATCCTTCTGCGTCATTTGTGAACACATAGGCCTTCTTTGAATACTCCATCCCTCTCCAGTCAAATGCTCTGGCATAGTGCTTTTCGCTGCCTACATCGATCCCGACAATTATTTTTTCTTCTCCTACTTGCAAAATCTTTTCATTTTGTGTATAATACATATAGAGGACACCTTTCTGTAGTTTGTATTACTAACTTTCGCATCGTCAGTATTTACATTCTACACTGAGGTGTTCTTTTTTGCAACCCCTTGATTTGTTTGGTTACAGGAAGCTCCATTATTAGAATTTAATGCCAGTCAGTTATTAAAATCCCCCGCGTCGCTTTGTTTTATTAACGACCCGTTTGATTTATGTTGATATTATAACCCATATCACCGCCTTTGTCAATTAAAAGCGCCGTAATTAAGCGTTTTAAGCCTAATCTTTGTAGCCTTGACTAAATTTTGGCGCGTAGTTTGTGCAGTATTTTGTGTTTATTCACACAACGTTTAACAAAATCACTCCGCGCCCTATTTTCAGGGGATATATCTGTTTACATCAAATTCATTCTTGTACAGAATATACAAATAATATGTCTGATTTTTTACGCTACAACTTTCCTCTTTGATATTGCGAATAATTTACATATATGTTATAATTTATTACAGTGGTGCGGATAAGCACCCGCTTATATACGGTCTGTTTTGAACGAGTTATCAATTATAAATAAGATCGCAGCCAAAAACGAGGGCGGCATCAAAAATGCCCCCAAAAGCATTAATATCATAAATATGCGGAGGTAAACAATATGGCTCAGACATCTACACAGGTGGTATGCCCAAATTGCGGAGGAACTATGCAGTTCGACCCGACAGCGGGCAAACTTAAATGTATATTCTGTGATTCCCTGTTCACTCAGGAGGAAGCCGAGGCTTTCTTCAATCAGCAGAACGAGGAAGAAGAGATAAAGGAATCAGGCAGCGACTGGGGCGACCTGGCTGAAAACATGAGGGCGTACAGCTGCAACACCTGCGGTGCGGAGATCATCTGCGACCAGAACACTGCGGCTACAAAGTGCCCTTACTGCGATAATACCACAGTCATCGAAGCACAGTTCTCGGGAGCAATAAAGCCCGATTTCGTTATACCTTTCGCTTTCACCAAGGAACAGGCGATGGAGAAATACAAAAGCTATTACGAAAAGCGCAAGCTGATACCCAAGGACTTCCTCACAGGAAGCAAAGTCGAGGAAATACAGGGCGTGTACGTGCCTTTCTGGCTGTATGACGGTTCGGTAAACATCGATGCCGAGTTTGAAGCCGCCGACAAGACGGAGACACAGACAGAGATAATACGCAAGATATACAAGGCTGACCGCCGCGGCACTGTAAGTTTCGAGAATGTGCCTGCGGACGCATCCAAGCGTATGCCCGATGATATCATGGATTCCGTCGAGCCTTTCACTTTCGCCGATCTCAAACCATTTTCCATGACCTATATGCCCGGATTCCTGGCAGAGCGTTTTGACGTTGAGGGCGATGACGATCTGCAGAGAGCAGAAAAGCGTGTTGTAAACTCCGCAAAGCAGAAGACCAAGGAGACCGTAAAGCACAACGAAGTCACCGAAAAGCGCGGTGATTACAAGGTAAACTATACCAAAAAGAAGTACGCTATGCTGCCTATATGGTATCTCACCACATCCTGGGAGGGCAAGCAGTGGAACTTTGCTATGAACGGTCAGACAGGCAAATTCACAGGAGACCTCCCTATCGATAATACAAAACTGGGACTGATAACAGGCGGTTCGGCTATAGCTGTGGCAGTGGTGATGTACCTTATCATGAAAGCACTCCTTGTGCCCATAATCGCCGCACTGATAGTCGGTCTTATAGTATGCTTCTCACTGAGGGGCAGCATGAAGCCTGTTCACAACGCAACCCAGGCAAATGAGTATATGGAGAAAAACGTACATCTGGTACTCTCCAACGATACCTACCTGCGTACCGAGCGCAAACAGAAACAGCAGAACAATTCGTCTTCGGGCGGATAGAAATATCTTCACCATACAAAGCCGCATCAGCCGTACAAAAGGCTGATGCGGCTTTTACGCTTGAAAAAATATGCGTGCTGTGATATCATATACTATGTTACAAAAAATAATCAGCGATATGAGGTGCCGCAAATGGGCGAATACACACATATAATACACAGCTTTGAACCTATATATAATGAAAACAGCCGCGTGCTGATACTTGGCAGTCTGCCCTCGGTGAAGTCGCGGGAAGAGAGATTTTACTACGGACACCCCCGCAACAGGTTCTGGAAAGTTACGGCTACATTGGTCGGGAAGCCTGTGCCTGTGACCACCGAGGAAAAGAAGGCTTTCCTTTTGGATTCCCGTATCGCGGTATGGGACGTTATCGCCGAATGTGATATTATCGGGTCATCGGATGCAAGCATAAAAAACGTAAAGGCGGCGGATATTTCGGTGATAACTGCCCTTTGTCCCGATATAGCCATATTTGCCAACGGCGGGACGGCCTCCGCGCTGTATGACAGGCATATCCTGCCGATAACCGAACGTCCAGCAGTGCGTCTGCCATCCACCAGCCCTGCTAATGCGGCATGGAGTACGGAACGTCTTACAGAGGAATGGAAAAGGGTGCTTCTTCCAGTTCTTTTCCATAATTAGGCTAATTATATTAATTTATTCTTAATCATGCGTTAAAACCCCAAAACAGCGGTATTTCACGCTTGACATAGACCGCAAAAAATGATATACTGAAGATTGGTCATTTTAATATTATTATACTTAATAATCAGAGACAACATTAACAGTATGGAGGTAAAAAAATGAGAAGTAAAAGATTTCTCGCAGCTGCTGTTTCATTAGTCATGGCAGCAGGTCAGTTCTCGGTAGGTGCATTCGCTGAAAATCCCGAAGAAAACACCACATCAGCATTATCCACTGACGGCGATACAACAGGTGAACAGGACGCAACTGCCAGCGATGAAGAATCAAAAAGCTACGACATAGGCGATGTAAACGGCGACGGTAAAATAGATATCAACGACATCGTAAAAATTGCCGCTCACATCAAAGCACGCAAGGCGCTCAGCGAAAAAGGTATCGTAGCTGCTGATATCAATGCAGACGGCAAGGTCAACATTACCGACCTCACCCTTACTGCGGCTCACGTAAAGGGCAAGAGGAATATATCGGCATACACCGATCTGCCTGTGGTAAAGAATCCCCGCGAGAAGCAGACAGATGTCAAGCTCATAGAATTCAACGTTGATAAAAATACAAAGACTATATCCTGGAACGCTGCTGCTGACATGACGAACTACAATGTTCAGTTCACCAACGGCGACAAGACCAAGGAACTCAATACACGCAATACCAGCACGAGCATACCCTACGATATGTTCAAGGACGGCAAGCTGACAGTCAACATAACTCCTTCAAGGCTGGTATGGACCGAGGACGGCACACGTACCTATGATTACGGCGATACCATCGGTTATCTGCTGAAGATAAAGCCCGAGATGATACACGGCACCATCACTGTTACCGATGAAAAAGGCAAGGCTAAGATAGACTGGCCCGCAGCTGATTTCGCGGCAGGCTATCACGTATACGATATAACCAACACCGCAAGCGGCGGCAAGCCCAAGCTTATCGCTGATACCGATACAGATCAGCTCATCACCGACTTCCCCACAAACGGCACAATTAAGCTGCTGATAGTTCCTTTCAACTCTGTGGGCGAAGCAGAGGGCGTAAACGCAGAAATGACAGGCGGCACTGTTACCGAGCCCGATCCTGTTGCCGATCTGGCAGCTCCTACTTTCGGCGGCTACTATTATGTCAGCAATACCAACAGTGCAACCCTGAACTGGAATGCAGTATCGGGCGCTGAGGGCTATGAAGTATCTATACAGATAGACGGCAAGTGGGTAACTTACGATGCTAAAACATACAGAAACTTCAAGTTCACAAGTCTCGAATCCTGTACAGGCTACAAGACCAGAGTTCGTGCTTATAAGACAGTAAACGGCAAGAAAGCTTACGGCACTTATTCAAATACCGTTACCGTTATAACCGATGGTTATGTTAAGTGCATCTCGGCTACACCAATTTATGCCAGCGCAAGCACCGGCAGTACAAAACTCGGTAATCTGTCCGTTGGTGACACTATCATGCAGACAGACCTGCCTTCCGGCGGCTGGACAAAAGTGTTCCTGCCTAACTCCAACGGCACTCAGGTAGGTTATGTTCCTACTAACTGCCTTAGCTCAAATTCCAGCACAGACCCTGTTGCAGATCTGGCGGCACCTACATTAAACAGCTATTTCTATTACAGTGATACAACCACTGCGACTTTTATGTGGAATGCAGTTTCGGGCGCTGATGGCTATGAGGCATCTATCCAGATAAACGGCAAGTGGGTAGCATACAATACAACCGCTCAGAAATATACATTCACAAGCCTTGCATCCTGCACAGGTTTCAAGACAAGAGTTCGTGCTTACAAGAATGTCAACGGTCAGAAGGCTTACGGTAAGTACTCAACTACTGTAACCGTAGTTACCGATGGCTACGTAAAGTGTACCACTGCTACACCAATTTATGCCAGCGCAAGCACCGGCAGTACAAAGGTCGGTAGTCTGTCAGTCGGCGATACTATCATGCAGACAGATCTGCCTTCCGGTGGCTGGACAAAGGTATTCCTGCCTAATTCCAACGGCACTCAGGTAGGTTATGTTCCTACTAACTGCCTTAGCTCAAATTCCAGCACAGACCCTGTTGCAGATCTGGCGGCACCTACATTAAACAGCTATTTCTATTACAGTGATACAACCACTGCGACCTTTATGTGGAATGCAGTTTCGGGCGCTGATGGCTATGAGGCATCTATTCAGATAAACGGAAAGTGGGTAGCTCACAATACTACCACTATTAGCTACAAGTTCACAAACCTTGCTTCCTGCACAGGTTTCAAGACAAGAGTTCGTGCTTACAAGAATGTCAACGGTCAGAAGGCTTACGGTAAGTACTCAACTACTGTAACCGTGGTAACCGACGGCTACGTAAAATGTACCACCGCTACTCCAATTTATGCCAGCGCAAGCACCGGCAGCACAAAACTCGGTAATCTGTCAGTCGGCGATACTATCATGCAGACAGATCTGCCTTCCGGTGGCTGGACTAAGGTCTTCCTGCCTAATACCAACGGCACTCAGGTAGGTTATGTTCCTACTAACTGCCTTAACGGAGATTCCGGCTCAGACCCTGTTGCAGATCTGGCGGCACCTACATTAAACAGCTATTTCTATTACAGTGATACAACCACTGCGACCTTTATGTGGAATGCAGTTTCGGGCGCTGATGGCTATGAGGCATCTATTCAGATAAACGGAAAGTGGGTAGCTCACACTACTACCACTATTAGCTACAAGTTCACAAACCTTGCTTCCTGCACAGGTTTCAAGACAAGAGTTCGTGCATATAAGACTGTTAACGGTCAGAAAGCATACGGCAAGTACTCAACTACTGTAACCGTGGTAACCGATGGCTACGTAAAGTGTACCACCGCTACACCAATTTATGCCAGCGCAAGCACAGGCAGCTCCAAGCTCGGCAATCTGTCCGTTGGGGACACCATAATGCAGACAGACCTGCCCGCAAATGGCTGGACTAAGGTCTTCCTGCCTAATACCAACGGCACTCAGATAGGTTATGTACCGACCTCCTGCATCAATGGCTCTTCTAACAGCAAGGGCTATGTTAACCACGATTTGACCGTGATCAACCAGGACGGCTATCTTGGCGGAAATCCCGCTGTGCTGGGCTGTGAGGAAACTGCTCTCGCATCGGTACTGAACTACCAGTTCAATATAAACGTCAGTAAAAACACACTGATAAACTATTATATGCCCGAACAGGCATTCTCCAACGGTACTATCAATGTTGACCCCAACTACTGCTTCTGGGGTTCGCCTTACCATATGGAGGGCAGTGTGGGCTACGGCTGCTATGCTCCACTGATAGCACAGTCAGCTAACCAGTATCTTAAAGCTATCGGTGTTCGCGGAAATTACAATATCTCTCTGAATACCGATTATTACACCGGCAACAACGTCAACAACCTGAAATTCGACCCCACTAAACTCGACCTCGGCGATACCAAAG
Source organism: Hominimerdicola alba (assembly GCF_900112155.1). Classification (GTDB taxonomy): domain Bacteria; phylum Bacillota; class Clostridia; order Oscillospirales; family Ruminococcaceae; genus Hominimerdicola; species Hominimerdicola alba_D. The sequence goes on along the minus strand of NZ_FOKQ01000030.1, from coordinate 43,913 downwards.
TCAGCGGCGGACTTGACCTCAACGGCCTGAAAAAAGAGCTGGACAAGGGCAACAACCCCATAATCTGGTACTCCGAAGTTGATCCATATGCTGTATGCACCCAGACCCTTACAGCGGGTCAGGAGTACACCAACCCTGGTTCAGGCACATATAAGTTCACATGGTTCGGCAGACAGCATACCGTTGTACTGATGGGCTACGATGATGCCAACAAATGCTTTATCATCGGAAATGTTGAAAACTTCGACAGGACCAGCTTTTACGGCTTGACACAGACTATTTCCTATGATAAATTCATGGATTCCTACAACACCCTTGGCAGACAGACCGTAATTATTTCCAAAAAATAAAATATAAAGACAAGGCACTTCCGTCAGTATCCTGACAGAAGTGCCTTTTTTCGGTTATTTCGGTACGGACATAAATACCCTGAAGCCTTTTTCGGTGGCTGTATAATTAATAGTGCCGCCGATGCTTGCCGCGCGTTCACGCATATTTTCAAGACCTATGCCCGTCTGGGCTATCTCGCCGCATTTGCCGTTATCTTCAATGGCAAGGCGGTAAAACGCAGGGTGTTCCTGAACGGATACATTTATCCTGTCGCCCTTGGAATATTTCACCGCATTTGAAAGACTTTCCTTAACAACGCCAAGTATACACAGCTTGACGTTTCCCGCGGCTTTTCCGGACATATCGTAATCAAGCTTTACCGTGAACCTGCCATCCACAGCGGAGATAGCTTCCTCGATGCCCCTGCGCAGGTCTATGGAATCATCATGCAGGTCATGAACGCTCTGACGTATGCTGGTCATGGCGTTATCCAGGGTGGTTTTCAGGCTTTCCAGCGGTTCTTTCAGCTGTTCGTCCTTATTTATTATCATAAGCGCCCCAGCCTGCAAAAGAGACCTTGTAAGCATATGCCCCACATTATCGTGAATCTCGCGGGCTATACGGTTCCTCTCTTTCAGGGTGGCTATATGTATTTCGCTGTCCTGAGCGCGTGCGATTGCTTCGTTGGTATTTTTCAGCTGCATATTCTTCTCGGTGACTTCGTCCCTCAGTGACCTCAGCTTATCCACGGTTTCTTCAAGCTTCGATACCCGCAGATATATCATCACCGTGACTGCGCACCCCGCCGCTGAAAGCGCAAGCTGTGAAGCATCGGGTTCAGCCATGAAATAGGTAAGCCCGCAGAGTATCAGCTGCCATTTGCCCTCCCAGAGAGCGTCATAAAGCAGCAGCGGCAGCATACACACCATAGGCGGAAGAACTCCGCAAAGAGCAGCGCATACTGCTAACAGCACAGCCGTCAGCTTACGCCCCGGAAGAAGCTGTGCCAGTGCCGAAACGCTCAGTGCAGGCAGCATAGCCGCAACTTCCTTTATAGATGATCCGCTGTGTATAAATCCCGTAAAACATATAAGCACTATCGCCAGCTTTTCATACAGTCTTTTCACCGCACACACCTCCCCTGCCCTGCTTAATATGCCGACAAATATAATTTTACACGATTTTCAGGGCTATGTCAAGGCAGCAGAAAGCAGCGCAGAGAAGCTCCGTCGGACTTGCAGCCCTCCCTTAACGCTGCAAGCCCGTGCCTTGTGCGTTTCGGGTCAGGAACTCCTCTGCCCTGCTTTCCTGATACATTATCGGCAGGGCTGTGCGCTAAGCGGCGTCGGGGAGCAGTTCTCTGTCCTTGAAGAACAGCGAGATGCACCATATCGCGGATATAGCCACCAGTGTGTAGACTATCCTCGACAAAAATGCAGCCTGTCCGCCGAAGATGAAAGCCACCAGGTCAAATTCAAATATACCCAGCAGACCCCAGTTTATGCCGCCAACTATAAGCAGCGCAAGAGCTATCCTGTCCAGCATTTGTACCATTCCTTTCTTTCGGCTGATGCCGCCCTGTTTTTCATATATCCCATTCAAAGCACGTTTACGCTGTATCGCGGATATTCCTCAGTTTCAGAGCAGCACGCTTGCCGTTGCTGATTTTATTATGAACAGTTTATCAAGAAATATGCACAATTAAAAGAGCAATTTTTGGCAAGCCGTAAAAAGTTTAGACTTTATTTCGTAACAAAAATAAAAGAATATGAAACATGACTATTTTTCCCAATTGTTAATAAAAGTAAAGAATTTAAGGCATTTTTATGGTATCCTATAATTCTATGTAGCATATGCCTACGCAAAAAAATGAAAATTGTGCAAGACGCCGAATTTTGCGAATTTCCGAAAAAAACTTTCCATACCCCTTGACTTTTGAGGCAAAAGCGATTATAATATAGATGGTGTTAAGGAAATCGAATAATCAGATTGATTTAACATCCGTTTTGTTGTCTCCTTTCTTTTGTTCTACACATAGTTTTTTTGTTTTATTTTCCGCAGGTCACCGTTGACCTGCTATTTTTTTGCCTACTTTTCCTCAGCGCGGTTTTTGGCTTGCATTGACGTGGGTTTTGTGATATAATATTTCCGGATGTTTTACGGCAGATGTGGCGAAGGGGTAACGCGGTCGCGGGTGCGTGGTCGGTTAAATACGGCGGGGTATCTGCGGCGATCTCGCGGGTTCGATTCCCGTCATCTGCCATAGTTTTGTTGACTTGGTGAAATAGCTATGAAGAAAATCAAACCTATATATAAGTTCTTTATCTGTGTAATAACGTGCATTTTTATTTTTGTTTTTGGTACACGCCTGATATTTGGCGCTTTTCCGATCATTTATATTGATGGGGAAAGGTATTGGCTTTACAGTTCAGAGGTAATATTAAAACCATATATTCTGGATCAAAAAGAACTTGATAAGATCTCTCATTTTGTAAGGCTTAAAAGATTGTCAGTAGGAACATACAGAACAGACCTTTCTTGTCTGAATGGTTTGACCGGACTAGAAAAATTGAACCTGGATTTTACAAGTTCTGATGTTCGTGTTGTGGATTTTGAAAAACTTGAAACTTTTCCTGATTTAAAGTTTTTCAGCATAGTTTCCAATAATTTTGACGGTTCGTTTATAGAAAGATCAAAAGATCTGGAAGTATTATACATCACTTCTAACTTTGCTGTTAATTCTGAAAAAATATGGAATTGCCGCAAATTAAAAGAAGTAGTGATTGGTGTAAGAAGTGGAGAATTTTCATTTGACGGTGTTTCAAAACTTGATGATTTAGAGTTTCTTGTAATTTCAGATCATGGCGTGGACGAAACAGAAAAAGCATCAATAACAGGAACATCAGAACTTAGTAAATGTAAAAATTTATCAAAGCTTGTTTTGCTTTGTGATATTGATGATTATTCTTTTCTTAATGATATGCCTGCATTAAAAGAATTGACAGTATATGAAGGTGTATTGTCAGCGGATATCGAGAAGACATTGAAAGCCAAAGGTGTTGAAATCAAGTATAATGAACGCAATGATAAAAAAATTTAGAACCATAGTATTTCTGAAATGCAACAAATACAAGCGTCTTTACAAGATCTTGGATAATATGGAAAAATACGAGGTATTATATGAGGATAATTGTCACCGATGACGACAAGCTTGTGGCTTTGTCGCTGAAAACCATACTTGAAAGCACGGGACGCATAACCGTTGAGGCTATGGCTTCGGGGGGCGAGGAAGCTATTCGTCTGTATGACGAGCTGAGTCCCGATGTTATGCTGATGGATATTCGCATGGAGGGCATAACGGGGCTTGAAGCGGGCGAGAAGATACTCTCGGCGCACCCCGATGCAAAGCTTCTTTATCTCACCACTTTCAACGATGATGAATACATAGTAAAAGCCCTGAGCATGGGGGCTAAGGGTTATATGCTGAAGCAGGATTTTGAGGGTATCGCCGCCGCTCTTGAAGCTGTGGCAGGGGGACAAAGCGTTTTCGGTGAAAAGATAGTCAGCCGACTGCCCGAGCTTATGTCCCACAAAGAGGAATTCGACTTTGCAGCTCACGGCATCAGCGACAAGGAGCGGGAGATAATGGAAGCGGTGGCTTCGGGGCTCAGCAACAAGGAGATCGCAGCAGAGCTGTTCCTGGGCGAGGGCACTGTCAGAAACTATATCAGCAATCTGCTGGACAAATTACAGCTGCGTGACCGCACACAGCTGGCGGTTTACTATTATACAGAGGTGAAGAAATGAACATTCAGATATTCGGAAAGGCTAAAAGCTTTGATACCAAAAAGGCTGAGCGCTATTTCAAGGAGCGCGGAATAAAATTTCAGTCCATTGACCTTGTTAGCAAGGGCATGAGCAAGGGCGAGTTCGATTCGGTGCTGAAAGCTGTGGGCGATATAGAGAAGCTCATCGACCCCAAAGCAAAGGGCGAAACTGCCGACCTGCTTAAATACCTCGGCAGTATCGAGGAGAAGCGCGAGAAGCTTCTTGAAGAGCCCGCACTGATAGCCGCACCCGTTGTCCGCAACGGCAGACAGGCTACTGTGGGCTATTGTCCCGATGTCTGGAAAAACTGGGAATAGAATATTTTTTTCGGAGGTCGGCTGACCTCCGTTTTTCATATTGTTTCTATTTTTGAAGTAATTATTAAAATTTGAAAAAACATTTATATCTTAAACGTTATCTTCAAATTTATGCTGTTGATTTTAAATACCAAAAGTGGTATAATAGTCTACACAAACCACCATAAGTCCAAGATCTTCCAAGGAGGGATAATATGGCGACATTCGATTATACACCACACGGTGTATGTGCCAGAAAAATAACCTTTGATATCGTTGACGGCAAACTGCACGATGTCGGTTTTGTAGGCGGCTGCAACGGCAATCTGAAAGCTATCGGACTGCTGCTGGAGGGCAAAGACCCGAAGGAAGCTATAAGCCTGCTGAAAGGCAATGATTGCAGCGGAAGAGGAACTTCCTGTGCAGATCAGCTTGCCATAGCTGTGGAAAAGGCTCTGGCAGAAAATCCTTGATTCCCCCTGTGCTTTTCATAGTGCAGTGAGGGAGAGATCCCGTTTTACACAATATCATCGGTAATACGGGAACACATCAAACGCAAAACACCTCCGAACTACTTGGTTCGGAGGTGTTTTTGATGATCGTATATTTTGTCAGCCTCGGAGGGCTGCTCGATTGTTTACTCAGCCAGCAGCTTCTCTGCACTTGCCAGCTTTACACATACGGTAAAGAGCTTTGCAGCGATCTTCAGTTCCTCAACAGGAGGATATGTGGGAGCAACACGGATATTCTTGTCATCGGGATCCTTGCCGTATGGGAATGTTGCGCCTGCGCCTGTCAGTACAACGCCTGCTTCCTTACAAAGAGTAACTATGCGCTTTGCGGTGCCGTTCATAGCGTTGAAGCTTACGAAATATCCGCCGTTGGGCTTAGTCCACTCAGCTACACCCAGTTCGCCAAGCTCGTTTTCGAGGGTGTTGAGTACTACCTCAAAACGGGGAGCGATAAGTGCCTTGTGCTTCTTCATGTGCTCTTTAAGTCCCTCAAAATCGCCGAAGAACTTAACGTGTCTCAGCTGATTGATCTTATCGTGACCGATGGTCTGAACAGTCATCAGGGAGAGGATATACTTGATATTAGCCTCGCTTGCGCCCATAACTGCAACGCCTGCGCCCGCATAGCTGATCTTGGAAGTAGATGCGAACATAACAACTCTGTCGGGGTTGCCAGCAGCCTTGCATTCATCAAGAATGTTCAGCAGCTTATCGGGAGTATCAGTCAGGTGGTGAACGCAGTAAGCGTTATCCCAGAAGATACGGAAATCAGCTGCCTTGGGCTTGAGAGCGGCAAATCTCTTTACTGTTTCATCGCTGTAAGTAACACCTGTGGGGTTAGCGTACATAGGCACGCACCAGATACCCTTGATGCTGTCATCCTCAGCAACCAGCTTTTCGATCATATCCATATCGGGACCGTTCTCGTCGGTGGGGATATTTATCATCTCGATACCGAACTTCTGGCAGATAAGGAAATGTCTGTCATAGCCGGGAACTGGGCAGAGCCACTTGATCTTTCCCTGATCTCTCCAGGGCTTGGACTGCTCGTCAACACCGAAGAGCAGGTACTTAGCGATAGTATCATACATTATATTAAGGCTGGAGTTACCGAACACGATAAGCTCCTTCTCACTTACACCCAGCATAGGTGCAAAGAGCTTCTTTGCAGCAGGGATACCGTCAAGACCGCCGTAGTTCCTGCAATCAACGCCGTCATCATCAAAGCAGTCACTGCTCTTTGAAACGCAGGTCAGCAGACCTTCTGTGAGATCGAGCTGTTCAGCTGCGGGCTTACCTCTTGCCATATTCAGTGCAAGACCCTGAGCCTTATAGCCGTCGTACTCCTCCTGCACCTTATTTTTGAACTCCAGAAGCTGTTCACGGGACATCTCTGTTAACTTCATATTCTGTACCCTCCGAAATAATAAGCTAAAATACTGTCTTTTTCCGACTATTGTATTGTACTCTATTTTTTACGATTTTGCAAGTGAAAAAGGCTCATCCTGCAAAAAATCTCCGTTTTATACTAACAGGCGCCTACCCTTACCCCGAATATAGGCGAATTAGATAATCTAATTGCAAAAGTTTATGAAATATCTTTTAAGCGTTTGCCCAGAAGCGCTGACGCTCAATGAATAATGGATAGTGAATAATGAAAAATGGATAATTGTGGTATCGCCTTCGGCGATGTATTAATTTTTTGCTGATCCGGGAGTGCTTTTTCTCTGCTGATTATTTATCTTACAGGTCTTGAAAATTCGGGAATTTTGTGATATAATAACCGTGTATAAACAAAACAGATACAGTCCCCTTGTGGACAAAACACAAAAGGAAAAGGAGGCAGCAGCATGAGTCTTTTAGTTCCTATGATAACCAGAGGCGCTTTAGGCAGAAACGACCTCTTGAACAACTACGGCACGACAAACTTCGTACAGCCGCCTATAAACGACCTGACAGGTCTGATGAACCGCGGTGCCATGATGGGCGGAATGTCCGGAATGGGTATGCGCGGTATGTCTGGCATGGGCGGAGGTATCGTCAATCCCAGCTCTGTGGGCGGATTTGTGACAGGTGCGGCTGTTGGCGCGGTAGCTATGAGCGCAATGCAGAACGGCGGTCTTAACGGTGCGAACAGTATCGACCACCCTAACGGCGGCATGAACCGCAATATGAATCAGCCGCAGAATGGCTATCAGAATAACGGCTACAATAATCAGCCGCAGAACGGTTACCAGAACAACGGTTACAACAATCAGCCACAGAATGGTTACCAGAACAACGGCTACAACAATCAGCCGCAAAATAGCTACCAGAACAACGGCTACAACAATCAGCCACAGAACGGCTACCAGAACAACGGCTACAATAATCAGCCACAGAACGGCTATCAGAATAACGGCTATAACAATCAGCCGCAAAATGGTTACCAGAACAACGGTTACAACAATCAGCCACAGAACGGTTACCAGAATAACGGCTACAACAATCAGCCACAGAACGGCTATCAGAATAACGGCTATAACAATCAGCCACAGAATGGCTACCAGAACAACGGCTATAATAATCAGCCTTCGGGCGATCCTCTTGATGCGATCTTTACCCAGCCTCAGCAGCCTGTACGGAATCAGCCCCAGCCACCTCAGCAGAATCAGCCGCAGGGCGCTTGGGAACCTGTACGAAATACTCCCAGGGCAGGACAGACCAATTTCGGCGTACAGCAGCCTGTCAACAATGCAGCTGCAAGCTATGCTTCAAACCCTGCGAACAGCCGTCCGAACGTCAAGCGCAACCGCGCAGAATCCACAGGCGACAGGCTTGCAAAGGGTCAGAAATACTCCATCAAGGACAGGGATGGCAGACCCGCGGAACAGCTTAAGATATGCCTTGGCTGGGACGTCAAGGACGGCAGAGTCGAGCTTGATGCTTCGGCTTTCATGCTGGGGGACAACGGAAAAGTCCCCGGGGACGAGTGGTTCATCTTCTACGGTCAGCCCGACAGCCCGGACAACGGTCTGCACTACAAGATATTCAAGGACGACCCAAATTCACCAGATGATGCAGCTATCATCATGGATCTCAGCCGCGTAGACCAGAGGGTGACGAAGATCGCACTGGCGGTGACTATTTACGAAGCAGGGGCACATTCGCTGAATTTCGGCATGGTGCAGAACCTCTATGCACGTATACTTGACAGCCGCACAAACCGTGAGATAGCCTGCTTTAAAATGGACGAGTGCTATTCCTCGGTCACGGCGATGGTACTGGGTGAGCTTTACCGCTACAAGGGCGAATGGAAGTTCAACGCGGTAGGCTCGGGAGTAAACAAAGATCTGGCGGCGTTCTGCGGAATGTACGGCGTTGCGCTTGAATAGTCGAAAAGGAGAATACATCATGGTAATGTTTGAAACAGTCAACGAACTTTGTCTGAAAATAACCTGCCGCGGCGGCGGAGATTTTATATACACAAAAGCAGGCGCTTTTATCGGCGGCGAATGTATGGGTCCCAAGAACTACACATTCACAAAAGTAATGCTGGGACCTCAGGAGGGTTTCGGTCAGGCTCTGCTTGGTCAGCTGACACGTAGGATAACAGGCGAGAACCTGCCCCTGATGAAAGTTGAATTTCAGGGTGACAGCGTTACATATTACGCCAACGACCAGCAGCACGTAGTAGTTTACAAGCTTGAGCCTAACGAGACTATATCTATCGAGAGCGAGAATATACTTGCGTTCTCACGCGAGTGCAAGTACGGCGTGCGTTTTCTGGGTCAGGGCGTTATCTCCCAGAAAGGTCTTGCGACATCTACCCTGACAGGTCAGGGCAACGATTCATATGTAGCTATACTGGTGGATGGCAACCCGCTGGTGCTCAGCAATATACAGTCGGGTGCGACCCTTGAAGCTGACCCTGATGCAACAGTCTGCTGGATAGGCGCAGACCCCACTCTGAGGACCGATATCTCATGGAGAAACTTCATCGGACAGAGTTCGGGTGAATCCTATATGTTTGAATGGCCTCCTCAGGCACCTGCAACGGTCATCATACAGCCCGAGGAGCGTACATCGGGTGTTGATGTATCCATGGACGGCAGAGCTTCGGGCTCACGCCCCTCGGCACAGCGCAGACTTTACTGATAAAAACATCATAAAAAAACAACGGCCGCAGCGGAATGAACTCCGCAGCGGTCGTTTATTATTTTATATTATCAGTAGATACCACAGGAGTTAACAGTGATAAGACCCCAGTCCTCGGATACTTCGAAAACAATAAGTCCGCCGTTTGCCGAATGGTAGTAAAGGTCATTGAGGGTAGTTGTGTACTGCTCTGTCTTGCCTTCCTTTACAGGCTCGCCGTAGGCTGCCTTGATATCGGAGACTGTTGCGCCCCAGGTAAGTCCCTTATAAAGCTGAAGTGAGGGGAAAGATGTCTTGCCGTTCTTCTTGGCATCACCTATTGTGAAAACAGCACCCTTTGAAGGTCCTTCAACGATGAAACAGTTAGGATATGCAGAGTTTTCATACTGCTTATCGGAAGCACCTGTTGCCCAGCCGGAAGGTGCTGAGATGCCTGCGCTTGTGAAACTCTCGTTATCATAGGTCTTGCCGTCAAAAACGAACTGCTGCTCGTTTTTCAGGTCGGCAATAACAGGTGAGTTGGCATCGGGCTTGTCGTCCTCGGTAGAAGTAGTGGTCGTGGTAGCTTCCTCAGAGGGCTTTTCCTCAGTTGCAGAACCGCCGCCAATACCTGAGTATACAGTGATATCGGGTATCTCAGCTTCAATGCTTGCGATCATAGCGTCAAGCTCAGCGTCGAAATCATCGGAAAGAGTTGTAACTGCGCCCTCGGCAGAAGACTCCTCCACTGCGGGCTTGTCCTCAGACTCAGTCTTTTCGTCATCGGTCTTTTCCTCGGCACTTTCCTCAGCCTTAGAAGCTTCAGCAGCTGCTGCAGTAGTTGTAGTCTCATCCTTGTCAGAATTTCCGTTTTCGGGATTCTCGGTCAGTCCGCAGCCTGCAGCTGACATAGCAAGCATAAGCACAGTCATGCCAAGTGCGATCTTTTCAATAGTTTTACAGTTGTTCTTCTTCAAGTTGATCTGTCCTTTCTTTTACAGTAGTGATTTTTTCAACAGTGAAATTATACCACTAAAAAATTGTGTTGTCAATATTACCAGAACGTTAAATTAAAATAAAAGCATAATGACTAATTAACCATTATCTAAAAAAATATTGTTCGTGCATCACGCAGATTTTCGATGAAATCTGCGTGTCAGACCTCTCACAGTACAAACTCATTTGAACATATATTCAACATCAGAGAAAAAAGAACCACCCTTTGCGGATGGTTCTCTTTATAACGTTTCAGATATTACTGATCGTCGTTATCATCGTTCTTTCTGCGCTTGATAGCTATGAAGCAGAGAGCAACTGCTGCTGCGAATTCTGCTGTATTTACCAGAACTCTTGCGCCTGTATTGGGGTTGCCTGTGCTTGAAGCAGTAGATGTAGTAGCAGACGATGCCTTGCTGCTGGAATCCGCTGCGCTGCTGCTTGACGAATCAGCACTGCTGGAAGATTCGCTGCTTGAAGAATCGCTCTGGGATTCTTCTTCGGAGCTATCCTCAGGACCTTCGCCGCCGCGTTCCGAACTGTCGGTATCGGGGTTGGGCTTAGAGCTGCTGTCGTCGGTCTTCTTAGCGTCGTTAACAGTGATAGTATTGGTATCGCTATCAACATCGAAGAAGCCCTCGCCGCTGTCCTTATCGGTAGAATTCTCAACAACTGTTACCTTGCCGTTCTCTACCTTGAATGTCAGACTGCTGTC
>NZ_FOKQ01000030.1:0-31071 GCF_900112155.1 Hominimerdicola alba | reverse complement strand
CCAATGGTCTTGCCTGTGCTGTCCTTGATTGTCAGAACTGCACCTTCGAGTTCTTCGGAACCTGTGATATCAAACTTGTTGATAGTTACCTTTGTCTTCTTCTGTGCGTCGTTAACAGTGATGGTATTGGTATCGCTGTCAACTTCATAGAAGCCTTCGCCGTTGTTATTGTTTGTTTCGTTAGTAACCTCAGTTACCTTGCCGTTCTCTACCTTAAAGGTGAGAGTGCTGTCGATAACGTCGTACTCGTTGCCGTTTTCGTCAACGATGTTTGTACCTGTCTCAGTCAGAGTGTAAGTACCGTCTATCAGCTCAACTTCAAGCTCCTTGCCGTTTCTGCCAGAAGTCCAGGGAGTGCCTGTTACGTTCTTGCCTGTAGAATCCTTGATAGTCAGTACAGCGCCTGTGATCTCGGCTGTGCCTGTGATATCAGTCTTTGTGATAGTTACCTTGGTGGTCTTCTTCTTAGCATCGCATACGGTGATGGTGTTGCTGTCCTCGTCGCAGAGAACGTAACCCTCATCAAAGTTGTTGTCGGAAGAGTCTGCCAGAACGCTGCTGTAAACATCGGTGATCTTTCCGTTATTTACAGTGAATGTAACGTTTGAAGGAATGATCTCGTACTCAGCGCCTGCCTTAGCAGAATCAACTGCTGTTTCAGTCAGGATGTAGGTTCCGTTTGTCAGACCCTTTACGATATGGTCTCTGCCGTTGGAATCCCATTCTTCGATCACTTCGCCAGCGCGGTCCTTGATAACAAGGTGAGCGCCTACTACTTCTTCAGAAGCAGTGATATCCTTCTTGGATACTGTGATATCGCTTCTTGAAGCATCACAGATAGTGATCGTGTTTCCGTTTGCCTTAGCATATCCTTCGCTTGAATTCTCGGGATTTCTCTCATCACTGGGAGCGGGAACAGTATCAAAGCTGATGTTTCCGTTATCGTCGATGATGAATATTACCTCGGAATCCATTACTTCATAGGTAACGCCGTCATATACAAAAGCATCGCCTGTTTCGGTAAGTGTGTAAGTACCTGGAACAAGACCGTTGATCTGTGCTGCCTCTTCGCCGGATACCCAAGTCATAACGAAATACTTGGCATCCATGTATGTTTCCCAGTTATTAAGTGTATTATTATTTGCGTTAGCGTTGATGATAGCGTTGATCTGATCATCTTCGAGACCCTTGACTCTCAGATCCAGCTGAGCGCCCTTGACCTCTTTCTCGCCTGTGATATCGGTCTTGTTGATGGTCACGTCTCTCTTGATCACAGCGTCCTTGATAGCATCGCATACAGTGATTATGTTATTGCTCTTGTCTGCCATAACATAGCTCTCGGTAGCGCCTGTCTTGGGAGTTGTCACAGCATCTGCGCGGTTTTCCTTAACTGCTGTCAGCTTGCCGTTATTAACAGTGAAAGTAACTGTAGACTTTACAACATCGTACTCGTTGCCGTAATCATCGATGATCTTCTTCTCGTCTGCAGCTTCCTCTGTAAGAGTATAAGTGCCGTTTACAAGACCTTCGATAACGTGCTCAGTACCGTCGGATATCCAGCTGTCTACCGAGTTGCCTTCCTCGTCAAATATTTCGAGCTTAGCAAAACGTACTTCGTTCTCGCCGGTAATATCGGTCTTTCTCAGTGTAACATCGGTGGTACCGATCTTCTGAGCATCGCATACCTTGATAAGTGTGCTGCCTGAAGCTGCATCTTCGCCTACTGCATAGTAGCCATCATCAGAAGTTCTGTTGAGAGAAACTACTGCTGCATCTGCAGAAGCTGCAGATCTGATCTTGCCTTCAACTATACTGAATGTCAGTGCGGAAGGTATGATCTCATATACTGTACCGTCAGTATCAGTGAAAGATGTACCTGTTTCTTCAAGTGTGTATTCGCCGTCAGCAAGTGCAACTTCCCAGTTCTTGCCTGATCTGGATGTCCAGGTCTCGCTGACTGCATTTCCTCTGCTGTCTGTACCTGTAAGCTTGAGCTTCGCATTAGCGACCTCTTTCTGACCTGTCAGATCATACTTGTTGATGATGATCTTGGTCGTATCAACTGCTTCAGCGTCACATACAGTGAACTTCTTTGCGTTGCCGTTGTAGAGGCAGTAGCCTGTATCTGAATCTTCATCGATACTGCTCTCAACGCCCCTGACATTCTCTATGGTGCAGTCATAGGAAGTTTCGTCAGCATCAGCAACAACGGTAAATGTTACCTTGGAAGGAATTACCTTGTAGATAACTCCGTCATCCTCAAATTCATCGCCTGTCTCTTCGAGGACATAATCGCCGGGAGCAAGTCTGAATTTGTGTGTGGTACCGTCGGATTCCCATGAGAACATCTTTTCGCCGTCAGCGGTATACAATTTCAGCTGAGCGCCCTCTACCTCTTCTTGTCCTGTGATATCCTTCTTATCTACAGAAACTACGGTAGTATTTCTGGGCAGGTCAGTGTACAGGAAGTGCCACTCACCATCGGGGTTGTTGACATAGCCTGCAGATTCCAGCCAGCCTGAGCTTGTACCCTTGATACGGGTAACGGAATCTTCATCGGGTATCAGGAATATACCTGTTGCCTTGTTGATATCCAGAGCCTTTACAGACTTCAGGTTCCATACGATATTTCTGGTAGCGTTCTGGTCCAGCCAGTAGTTCTTGCCGTGTTCCAGAGTATTCTCGTTGGAAGGAGTGGTGGACAGCTGATAATCAGCGTCACCTATACGTCTGATATTGAACTCGTCAATACGTGCTTCGGTGACTTCGTCAAAGTTGAATATCACCATCTGATCGCCCTTGAGCTCAATATGTACCTTACCGCTCTCTGCGATGTAAGGAGCGATAGCGTCGCCGTCGATAACGAGTATCGCATCATCGTCGTAGCCCGCACCGCTGATATAAGCTTTGCCGCCCATGATAGTAGGTGCAGCATTTACAGGCAGACCTGCCAGCTCATTTGAAACAGCCTGCATATTCTTGAGGATAGGATCGATAACGCCGTTTATAGTCGTTTTGTCCTCGAACTTCCTAGCGATACCGTCTCTGTCCATGGTCTCTTTCATGCGATCCTCACTGTCAAAGTGGAGAACTGCTCCATCTTCGCAGCAAGCGGCGGTATTATCGATAAAGAACTGACCGTCGGGATCGATACTGAAATCCTTGGAATCGAAATTCACATAATCTGAGGTTTCAGCATAATCGTTTATCTCATCGTTGAAATGAACGAATTCAGCAAAGTAGAAATGTCCGCCGAACTTGCCGCTGATATCAGGGGTGTTAGGCTGACCATTGCCCTCGTAGAAGTTTACAGCGTAGTTGGACTCGGTGTGGTTGCCCTGCTCAAATCTGTCGATGACCATACCGTAGTACAGACCCTCGCCCAGTATGGAGCGGAAATTATAGCCCGTTACCGATGAAGCCTTTGTAAAGCTGATATGCTCGGTATATTCGGGTATATCGGCATCGACCTTAGTCTGTCTGCCGTACTTGACGCTGCTGCCGTTGAAGAATCCGCCGTTTGCGATCTCGCCGCAGTTGCTGCGGTTAACAGCATTGTTTATGGAAAGGTCGCTGACAGAAGATCTCAGCAGTGTCACCTTGGTAGCAGAACCGTCATAATACTCGCCGCCCTCGGGAGAATTACCGTTGCTGTCATACCAGTCGGTTATATCGATATTCTTGCTTCTCTCGCCGTTAACGGTGAGTTTTTCAAGAACATACTTGTAATCAGTAGATGAAGTATCTGATTCGATAAACAGATAGATATTGTCATCTTCGGTGATGGTCGTAGGTGCGTCAAAGCTGAGTTCAACGCTGTACTTTGCAGGAGAGATCTTTCCGCCTACAGCATCAAAGTAGAATGTTCCTCCGTAAGAACTGTAGCCGCTGTATCCTGCATCGTTGAGCTCCATGCCATCGATATTGTCAACAACAGTGCAGTTTCTACCTCCGATGGCGTCTGAAAGAGTAAGATCCTTGCTCGGGTCTGAGTTTTTCAGGAATGTACCGTCCATAGTGACGATATCGGGAACTATCTCCCTCTCAGTCCAGCTGCCCCACAGTTCTGCAGCACTGACACGTGTCTGCCAAAGCGAAAAAGCGGGTGAAGTCCAGTCCGTGCCTTCGGCATTGATCTCGATAAGATCATATGCATCTTTTGACTCGCCTTCTTCAAAATACTTGAATGTAACGCCAAACAGATCGGAATCCTTACCCTGTGCATGAACAAGGAGATAATAGGTGTTATCCGATGTTGTGACACTTACGCTCTCGCCTGATGCGCTTTTGAAGTTTATCTTAGCATTTGTGTTCTGCGCCGACAGACTGTTGTCAGTATTGTCGCGTTCAAAACCTGTGACAGCTTCTGCCGAAGATGTCATAAGCACAGATGAAACTCCGGGAAATGCACCAAAAACGAAAGACGCAGCAAGTGCAGCAGATGTCATGCCGCTGATGAAACGTTTGCCAAATGTCTTTTTCATTGCTTTTTTCCTTTCGTAGTAGTATTTGACCTTTCTGCATGCACGTCTGATGTGCGCATTTTTACGACGAAACAGTCTAACCAGCCGCCTGCAAGAACATCACACCTGCATACAGAACATTATCCATGCACCGAACTTTCCCAAAAACGGCACACGGAATTTTACAAATAAGTAAAAACTTCTTATCCATCTTATTTTTACCCATTGCATATACATTTATTATACACAAATCTCTCACAACTGTCAAGGCATTTTCATATTTTGAGCGCCAAAAAAATCAAATAATTTATCCAAAAAATAAGCAGTCCATACAAAAAATAAAACGCCCGCATTCTGCGGACGTTTTATCGGGAAATAGGTGTTGGCATATCTCCAAGAATTTATACCAATAAATAAGTATACGAGCTCAATGACGTGCAGACACTCCTGCCGCCTTGTGTGCACCGCCGTCAACAAAGAAGCCAATAATATCGTAAGCCAGTGAATATACGATAAAACCGAGAACAAAGAACGATGCAAATGCGGGATAATCAAAGCTGTTGAACTTGGAAGCATCAAGCCATACGGTCATTTCTCTTATCCTGCATACCAGACCGGATATACCTGTGGATACCACGAACCACATCAGCATATACATTGCCTTATCGTGCTGCTCGCCGTTACCATTGCGCGACGTTACAGCGCGATATATCGCAGAAGCAGCCATAGGCATCACAAACCATTCTGCCAATACGATCATGTTAACGAATGAATACGAGCCAAATACTATGTCGGTCACAGCGAATGCTGCCCACGCAAAGAGGTTCATCAGTATCGTGAAAATAAACATGGCTGCCATAACGATCTTCCTTTCTGTAAAAATTGTAATAATTGATTGATGGTGTGCGTTTTGTTAATGCAAATTGAGTAATTTAAAACTCCGTTTAAATCTTGAACTTATTATAGCACACTTCACAAAGGTTTTCAAGATTTATTTTACATAACTTATCTAATGGCCACCGATAGGTCTTTGTGCATCATGTTTAATACAACTACAATTTCGCCAGATATTTGTTATTTTCTGTTGCTTTTTGTGATATAATTGTTCACGACGTGTAATTAGCTTAATATATTGAAATTTATGAAACCGCAAAATTGTGAACATCGCCCATCCGAATTGTAAGTATCGTCAAATCGATTATATGTTAATAAATATAAACAAAGACATATTTTATGTTATATTTTTAACAAGTCTCATTTTAGTTAATTGTTAACAATAATAATCTGTTAACATTTAGACTTTTCCTTACAGCACTTGATATAATTCGATAAGTTTTTAAAACGTGTGATTTGTTGCTGACAGCTGATTAAAACACCCATCGCCCAGGGGTTTAACACTATCCGACATTGTTCGCAGAAAAATATATATTCAACCCTTTGACAAAACAGATAATATGTGCTATACTATTCTATGTCAGTAAAACAAGGGAGGTCACGCCTGTGGCGATCGATAAAAAAGGCACAAAGCAGATAGCCGATAACCGCAAGGCGCGGCACGACTACTTTATACTGGAGACCATCGAGTGCGGCATCGAACTGGTGGGCACTGAGGTGAAGTCCATCCGCAAGGGCGGCGTTAACCTCAAAGACAGCTGGTGCAGCGTGGACGACGGCGAGATGTGGGTCAAGGGTATGCATATAAGCCCCTATGAACAGGGCAATATATTCAACAAAGACCCAAGACGAGTACGTAAACTTCTGCTTCATAAAAGGGAGATCATGAGGCTCTTCGGACAGGTACAGCAGGAGGGTCTGGCACTTATACCGCTTTCGCTGTATTTCAAAGGCAGCAGGGTAAAGCTGGCGCTGGGTCTGTGCAAGGGTAAAAAACTCCACGATAAGCGTGACGATATGGCTAAAAAAGCCGCTGACCGCGAGATCGAGCGAGCACTCAAGGACAGACAGAATTACTGATAATGGCATCAAAGAAAAAGATCGGCATCGAGTATGCTTTTCCTGTGACGATAGTTTCGCTGCTGGGCGTGTTTTTCATCATCATGGTGGTACTCTCTTTCACACAGGGCACTATGATGAAATTGTACAAAGATATCGGTGCAACACCGTGGAAAAAGCCGAATACGGTTATTTCCATAGGCGGCTCAAAACTACATAGCCATAAGGATATCATGTCAGCTGTCAAAGCCACGCAAGAGCTTTATGAGGACGAATGGTATACCTATAACGGTGCGTACCTTATGCAGCTTTCATACTTCGATGAATTCAACGAGCTGAAGAAGAACGAAAACAGCGGCGAGTGGATATATCTGGGTGCGACCATGTATACAGGCTACGGCAGTAATGTCAGCGAAGCCGACAAAGGCAAGTATCACAACGCCTACTGGGCAGTTGAAAAACACCCCGACGGCAGCTGGCTGTGTCGCGGGTGCGCAGAACTCACCGAAGATGTCAGCAAATAACAAATCAAAAAAGGGGATGTAAAGGTTTCGACGGGGGTCTTGAAGGACGATAAGCGAGTGGAGGAGCGCACTCTCCTTAAACGGCGTACGTTTTAAAATTAGACGACAACGATAATTTTGCAATGGCAGCCTAAGGGCAGCCCGTCTTGCCTGAGAGTACCACGGCTCGGGTAAAGGCGTCGACTAGTGGTGAACGTCTGTGGGCGATGGCTGTGACCCGCAGATGTATCGCAGCCTACTGAACCGAGGGGCGTGTCTGTTTGCCCGCGGCAAGGGAATCGGCGCAAGCCACAATAACCGACTAGACTCGTAGAAATTCGTGTGAATGGGCTTTCGGACAGGAGTTCGACTCTCCTCATCTCCACCAGAAACGCCCTTGTCGCTAACGCGGCAAGGGCTAAATTAATAATGAATAGCGAATAATGAATAATGTAGAATGTTCAGAGGAGCGTTTCTGTATTATTCGTTATTCACTATTCATTTTTCATTATTCATTAAGTGAGGTAATAAGCATGGAAAATAATAATCCCTTATTGGATAAATCACTGTAATTCGCTGCAAGGATAGTCAAGCTATATCAGTACCTCGTCAAAGAGAAAAAAGAAAGTATCATATCAAAACAAATAATCAGAAGCGGAACTTCAATAGGCGCTAATGCTAACGAAGCCGCCTATGGAGTCAGTCGGGCTGACTTTATCGCAAAAATGCAGATAGCTCTCAAAGAGACTGCCGAGACCGAATACTGGCTCAGACTTCTGATCCTCTCGGATTATATCGAAAAAGATCACGGAGAATCAATGCTAAGCGATTGTCTCGAGATCAAGCGTATACTCATTGCTTCGCTGAAAACCGCAAAGAAAAAGCCTAATATTCACCCGACTAACGGGCGCACATAATGAACACAAAAAAGACCGTCTCAACCGAGACGGTCTTTTGGTTATACGTTACTTCTTAACATACCTGTGCTTGTTTACATCGTATGTCTCGCGGCTCTTTCTGCCGAGGATAAGGAATATCACGCCGGCAGCTACTACTACGCCTGCAACTATACCAATTACTATCAGCTTGAAATTGCTCTTCTCCTCATCGACATCGTCCGATGAAGAACTATCCTTTTCAGTAACGCCGGCAGGTGCCTGGGTCTCAGCCGGCTTTGTGGTCTCAACAGCTTCGTTGCTGTCAGAGGTCACCTCGGAATCATCTGTTACCTCGGGCTCTTCTTTCGCAATAGTCTTGATATCAAAAGCATAAATATCGGTGCAGGTTATGGGAGATTTGCCTGTATCTCCAATGTATACAGTGGTAACGCAGGAGAAATCATCGGTTCCGTAAGCGTCCACCATGCTCTCGAAATCAAAAAATGCATACTTATTGTTGAAGATTACGGGAGCTACCTTGCCCCATACAGTGTTGTTCTTGGCTTTGGGCGAAACTGTGTCGTCCGTGCTCTGCATGATGAATTCAACAGGTGCCGAAACAACGTCCTTTTCAAGATCGGATTCATATACCGCGATAACATAGGAATTCTCTGCCAGCGTGCTGACATCGAACTGGTCAACACCTACAGATATGCTCTGACCCCAGTCCTGGCTGGTGGCAGGCCTTTTAGCGTGTACCCTTATTGTACGGCGGATATCGTTCTCTGCCATTTCGTTGGCGGACAGAACATTGGTAGCAGTAAATCCTGTGCAGGTAACTGTGCTTCCATTGGCTTCAACATCTATGGCAAATACCGATGAAAGCGCATTATCGCCGAGCGCCTCAGTAATATCCGCATAGGTGAACACAGCCTCGCCGTCCTTGGACTCTGAAGCCTCAACCTCAACAGTTGCGGGTGAACCGAAATCAAACTCGGTATCGTTGCTCTTATCCCAGTAATCAAGCACCAGCTTCACGGAACTCTTGCCGCTTTCTCCGCCGCTGTATGTTACCGTGACAGTGGTATCTGCAGTAAACTGAGAAGCCGCCAGATCTTTTGAATCCGCAGTAAAAGTTATGCCGTCGGCAGTTTCAACTGCCTTTTTTGTATCAAGTTCAACATCTCCTGCAAAGGCCGCAAAAGTGCTTGCCGCAGCAGCGGCGATCACAGCAGTGATAACAGAAAGTGTCCTTTTCATTTTATCTCTCCTTTATTGTAAATTTTTTAGCCTGGTTCGAGATTATTAATCTTGTTATTGTGAAAAAAACAGTTTTATCATTTTGATTATTATATCATACCTCATATTGCAAGTCAATTAAACTTTTTGCAGAATTTGCACAGTATTTTTCCATCACACGTATATGTATATGACAAATCAGAAAAGATTTTAACAATAACTCGATTTAGTATTATATTCGAGCACACGTTGTTTTACGTTACGAAATGTTAAGTTCATTATTCGCCCAGATAATGGAAATTTCGCCTGTATTTATGCAAAAAAAGCGTTCACGACAGCATACGTGAGCGCTTTTTTAAGACTTTATTCATTGCTATTTGATATGTTATTCCGATTTTTCAAACAGCAGTGCCCACATATCATAGAAGATAAATTTATAAAGTAATTTCACCAAAATATTTGACTTATTGTATTATCAGCTGCCGTGATATAAGAATTTTTGAAGTACAAATATATGAAACAGATTTTCCCGACATTACCTGTATCAATTTCGCTATCGTCAACCGGTTCGCACTTCTACGATCAACGATCAATTTTCATCTTATACATATTATACCATAAAATAGTTAATAAGTCAAGAGAAAAGCCACAGTATTTCCAATTTAGGAAAAATACTGTGGCTTGATGTTTCATATTAATAATCTGCTGACTTCGCCGTCATTACTTCATGCGGCTCTTGAGCTTGCTCTGCTCTTCTTCCATCAGCTTCATCAGATCTTCAAGTGATGCGCCGCTGTCTGCGCCGTTTGCACCGTTTGAAGAAGATACAGGTCTTCTTCTGCGGGGTCTCTGACCTGCGGGTCTTCTTGCAGGTCTTACAGGAGCTTCACTACCTTCAACCAGCTGGGAAGCCTTCTCGTAGTACTCGTCATCTTTCAGACGCAGGCTGCCGTTATCCTGCTGAGGTGCAGCTTCAGGCTGTGCGCCGTAGAATGCTCTTGGATCATTATATGCCTGAGCCTGAGGGTCGCCGAAAGCGCGAGGATCAAAATCGGGCTTAGCAGAAGGCTGCTGTACAGGCTGTTCGCTGAATCCCTGGATATCGGGAATTCTGGAAGGTGCCTTGGTAGCCTTTCTCACCTCAATATCAAAGTCGAAATCACCTGCATGAGGAGCCTTAACAGGCTTCTCCAGAGCGATATCGTCATCCTCTTCCTCATCGTCTTCCTCAAGTACGGGCTTCTTTCTGCGCTTAGCTATCTGCTCGCCCTCGCTCTTTCCGCCAAAGAGGAAATCATCAAGCTGTACGTTCTTCTCGCCTTCTTCTTCGTCCTCTTCTTCATCGTCCTCTTCTTCGGGAGAATGAGTTGCGATAGCGATAATAAGCTCGATAAGTACCAGCAGGAACAGTGGAACTACTGCACAGCATATCATGCCGAACTTCTGGGTAACAAAGTTTATAACCTTGCCTGCTGTAACAAAATAGCTTCCGCATATACCGATAGCATCGGAGTTATTTATCACATACTGCTTTCCTCCGTTGGAAACGATGCACTTAAAACCGTCCTTGCCATCTTCGTAGTCTAAGTTTGCCAGCCAGTAAACACCTGTGCCTTCATTCTCAACATTCTCGCAGAGTATCGGGCAGCCGATCTTGTTCTTGATATCATTTACTCCGTCAGATGCTATTACCAGCACGTTCTTCGGAACAGCCACAACAGGACTGTTATCAACGGTTTGTATAAGGTCTTCCTTAGTTATAAAAAGGCTGTACCCCAGCACGCTGGGCGTTACATCTTTATTCTTGAAGACTTTGCCGATGCCGAATATTATCAGCATTTCCAATATCATGAATACGATGAAGAACACCAATACGTTCTTGCCCGCACTCGATTTCTTGCTTGTGGAGACAGCTCCCATTTCTCAACATTCCTTTCATTTATAAAAAGCAAAAAGCTCATAAAATCAAGCTACATTCTATTATAACACATCCGCTTTAAAATTTCAACCTTGTTAACGGATTTTTCACTATTATTTTGTCACAATAGACAAATCGCGCCTTAATACGTTATTTTTTCAGCCTAATGGAGATATTGTAGGTCACAACATTGTTTATGACAGAATAGCCCGATGCCTTGTAGCCGAAATCGGGATTATCGGAGATCCCCTGCTTTATCATACCAAAAAGATCTTCGTTTCCCGTACCGTCGCCGAATACCCAGTTAAGCGTTGCATCAAAGCACTCCCTGTCGGAACATTTGACCCTTGCATACTCCTCGCCGTTAGCCATAGCGTCTCTTACTGCGTTTCTGAAAGCATCTTCCGCATCGTCGACAGTCTGTGCAAAATAACCGTAGTAGCGGTAATAATCACATTCCGTAGCAGCACAGGCAGGCTCGATGATAAACTTGTTATCGTCCTGCACATGGTTTCTGCTCATTTCTTCATCGGTAACGGAGAAATAATCGTACCTCAGATAATTCTCAGAGCTTTCAAACACAGGGTCGTCCCAGGTGATATCCGAAGCGTACCACTCGCCGTCCAGCATCACTTTGTTCCATATATGTCCCTGAGCAGTGCCATCCTCATTTATGCCCTGCCCGATAACAGGAAGACATGGTATGCCCGCTTTGTCACACAAAAGCATAAGCGCCTTTGAGTAGCCCTCGCACACCGCATTTCCGCCCACAAGACAGCCATAGGCGGTATAGCAGTCGCCGTCCGCCTCGTAGTAATAGCAGTTCTTCACCAGCGCATCGTGGATATATTTGTACTTCTGAAAATCTGTCCAATCAGAAACCATACCCGCATAGATATGGTCTATCGCCTGTTCAGTCAGCATATTGCGTATCTCGGAATCCTCGGCGCTCCTTGTGTAGGTCATGAATATCGCCGAAGCAAAGCCGTCAGCGTCCACCTGCACCGAATAGTTGGTATCTATATAGTCTATCTCGGGCGAACCCGTGACCACCATAACTATGAGCTGACAGATATCCTCCGAGCTCACCACATCATTCTTTATATATATGGTTTCTTCGCGGTCAGTGATGCCCTTGTATATCTGTCGGCAGACTGTTGCTTCGTCATCTGTCAGCCGCTGTGCGAAATAATCCGCCGCATAAGGCATTTCGACCTTTTCAGCTTCTTCTTTGCTTATGGAAAGATCTTCCGTTTCTGAGGATACTTCTTCTTTGACAACGACCTCGCCGCCTGCACCAGGAAGCTCGACTTTACTGCGTCTGGTAACGACCCTGCCCTCGTCCTTACCGGATATGACAATATCAGTTCCTGTTCTGCTGTCCAGTGTCTTATAGGCATAGTATCCCCCGCCCGCTGCCGCAAGAAGCAGTGCGAGCCCTGTAACAGCCGCCCAAATCTTTCCGCTCAAAGAAACCACTCCTTAAAAGCTCCGCAGAGCCTTTACTCGGTGCAAAGCTCTGCCCTGATCCTGCCTATCCTTCTGTCTTCTGCCTGCATTACCGTAAACTTTACGTTCTCCCATGTGACGGAAGCTCTTTCGCCGTCATCGGGGATATGTCCCAGCAGTTCTATTACCATGGCGCCTATCGTTTCAAAAGGGGAATCCTCCTCGGGTTCCTTGCCAAGGGCTTCCATAACATCCTCATAGCCCGCATTTCCCTCTATTTCAAAAACGCCATCGGAGATCTTGGTTATCTCCTCGCTCTCGTCGTCGAATTCGTCCACGATATCGCCAACTATAGTTTCTATCAGATCTTCAAGTGTAACAACACCCGCAGTTCCGCCGTATTCATCAACAGCCACCGCCATCTGTATCTTTTTAGCGGTAAGCTCCTTGAAAAGCTCTCCGCACTTCTGGCTTTCGGGCACGAATATCACTTCGCGCATAAAATCCTTAACTGTCCTGTCCTCAGCGCTTTCATGAAAAACCAGCGTAAGCAGATCCTTGGCGTAGATAACGCCCTGTATATCATCGATGCTGTCCTTGTATACGGGTATACGTGAGAATCCGCTCTCTATGGCAAGTTCAACAGCCTCGCGGATAGGTGCGCTCTCGTCTATGGCGGCTACCTCGGTTCGGTGAGTCATTACCTCGCCTATCTCGATATCGTCAAACTCGAAGATATTGCTTATCATCTCCGCCTGACTTTCCTCGATAGCGCCTGTCTCGTTGACAGCGTCAACCATCATGAGTATCTCTTCCTCGGTGACCGCTTCCTCGGCATTAACGTTTTTAACGCCGAAAAGCCTGAGCAAGGCAGTCGTAAGACCACAGCTGATAAGCTCTATCGGTCTGAAAAGTGCCAGCCAAGCGCGATAGATACCTGCCGTCCTCAGCAGGAAGTTCTCACCTGTTTTGCCCGCAGAGCAAAGCTTTTTAGGCACGCCCATGCACACCGTGCCCACCCATACAGTTATGAGCAATATGATCACCGCCCCGGAGCATATCCCCGCCGCGATATCATATCCGCCCCACATATCCGCAAAGGCTTTTTTCATAGGTGTAAAGAACCATATAAAAGCGCAGGCTGTCTGAAATGCTATAAGGGCGGTTCGGGCGATGAGGTTCACGTTCAGGAATCGCCCTGTATGCTCAAGCATTTTCGCCACAGATGCAGCGCGCTTGTCGGTTTCCGCAAGCTTTTTCAGCCGCGAATCGGATATCTCAGCAGCACTGCACTCGCAGGCATAAAAAAACGCTGTCAGAAGTCCGCACAGCACAGGTACAGCCGCGCCAATAAACCCCGGTTCGGGAACGTCCATCAGTCATCAAATTCCTTTCTTAACAAACATATACCGAACGCCGCACATAATATGCCGCATAAGCCAATATCTCGGCTCTGCTGACATCTTGCTCTCCGATCTGTGCCGCATTTCGGTATCCATACAACTGGTTTGGTATACAAAAAAGTTCACACTTTGATATTATATATATCATATCAAACATTGTCCTGATTGTCAAGGCATATTTCGCTCCTTTCAGACATTTTTCGTATATGTCAAAAAACGGCACAAAAAATTACCCGTTTTTTATCAAATTGTGTCCATAAGCAGAAGACTTGACGGTCAGCTATCTACCCACTCTTTACTTATATCATATAGTATGATATAATTTCCATGATATATAATACCCGCATTCAGGAGGATATCAATGAAAAGACTGAAGTTCATGAAAGACAGATACGGCTTTGATATGCTGTTTTTGGCCATAACGGCTCTGTGCCTGCTCATCGCACTGCTGACACGCACCGTGCTTTGGCGCATACCGCATCTATCAACAAGCGGTATACTCGGCGTTACAGGACTGACAATGCTGATAAACGTGTCCCGCGTTTTTTCAAAAGACATCACAAGGCGTGAAGCCGAGAATATCAGGTTCACCCTGTTTATCAACAAGCTGATAGGCAAGGGCGGCAAAAAAAGCAGCTACATAACAAACAACAAAGGCTATACCCCGCTTAGTCAGCTTAAATCAGCCCGACCAAAAGCTGTTTACTGTGAATGCGGCTGCAAGCTGGATGTTCCGCAGGGCAGCGGCATCAAAATAGTTGTTTGTCCTGTATGCGGCAAAAGAAGCTCCGTAAAAAACAGATAGGATATCAAAAGTTCGTGGGAGGTCTGCTATGTGGTGGTATAAAAACGTTACAAGAGCCGAATTTGAGGCGGTCAAAGACAAGGTCGAGAAAATAATGCTTAGCATGGGCGCCGAGATATCTGATATCGAACTTCCCTGCGGGCAAAAGACCACCAGCTATTCGGGCAATCTTGAAGAAGCACACATTTCAAATAGACCTGTATTAACCTATAACGGCGAATACTATTGCGTTGACGAAGTACTTTTCAGGGACAAACCCTTTATTGTGATAGCATTTGGCACCAAAGACGATCTGATGAAAAACACCATGGAAGATGCCGAGCCTTTTCCCTATGATCTTCCCGATGACGAATTAACCAAAGAAGTATCATATTCTCTGGGCATATTGCCATACCCCGAAGTGTAGATACTATTCTCCCCCGCTGTGGCAGCTTCATGCGAAAAAAAGTCAAGTTATGCAAAACTAACCTATTGAAAAATATCGCTATCCGTGTTATAATTATCCAAAGGAATTTTTTCTGAAAGGAAGTTTGGAAATGAACATCGGAGATAAATTGTTATACCTCAGGAATCGCAGCGGCTGCTCGCAGGAGACACTTGCCGATGCCCTTGATGTCAGCAGACAGACAGTTTCCAAGTGGGAACTGGGACAGTCCCTGCCCGACGCTGAAAAGATCGTAGCTATCAGCAATTATTTCAGCGTTACCACTGATTTTCTGCTGCGCGACACTTCTCCCGTAAAGATCGAGAAGAACCTTGACCGTATCGTTATCGAGTTTGCAAATTCCGCTGCCGATCTCGACCAGATATCCCGCGCACTTGTTGATATCGCCCGCGACGGCATCATCGATGAGGAGGAGCGTATCCGCCTGTTTGAGATGGTCAAGACCGTAGATAATATTATCCCCGCTATCAGCGAGATAAAAACTCTGCTGAATATGTAATATGCGGTAAATAGGCATTTTATGGCACTTCTGCTGTTTGGCAGAGGTGCTTTTTCTGTGTCCGTGCAAAAAATTCGCTAACCACGCCCTGCTAGTGATGTGCAAAATGCCGAAATTATATTTTTAGAACAAACGTTCTTGACAAGAACATTTGTTTGAGCTATAATATAGTCACAGCCAAATAAAAAATATCCGCAGACGCTGACACCACTAGCCGTACCGCCCCATCGGCAGGCAAGATCAGCTGACGCGCGAACACAGGAGGAGAAAATGGAAAGAAACACATCAAACAAAGATGTCCTTGATTCGCTGGACATATATTCATACATAGCCGAACTTTTAGCTATCCCTCTGGGAGGACCCGCAAAGCTGAACGGCGAGACCCGAAGCAGTCTTGCCAGCGTGCGTGCCAAAGAGTTTTCACAGTACAGAACACTTTGCAAGAACGAAGCCTGCACCCGAAGACGGCTTACGGAACTGCTTGCAAAGGCTGACCGCGCAGAGAAAAACAATTCTCCCCAGCTGCCGCTGCTGCGTGCCGAGATACGCAGCGAGACACTTGAACTCGCCGACCTGACCCTCCGCCGCAGACGTCTTGAAGACAGGCGCGACCATCTGGAGGGGCTGGCAAAAATGGTGGTGCAGTACCGCTATTTCGATAAGCCCGACTGCCGCGTACCCAGCTGGGGTGAGACTGCCTCACAGCTGGGCATAGCCCTCAGCGGCGAAGAACTGCGCAGATATGTGTGCGGGCAGTTCAGCGCTCTGAAATAAAAAAATCACCGGAGGAAACCGTTCTTTCAATAGATCTCCTCCGGCATTTATCGCAAACATTATATTCAAATTCAAATCAAGCCAAAGTTTCAAGAGAATACTTGGCGCTGTACTCGTTGAGCTTCTTCTCGTAGGTCTCGGGACCATGCTTGTGGAGCTCGTCGAGGTACTCGTGCTTTTTGAGAGTTTCATACTGCTTCTTGGTAGAGATAAGATATATCGCTATATTCGAGCAGTGATCGGAAATTCTCTCCACGTTGGTGAGAATATCCAGGAAATGTATGCCGACCTCGATAGGGCACTGACCGTTCTTTGAGCGATCGATATGCACAGCTTTAAGCTCCTCAACAAGGCGGTCAACAACCTCTTCGAGAGGTTCTATCTCTGTCAGGATATTCATCTCCATAGTCTTTGTAGCTTCTATCGCAAGACCGATTATCTCAGCAATAGCGCCATGGACTACCATGAGCTCCTTGTTGGCTCTTTCAGAGAAATGAGCTTCTTCCTCATAAAGCACATTTGCTGTTTCACTGAGGTTCACCGAGTAGTCACCGATACGCTCAAACTCACTTATAAGATGGAACAGCGTTGTCACCATACGTCCCTCGTCTTCGTTCAGCTTACAGTCGTTGAGCTTGATAAGGTACTGACCAACGCGGTCTTCCAGCCTGTCCAGAAGCTCCTCGCGCTCGTTGATCTTCTCTATCTCCCTGCTGTCGTACTTATCGAACATCATGCAGGCAGCCTCAAAGTTCTTGCGGGCATATATACCCATCTGAACAACAGCTTCCCTTGTCTGTGCGATAGCAACGTTTGGGGTAACAAGGAATCTCTCATCAAGCAGATCTTCCTTGGAGAATACGTCCTCTTCCTCGTCGGGCTTATCGGGCACCGTGATGCACGCCAGTTTTTCAAGCACACCGGCAAAGGGTATGAATATCGCCGTTACTATAACGTTGAATATAGTATGGAAGTTCGCGATGTCACCTTGTGTAAATTCCTTGTCCCAGAAGCTCCAGCCAACAGTTGCCTGGACTGTGTATATAACTATCAGGAACAGTATGGTACCTATAAGGTTGAAATAGAAGTGCAGCAGTGCCGCTCTCTTTGCGTTCTTTGAAGATTTCAGCGACGACAGCAGAGGTGTCGCACAGGTACCGATGTTGGTACCCATGATTATGGGGAATGCCGATGCGAACAGTACAGCACCGCCTGAACCGCTGGATATTGTCTGGAGTATGATGACAGCAGCAGCCGATGACTGGGTGCATATAGTAACTACTATACCTACCAGTATTCCGAGTACAGGATTCTGCAGGAGCCCGAACAGGCTGCGTACTGCTTCAGAGCCCTTGAGGATCGGCTCCAGATTGCTTTTCATGGTGTTTATACCCGCAAAGAGTATCGATACACCTATGAGTATCTCGCCGATGGTCTTGTACTTGTTCTTTTTGGCTATCATTATGAACAGTATTCCTGATATTGCCAGTACTGCCGACACTGTAGTGGAGAAGTTGTTTGAATCCCCGCTGCCGCCTGCAAGTCTGGTTATCTGGGCAGTCATCGTAGTACCTATGTTGGCGCCCATGATTATGCCCACAGCGCCGCGGAGTTTCAGAAGTCCTGCGTTAACAAGACCTATGACTATTACTGTTGTTGCCGTCGATGACTGTACCGCAGCAGTTACGATAGCTCCGAACAGTACACTTGTAAATATATTTCCCGATACCTTTGCCAGCACCTTCTCCATAAAACCGCCTGCGGTCTTTTCCAGTCCCGTGCTCAGCGTTTTCATTCCGTAAATGAACATCGCAAGTCCGCCCACGGCGGCAAGTATCCTAAAAAAGTTCGTCATTATTTTAACTCCTTTACTTTCCTTGACAGCCCCCCGGCTGCCCATCTCTAAAACCTATTATACTCGTACACATAAATTATAACTTAAAAAAGCCTGATTGTCAATTAATCACACAGCAGAATGGCTTTAGGATAACAATGTTGATTATTAGGGAAAATGTACAATTGGTATGCCTTCAGAGCGTGAAAAAACTTTCAAAAAGTCCTTGAAAAAGATTGAAAAGTGTTGTATAATAAAAATGGATACCTGTACTATATATGTATAGGCGAGGAGAGTGTACGAGTTTCTATTTGAGTAGGAGGATAGTTTCTTTTTTATGGAGAACAGAAAAGAAGACCTTGCCAGAATGATCGCAAGAAATATGTCCATGACCGAGAATTTCGGCGATGAGCCCGAACCTGCAAGGGGTGTGACAGATTTCGGCGAGGACGCTTTTGACACTGTTTATGCCCGGTCGGGAAGAGATAGAAGACCGCAGAAAGCTTATGCCGGAAGTTCATCGGGCAGCAGGAGAAGTACCGCATCAAGACAGCACAGCAGCACTGCATCAAGATCAGGCAGCGGTGCAAAGAGAACGTCGGGCGGCAGCGCCAATACCAAAAATACCTCTGGCAGCAGGAGCACAAAAAACACAGCCAAGGCAGCTGCTGTGAAAAAGCCCGCTGTAACTATCAAAAAGAAGAAAAAGAAGCCAATGACCGCCACTAGAGCAGCACTGATATGCTCATGCATACTGCTGACAGGTCTTATGGCAGGCGGCGGATTTCTTATAATCGGCAATAAGATGTACGAGGACTCTTTCCTCGATAACACTTACATCAGCGGCGTTGATGTGGGCGGAATGGACAGACGCGAGGCTCTGGCTGAGGTAAAGAAAAAAGCCGCTATCCCCGATGTGCTGATGCTGACCAAGAGGGACGGTTCCCAGATATCCATACCACTTGCGGATATTGGCTATAAGGACAATACCGAAGAGATGGTAAACAAGTACTACAACGGTCAGGATCACGGAAAATGGCTCAGCGCCATGTTCGATAAGGAAGAATATTCCATAAAGAATTCTTTCCATTATGACAAGAAAAAGCTTGAAAACATCCTTGCTCACAAGCTGATTAAGAACCAGAAAGCCAAGGCTCCCCAGGACGCTTATATAAGGCGCAACGACAGCGGAACCTTTGAGGTGGTTGGCGAGGATGACGGCGATACCATCGATACAAACAAGATACAGCTCCTCTTCGATTATGTCGAGAGCGAACTGGACGAGCTGAACTTCGATATCGCTATAGGCTCCGTGGACTGCTACAAAAAAGCTGTTGTCCATTCGGACGAACTTTACGCGCAGTGCAAGAAACTCAACAATCTGCACAATATCGAGATCGTCATAGATTTCCAGCTCGGCACCGAGAAGATAGACGGCGCTACGATAATGAAGTGGGTGGGCTACGACGAGGAAGCTCCCGTAAATTCGCTGGAAGTTGACCGCGAAAAGGTAGAGCAGTATGTCAGCCTGCTGGCAAGCAGATATGATACCTACGGCAAGGACAGAGAGTTCGTTTCTACCAGCAGAGGTCCGATCACCGTGCCCCAGGGCGAAGGCTGCTACGGCTGGTGGCTGGATCAGGATGCTATGACCGATCACATAATCGAATGTATCGAAAACTGCGAATCCACCAGAACAGACGCTATATACTATGTCAACCCGGACTCTACCTATAGCTACACCTGCAACCCCGACTGGCTCACCGACAAGACCGATTACGGCGATACCTATTTCGATGTTGACCTCAAAATGCAGCATATGTGGTACTACGAGAACGGCGAGATGAAGATGGAGAGCGATATCGTATCGGGTTACCCCAGCGAATCGAGAAATACTCCCGCAGGCGTGTACAAGCTCTGGCTGAAAGAGCGCGGCAAGACACTGGTTGGCAGCTCCGACGGGCAGTCCTACGCTTCCTACGTTGAATTCTGGAACTATTTCAGCACCATAGGCATCGGCTTCCATGATGCTTCCTGGCAGGGCGGCGTATTCGGCGGCGAAAAGTACCAGTCACCCACATGGGGCAGCCACGGCTGCGTTAACCTGCCATACGACGCAGCACAGTACATATACGAAAATGCTCCGTTAGATACGCCTGTATTTCTGTACTGGTAAAGAGCAGTAAGTTACAGAACGACAAGTTTGCTGTAAAACCGACGGGGCGTTCTCCGTCGGTTTTTTCGGAGGATGATATGGAAGGTATATATCTTGAAATACTGCATGATGACGACAGAGAAAAGTTCATCAAGGATAATCAGGAAGCTTTCAATTACGGGGCGCTTGAAGAATTCGGACTGCGGGATGACCATTTTGAGGAAGAAGGCGAGATAATCTCCGCAAAAACTATCGAAGTCTGTATCGACAAAGGTGAAGCTTTACGCATAATGCAAGACGGGAAGATCGTCGGCGGCATGGTAGTGAACATCAAAGACGACAAAGGCGTGCTTGAACTGCTTTTCGTATCACCCACAGAACACGGCAAGGGTATAGGCTATGCAGCGTGGTGCGAAGCAGAGCGAAGATATCCGCAGGTAAAGGTCTGGGAGACTTTCACACCTTATTTTGAGAAGAGAAATATCCATTTTTACGTGAACCGCTGCGGATTCAGTATAGTCGAGTTTTTCAACAAGATCCACCCCGAACGGCATGAGGACAGCAGTGAACAGTCCACAGAAGAAATGTTTCGTTTTGAAAAGAGAATGGACGGTGACAAGATATGAACATAAAAATACTACTGATACCCCTGCTTGCAGCGGTGCTGTGTCTGGCTGCCTGCGACAGTAAGGGCAAAAATAATAAGAAAAAGCCGGACAATAAAGGCGGAAACATCTCCGTGACCGATACCGAAGACAGCATCGTCGAGGAAGAGGATACCACCGGTATACTGATGGATTACGATGAAACCAAACCCTCAGTGATAAAGGGACTGATACTGGAGTCCAAGTCAACATGGAGAAATACCCCCATGATAGACGAAATGGCTGAAGAGGGCTTCACCAAGACCGTACCGATAAAAAACTTCGAGCTTGACGAGGTATTTGAAATGTACATCGATACCGATGTGGACGATGGCTGGAACATTTACATCTGCAAGCACGACAATGTGGACGATTTCACCGCCCTTACCGAAGACAAGCTGAAAGAACTTGCCGACACCGAAGGCTTTGCCAACGACTACGGCTTCAAGCCCAACAGGGAAAATTACGGCGACCTCGGCGGTATGTGCGTAAATTCCGACGAATCCACAGAGGGGCTGTACGATATGTTCTTTGTCCGTCAGGGCGAGATAGACAGCTATATCCAGCTTGAAATAACAAAGCCGTCCAGCGCTGAATAAAGGGCGGCAGAAAAGAGGACCATATGAAAAAGATACTTGTGATACACGGACCGAACCTCAATCTTCTTGGAGAAAGAGAACCGGGTGTTTACGGCACCGACACTTTCGAGTCCATAAACGACGAGATAGTTGCCCACGCACTGGATCTCGGTATGCACTGCGAGGTCTATCAGTCGAACCACGAGGGTGAGATAATCGACGAACTGCACCTTGCAAGAAAGAAGTTCGACGGTGTAGTACTGAATGCAGGCGCTTACACCCATTACAGCTACGCCATCCGTGATGCTATCGCAGCAATAAAGATACCTGTTGTTGAGGTACATCTGAGCAATATCCATGCAAGGGACGAGTTCCGCGAGAAGTCAGTGATAGCCCCCGTATGTGCAGGTCAGATAAGCGGTTTCGGCAAGTATTCCTATCTTATGGCAGTAGATGCTCTAAATTACAGATGGACGGAGGTCGAAGCTGTTGACAAGGCTTGAACGCTTGCAGTCAAGGATAGCTGAGGTAGGCGGCTGCGGCATCATCACCGATGAAGTCAACAGACGTTACTTCACGCAGATGAAGTCCAGCGCTGGTACCGTGCTGGTATTCCCCGAGGAAAGCTATCTGATAATCGATTCAAGGTACATCGAAAAAGCACGCGCCACCGCAGTTGGCTGCACGGTGATACTTGAAGGCAGAGGCGAAGAAAGATTCGCCCAGATGAACGAACTTATCAAAAAACACGGTGCTAAAGAGATAGCCATCGACAGCCAGACCTGCACGGTCAGTCAGCTGGCGCATTACCGCAGCAAGCTTGAAGCTGAAATACCTGCAGACGGACGTTTTGGGAAGCTGATACGTCAGACACGCATGGTGAAATCTCCCGAAGAGACCGAAAAGATGATCGCCGCACAGCGCATAGCCGAGCAGGGCTTCGAGTTCATGCTGGGCTACATAAAAGAGGGTCTGACAGAGAAAGAGATGCAGCTGAAACTGGATTATTTCATGCTTTCCCACGGTGCTGAGGCGCTGAGTTTCGACACCATAGTTCTCAGCGGTCCCAATACCTCAATGCCCCACGGCGTGCCCTCCGACAGGCGGGTACAGAAAGGCGAATTCGTGCTGATGGACTTCGGTGCAGTAGTGGACGGCTATCACAGCGATATGACGAGAACTGTATGCGTTGGTGAACCTACCGACAAAATGCGCGAGGTATATGACATCGTGCTGAAAGCTCAGCTGGCGGGCATTGACGCTCTTAAAGCTGATATCTCAGGCAGGGATTTCGATGCCGCCGCAAGGGATATCATCAATGCCGCAGGCTACGGCGACAAATTTGGACATTCTCTCGGCCACGGCGTGGGTATGGAGATACACGAAGAGCCCTACGGTTCCCCTGTTTCCACCGCTCTTATCCCCGAGAATTCCGTTATAACCATCGAGCCCGGTATCTATCTCGAAGGCGAGTTCGGTGTAAGGATAGAGGATTTCGCCATCGTCAGGGCAAACGGCTGTGAGAATATGACTCTTGCACCCAAGGAGCTTATCTGTCTGTAATATACTATTATAATATAAGAAGCAGAGGGTATTCGCCCTCTGCTTTTTTTGCGCACAAAAAAATCCCCCGAGCCGAAGCCGAGGGAACAAGCGGATTACGAGACTCGAACTCGCCACATCCACCTTGGGAAGGTGGCGCTCTACCGGATGAGCTAAATCCGCATATGAAAAATGCCGATATAAAATCGGCATTCAGTGGAGCGGGTCACTTGAGTTAAACAAGTTTCTCCTCTCAGGAAGAAAGGTATTCTAGCGTTGAAATAAACCCGCATTTATCAATTTATCCCGATACTTATGTATCGGGATAAAGAAGAGCGGATTACGAGGCTCGAACTCGCTACCTCCACCTTGGCAAGGTGGCGCTCTACCAGATGAGCTAAATCCGCAAAATGGTGCTTCCGAGTGGAATTGAACCACCGACACGGGGATTTTCAGTCCCCTGCTCTACCGACTGAGCTACAGAAGCATATAAGCGACCCGGATGAGACTCGAACTCACGACCTCCGCCGTGACAGGGCGGCGTTCTAACCAACTGAACTACCGGGCCGTGTCAGAAAAGTCGTGTGCAGAAGTTTCTGCACACTTCTGACCGATGGGGACTACAGGGCTCGAACCTGTGACCCTCTGCTTGTAAGGCAGATGCTCTCCCAGCTGAGCTAAACCCCCATATTCTTACCTGTGAAGTTCGTTTCGTTTTCGTTTCGTCCCTCACAACAGTATCTATTATACACCATTGACCCCCATTTGTCAAGAGGTTTTTCAAACTTTTTTTGAGTTTTTTTCACTTTGTAAAATTAGCCCTGCTTGATTTAAAATTCTTGAAAACTATTGCAGATATTAAACAAATCAGAGAGTATATTTCATCGAACTACCCCTTTAAAAACGCGCAAAAAGGGCGGAGAATTAATTTTCTCCGCCCATAGTCACAGTAAACAACATTGAACTTTCAGCTTTGCGAACTTCGCAAAAGCATATATCAAACTTTTCTCGTTTTCAAAGTACAATTTCTAATGTCTTTTACTATCTTATTTCAGACCCTTTGCTTTTGAAAGTGTGATACCGTTCTCACCCAGAGGTATCTTGTGGTCAAGTCCGACGAACTTGCCGCTCTCCTGCCAGAGCACTTCCTTTACAAACTCGTACTTCTCTTCGTCCCATGTGGTGAAGTCGTCCAGGACAAGTCCGCCTGTGTCGCCCGAATTTGCATTGAAGCACCAGAAGGTATGGTTCAGGTGGTTCTCCTTTATCAGCTGGCGCATATAAGTCATCCAGGTGATATTAGGCTCAGTCATGAAGCCGCCCCACTCGCCTATCAGCAGGGGTGCAGTCTTTTTATCATTGATGTACAGCCAGTTGTCCTGCCAGCAGTCCTTTTTCAGGCTCTTGAAATCGTAGTCGCCCTCGAACCAAGGCTGCTCATATACAGTTGGGCCGTAATCGTGGGGTGAGTATACCAGCTTGTCCTGATACTTTCCGAGGTCGATAGGATAATCCTTTACGCCGCGGAGATTTCCGCCCCACCAGTTGAAGTAGTAATCATCGTTGTCCTGCGACTTGTAGTCACCGTTCTTCTTGATATCCTTGGGGTATATCTCAATACCCTCTACCATTATAAGAACGTTGGGGTTCTTTGCGAGTACTTTCTTTGCAGCTGTTTCAGCAACGTACTTCCAGTTGTTGGCAGACTTGCTGTCATTCCATATAGCCGCCTGATCGCCCTCGGCAGGCTTGCCGTGAGGTTCGTTCTTCAGGTCGATGGCTATGATAGTATCATTGTCCTTGTAGCGGTCAGCCAGCCATTCCAGCGCTGCATAGTATTCCTTGGCGCTTACTCTGTCAGTGAACCACAGATTTGCATTGTGACCCGATGCATCGGTATTAGCCGAATGGATATCGGGCATTACCTTCATGCCGTTCTCTTCTGCCAGTTTAAGGAAATAATCGAATATCTGCAGAGAATTCATGGAGTTGAGTTCCTCGTTGTAGGCGTTGTTGTAGTTAGCCTGAGGATACTCCCCTGCCGCCCACTGGTTAAGCAGTTCAGCGGAGATAGGCACACGTATCAGGTTGAAGCCGTGATCTGCGATAGCCTTGACAGTAGGAGCTAATTCGCTGTTCCACAGACCGTCGAATGTATTTGTACCTGTGTTGTAGCCGAACCAGTTCACGCCTGTCAGCCATACCTGCTTGCCGTCAGCATCCAGTATCTTGTTGCCGTCGGTGTGCAGCCAGTCGTCACCCTGCTCGGCATCTTTCGAGCGCTTCAGCAGCTTCTTCACATCAACGTCTTTCTTCTCGTTGTTATTGTTATTATTGTTGTTATTGCTGTTATTATTGTTGTTCTGGCTCACCTTGCCCTTTTTAAGAGTGCAGGTAACACCGTTGAGCTTTGCTGACTTCACATTCAGCGAACTGCCTGTACCGATGTTGCAGCCTAGGGTAACAGAGCCGCCCTTTGCGATATCGCCGTTATAATCGGCATTCGTTATAGTAAGGGTATTGCCCTTGATGGTGAAAGTACCGTTCCAGCCGTCAACAGATTTCAGGTCAGCAACTTCAAGTTCAAGTGTCCAGCCGCTGACAGCATCATCGCTGTAATTGGCAATACCGATATCCAGACCGCTCATCTGCTTGCCGCTGTCCTCCCAGCCGTTGCTTGAAGACCAGCTGACTACATATCCTTCTTTTTTAACATCGTCCTCTTTCTCAGCTTCGGATTCTTCCTCCTCGCTTTCAGAGTCCTCCTCTTCTTCCTCGGAGTCTTCCTCTTCTTCCTCTTCTTCCGCTTCGCTGTCATCAACCACAGAAGAAACAGATTCCGACTTTTTCTTCGGCGAAGATTTCTTCCATGAATCATCGTCTTTGCCGCGATT
Source organism: Hominimerdicola alba (assembly GCF_900112155.1). Lineage (GTDB taxonomy): Bacteria > Bacillota > Clostridia > Oscillospirales > Ruminococcaceae > Hominimerdicola > Hominimerdicola alba_D. The sequence goes on along the minus strand of NZ_FOKQ01000030.1, from coordinate 5,095 downwards.
CGTTACGACCAGCGCGATTATCAGTCCGATAATGACCACGCTCATAGCAACAAAGCACGCGATGACCTTTTTTGAGATACCTCGGTTCATTAACATTCTCCTTACATAAAAATATTACACCATATCCCTTCGGCATAAAATGCCCTAACGTATTGATTATATCACATTTGATTTTGATTGTAAAGATGTCCGGATAAACATTCTGCCATAATATGGAAGACTTTCGGTTACAAGGGTCAGCCCAAATATATACACATTATATATTATAAATATATTCAACCGAAGATTATGCCCGCAACTGTTGTATCAGCCGTATCAAACAGGATAAAATACACACAAATCCATATAAATTACCCCGATTTATAAACAAGCCTACAAAATTAAATATGTAATAAAAAATACATTGAAATCCACCTTTTATAGTAGTATAATGTAAAAGCTGTGCCGATTTCGGCATAAATTATTTATGGAGATGAAATGATTTGGAGCAGGTAGCAAAAAAGCCTACCGAAGTTAAGCTGAAGCCAAAGCTGTTTTCGGTAATGAAAAACTACTCAAAAGCACAGTTCGTTAAGGATCTGGTCGCAGGTGTTATCGTGGCGATAATCGCTCTGCCGCTTTCCATCGCGCTGGCACTGGCATCCGGTGTCGGTCCCGAACAGGGTCTGTATACCGCTATCGTGGCAGGATTCATAGTATCCTTCCTCGGAGGAAGCCGTGTACAGATAGCAGGTCCTACCGCGGCATTTGCAACCATCGTGGCAGGCATAGTCGCCAAGGACGGTATGTCGGGACTTATGATATCCGCTATTATGGCAGGCATCATAATGATAGTCATGGGTCTTTGCAGATTCGGCAGTCTTATAAAGTATATCCCCGGAACTATCACCGCGGGCTTTACCTTTGGTATCGCCGTGACCATCGTTATCGGTCAGGTAAAGGACTTCATGGGACTGACTTTTTCAAGCTCACCTATCGAGACCACCGACAAGCTGCTTGAGATCGGCAGAAGCATCACAACCATTAACTGGCAGGCGCTGGTTATCGGTCTGATATCTCTGGCTGTGCTGATATTCTGGCCTAAAAAGCTGGATAAGATCCCTGCTTCACTGATAGCTGTACTGCTTTGCTCGGCGATAGTAGAGCTCAGCGGAATAAAGGTAAACACCATAGGCGACCTGTACACCATATCTTCTGATCTGCCAAAGGTGACTATCCCCGATGTAAGCTTCGCCACCATAAAGGCTATGGTGCCCAACGCATTCACCATCGCTCTGCTGGCCGCTGTTGAATCTCTGCTTTCCTGCGTTGTTGCTGATGGTATGATAGGTTCAAAGCACCGTTCCAACATGGAGCTCATCGCACAGGGTGCCGCTAATATCGGCTCTGCTGTTTTCGGCGGAATCCCCGCAACAGGCGCTATCGCAAGAACAGCCGCAAACGTAAAGAACGGCGGCAGAACTCCTATCGCAGGTATGGTACACTCGGTGGTACTGCTTGGCATACTTGTTCTGCTGATGCCCTATGCATCACTGATACCCATGCCAACCATCGCGGCTATACTCTTTATAGTAGCTTATAATATGTGTGGCTGGAAGAATATCCGCGACATGATAAAGACCGCTCCCAAGAGCGATATCGCTGTACTGATACTCACCATAGTGCTGACCGTCGTATTCGACCTTGTTGTAGCCATCGGTGTCGGCATGGTGGCCGCATCTATGCTCTTCATGAAACGTATGGCAGACGTTACCGAAGCTCACGCATGGATAGATTTTGATGACGAGGACACAGACCCCGACAATATCCTGCTGAAGCGTATCCCCGCGAATACCCGCGTATTCGAGATAAACGGACCCATGTTCTTTGCGGCAGCCGACAAGTTCGGCTACATGATGGACGACAAGGATATCGACGTTCTCGTTATCAGAATGAGAAACGTTCCCGCAATAGACGCATCGGGCGTTGCATCGCTCTCCGACGTTGTAAACCGCTGTGCAAAGCACAATGTCAGCGTAGTATTCTCCCACGCTAACGAACAGCCCATGCACGCCATGGAAAAGGCTGGTCTGGTGGATATGCTGGGCAAAGAGAATTTCTGCGATCACATAGATACTGCACTTCTTCGTGCCGAAGCTATTGAAAACAGCCTCAGAAATGCCTCTGTAAAGGCAGAATCCGAGCCTGTCAACGACTGATAAGGTCATAATAAATTTCCATATATATTTACTAAGGCGGGGAACATTCTGTTCTCCGCTTTTGTGCTATAAGCGGCATTTTGCGCATTTCCAGAAATTATCAGAAAATTTGGTCGAAATATTCATATTATATCTTTATACTGGTGAAGTGATATTTTAAAAGGGGGCATTTTATGGGAGCGGGAACAGTTATATTAAAACAGATAGTCATTATGTTCATAATACTCCTCATCGGACTTGGGTGCAGTCTGAAAGGGCTTATAACCAAGGAGGGCAACAAGCAGCTTTCAAAGGTGGCGCTGTACATCGTCAACCCTCTGCTGATATTCATGTCCTACCAGAGCGAGTACAGCAGCCGTTTGCTGAAAGGTCTGCTGTGGTCATTCCTGCTGTCGGGGATATCCTTTGGCGTGATGATAGCGCTTTCAACCCTGATAATAAGCAAAAAGCGCCCCGAACATTCTCTGGAGCGCTTCTCGGCTGTATATTCAAACTGCGGATTCATCGGCATACCGCTGATAAGGGGCATTTACGGCGATGAGGGTGTGCTTTACCTCACGGCTTACATCACGCTTTTCAACATCCTCGTGTGGACACACGGCTACATGACCATGAAAGAGAGCCGCGATTTCAAATCATTCATCAAGGCGGCGACTTCACCCTCTGTTATAGCGGTATTCGTGGGACTTATCTTCTACCTGGCGCAGATACATCTGCCAGAGATACTTCACACACCGCTGAAATACATCTCGGATATGAACACTCCCCTAGCCATGCTGATAGCAGGCTCGGCTGCGGCACAGACCAACGTGCTCAAAGCCCTGAAAAACAAGGGACTTTACATGGTGTGCGCCTACAAACTGCTTCTTCTGCCGATCATCGCATTTGCACTGGTGCATTTCCTGCCTGCGCCCCACATGGTAAAAATGGTTGTGCTGATAGCATCCGCCTGCCCCGTAGCCACAACAGGCACCATGTTTGCCATACAGTTCGATAAAAACCCCGAACGCTGTTCCGAATTCTTCGCAGTGACCACTCTCCTGAGCGGTGTGACACTTCCGCTGGTAACTATGCTGGGGGAAATGTTCTAAAAATATGTGGTAACTGCCAAGTAAGAGAGCTTTTGGATCAAGCTTTTCGCGAAAGGCTTGCAGAAGCAAGAGCGTATGCAAAACTAATGCATACGCTCTTGCTTTGTACGTAAAATTATTGCCACACCGTCATGGGTGAAAACTCACAAACTATCAGATGCAACAAATATCCGACTATACCATCATATCCCGATCTAAATTTTGATGCGTATATTTTTTGAAAGCACAAGAGAGTGCCGTTCACTCATCTTACTTACTACGGTGAACGGAATCGCATTGCCAAGGATCCCAATAGATCATTTCAGCTTAAAATGAACAGGCATACCATTCTTCATGGCTATCTTCACTTCGCCCTGGATAAGAGGCAGGAAGTATTTTACAGCCTCGGGCATGATATCGTTGCGGGCGTGGTTCACCCACTTTTTCGGGAAGAATTTCTCTTTGTTTGCAACCTGCGAAGCATCTGCTGTTTCGATGGTTATAACGTAGGGAACGTCGCTGAGACGCTTGAAGTATACCATCTTGCCCGATTCGCCTGCAAGAGCACGCTTAACGCCCTCACTGCCGATGAGTTCGGCTTCGTCGATATCAGTCTTGGAGCAGATATGAGAAGAACATCTCTGCATAACGTTGAGCTCGATGGAGCGGACTTTACAGCCTATCCTGTCCTTTACCAGCTGTTCAAGGGTCTTGCCGATGCCCGAAAGGTACTCATGACCGAAGTTATCCACCACGATATCCTTCCTGTTCTCCTCGGGTATGCGCACACCCTCGGATACAGCCACGATGACAGCCTTGTGCTTAGCCTGCATTATGCGAACATCTTCAAGGAACTTGTCAGCGTCAAGGTCACATTCGGGGAGATATATCAGGTGGGGAGCTATCTCGTCGTTAGCCCTCAGCACACAGGTGGAAGCTGTGAGCCAGCCTGCGTGTCTGCCCATTATCTCGATGATGGTAACAGAATCCACGGAATAAACCGAGCTGTCGCGGATTATCTCCTGCACGGTAGCCGCCACGTATTTAGCCGCCGAGCCAAAGCCGGGAGTGTGGTCTGTCACAGGCAGGTCGTTATCGATGGTCTTCGGGATACCGATGACCCTGATATCGGAACCCACCGATTTCAGATATACCGAAAGCTTGTCCACCGTATCCATCGAATCGTTACCGCCAATGTAGAAAAACGCCTGGATACGGTGCTTTTCCAGATTAGTCTGTATCTTGCGGTAGACTTCATCATCAACGTCCGCAGCGGGAAGCTTGTATCTGCACGAACCGAGTACTGTGGAGGGAGTCTGTCTTAAAAGTTCCATATCCTCATTTGACCTTATCACCATTTTAAGGTCGATGAGCTCATCCTTGATCATGCCCTCGATACCGTTGATAGAGCCGAAAACAGCGTCTATCGCGGGAGTTTTCAGCGCTTCCTTGAATACCCCTACCAAGGACGCGTTGATAGCACAGGTCGGTCCGCCCGACTGAGCAACTGCAATATTCATTTGTATACCTCCTCAAAATATCTTGTAAAATCTCGTAAATACTCGCGAAATCTCAGTATTTCATAAAGTTATGTTCAAGAAATGAACCAAGTTATGGATGATCCAAAGCATTGAATGCCGGATTTAACGTTATCAGGGTATAGCAAACAAAACGTCTTGAGAGATCTGTTTTGACAGCCTTGATGCGACCCATATCCGTTACGGCAGCAAACCTCCTCTGTCCAACGGGATCATTCGTCACGTGAAGTCCCAACTTCCTTCGTTCTGCCTATCCATAACAGGGCGTCGGCGCAGCTCCATTGCGAGG
>NZ_FOKQ01000038.1 GCF_900112155.1 Hominimerdicola alba | reverse complement strand
AGTACAGCAACGGTAATCTTACCTTTGGAAACATCAATACCTACTGCGTTCATAATAAATACATCTCCTGAATTGAAATTGTAATCGGGCAAACCACACTTTACTCATTACCTATTCAATCTGTTTGGTGACACGAACGCACATACTGTGGCTCAACCTGCATAAAACGAACGCTATAATGAAAGCATGGATGACAGTCTTAGATGCGGGCACTCTGTCCCAAGGGGATTATCGTCATTCCAATTACTGCTTTCATTATAGCTTAAGTAACAAGTACGTGTAAATCCTTACCGGTGTGCAAGGTTTTACCCGTCAATTATATTGTAACAGGGGATTATATCATTTCTGAAGGGCTTTGATGGCTATCTGGTGCGTGACGGATACAGCGGATATCATGTGGTTACCGGTGTAAAGCACTGCGGCTGCATGACTCATGTCCGAAGGTATTTCGTCAATGCGCTGCCTAAGGATAAGTCTGCACAGGAAACATCGGTCGCAGCAGAGGCGGTCAGGTATTTTGAGCGGATATACCATGAAGAAAACCAGCTGTCAGGCATGACAGCTGAGGAAAGATATGAGCAGCGTCTGGCGAAGGTCAAGCCTTTGCTCGATGCTTTCTTTGCGTGGCTTGAAACGCTTCATGTCAGCGGAAAGAGTGCTCTCGCCAAGGCAGTAGCCTATGCGCTGAATGAAAAGCCGTATCTATACACTTTTCTGGAGAACGGGAACGTTCCGATAGACAATAACCGTGCCGAAAATGCCATAAGGCCCTTTGCTGTTGGCAGAAAGAACTGGATGCACAGCAATACGGCGAACGGTGCTAAAGCAAGCGCAGCACTGTATTCAATCGTTGCAACGGCTCAGGCTAACGGGCTGAACACAGAGAAGTATCTGACAGAGCTGTTCTCACATCCGGCAGGAACAATTCTCCTTCCATTCACTATATGATATTCAGACAGGCTCACCGAGGTGAGCCTGTTTCTTTGATACTATGTATCGGCGGTTTACGCTTACAGATAACCCAAACTTCCCGCCAATATTCACCAAACCAACAAAAAGGCACCCCTGCCGTCAATTGAACTGACCCCAAAAAGTTAGACAAACTTTCAAGAGAAAACTTATGCAAAGCGACTAAGAGAAATCTTGGTCGCTTTTGTTATGCAGCATTGAGCCTATATTCAACAGGAGACATACCATCGAGCTTAAGCTTGATGCGCTTTGTGTTATACCAATCGATGTAAGCGTGCAGCTCGGATATGAAATGTTCGACAGAGTCAAACTTCTGTAAATAGAGAAGCTCTGTTTTCAGCAATCCAAAGAAGTTTTCTGCACAAGCATTATCAAGGCAATTTCCCTTTCGTGACATACTTTGCCTAACGCCTTTGTCTTTAAGCATTTTCTGATAATGTTTGTGCTGATACTGCCAGCCCTGATCTGAATGCAGTATTAACTGTGTGTTGTCAGGAATTTTAGCAAAAGCCTTTTCAAGCATATCTGTCACTTGAATCAAATTAGGGTGGCGGCTTAGATTGTAAGACACAACTTCGCCATTGAAAAGATCGATGATCGGCGACAGATAGAGTTTGATACCAAACAAAGCAAACTCCGTCACATCAGTGACCCACTTCTGATTAGGCTTATCTGCTTTGAAATCACGTTCCAGAAGATTCGGTGCTATCCTGCCGACTTCTCCTCTGAACGAATTGTACTTTTTCATACGAACACGACAGAATATGCCCATTTTACGCATTAATCGCTGAACAGTCTTATGATTTATCTTATGTGTTTTTCTCAGTTCTTTTGTTATTCTTCGATAGCCATAGCGACCTTTGCTTTCATCATAGATCTTGCGGATAAGCGCTTTTATATCAGCATACTTATCCGGTTTCGGAGAATCAAACTGTTTGCTGTAATAGTAATAGGTGCTGCGAGGGATACCGGCAATGTCAATGAGCAGACCCACCCTGTGTTCATGCCTTAGCTCCCATATCACTTGTGCTTTTTCTCTTGCCGTACCCTCTCGGCTACCAAGGCATTCAATTTTTTTAAGTATGCGTTCTCTGCACGAAGACGCTGTACTTCTGCGATCAGGTCTTCTTCAACTTCTTTCTTAAGCTTCGGTGGACGACCTGTTGATTTGCGACCTCGTCGCTCAACATAGAAGCCCTCTTTGCCTTCCTCTAGGTATATTCGTTCCCATTCGGCAGCACGTCTATGAGGTAATTCAAACTGTTTCTCTGCTTCTCTGTGGCTCATACCTTCCTTATGCATTGTTTCGACTACCATGATTTTGAATTCAGGAGTGTATCTTTTGTTTGGCTTTCCTTTAGGCATAAAAATGCCCCCTTTCGTTAGATTTCAAATTGGTATATCTCTATTATACCACATTGTCTAACAAAATGGGAGCATTTCAAATAGCAGGAGCGCCGTGATTTTTTTATATTTCAGAGTTTGCTTTGTATGTTACTATACAAGAATTTCAAAAGCATTATTGATAGCATTGACTTTATCCCACTTGCCATTGATCTTAGCTCCAATAGCAACCTTGTATGCCTTAGGCTGCAACTGATCAGTCTTCTTTGGGGAAGTGTAGGTAGTAGTGTCAGCAGGGATACCCTGTTTCTGCACTCTCCATTTGCCAGCAAGATAAACGGCAATGGCATACTCCTCAGCTCCTTCAACTTCTGTCCATTTCATACGAAACTGGTGATACTTTGTATTGAACTGTACCTCATTCAGCACAGGGAATTCGGTCTTGTCTTCAGCATCAAGGATCTTGAAATGTCTATGATTATTAAGAGCATAGTTTTCAATTATCGATCCTTTATAGCAATTGAATACAAGAGATGATCTTGTTTCTGAAAAAGGAAACCATCCTAAGTATGTTACACTTTTTGGAATTTCAATACTTTTAAGACTCGTACACGAACAAAAAGCATAGCTACCTATAGTTGTCAGATTTACAGATAATTTAATATCAGAAAGATGAGTACAATACGCGAATGCATCACTACAAATCGCAGTTATACTATCCGGCATTTTGATACTTACAATGCTACTTTTAGCACTAAATGCACTCGAGCCAATGCTTGTTACAACCGCACCATTTATCTCAGCCGGTATCTCAACCTCTTTTGCATCAAGACCCATGTACCTTGCTATCTCAACAGTACCATCATTTAGTAAAGCATACTCATAGTCGCCATATATAAGTACTTCTCTTCTATCAAAGGTAGAAGCCGAAGCTACCACACTGTTGTTTATTACTGCACCGGGAATAACTGCACCGCCGATTACGAATGTCAGCGCCAGCAGACCAGAAATGATCTTTTTACTTTTCATGTTTTGTTCCTCCTATAAAAAACGATTATGTTAACAGTTTAACACAATGTGCAAAGTATGTCAATATATTTACAAAAGTTTCTTCGCAATCACTAATTGCATCATTATTATTAACTTCGTTGTTGTTCTTAATTTTTCTTGCGCGTTTCAACAATAGTAATTGAAAGATTGGTACAAAAAACAGCAGAGCCGAAGCCCTGCTGTCGTTATTTTCAGTTCATTTTGCCCTATTGTCAGGGCATGATATCGGTGTCACATTACTTTACAGTAACGAAAAAATTGTGGTGAATGAGAACTCCTTCGATTGGTATCTGCACTTCACGGGCGATGACAAAACTCCGAAGACGTGCAATGTGGAGGGTGACAAAATAGCCCATAAAATCGAGCTTTTCGGGGCGTCTTATGCGCCTGCGTTGGTGGAGGGCTGCTCAGGCTGCAATCGCTTCTAAGTAATAGTTTTAAAGCCGCGTTTTCAGGGGAGTTTTATACACCCTTTGAAATTGTGGAAGCTATTAATGTAAGATCAGTAGCGATATATTGTGTTCTGTCTTTAAGCAGGCTGAACATACGATAAAAAATCAAAGCCTCGTATCGACGGTGTTTATACACCGTTGGTACGGGGCTTTTTGTTATTTCTCTCCCTTTGTTTTTCGATATTCGTTTGGCGATACTCCGTTTTTCTTTTTGAACTGTCGGATAAAGTGACTGGTGTTATGATATCCACATCGTTCAGCGATCTCCGTAACAGATAGTTTCGTATGTATCAGGTGGTATTCAGCACTGTCCATTCTTGCTGATATGATGTCCTCCTTACAGCTTGTGCCGAATAATTCCTTGTATATTCTCTGAAAATGGCTTTTGCTTATCCCGAGACTTCTTGTGATAGATTTTACGTTCCATGGATTATGCGGAGAACTGAATATACTTTCACGCAGCGATGTGAATGTATCCCTATAACTGAAAATGCCTGCCTGCATGGAAAGTATTTTGCCTTTGATGTTCTGAACGGCAGTATCCAGTATTTCTGAGAAACTGAATATGTCTGCCGACGATATCTTTTCAGAAAGAAAGACAATGTTTTCGGGTTCGATCACTACCGTACCTTTATAGATTGTATCCATTTTGTCAGCGATTTCTCTTGCCCAATCCCGATGCAGCCCGTTTTGATCGCTTTTGCTGCTGACGATAACGATCAGATCATCTTCGATACTTGCAAGCAGCATTTCTTCGGGAGATGAGATCCTGAGGGCATTGACGATCGCGTGGATCGGCGGAACAGGATATTTTTTCTTATCATTTTGTAAGTACGAAATGATCGTAAGCGTCATGGATGTTTCACTGTCATTCATTATTATCTGCGTCAGTCGTCCGATCAGCCCGCGTTTGTTGTATATTCCGAGTATCGGTGCGTATTCCGATATAGCCTCGATCCGCTTATTGACAAAAGTTTTATACATTATATTCTGTACGATGTTCAACCCGACGCTGACTGAATCGCACCAATTCATCAGATAATCATCAAGAATGATATCAGCAGCATTTTTATAACTGAAACATATATATCCAAATATCTGCCCTTTGTAGTGAAGCGAAGTTGCAACTGTTAGCTGAGGACTATGAGGCTGTGTAAAAAAAGGAAGCAGTTCAGAAGAAGGAAATTTGGAAAAAGAAGTATTGATACAGTTATCGGCTGATTCAAAACCGAGCAGCATATTTGATGATAATCCGCCGCGTCTGTAAAGAGCAGGATTTTGAAAATTTCTTTTCCAGTCTTCACACAAGCATATTTCTGCCCTTGTGATGCCGGGTATCATAAAAATACATTCGCCTGTTGTGCGCATTACATCTTCGGGGGTGCTGCATTCTGACATCTTGCTCAGGATGTTAGCGCAGCTTCCTAAACGATAGCTTTGCTTTAGCCGATAAAATGAGCCTGCATAATCACGGATCTCTGAAAGCGCATTGTTTTGTTCGATATTTCTGATATCTGTACAGCCGCAGCTTTCACCAATCACAAGTGAGAAATCGTGTTCATCTGATTCAGTTACCTCATACCCCATGAGCCTGAGCAGCTGTTCGGCAGAACGTCTGCCGCAATATCTCGCCTGCCCTGCAACAGTAGTTATGGAAACATACTCGGTCAATGATATCAGATCGCCGTCAAAGCCTGTGATCTTTATATCATCCGGTACACAGATGCCATGTGATCTTAGTGTGCGGCAAAGCTCAACTGCCATGATATCACTTGCACAAACGATCCCATCCGGTAAGGGTATCTTTCCTTCGGCAAGCTGTATACCGATTTCATGAGGTATTGTACTCCAGTATTTTCCGTAGAAGATACAGCTTTCATCATACGGCAGACCTGCCTTATCCATTGCTTTGCGAAAGCCTGAGATACGGAGCTCTGATTTTTCATCTCCCTTATGACCGCCGATACAATATAACCTGCGGCAATTATGTTTGCGTATAAGATGTTCGGCTGCCAAGTACAGAAGCTCACTTTCGGGCATAGTTATCACCGGAAACTCATCCTGCTGATAACCGATCACAACACAGGGCTTTTCGGTTTTGCGGATCATATCAAAAATACGGCTCCGCAGTCGGTCACTGCAAAACAGTTCTGCCAGAAAGATAAAGCCGTCAAAGTCGGATGAAATGATCAGATCATAAATGTTGATCAATCCCTTATTGTAATCCTCGTCTATCATTTCGTTCATGAAGTTTATAATGCCTGAGAGCAGAATGGTATCATATCCATAATGGATAAATGTTTTATGTATGACTTCTACAAATTTGACATCAAGATTGTTGATCAGTTGCGGAACGATAACACCGATACGTCCTCTGCTATTCACAGTGACCACCTCCTTCATATACCTATTATACACATACGATTTCCTGCCGTCAATAGATTATTTATTATGTTTGGGGCAAAACGCATATTTTTTGGTGCGAAAAATCATTTCATTTTTGGAGATGATGATTTATAATGTTCAGTATAAGGTCCGGAATGTATACTTAAGGAGGTTATATTCATGAAACGATTTATTTCAGCAGCACTGATCGCTGCAATGGCGGCAGGAACGGTCTCGCAGTTCCCGCTTCAGGCAACAGCGGCAGGAAACAGCTATGAGCTGGAAAACGGAACTATTTATGATGCAGGAGAGAACACTACCAAAGTACTGTCTTTGACAGGTGCAAGCGGCGGTAAAGTCATCGACCTGAAAGACGCAGGCGATTCTGTTACCATATCAGCCAATATGGCAAGTGCAGGTATGTACAAGCTGACACTGCGTTACAGTCAGCCCTTTGATGAAGGCGGAAAATACCAGAACATACTTATCAACGGTGCGAATATCGGACAGATACAGTGTGCTTACACAGGTCAGAATAAATTTGCGGAAGTCAGCACCTTGGCATATCTTGATAAGGGAGCAAACAAGATCACCATTCAGGGATCCTGGGGCTGGACATACCTTGATAAACTGACGATAGATAAAAGCGAGGTATCTGTAGGAAACATAAATACATCCCTATCCAATCCGAATGCTTCTTCACAGGCGAAGTCCCTATACAGTTTCTTGTGTGATACTTACGGGGATCATATTATTTCTGGTCAGCAGGAGTCCACTTGGATGGGCAGTGAAGATTATGAAATGAATATCATCAAGAACGCCAGCGGAAAATATCCTGCTCTTCGCGGACTTGATTATATGGGCGATGATTTTTCAGGCTGCAACCGTCGTGCAAAAGCATGGTATGCAAAAGGCGGCATTGTTACGATATGCTGGCATTGTGGAAGTGATTTCAGCGGAAGCCACTCGGAGTCACTTGCAACTGATCTTGACTGGAACAAGGCGCTGACTCCCGGAACAAATGAGTACAATAAACTCATAGCGGGTATGGACAAGGGTGCAAAGGCACTGCTGGAACTGAAGCAGGCAGGCATACCTGTTATATGGCGTCCCTTCCACGAATTTGACGGTAAGTGGTTCTGGTGGGGCAAAGGCGGAGCTGATAATTTCAAAAAGCTCTGGAGGATAATGTACGACCGCTATACCAATGTATGGGGACTTGACAATCTTATCTGGAATCTTGGTTATTGCGGAGACGTCAACAGCGGCTGGTATCCGGGTGATGAATATGTAGATATTGTCGGAGCTGATACTTACGTAGACAATACCAATTCACTCGTCGGTATATATCAGAAAGCAGCACAGGTCACCAATAAAGCCGTTTGCCTGCACGAGAACGGTCCTATACCCGATCCCGATAAGCTGACAGCGGAAGGTGCAAAATGGCTGTGGTTTATGACATGGCACACTTCGTTCATTGATAGTCATGCGATAAATACAGCTTCGTATGTGAAGCACGTATATACCAGCGACTATGTGCTGACACTTGATGAACTGCCTGATGTATATCACTATACTTCGGTAGGCAACAATGATACACCTCAGGAACTTCCTGCGGTGTCCGTTGAATATTCTTCCGGTCATCCCAATAATATCATCAGCCGTAATGTTCCTGCATACGCTAGTGCAGGAAGAGCCTCTGACGGAAATGACAACTATTATTATACGGAATGGTCTGCAAATGCACCTGCATACCTAGCTTATGATCTTTCTTCTGTTCCAAGTTCAGACAGGAAGCAGGTACTTGCGGCATGGTACAATACAGGTACCTTTGATAACATCGGATATTACGTCAATAAAAGTAATGAGCCTGTAAATTACACAATTGAACTCAATTCCGCACCGGGGGGGTCCTATCCTGCTGACGGTTGGGTAACTGCCGCAACAGTTAATGATAACCACTACAGCTCTCGCCAGCATTACATTGATATGCAGGGCTACAACTGGATAAGACTTAATGTAAAAAAATCAGATAACGGACTTGTTAAGCTGAATTTTGATGTGCATAACGCTTCTGAAGGAGTAGCTGACAGCTGGCTGTTCTTGGGTGATTCCATAACTGCGGGAAGTATGGTCAACTGTTATGGTACAAGCTTTGCAGAGTTTATGAACCGTATTGATCCTAAATATTATCCCGTTCAGCAGAATGGCGGTATAGGCGGTACATTAAGCTCTGACGGCAAAAATGCTATAGATAGCTGGCTTCGCGACAACTCCGCAAAATATGTCAGCATCGCTTATGGCACTAATGATGCGTGGGGCAATCCGAACAATACACAGCGGTATTATGAGAATGTAAAGTACATGGTAGATGCCGTTATCGCAGCAGGTAAAACTCCTGTTCTGCCTAAGATACCGTATGCTACCAATAAGGATGTTGGCTCTAATACAGGCTATTATAATGCTATGATAGATAAACTCTATCAGGAATACGGCTCTAAGATCGTTCACGGACCCGACTTTGATCAATTCTTCAGAGAACACACGGAATATCTCAGCAGCGATGGGGTACACCCCAGTTCAGACGGATACGAAGCTATGCGAAAGCTCTGGGCGGAAACTATGTACGCAAATGTCCACTCGGGCAATCAGAATAGCGAAAAGACTTATCCCGATAATATCCGTGTAAGCTACAGCTCTCAGTATCATCAGATCAGATTTACATGGAATGCAGTGAAGAATGCTCAGAACTACGGTATCGCAGTTTATCTGGCAGGAAAGTGGAGGATCCAGACTCAGTCCATACCGTCTTCCACTCTGTCATATACAACTCCCAAGAACCTGACACCCGGCATGACATACAGGGTCGCTATAGCAGCTAAGGTCGGAGGTAAATGGGATACTGCCGGCGCAATCAAGAACTATGTAAGAGTAACTGTAAAGTGATCGGTTTACTGGATCAAAAATTCCCCTCCCAGTAACACTTCATTATGGAACGATAAAAGCGTGTTGATCGCGTTTGATCCGGTCATGCAGGAGTTGTTATTGGCATATAGATTCATACTACCAATATATGACCGCAAACGGCAGTGCACATCAAGTACACTGCCGTTTCGGTTTTAATGGGGATCAGAACATCATCATCACGGTATGACGGTGTTCTTTTTTATTCTTTTGCCTGTTCAAGGCATTTTTTAACAGCATTCATTATGGCATTTGAACTGTAGGTAGCGCCTGATACTGCATCAACTTCATAACTCTGGTAATATAGGATATCACCTGCGATCTTCTCATATGCTGAGTCGAAATACTCGGGTTCTTCCTCATCGGAATAGGCTGATATCTCAGTGATGACATCATTCTCAACAAAATGGTTGTCCAAAGATGTTGAAATCGAACTAACGTACGATTGTCGCTACTTCGTGTATTTTGCTGTTATTTCAAGGTTTGCAGTTAAAATACAGCAAATTTGTTTAGGATGTTGGTCATCCTGATTTTAATATCATAATATAGTGAAAAAGTCAATATTCAAAAATGAGTAAAACACATGGTGATACTTTCAAACTTACATGGAAGGCAGTACCGAATATGCCGGTTTCTTACGGAAATTCTATGTATCGAAATTATAACAATACTTCACGAAACTATCTTGTGTTAAGCCTATAAACAAAGAATAAAAAAGCAATCAAAAACCACAAATTAAAATCATCTTTTTTGAACTGATATCACAATAGAAAGCCCGAAATCGTTTGGTTTCGGGCTTTTTTATACCCTTTTTGAGTGTACAAATTATTGTGCTTTTATCTTAGTTGAATTTACTTGCTAATCAATTTGCTAATCAATCTGCTAAAAAAACATAATACTGCTAATCAAACTACAAGAACAAAATAGTATGCAAATTAAGTATTAAGTGCATCGCTAATCATGCCTGCTAATTCTTGCTTTGCTCTTATACTATCAGCATATACCGCATCGGTAACAGCTGTTGAACTGTGTCCCAATGCCCGGCTTAATACTTTCAGTGTACATTCAAATCAATTCACAATACTGCATAGCTGTGTCTTAAATCATGAAAACGTGTTCTTTTAGGCAAATCACATTTTTCTAACAAACGTTTATAGGCATGATATAATGTTTGTGGGCTTAATACATTTCCCATATCATCACAGCATAACGTTTATCCGGTCAAGTCAGAACCAGCAGATGTTAAGGAAAACTATATTAAAATACTAACAAGTGCGATTATGTATCAAAGATCGAATTAATTACAATATCGATAAGAAGTTGAAACTAAGTGAAGCCTTTTTACTTCATATTGACTTTTACAAAAATCAACAATAATAGATATTGACAACACCATGAAATAATGGTAAGATATAAGTCGTGGATTTATACTAATACACTAATTGTAAATATTTAGGAGGATAAAATTATGCAATTAAAAAAAGTTTTAGCAGTAGTAATGTCGTTATGTATGGTTGCAGGTGCGGTAAGCTATGGTGCGCCTGTTATCTCGCAGGGTATCGCGGCACAGGCAGCCGAGGCTGAGGAAGAATGCTGCTTTTTTGATGAGACAACAGGTGTGTTTACTCTCAGGGGTGAGGTCGATGATCTCGCCGTGAAGAGATTGAGTGAGAAAAACTGGAATAAAGTATCTGTTAAATCCGTTATAGCCGAAGAGGGAACAGTTTTACCCAAAGATTGCAGTAAGTTGTTTTCAGGCTTTGTATATTGTGAGTCAATTGATCTTTCTAAAGCAGATACAAGTAATGTAGAAAATATGCAAGGAATGTTCGAATTATGCTACGATTTGAAAGACTTAGATATAAGCGGTTTCAATACAAAAAAAGTTGAAAATATGAGTGGTATGTTCCTATCCTGTAACAAGTTGAGCTCACTTGATCTGAGCGGATTTGATACAGGCAATGTCACAGAAATGCAAGGAATGTTTGCTTATTGTGACGCATTGACTTATCTTGATGTCAGCAGCTTTGATACAAGCAACGTAACAAATATGGGCGGTATGTTCACTTGCTGTTACGATCTGAACGAGCTGACCCTCGGTGAGAATTATACACTCATTCCCGATACAGCTTGCCTTCCAAAAGGCAACGGCTGGGTAAACACCAAAGACCCTGCAGCCATCATCAGCGGTGAACGTGTGTATGCTGTCATCGAAAACAACGGCAGGAACACCTACGTTCAATATACCAACAAAAAGCCAACTTGTCCCACAAAAATCAGGGTGGAGTATAGCGAAAAATATCATCAGGTAAGATTCACATGGAATAATGTGGAAGATGCTGACAGATACGGCATCGCTGTATATCTTGCTGGCAAGTGGAGAATACAGACACAGGATATCACCGATAATGTCTACACCTCACCCAAGAACCTCCTTACCGGCAAGACCTATAAGGTTGCCATCGCTGCAAGGGTGAACGGCAGCTGGGATACCAAAAGCGCTATCAGAAATGCCGTAACTATCACAGTAAAGTAAACCGATCATATTTCAGAGCTTGGTACCTGCAGCAGGGCACTGAGCTCTTTTTTTTGCTCGTGCTTTATGTATAGAATATGTGTTGACTTTTTCTGCCACATAAAGTATAATTATGGTCATGGGAAAGTTCTTTTTCCATGGCGCATATCATATTGAATACAGGTGATAAAATGAAAAGAATTCTCGCAGGTCTTACAGCCTTGATGCTTACGGGTACATTGCTTTCGGGCTGTGGAAAAGCTGAAAAAACAAAGTCGGAGGAAAAAGAACCCGGCAGAGTATCCGAGGTAATCAAGGACGATGTGACCACCGATGATGACATAGTAACTGCCTATGACGACGAAGTTATTACTGATAATGAAGACACAGAATATGAGTGCGTTTTTTACGAGACCTATGAAGATGCTGTTAGAGCATATTTTGATGCTGCCGCTAACGGTGACTACATAAGGCAGCTGTACACGCAGTACCCCCGTAGATATGCTGACTCCCTGAGGATATATGCTCAGAAACATGAAGAAGTGGTTAAGAAATATAATACTGAAATGCCCGGAAATGAGATAACAGAGATTCTGAAAAAAAACACCTTTTCAGAGAAAGAGCTCAAAAATGAAGAGGAATACTTCGATGATTATGACAGATATGCTGATGAGTACGAGAAAGACTTCAGTGGAATAAGTGAAGGGCATGATGATACTGATTCCGGACACAAATACACTATCACAGAAGGATACATACTTAACGTTTACTTTACCTATGAAGGCAAGCAATATGTGGATGATTGCGATGTTTTATACGTTGAGGGTGAAGGTTGGAAAGTAAGACCTTCTGTGGACATAGTGATGACCGAAACAAATGATCCCGGATCCGATGAAGCAGCGAAATTTGTGTTATTTGCTGATGAGTCCCTGCTGGATCAAGTTGATACTGACATCATTATTGAACATGGGCATGATGTGTATATCATAGGATCTGATGACAGCCTGAACTACAATGTTCCCTCATATATCGACGTTGATGAGATACGAAATATAATCGCTGAGAAGAGCCCCGATTCTTTGAAATATGATTATTTTTTTGTTGGACACAGCAGGAACATTGAGTATGTGGCAGTAAGGAAAAAGAACAGTGATATCAGGGTGGGGACATTCCCGCAGGCATCTATTCCGAAAGTCATGACGGACTATGGTCTTGAAACAGAAAAAGTTGACTTTTCAAAGATAGAAGATTACACCCTTGAAGAATTGTTTGAGATAGCCAAAGATACCATAACGGAAGAACTTACTTCCCTCCCCCGATAGACTCTAATGTTCGAGCGTATGATCGGTTTGATTTGATAGTGCTACTGCACTAACTGATAATACGCCCGGAACACTAGAGAATATAGGGGAAGTGTAAGGAGAGTAAGAACTGTCATCCTCCCCAAAAAGTGTTTGCCGCGGCACCCGCCGACCGATCACGCATCATACGCTTCATGGTACTCATAGGTGTCATGCTGCTCAATTTGATCTGGTACCGACCGGTGTTGTAGTATCTGATGTATTCTTCAATCGCTGCGACCAGACTGGCGTTATCCGTAATCTTGTGAAGATAATACATCTCGGACTTCAGGATGCCCCACCAGCCTTGCGATGAGCATTTTGGGATATGCGTCTTTGATAGACAACAGAGGTGATACTTCACGCTGGAAGGTCTTATCATCGGTGATATTATCCGAGACCTGTATATAAAGTTTTTTGTCACGCATTATAGCTACAATATTTTCAAGCACTCTTCCATAATCCATATTCTTTCTTTGAGCCGAAACTCAATTGCTCTTTGCTTAATGACGTTTCGCCTTACGTCATCGCCCGAAGTATGGTATATCACTTTAGGCGGCGCTTGTCAAGTATTTAATAAAGACGCTCTGAAAATCTCGGCAATATCCTTCTCAAACAGCGGAGTCCAGGCGTTTTCGAGGCCCTCGTTCTCTGCAACATGGTGAGCCATTTCATCAATACGGCTTTCGTCAATTCTACGTCTTTAAGGAGCATCGGGATCACGATGGACTCAAAGAAATCATAGGTCGCCTGAATTGCCTTTTCTGCTAGTCAAGCGAACTGTTGATGCCGAACACATTCACGCCGTACTTTACGAAGCGGTGAAGGGTCTTTTCGCTGAGGATATGCTTCATCCAGCGAGGGGTGATTATAGCAAGTCCCTCGCCGTGAGTGATGTCATAATACTCTACTTTCATGGACAAAACCTCCGTAAATAAGATTATAAATATTCACTTACGCTGCTGTCTAGCAAAGCGATAAGTTCCTCGTCCATAAAACCGTATTCATCCGGAATGTTCAGGCAGATGATCTTCTTGCCGGAAAGCGACGAACTGTATTTATCCTTTATTCTGCGATGATGCTTCTTCTCCATACAGAAGATCATGTCAGACCAGCCGATTAGACCTTCGGTGACTTTGACACGGGAATTGTTCTCCGTTCCTGCGGAACGCACCTGATGCCCATTGTATCCATCGAAGTATTTCTCGGCGGTAAGACTGCGGCGTTTATTTTGGCTGCATAGGAATAGTATTTTCATGGTTTTCCTTTAATTGTCATTCATTCCGAATTTCTTGCTTAATAATCTGGCTTTCCACTTGTTTTCAATTTTGACAATGTCTTCTGTAATGATTGTTTTCGGGAGGATTTGCAGTATCGAAAACTGGAAAGCATGGTATCTTTCGGGATAGTAACAGATAAGTTCTTTCATCTTCTTGTTATGCCCGTGATGTGAGTTTACATAGCAGCACCATCTGCCAAATAAGCCATCTTCACCGTAAGCCGAGCCGACATATTGCTTGCCTGTTTCGGTATCAACAATAAGATAGATAGCATTTACTGATTTCAGTGCAACGTGCCACGCTTCGTAGATTTCTTTGTTATCCACGATTTCTTTCAGCTGATCATAGGAAAGCAGAACGTCCTCATATCCCATAAATACTTTCTTCTCATCGGGCATTATTGAGATAATCGGTTTTTCGGTGGTACCTTTCTGATGCCACATACGAGCTGATGTTCCCCAATCAATGGTGAGTTTACCCTCATATTCTTTTAAGATATCTAGTCTTTCAAGATCGTATATAGCATATTTTCCTGTATATGCTTCTATATCAGGCATTCCTTCAGGCATCATATCAGGAGTATCCGAAACACAATCTCCGACTTTGTAAATGGCGTAAAGTTGCGCCAAAGTGCCTTTTCCGCTGATGAATACAACCCAGTAATCATATCCTTTGCTAAAGTCTTTTTTCTGATGACAAGTGTACTCATATATTTTACCTCTATCGGCACATTTCTTGAAACCCTTGTCAGAAAGTGCGTGTCTGATAAGTTTTACTTTCTTTGGATCCAGTCCTACTTTTTTCAATATATCGGAAAAATACAGTATTGCCATGCTATTTGCACCTTTCAAATCTTTTGAATGTCATACCATAATTTATGCTTCCGTGTTTGTGATCTCGGCGGTGCCGTTTATGTAGTCAAACTTAAATTCCGTATCGAACAGCTTCGTCAGATCATCTGTCGTAAGATCCATATAACATGAATCAGAAGGCGAAGACAGTTTTCCACGTAGTTCAATACGAACGCCGTTGCGCTCGGCATAGCTGTCGCTTTCGCTAAAGCGGAAAATGACCTTTTCCTCTCCTTTTGCAAGAGTATAGCTGTTATCGTCGGCAGCTACAGGTTTAAAGCCTGTAAACTCAGCAAATGACGCGATATACGGGAAATCAAGCGTTTCACCATTCTTGTTATCAAATCCGTCGCGAACGTAGTACAGCGTTTCCGTCTTCCCCATATTAATATTATCTTTCGTGTAGTCAGCGCGTATCATAGAGTATTCGGAACTCTTCAGCCTGGCTTTCATCTGGGAAGGACCGTACTTTTCCAGCAGCTCGTCTGGTACACTGACCTCCAGATCACCGTGACGATAGTCGTCAACATATTGCTGTTCAGCAAGATAGACCTGCAGTTCCTCATCATGATCAACAGGTTCGGTGCCGTCCTGATATTCAAATTCCTGCCATAACCAGTGAGTTTCCTCGTTTTTACCGCCCAGACATTCTATCGCGATGACAGGGCGATCGAATTTTACCTTATATTCATCCCCGTCGAAATCAGATACGGCAGGGATACGGTATGAGCTGCTCTCGACCAGTTCGCAGGCAGTCTCTACCACTGTTTGTATCTCCTCAAAACTGTCGGCGACCGCTCCAGTACCGTTGCCGTAATCCTTGTGAGATATCCCCCTCTCGTCGAACAAAGCGTTCACCTCGGGGTGGTCACTGACCCATTTCAAAAGATAATCGCACTCATACTGGTAGTATCTGTTGGCTCCGAAATAATCGTAGTCCAGATGCACACGCTTTACAGTAAATTCCGTACCGTCTGCGCATTTCATGCTGTACTCGCCGTCGCTTTTTCCTTCGGGGGCTTCGATTATCTCCACCGTATTCCCGAGTTTTTCAGACAGCACGTCGGTAAGCTCATTGTCTGAAAGCATTTTGCCGTCAGAACAGCCTGTAAGTAAAACAGCCATCACAGATATCAGTGTAAGTGCCGCAGTGCGGATCATTACATTTACCCCTAAACGATGCTTTTTAAACAGTATCATACTTTTATTCCTTTCACAATGACCAATTAACATAAGGTGTTCGATCTTGATCATCATTCGTGCATCTCGAATCTCTTGAATGATTTTCATCCTTTAAAAAGGTATATACCAATTATATCACACAAAGCACCAACCGTCAAGTCAAATGCCTTAACTGCGCACTTTAAGGCTTATCATCATATAAAAAAGGAATTTCGTAAAACTTCTTGAAAAAGGGTACTGGATAAGTTCGACTCAGAGTTCTCCTGGCTATACTACAGGTTTTTTGAAATTATGCTATAATGTTACTAAAGAAAACAAGAAAGGAAGTTTATTATGAAAAACACAGTATGGACCCGTTTACGGGTAGTAAGAATAAGTAGGTAAAAAAAGACAGCCGCTTAAGCGGCTGCCAGTGATAGTAAATGTGATGCTAAACTTTCGAGCCCCTTTTTAGAAATCTCTAAACGCTGTGTTGAGGCAAGTTTATATTCTGCGTAAACTCAAAAATAGTGCATATATGATAAGACCGATCGTGAAAGCAGTCAGTCAATGAATTTTAATTTTCGAAAATCATCTTTTTTTGAACTGAAGTCACAAAGCGTGGTAAGTATGCTGTCTTGGCAACGGAATGATCATCACTGTGCATACTATCATATATCAGCTTGTTGCTGTCTTCGGATTTCAGTAGGAATACTTAGGTTCGAGGGGCTCAAGCCCTTTTGTATCGACCAGCTTAAAAGATATGTCTGTGTTGAGAATGAACACAGCGTAATCACCAACGATATCCGGACGCATTATAGCGTACCGTTTGGTAGATTCTGCCCATGCAAGTCCCACATCTTCTATATCATGACCTTTCAGCTTTTCAAGAGGATAATAAATGCAGATGATGGTACAGAACCCATTGTCCCTGCTAAGGAAATATCCGCTGCTGATGGGCGACCTGAGATACTCGTCCAGCTTATTATAACTATAATATTCATCAATATTATCAGAATCCTGGATTTCTACCTTATCACAGGTATAAGCATCAGGATCCGAATGTGTGTCGGGAAATGCCCTGAACAGCATATCGTCCTTAGTCTTTACTCCGAAATCACGGTGAACATTCTTTCCATCGTGTATCGTGCGATAGTCGGTGATGTAAGGAGCATACTTCATCTTTCCCAGATCATTGCCGTTAAGCTCCGCCTTTAATTCCTTTGATGCTTCAAAATGTTCCATCGTATCAAACGAATAGAAGTCGGCATCTGCATCTATCTCCGCAAGCATATCGAACAGCTCATGATCATCAAAAACAGTATCAATAACAACAGCCTCAACGGATAAAATTTTGTCTTTCAGTACGCCTTTCAGGTCACTGCCGTCAAAGTGTTCGTCTTTAGCCATATATACACCTCTGTAGCTCCACACTTGATCCTTATTAAAGGTGCCTACAGATATGTTGGCATAAACAGGTTCTCCATTACAGCTTTCGACTATCTGCTGTTCCAGAAGTTCCTCTATCTCGTCTGTATAATAGCTGTCATATCCCTCGGAAGACCGCTCTCTCCATTTTACAACAACACGGAATTCGTGACCGTCACTATCGAGAGTAACGACGTTGTGATCTCGATTTATCCAGCTTTCTTCTCCGTCTTTAAATCTTCTGAGATCATCCAGATCATCATTTGAGAAAGATACAACTTCTGCATCATCTATCGCATACTTATCCCTGACATATTCAAGGGCATTTTCCTCTGCTATCTGATTCTGCAGCTGCCACTGCTTGTTGAACTTGTATCGCTTGTAAGCTTTATATCCGCCGTACGCTGAAAAACCTATGACAGCAATTATTGCAGCAGCGATCAGCTTCTTCCATGATTTTTTTGGCGAATTTTGCTTTTGATCGTTATTTTCTGTAATATCATTCATATTCAAATATACCCTCTTATCTCTGAAACTGTAAATATATAACACGATTATTATACAGCATGGTTAAATAAATGTCAATATGGTTATTTATTTTGCATACCATCATTTCATGACAGAAAACGAGGGCTGTGAACAGCCGCATGAGAGTATGATCTCTCACACGGCAGACACAGCCCTTTAAAAATGCATCATGTCAACACTATTATTATATTTCGGAACCGCCCCATTCAACAACTGTGAAACCTTTTCTTTCAAATGTGGAAAGCTCCTGCGGCTCGATGTCTACAGCCTCTTCAAGAGGTACATATGTCATGAATACGCGCAGCATACTGTCGGGTGTGGGTGTGATGTTCAGCTTTGCGGAATCTGTATACTTATCACTCTGGAAAGAAATGAGATTATACTTGTTGTGCTCCATTCTGGGCAGCCAGTATACGATAAACTCATTCATCTCATCTTCGGTCAGACCCATATAGCTGAGCTTCTCTTTGAGGAAACTCTCGGTATCACTGCCTGCTACACAGAATCCCTTGGAAAGATCAAATTCTGTACGGCAGTTTACAGCGTCCCAGAACAGGTATCTGTGATGAGATCCGTCAGCTTTATTCACAAGTGATCCGTCGGGCTTAGCGACTACATCCCAGCCGTTGTTGTACTTAGGATAGGTAGTGGCAAGATCAGCTTCGGTCAGCTTGACCTCAACATGAACATCTGTCTCCTTTTCAGGGTATAGGTAGATAACAGGCTTGTCTACCGAAGGGAAGAAAACGCTGATTTGCTGTTTCCCGTAATCATTCACGATCTGCACCCAGCCATACTGTCCCTTATATTCTGTAAATACCCAGTTATCGTTATTATTCATAACGCCGAGTTCCGTAAGCATAGTTTGTGCGGGGATCGTTGTAACCTTGCCGTAGCTTGTATCCGGTCCGAGATACAAAGTGATCTCATTGGCAATAACATATAATTCCGCGCCATATTTGGTCTCTTTGTCAGGCTTGACATAGGAATTATTGCCTCTTACGGTAACAGTCACAGCATTATTGATAGCGCTTGTTACATCCCAAGTTCCGTTAACTCTTGCGGCGACAGCTACTTTGTAAGTCTTGCCCGTTGTGAGATTCTTGGGAGAAGTATAGGTAGTGTCAGTTATATTCTGTGTCTGAATTTTCCACTTACCTGCAAGATATACAGCTATACCGTACCTATCAGCGCCTTCTACCTTATCCCATGTAAATCTCACCTGATGGTATTTCTCGCTATATTCAACCTTGATGTTTGTGGGGAAGGTTGTAATGTTTGCGTTATCCTCAACATCCACAGCCTGTGCGGTTATGCTCTGTGTTATAACAGGCGCACCGTAGCTGACAACACCTGCCGTCATACAAAGTGACATTACTACTGCTAATAATTTTTTAATCTGCATAATTATGTCCTCCTAAATCTTCTTGTTGAAAATGATAATATATATCAATATTTCCAAAAATATGATAGCACAGATAATTATCAATGTCAATAATTTCGATACATCTTCTTAATAATTCGTTGCATATTCATAATAGAAGATCATATTAATGTATATTCTTTACAACAGTGAGTATCCACCTGTATGCCCAGCCGTTATAAAATGAAAAAGGCAACGGTTTAAAAACAGGCAAAGCCGGATAGAAAGCAAAATGGATGACTTCATTTATCAATAGTATCTGCTTGTTTAAAAATATAGCTTTTAGTAGCAATTACATTTTCCTGTTTTTAGTAAATATATTACTTGTTGTTATTCATTTGTGCAATATGCACATGATTTGGTTAATATTTTGTGATATATACTATTGACGTTATATATTTAAAATGATATACTATTAGTAAACATAATCATGATGATGTGTCCCTTAGCATGGTAAATAGCTATATCTGGGTTTTTACTTAATATAAATATTTTGTTGTTGGCTAAGCTGTTTCTGGGAATAATTTTGGTTGTTCGTAAAATGGTATAATATGATTATATGTTGAGAAGCTTGCATCGTACCTTAATTACGCAGATAGTTTCTTTGTTGTTTTTGAGTGTTAAAGATCTTATACAGCGATCCAGTTTAAAATTCAGACAAAATTCGGTCTCACAACCCGTATATACGAGCTTTTGTGCCCGTGTTTTGTGAATTTAAATAGTTGTATTGCTATAAGTAGTATAATGCAGATAACTCGTAAAAATAATGCGAGGACAGCTGTGAAAAAAAGGAGGATTTGTGAATGTTTCAGAAATTGTTTAATGTCGCACAAGATATCGCAAGACAAAAACTAAACACCGGTCAATGTACACCGGATGACACAGTTTGCGTAATCTTTGCGGCATCCCAGCGCGTATTCTATGGCGTCAATCATCTTGAAATGCAAAATGGAATGCAGGTGAATGTTCATGCTGAAATTGATGCGATGCAGCATATGATCGCAGGCGGGGAATTCGTTGCTGAGTATCTCCTGCTGATCAATGTTATGTCCATGCAGGCGATGCTCCCATGTGCTAACTGTGCCGGCTATATTATGAGCCAGGCTCCGCTGAATGCAAATTGTCAGATCGTCCTGCCTGATCGCATGATGCCGCTTGCACAGCTTGGCCAGATGAACGGCAATGCCGGATTCAATCAGGGTATGCCAGCAGGCGGCCAGATGTACGGAAATATGCAGTACGGTGCTCAGCCGCAGAACGGGATGAACGGGCAGGCTACGATGTCTGGATATGTAAGTATGCCCTTCCAGCCGCAGAATCCGGCTGTGACATCCAAGTATACCAGCGGCAACGCCAGTGCATATCTCAGCGGCATGATGCGTGCAAAAAAATCCAGCGGCAGCAAGCTGAAAGACAGAGTTAACGGATTGACGAATGCGGGAAAAGATATTGGCAGCGACGAACCGGAAGAGAGCGCACTTATGAAAAAACTATTCAACAAGTAGATCAAGCATCATCACATAAAAATTTATTTTAGAAAGGATTAGATAATATGGCTACGAAGAAAAGAAAACCGAAAAAGCTTTCACCGATTACCTGGATTCTGATCGGTGTTCTGGCAGTCATGGCAATCCTGATTACATTTATGACGGTTTCAGTCAGCCGAATCACTGCAAAAAATGCACAGAGCAATATGCAGACCGTTGCTGCTGAGCGTGCAAAGGTCATCGAGGACTATGTGATCTGGGCGGAAGATACTCTGACAAACTTCAGCCATGCAAGTGATGTCAAAAATCTGCTGCTCAATCCGAATGATACTGAAGCAAAGAATCAGGCACAGAAATATACCTCCGATTTTGCATCTAAGATCGGCGACCTTGAAGGTCTCTACATCGCTGACTGGAATTCAAAAACTCTGACGCACAGCAATCCGGAAACAGTCGGCACGATCATCCGTGAGGGAGAGCGTCTGGATCAGCTCCATAATGCGCTGCTCGCAGCGGGTGATGATACATATACCGCCGGCATACTGATCTCCCCGTCATCCGGCAAGCAGGTCGTTGCGATCTATAGGTGTATTTACAACGGCAGCGAGCCCATCGGCTTTGTTGGTCTTGCTGTACAGTCTGAAAAAACACTGAGTGACCTTGCGGATATGCAGATCTCCGGTCTTGAAAATGCGTCCTATCTGCTGCTCAATACCGAGGATAATGTGTACATATATGCGCCTGATCCTTCGATGGTCGGTCAAGTCTGCGAGTTCCCGGATGTTCAGAATGTCAATGCTTCGATCATTTCAGGCTCGGGAGAATATAAAGGTGTTGGTGAATTCAAGGATGATTATACCGGTACAATGATGCTTTCAACCTATGTTTATCTGGATGAGTACGGCTGGACACTGCTCTTTAATGCGCCTTCTTCGGAAGTTTACAGCATGAGAAACCAGCTCCAGATCTTCATTCTGATCTTTGGCGTTCTGATCCTGCTGCTGGTTGGTATTTTCGGTATCATCAATGCGCACCAGGAGAATGTCAACCGTAAGCTCGGTCTCCAGGTACAGAAAAACGCTGCAACGGAAGAGTCTCTCCAGACAGCGATGTTCCAGGATATCCTGACAGAAGTGTTGAACCGTGTGTCGTTCTCTGTCGATATCGAGAATATCCAGACAGACATCGACCACCCCTGCTACTGCATTATGTTCGATATCAGTGAGCTTGCTGCGATCAATATGCAGTTCGGCAATGATGCAGGCGATGCGGTGCTCACCCGTACTGCACAGGTTTTGAAGGAATCATTCCCTGACGGAAAGATTTACAGAACCGGTGATGACGAATTTGTTATCACGATCCTGAAAAATGACAATTCTCCATTTGCACATAATCAGGTCGTTAATGAGATCATAAAAGCACAGAGCGAATTGATGAAGAAACAGGATATCCCTGACGGCCAGATCGATGTGGCATATAAGATCGCATCCGTGCGTACTGCCGATGAACTTAACACCACGGTTATTGCAGTTCTCAAGGACATGGCAAAAAACAACGGTATCTGCCCTATCGGTCAGTTCCCGTTCCTCGATCTCGATTCGATGTAATTCACAGTTCTCTATTTGCTGATGAGAATATTCAGCTGATTTATAGTATACTTTTACAGTTTGACCGCCCCATTCCGAAAGAGAATGGGGCGGTTGCTTTTTGTAAAACTGTGCAGCTTTCTTCAGTTTGATCAACCTCTATATGAAATAAAAATGGCTGTGACCAGCCGCATGAGAGTATGATCTCTCACACGGCTGACACAGCCCTTTAGTGCATCATGTCAACACTATTATTTTATCTCGGAACCGCCCCATTCAACGACTGTGAAGCCGCTTCTTTCAAATGTGGAAAGCTCCTGCGGTTCGATGTCCACAGCTTCTTCAAGAGATGTATATGTCATGAATACGCGCAGCATACTGTCGGGTTCTGGAGTGATTTTCAGCTTCGCGGTATCTGTATACTTATCACTCTGGAAGGAGATAAGATTATACTTGTTATGCTCCATTTTTGGGAGCCAGTATACGATGAACTCATTCATTTCATCTTCGTTCAGACCCATATAGCTGAGTTTTTCTTTGAGGAAATTCTCGGTATCACTGCCCGCTACACAGAATCCCTTTGAAAAATCAAATTCTGTACGGCAGTTTACAGCGTCCCAGAACAGGTATCTGTGATGAGTGCCGTCAGCCTTGTTCACAAGTGAACCGTCAGGCTTAGCGACTACATCCCAGCCGTTGTTGTACTTAGGATAGGTAGTGGCAAGATCTGCTTCAGTCAGCTCCACCTCAACATGAACGTCTGTCTCATTTTCGGGGTAGAGGTAGATAACAGGCTTAGCAACATATTGAGATCTAATTTGGATCTGTCTTTCGCCAAATTCATTTTCGACCTGTACCCAGCCGTACTGTCCCCTATACTCTGTAAATGCCCAGTTATTGTTATTTTTCATATCGCCGAGTTCCTGAAGGTAAGTTTTTCCGGGGATCGTTGTAACTTTACCGTAGCTTGTATCCGGTCCGAGATACATAGTGATCTCATCGGCAATAACATATAAGTCCGGACAATATTTGAACTCTCTGTCAGGCTTGACATAGGATTTTTTGATGGTACAAGTCACAGCATTTTTGATAGCATTTGCAGTATCCCATTTGCCGTTCACCCTTGCAGCGATAGCTACTTTGTAGGTCATGCCGGTTGTGAGATTCTTGGGAGAAGTGTAAACAGTATCGGTGATATTCTGTGCCTGAACTTTCCACTTGCCTGCAAGATATACAGCTATACCGTACCTGTCAGCACCTTCGACTTTGTTCCATTTAAATCTCACCTGATGGTATTTTTCGCTGTATTCAACCTTGATGTTTATGGGGTAGGTTTCTTCTTCGATAGGTAAGCTCTTGTAGGTGTTCTTGCCGCTGTTTTCGATAACTGCATATTCTTCGTCACCGCTTATAACAGTTTCGGGATCATTAGTATTTACCCAACCTTCACCGTTGGGAAGCTTTGCATCCGCTTTTATGTTCTTGAAATTTTCACCCAGATAAATGGTTTTTAGCTCGGTACAATTATCGAACAGTTTGCCCATATTAGTGATCTTACTTGTATCAAAACTGCTAATATCAATTGTTTTTAGCTTAGAACAATCCTTGAACATCTGGCTAATAGTTGCGTAATTGCTTGTTTCAAAGCCGCTTAAATCGATCGATGTCAAACTTGAACAGTTTTCAAACATGGAATCTAAATACCTAACATTTTTAGTATCAAAGTCCCTCAGGTCAAGAGTTGTCAGGTTGGTACAATCTTTGAACATCTTTCCCATATTTGTGACGTTACTTGTATTAAAACTGCTTATATCAAGTGAGGTCAAGCCTTTACAGCGACTGAACATATAGTCCATATTTGTAACTTTTCTTGTATAAAAACTGCTCAGGTCAAGCGAAGTCAGGCTGTAACAGCCGTAGAACATACTGTTCATATCTGTAACATTGTATGTGTCAAAATTGCTAAGATCCAGAGCATTCAAATTTTCACAGAGCGCAAACATACCAGACATATTTGTAACATTACTTGTATCCGCATTTGAAAGATCTATGGAAGTACAATTACGAAAACACGCAAACAGATCATGGCTATTTTTAGGAAAAACTGTTCCTTTTTCAGCTACAATGGCTTTTACATTAAGATTATAACTATAACTTAATCCACGTAAAGCATCTCCGTCAATCTCGCCGCTGAGTGTAAGCACGCCTGTCTCTTCATCAAATGAATAACACTCAGCCTCGGCAACAGCTTCTGCCTGTGCTGTGATAGTCTGTGTGATAACAGGCGCACCATAGCTTACAACACCTGCTGTCAAACAAAGCGACATCACTACTGCCAAAATTTATTTTCATCTGCATAATTATTTCCTCCTTAATTAACTCAATTAAATGCAGTTTATATAAATTATAATACCATTGTTAATTAAAATTGTCAATAGTTATCTTACATTTTTTATTTAATTGTCAATTATTATTCTCATCAGTTATCTTTCTGCTGATGTGATCTATTCTAAATCTTCATCAAATGGCAAGATCTCACATTTTTTGTTACATTTTAACTGCATTTTAGGCAGTCCAAAGATCACACAAACAATTCAGCCCGAATTTGTTGATCTCACGAAATGTGATTATACCAAATTCGGGCTTTTTTATTTACATATCAAGGAAAGTAAGTGAAATGATACCGGGACAGGATCATTTATTACTTGACGTTTAAAAACTGATCAAGTTGGGATTAAGCGTTTGATCAAATATCTACTCTGATCCACTGAGCATTTTCGAGCTTATTGGTTTCGGCAGAAGCTTTTGCTATGTATTCGTTCCATTTTGCCTGAGCTTCATCACCGTGGAGCGCATTAGGATCATCTTTAGCTCTTTCACTTATCTGATAGTCCCACATTGTTCCTTCGTACAGCGTGTAATACATGATGGGAAGCTGACTGGGATCAGGTTCATCAGAATCCGTCACAAGATTTGCTTCTACCGTCAAAGACTGTGTAGAATGATCATAACGGTAGATCTCTGCTTCATGGAGATTTGCTCCGCCGGATCCGTCTGAGTGGAAATATGGACCGCCAATGTATTTAGTGCGTGATCTTGTCCAGCTTGAAGCAAGATTCTTAAAATCACCGTTTGGAGTGATAACAACAAAGCCTTTACACGTATAGATTTTTTCGCCTTCACTGTCAGTATATTCATCACCAATAAAAAGTTCATACTCACCATCATTGTCAATGTCAATGAAAGTATAGCTGAAACCCTTGGAACAGAGATCAAGAGATACACGTGTAGATTCACTGTCAGTATTCTCAGGGCCTTCATAATACATGGAGCCTTCACGTATAGCTTCAGAAAGACCTTCAATAAAGGGATCAAATCTGTCATCAGTAACAGGTGGAATGTTTTCTACTGTTTCTGCTTCGGAATCTTCGTCCTTTGCTGATTCAGCAGTGGATTCTGTGGTTGGTTCGGCTTCGGAAACAGTTGTAACAGCTGTCGTTTCCACAGCGGATTCAACTGCTTCTGAATCGGATGACTCTTCTGTGACTGTTTCAGATGCTGTTGTTTCTGCTGCATCATTCTGAACGGCAGTATCTTTAACTTCGCCGCAGGCAGAAAATACTACAGGTATAAGTGAAGCCATAAACAGAGCAGTCACTCTTCCGGATAAATTATTTTTCAATTTAATTGGCCTTCTTTCAATAAATATAAAATGCCATGTTTTGGTAACACGACCTTATATACTTTATCATACACCGTATCAAATGTCAATGCTCTATTTGTGAAATCAGCACTTTCTTTATAAAATTTACTTTTGCAGCCGAATTTACACATAAAACATACTATTATATAAGGTATATCAACTTTTTGAAATGTTGATATTTACAGCAATTTGGCACCACTTGACAATAATTGGTATCAATAATATTATAACAATTTAGATTTGTGCGAAATATCCATAATTTCATTATGTAATAAAATACTGTTGATACCCTGTGACGATTATTATTTTAAATCGTTGACTATGAATTTTACGTGTGGTATAATTTCTTTTGTTAAACAACAAAGGCTGTATAATACTTCAGCCTGATAAATTGACCTGAAACAGGAGGAATACAAAATGAACAAAAACGGCAGAAAGCTGGCAATACTGCTGGCAGCACTTATGGCTGTAAGTATGACAGCCTGCAGCAACAGCAATGATGATAGTAAGACCGAGACAGATACAACTACTACCACTGCTGCAACTACAACAGCTGCGGATGAGACCACTACTGATGAAGAGCCTGCAGAGGAAACTCCCGAAGAGAAAGACTCCGAGATCACTGCACAGGAGGATATCCAGTTCGATCCTGCAGATTTCAAAAAGGCTGAACTCAAAACAGCACAGCTCAAGGAAGTTGCAAAGTTCTCCAGCAAGGATATCGATTTCTGGGGCGATACAGACAGCCTGATCTATTCCAAGGTAGATGATAAAACTATAGCTTGCTGTAACTATAAGGGTGAAAAGCTCGTTGATGGCAAGGCTTTTAATGTTGAGAAACTCGATCATACAGATCTTTACACATACTCTGTAGAAAAGGACGGTATGATCTACTCCGGTCTTATCGATGCAGAGGGTAATATAGTACAGGCTGCTGATAATGGTGTTGGTCTTTACAAATCCCTCAACGATCATTTCGTTATAGCTTTCTTCCCCGAGGCTGAGACCGACAATGAGGACGAAGCTATCTACTACGTTACCGCAACTCAGTTCTCAATTAAGGTAAATGATGGAGATGTTCTCTACAAGGGCAAGGTGAAGGTATACGATATCGAAAGCAAAAAGTACCTTGAGAACACTACTGTTACTACATCTCCAAACTACAGTGCATATGGTGATCTCGTAAGCTTCTATGACGACGATAAGAACAGAGTATGGGTAAACTCTGAGGATAAGGTACTTGAACTTGGATACGATTATAATACTGTAGGCAGCAATATGCTCGTAGCTCAGACAGAAGATGGCAGAATTGTATACGACCATGAGCTCAACCCTCTGTTCAGTACAAAGTATACGATCTCCGAAATGTCTTCCACTGAGGATTTCTTCATGCTGTACGATGGTGATACCAAAAAGGCTGGTATCATGTACAAGAATGGTGCCATAGTCCTCGAACCTAAATATGGCAATATTACATATGCAGGCAACGGTTTCTTCACTTATACAAACGGTGAATACGGAGACAAAGTAGGTCTGCTTGCTCTCGACGGCACAGAGATAACCAAGGAAGACTATAAGTCCATCAGAGACTTTGATATACCCGGTTACTTCAACGCTGCAAAGGATAATGGCAAGACCGATATCATCGACGAAACAGGTAAGGTGATCGTAGCTGATGATGACTACGGTTTCAGTGAAGAAGCAAACTATGTCAAGGACGGTTCTGATTACGTTCACATGGTATGGGAAAAGAATGAGCCTACCCTGAAGATGGCTTCCGGCACATACATCGGTCATAATATGTTATTCGACTATCATGGAAAAACTTTATATGATCAGGTAACAGGCAAAAAGCTTTTTGAAGATATCGATAAGGCACACATGGCATACGGCTATCTCATCCTTACAAAGGGCGATAATTCAACAGTTTATTCGGTTGAATAACACAGTTAAATCAGGCGGATTAAGCTTAAAGTAAAAAGAGCTTAGCTGACTACGCAATGGTGAGCTAAGCTTTTGTTTTTACTAAATCTATTCACCTTGACTTTTTATTATATAGTAGAGTATAATAATAGTACAGGCATGGCTTCGGGACGATAAGTGAGTCATCTGAAAGTCTAAATGAGGTGAATAATATGTATACAGATTTTCTTTCCAAACTCCCCGATGCGGCGACATATGAAAAGCTTTCACAGGAGAAGATCAGCAATACAGAACAGGAGTTTTATTCTTTATTTAATGTTGAATTTCCAAAAGATTACATTGAGCTGCTGCATTTCACAAATGGACTGTCATTTGACGGGCAAAGTATTTGCGGGGTGTATGATGAAAAGTTCCTTGCCGATCACCCTCGAAAAAAGAGTATGGATATCCTGCGGTTCAATTCGTCTTTCAGGGATCTAACGGATATAACTGATTACATCATGCTTGGAAAGTCTGGTATTGATTATATAGTTTATAATATCGGGGAAAAGAAATTTCAAATTCTCAGTAATGGAACAATGGAGTGCTTCGGAACGTTTGATTCGTTTCTTGATCTGCTGTATGCATTCTTTGAAGTTGAGAGACAGTAACGGACGATCATGGAGTTGAATGACATTTGGAATTTATTGCAAGGATAAACGAAGCTTTCAAACCGGATATAGATTATATAACTGCAAAAGGGGGTGTTGCAATCGCAGCACCCTCTAACCATATCCGAACATCAGAGTAAAAAAACATATTAACTGGTGAAATAAGCTGTTTCAGAGCGCACACCCCCAAGCCCTCTTCAAAAAAGAGGACTCGGGGGTGTTATGTTCTGCTGGTTTTTATGCCGTTTTCAGTTCAAAAAGAGAAATTCCAAGTCGGTTTTCTGAGATCTTAGCAAAAAGCTTCTTTATGTTGTATGCAAGTCCCAACAAAAGGAACTCAGTTCTGATGTTGTTTTTGCCCCTGCACAGGAATCTTCTGAAGCCATGATCCTGTTTCAGCACTCCGAATACGCCTTCAGCCTGTATGCTTCGGTTCATTCTGAG
>NZ_FOKQ01000039.1 GCF_900112155.1 Hominimerdicola alba | reverse complement strand
CAACAAAGGATGAGCCGGCAGTCGGCAGGAATTATTACCAAGGGGCATGACCTCGCAATGGAGCTGCGCCGACGCCCTGTTATGGATAGGCAGAACGAAGGAAGTTGGGACTTCACGTGACGAATGATCCCGTTGGACAGAGGAGGTTTGCTGCCGTAACGGATATGGGTCGCATCAAGGCTGTCAAAACAGATCTCTCAAGACGTTTTGTTTGCTATACCCTGATAACGTTAAATCCGGCATTCAATGCTTTGGATCATCCATAACTTGGTTCATTTCTTGAACATAACTTTATGAAATACTGAGATTTCGCGAGTATTTACGAGATTTTACAAGATATTTTGAGGAGGTAAGTAAAAATGGCAATGATACAGAGACCCAAGGGCACAGCTGATATGCTGCCCGCACAGGCTTATAAATGGCACACGATAGAGAAACTGGCATCGGAGACTGCTGAGCAGTACGGTTTCAGGGAGATAAGAGTTCCCGCTTTTGAGGAGACAGGACTTTTCCTGCGTTCTGTGGGCGAGACTACCGATGTTGTTCAGAAAGAGATGTATACAGTTACCGCTACGGGCGACAGCGAATTCACACTGCGTCCCGAGGGTACAGCAGGCGTTATGAGAGCTGTTATCGAGAACGGTCTTCTCAACGAGGCTTTCCCTCAGAAGGTATATTATCTCATAAACTGTTTCAGACACGAGAACGTACAGAAAGGCAGACTGCGTGAGTTCCACCAGTTCGGCTGTGAGATGGTAGGCTCGGCTGACGCAAAGGCTGATGCTGACGTTATCTCAATGGCTAAGAGCTTTATGGACAGGATAGGTCTGAGGGATATCGAACTGAATATCAATTCCATCGGCTGTCCTACCTGCCGTGCGAAGTATCAGCAGGCGCTGAGAGATTATTTCGGCGCAAGGAGAGACGAGCTCTGCGACACCTGCAAGGAAAGACTTGAAAAGAACCCTATGAGACTTCTGGACTGCAAGTCGCCCATATGCAAGGAGATAGGCAAGAATGCTCCGCTGATAATTGACTATCTCTGCGACGAGTGCAGCGACCACTTTGAGAAGCTGAAGAAGTACCTGGGTCTGATGGGCATAGACTTCGTTGTAAATCCCAAGATCGTAAGAGGTCTTGATTACTATACAAGAACTGTTTTCGAGTTCATATCCAAGGATATCGGCGCACAGGGCACTGTATGCGGCGGCGGACGTTATGACGGTCTTATCGAGGAACTGAGCGGCAAGGCTGTCCCTGCACTGGGCTTTGCTATGGGTATCGAGAGACTGATACTGACTATGGAAGCGCAGAACTGCGACTTCATGGAAGAGAAGACCTGCGATCTGTATATAGCATCTATGGGCGACGAGGCAGTAGATAAGTCCATGGAGCTGGCTATGAAGCTGAGAGACGAAGGATTCTTTGTTGAGTACGATCTCATGGGCAGGGGCATAAAGCCTCAGATGAAGTATGCAGGCAAGATAGGCGCGAAATTCGTGCTGGTAATAGGTTCCAGCGAACTGGAGACAGGCTGTGCAAAGCTGAAGAATATGGCAAGCGGCGAACAGGCTGATATCAAGCTGGACGACAGCTTTGTTGATAATTTCTCAAATGCGCTGATGGCTGAGATGTTCAAGGATATCGACGGCGAGATGGCAGCGCTGCTCGGAAAGGAGTAATTCCATGGCAGGTAACAGATGCGAACAGTGTGAGAATATCATGGTAAGGGATATAATAAGCCCGCAGGAATATCTTTTCTGCGCTAATTCCCTTGTAGGACTGCTGATAGCGGGTGATGTTGAGATGACATTCTCGACCTGCCCTTTAGGCAAGATAGTTGACGATGATATGCACTTCACCATGAACAAGTATTTTCACCAGTTCAGGTGTACTAAGTGCGGTACGATCTACGGTATGCTCTTTAATACCAAAACAGGCGGCGAGATAAGGATAAATGATAAGGTCTTCAACCCTGATGATTATCCCGATAAGCCCGATACAAAGGAAGAGGAAGCAGATGGCTGAGAATTACAGCGTCACTGTTCAGCTGACTAAAAAGAAGCTGAAAAAGCGCCTTAACAGCGATCTTGTGGAATACAAGCCCTCGATGA
Organism: Hominimerdicola alba; assembly: GCF_900112155.1. Classification (GTDB taxonomy): domain Bacteria; phylum Bacillota; class Clostridia; order Oscillospirales; family Ruminococcaceae; genus Hominimerdicola; species Hominimerdicola alba_D. The sequence goes on along the minus strand of NZ_FOKQ01000039.1, from coordinate 26,886 downwards.
ACGTGCTAAGCATGGGCAGATTCATGAGGAAGCACAAGATGGAGAGTATATACTACGGCAGGGTCAGCGGTGACAATGTGCAGATATTCTACCACAAGGCGAAGAAGAAAGACGGCGGTATGACAGGCTTTTTCGGTAAGATAACCGAAAAGGACGATGTATGTGAGCTTACGGGAAAATTCCGCAAGCCCCTGTACGCCTATATCTCGGCGGTGGTGCTGATACTGCTGTGCATAGCCTGCGCTGTCGGTACTTTTGCTGCGGGCTCGTGGCAAGGTGCGCTGGTATTTCTGGCGGTAGGTGCGGCAGGCGGATTCGTCATGCTTTACGATAATTACAAGAAATATCTGAAAAAATATCTCGACGGACTTGCAGCGAAAAAGCGGTAAGTCGCGGATTGGTATGCAGATGATATGATGTTTGGCCGCAGGGGCTTTTTATGGTCTTTGCGGCTATTTTTAGATGACAACAGCGGCGCTGATGCTGTGTGCAGGGTCGATTTTGTGTAAGCAGATAACGTGAATGAAAGAGGGGGCAGGATATGAAGAAACCGAATATGGCGGCAACTGCAGTGATAGTTTTTATTTTCGGGATACTGGTGCCCGCAGTGCTTTTGTGGGTGGTCACCTTTGGTATGGACGAAAGCCGCGAGTACAAAGAGGATGGCATAAAGGTCAGCTGTACCGTTATAGGAACGTCTGTGACAGGGTCAAGCAGCAGACCGAAGGTAAAGTACAAGTCCCCTGAAGGTGAATGGATAGAGGCTGACTGCATAGCCAACGGCAAGGTCATGATGGGACAGAAAATAGAGGGCTATGTAATGCCCGATGACCCGAAGAACGTGTACTGTCCGCCTGACATGGCACTGAAAATGGTTTTCTATGCACTTTCTGCGGCTGCCTTCGTAGGTGGCGGAGCAGTATTATTCAAGGGGCTGAAAGACCTGAGAAAATACAATATACTCATCAAAAACGGTGTACCCTGCAAGGCACAGCTCACAAGCTGGTATGAGAAAAACGGTATCAAGGAGATACAGCTCCGCGTGTTCAGGCGTAACGGTGAGGAGCAGATAGTCAGCGTACAGGCGATAAAAGGTACGCCGATAGTGGGCGAATATTATGATATCATAATGTCTGAGGACGACGCGGGAAAGATAACCGCGGCACTGAATGATGAAAGGCTTGGTATGTAATGGGCGAGATAATGAGACTTGACAAGCTGGTGGCTTCCCAGTTTGCTGATATATCGAGAGCGGACGTAAAAAAGCTCTGCCTGAAAAAGAAGATAACGGTCAACGGTAAGCTTATGGCAAGGTCGGACGCTAAGGTAAATACAGATGATGAAATAATCATCGACGGTAAAAAGCTGACCTATAAAAAGCATATCTACATCATGCTGAACAAGCCCGCAGGGGTGGTATGTTCAACTAAAGAGGGCGCAAGCAGGACTGTCCTTGACTTAGTGCCCGATGAACTGCGCAGGGACGGACTTTTTCCTGCTGGAAGACTGGATAAGGACACTGAAGGCTTCGTGCTGATAACCGACGACGGAGAACTGAGTCACAGAATGCTTTCACCCAAGACCCATGTGCCAAAGACATATTTCGTCAGGCTGGAAAAACCATGGGAGGAAAGCTACAAGGACATCATGGCAGCGGGCATGACCATTGACGGACTGCATGAGGGCGACCAAGAAGAGAAGTGTCTGCCGGCGCAATTTTTGGCATCTGACGAAAACGTTTGCGAATGTACCCTCATACTGCATGAGGGTAAGTTCCATCAGGTCAAACGTATGTTTGAAAAGGTGGGCAACAAGGTGGTCTACCTGAAGAGGGTGGCAATAGGTGAAATGCCGTTGGATAGGGGTTTAGAGCTTGGTCAGTGTTTGGAAATTATGCACAAAGATGTTGAAAAATTATTGACGCGGAAATAGCTTATCTGGAAAAAATTGACAGCACTTCATGCATTTTCGTTAATATACCTAAAGTAACTCACTAAAGTTTAGTTAAAAAAACTCTTGCTACTTAGATTAAAATTTGATATGATATATGTGTACTAATTCGGGTATAAGTGTGACCATGTCCGAGTTTGAGGAAAAAATTCAATAGGGAGGTTCTTTTTAATGGCAAGCGTATCATTAAGAGAAATTTATAAGAAGTATGCCGGCGGCGTTATCGCTGTTTCCGACTTCAACATTGAGATCAAGGATAAGGAATTCATAATCCTGGTTGGTCCTTCTGGCTGCGGTAAGTCAACTACACTGAGAATGATCGCAGGTCTGGAGGAGATCAGTGAAGGTGAGCTGTACATCGGAGACAGACTTGTTAACGACGTAGCTCCTAAGGACAGAGATATCGCGATGGTTTTCCAGAACTACGCTCTGTATCCTCACATGACAGTTTTTGAGAACATGGCATTCGGTCTGAAGCTGAGAAAGGTTCCCAAGGACGAGATTGCTAGAAAGGTTGAAGAAGCTGGTAGAATCCTGGATATCGCTCATCTGCTCGACAGAAAGCCTAAGGCTCTGTCAGGTGGTCAGAGACAGCGTGTGGCTCTGGGTAGAGCTATCGTTCGTGAGCCTCAGGTATTCCTGCTCGACGAGCCTCTCTCCAACCTGGATGCTAAGCTGAGAGCTCAGATGAGAACCGAGATCTCCAAGCTGCACAAGAAGCTGGGTACTACATTCATCTACGTAACACACGACCAGACCGAGGCTATGACCATGGGCGACAGAATCGTTGTTATGAAGGATGGTTACATCCAGCAGATCGATACACCTACAAACCTCTACAACAATCCTGTTAACCAGTTCGTTGCAGGCTTCATAGGTTCACCTCAGATGAACTTCATCGATGCTAAGCTGCTGAAGAGAGACGGCAAGTATGTTGTTGAGTTCGGTTCCGAGGATACCAAGAACTCCAAGGGCGTTAAGTATGAAGTTGAAGTTCCCGAGTCCAAGGCTGATCCCGAGGCACTTGAGCCCCTGGTAAATCAGGAAGTTGTTCTCGGTGTAAGACCTGAGTGCATCCACGATGAGGAGATGTTCCTCTCTGCTGCTAAGACCGGTATCATCAATGCTACTGTTGAAGTAACTGAAATGATGGGTGCTGAGACTTATCTGTACCTGACTTGCGAGGGTATCAACCTGACTGCAAGAGTATCACCCAGATCTACTGCTAGACCTCAGGACGAGATCCAGGTAGCTCTTGATCCTAACAGAATCCACATCTTCGACAAGGAGACTGAGAAGGCTGTTGTAAACTGATAGCTTATCAATAAGGATATTATCCGCCCTTTCCGTAATGGAGAGGGCGGTTTTTGTATGTTTTCATAAATCTGCAGGATAGATGTTGTGCAGTGCTACAAATATTTATGGTATCCCATAAAAAGGCGGGGGCTTATCCGTATATGATACGGAGGGGATAACTATGAGAAGATACAAATTTATGATAGTGGCTTTGGTGCTTCTGACAGTGTGTATGCTTTGTGGGTGTGCCGCCGGTCCAAGTATTGATATAGAATGTACTGGACTTGAAGAGGGCGAAAGGGTTTTCGTACTGGCAAAGCCAACAGATGATGAAGAACTGAGAACGCCTTATGATGCTGATATTGTCGGCTCGGAAATATATACCGCGGAAAAAGACGGATTTGTGCTTGCAGATCAGATATCTGAAGTTTCCAACGTTGAATTCGGTACGGAAAATCTGCCGGGCTCTCGTAGTGAAACTATGACGGTATGTTCTGTGCATTTTAATTCACAGGATGGAATTCGCGGCTTCTGCAAAAACCACAAGCTGATACGTCTGGCAGTATGTGATGACAGGTGGAAGATAAAGCAGATAAGCAGTGATATCGATCTCCTCGATAAAAATGGAGAGGATGTACTGCTCGATGGCAAATTCGATGCTGCGACAGGAAGCTTTAAAAACGCAAAATTCGGCAGCGGTGAGGGCGGAAACGCGGGTCGGGCGCTGGGTTATATATTTATATTTTTACTGGAGACAATAGCGTGGGGTGCGAACATCATCCTTCTGATAGTGATGGCAGTAATTAACAGAAAAGAACGTCTGGTGAATCCGTTGATAGTGGGTCTGCTGTTCGGTATGTTCAGCTTGGCTGATCCGGTGCTTATCATACTCTATTTGGGTGCAGAGGGATGGCAGGGCATTCCGGCATTTCTGATTATAAACATTCCCTGGCTGCTGGACTGGTCTATGCTGTTCAGATATCGCTCACGATATATAAAGGAAAAGAAAATACAGGAATACGTGCCTGTAAATGATATTGAATATATGAATACAGATTGTAATTATATTATGGTGAATAACGAGCATACGGATAGAAGTCGTTGGTGATCGGACCGTATGTTGATGCGTAGGGGATAACTATGAGAAGATACAAATTTATGATAGTGGCTTTGGTGCTTCTGACGGTATGTATACTTGGCGGTTGTCAGTCATATTCGGAATTGAAGTTTGTCAGCGAGAATATGCCTGAGGGCTGGGAAATGTTTGTGATGCTTGAACCTCAGGAGGATAATGAAGTCAGCGATGCCGAGGATGCTTATCTGAATAATTCGGAAATAGGAAAGTACGAAATTGACGGACAGTATATCGCGGAGAGGATAATGGATGTCGGATATTATCATAAACAAAAAAATACAAGCAAAGCAGTCGGAGTCATTCATGAAGGCAATACAACTGTACTGAGCTTCGGATCCGACATTGAACGTGTATTATTTTGTAAAAAGTACAAGACAGCCTGCGTTGCAATGGTCGATGATAAATGTCAGGTGAAGTGGGTCAGCGAGGAGTTTGATCTGCTTCGCAAGGACAAATTCGCGGTAGCAACTGCAGTGGCGGTAGATGCAAAAACAGGTGAACTGACCTGCACGGAAGTCTCAAAGAGGAATGATAACGATTCAACGGAAACTATACTCTTTTTAGGGTCAGTTCTCTCGGGGCTGTTGCTGATACCAGTGATGTTGTATTTTCTCACAAATAAACACCATAATCGCTGGCTGGAAACGGCGTTCTATATTGTGCTGAGTTTATGTAGTGTAGCAAATATAGTTTGTGATCTTAAATACTATATCGTGCCTTATTATAATGTTTATGATGAAAAAATTACGCTTGTTCTCGAAAGGATCGCGATGCATAACTGTTTCTGGATAGTGGGAACGGTCTTTTTTGTGCAGCTGATGAGGAAGAAACAAAAATGATCAGATGACCGCTTATATTGTCATTCTTACGGATCGTGGCAGTAACAGCTCGAGGCAGCTTCAAATATTATGAGAATATAGATCGCCGCAGTACAGCTCTGCGGCGAATTTTTGCACGAGATACTACCTGTTGGGTCTGGCAGATGGCATAAAATGCTAAATGTGCCGAATCGTTCAGAAAACGGTTAGTCAATATGCTGTAAAAGAGGGGCGGGGTTTTGTGCAAATGTGTAATTATTCGTACACATTTTGATAAAATATTGACTTGATAAGCTCGGTTGTGATATAATTTATAGTGATGTAAAATTGTTTGCCGTGACGCTCATTCGGGGACGGCTGCGGCAGTTTATAGTAAACAACATAAATTTCACGACATTCAGTGCTCACAGCCACAAAAATCGCAGCGTCTGCAAGCACTGAATTTAGAAATAAATATGTCGTTTACTATATAATATCCAAATCATTTTTAAACGGAGGTCTATCCATGGAAAAGCAGATCAATTACGGAAGCTATGCGGGCTATAAGGAAACCGTCGGGAACCTTACTGCCGATCTGCAGGAGCTTCTGAAGCTCAGCGAGGAGATAGCGCTGGTCAATACCGCCGAATCCATAAAGGAAACGCTCGAAAAGGCTAAGGACGAGCATTTCGAGGTCGCTATCGTCGGTGAGTTCAAGAGAGGTAAAAGTACGCTTATCAACGCACTTCTCGGTCAGGAGGTACTGCCTGCCGATGTTCTGCCTGCGACTGCTACCCTTAACAGAGTTACGTACAGTACCGAGCCCTACGTTCAGGTCGAATACAAGAACGGCGATTCCGAGCGCGTTGAGATAGACAGGCTGGAGGAGTACGTTACAAAGCTTACCAGCGAATCCGAGCGCAAGGCGGAAACGGTAAAGGAAGCAACAGTATACTACGATACCGAATTCTGCCGCAACAACGTGGATATAATCGACACTCCCGGTCTTAACGATGATGACCAGATGACCAATGTTACCATGTCCATCATACCCAAGATAGATGCCGCTGTATTCGTTATAAGCGCGAACTCTCCTTTCTCGCAGTTTGAGAAGGAGTTCCTGGAGAAGAAGATGCTGACCTCCGATGTGGGACGTATCATATTCGTTGTAAACTGCTTCGGCACATTCACTCAGGACGATGAGAACAAGATAGTCGAGACAGTACGTACACGTATAGGCAAGTACGTTATGGAAAAGGCGAAGAAGGTCATGGGCGAGGACAGCCGTGAGTTCGCCGTATACAAGAGAAAGATAGGCACACCGAGAGTTATCGGCGTGTACGCGAAGCGTGCCCTGACTGCAAAGACCATCGGCGATAAGGAACTGCTGGAGCAGTCTAATTTCCCCGAGTTTGAAAAGGCTCTGGAAACTCTGCTGACACAGGAGCGCGGTGTTATCACACTTCAGATACTTGCAAACAAGATCACCAATTCGGGTACTGAGATACTGCGTTCAATAGTAATGCAGGAAAATGCCCTGATGATGGCTAACGATGAATTCATGGAGAAGTACGACGCTGCCATCAAGGAGATCGACGAGATAAGAAATATGAAGCGTTCTGAGTTCGTAAAGATCAACGACGCTGCTAATAAGGTGTTCGAGGATCTGCGTCCCGTGCTTGATAATTACTGGAGCAATATCGAGGAAGCAGCTATGGAAGTCATCGACAACTTCCAGATGTCTTCCGATGACTTCAAAAAGGACAGGCTGAAGCTGGTAAGCTCCAAGCTCACCGAGAAGATCAAGGAGAGCATGGAAGCCAGAGCGCAGATAATCTGTGAGCAGATACAGAACAGCATCAACCAGGCTGTTAGCGGTGAGACCGAGAGACTGCAGGAATTCGAGGACGAGTTCTTTGAGAGTGTTGCAACTATCCAGAGAATGTTTGCAGTATCCGACAGAGTATCTTCCAACGGCGGTACACTGGATAAGGTGATAGGTGCCGCTACCGGTATGTACGGCGTAGGCGGCGTATATCTGGGATTCAGAGAATCAGGCGTAAAGGGAGCGCTGCTGGGCGGTGCTACAGGTCTCGCAGGATTCTATGCTACCTACTATGCTGCTATGTTCTTTGCAGGCTTCTTTGGTCTGACAGGCGGTCTGCCCATCACTCTGGTAATGATGGCATTCGCAGGCATCGCAGGTACTTTCACTTCAAACTTTGCAGTTGACAAGATACTGGTACAGGAGAGGATCGACAAGTACAAGACCAACTTCAAGGCTAATGTCAAGAAGCAGTTCCACGAGATGATGCTCAACAACGACTTCACCGAGACAGTAAGACGTCAGGTATTCTCCTCCTTCGACAGCATCAAGAGCAAGATTGAGGAAGAGACCGAGATCATACTGAGAGATACACAGGAAACACTGGATAACCTCAACGATCTCAAGGCGGAGAAGTCCGAGGTATCACAGAAGGAGATGGAAAGACTTCACGTTATCGCTGAGACAGCCAGCAAGCTGGTGCAGGATGCTTACGCTGTAAGAAAGGTGCTCAACGACGAGATCGGTATAACCAATTCCTCGCCCGAAAAGACCGAGAAGAAAGAGCAGCCTGAGCAGACCGAAAAAGCTGAAAAGCCCGAGGAGAGCGAAAATACCGAGAAATAATGAAGATGAGGATGCGCAGAACATTCCAATAAGGGAGGACACTCGATGAGTGAGATAAATGCGAAAGGGAATCCGCTTCTTCAGATCGATACGGGGTTTCGTTCTTACCTGAAAGCCTATACACGATCGTACCAGAGCCATATGGTGGACGGCAGTCTTGATTATGCCTTTGAGTCCGACTTTGCGGTTAGGCAGAAGATAATGAGTCTGGGGGGCAGCGCTAAGCTGTTCAAGGCGGTAAATACACAGGATATCGCGGCGGAAGCGAAGCATCTGTTCGTAAAGTGCGATCAGGTGGGTCCGCTGAAATATCCCGAGATATATGATAAAGTTAGAAAGTGTGCGGAGCGATTGGAGCTTATCGTACCCATAGTTTTTGTCCGTGAGGACATGGACAGACCGCTGGCGTATTCCATAGCCAGTGATCTTATTGAGCCGTGCATAGTGCTTACAAAGCAGCTGGTGGAGTTCTGCAGTGATGACGAACTCATGCTGCTGATGGGAAGCGAGTGCGGCAGAGTGCAGAACAATCACTGTACATATAATATGGCATACACTTACCTTAAAACGAACAATGATGTATACAGACCGATCGAGCAGTTCTATACACAGACCATCGGCAGTCAGTTGTATTCGGCACTGGTACAGTGGGTAAAGTATGCAGACGTTACAGCAAACCGTGCAGGCATGATATGCCTTGATAAGCCGGGTCAGTACCTGAATATCATGTGCGGGCTGTACCGCAAGGGCTATGTGGATTTCTACGGACGTTCAGAGCCCGGTATAAATTTTGACGAGATGAGTAAGCTGAGCGAGCAGATACACGGCAGCGCTTCAAGAAATCTCAGCATAAGCAAGAATCTTTCGGATATCGAGAGATGTCTGCTGGCAAGCAACGAGTTCTTGTACTGCAAGACACTCTATTCATGGCGTGAGGACGTTGTGGATATAGAGGGTCACGCTGAGAGCGGGCAGATCTGTGATGTGCGCACTAGCGTCATCGTCGGGAACGGAGGTCAGCTATGAGAGAGAATGAGAATCTTATGGCTTCCGACGAGAATATAGTCGCCGTAAGAGAACAGCTCAGCGAGATAATCGAAGATGATAAGATAGCTGAGATATTAGGCAGGGAATGCGTGGAGCATCTGAAAGAGTTCAGGGCTCTGGTAGATAAAAGGTGCGAAGAGCCTTTCACACTGGTTATACTGGGCGACTTCAAGCGCGGCAAGAGCACCATAATCAATGCGCTGCTTGGCAAGAAGCTGGCACCTATAAATGTCACTCCCGAGACCTATACCATCAACGAGATATCCTTCGGACATACCCAGACCGTTGAGGCTATACTTGAAAACGGTCAGAGAGTGCCGCTGGTACTTGAAGATATCACGAGAGAAAATCTGGAGAAGAGAATGAAACTCTTCCCCGCGAAGATAAGCTGTGTGCAGATAAAGGACAATGCACCGATATTGAAAAGCATCAGGATAGTCGATACTCCCGGTCTTTCTGACCTGGAGAGCCTTGACAAGCAGGTTCAGGACTACATCGTGAATGCTGACGCTATAATGTATGCGGCAAGCTGTCTGCTGCCATTCTCAGAGAGTGAACAGTTATTTCTGGCAACACACGTATCGCCCCAGAGGTTCGGTATGCTTTATGTGCTGGTGAATATGATAGACGCTCTCAACACCATGGCAGATGTCAAGAAGATAATGCGCAGGTTCAGGGGAATATCCGAGAGGATAGTGCCTAATGCATTTGTATACGGCATCAGCGGCGGTGACGAGCTGAAGCGTAAGCTGGGCGAGGAAAGACCCGAAGACAAGGGCACGAGAGAGTTCTATGAGACCCAGTTTTTCCAGTTTGAGCTTTCGCTGCAAAGAGATATCATCATGCAGAAGGACGTTATACGCTCCAAACGTGTGCTGACGATGCTTGACCGTATGCACGCGGAGATAAGCTCGCGTCTGCGCATGATAAGCGATATGGCTGATATGGACAAGCAGCTGCTTGAAGACAAGGCAAGAGAGTTCGAGGAAAAGTGCGAACAGCTGGCAGCAGAGCTTGAAAAGAGAAAGCCTGTGCTGCATCTTTCCATACTTGAAATGCAGCAGGAAGCCGAAACATGGATGTATGAGTTCTTTGCAAAGCTGAGAACAAGTATACTGGAATGCAGAGCTAAGGACGAGATGGGCGAGGATATCTACTCCCCTGAGGATATAGAGAAGTACTTCTATTCGTTTCTGATGGAGAAGGTCAGCGAGGCTTACCGTACCTGTATCGAATGCCATAGAGACGCTATAACCGAGCTTACCGATAAAATGAGCCGCGAACTTGCTCAGGCGCTTGGTATCACCAATGTGGCTGAGGTAAGCAAAGCGCCGTCTGTTGACAGACTGATGAAGTCCGCCAACAAGAACGTCACCAGAAGCGTTATGGGCGTAAAGCTTTTTGGTACCAGCGAGAATTTCTCGCCTGCCGCTATGAGTACTTTCTCACTTATAATGAAGAAGAAAAAGCAGACCGATATCATCGATATCGCCCTGGAAAACTACGACGAGATACGTATAAATATAGTCAAGGATATCAAGACTGTTTATCAGGATCTTGAAGTCAAGGCGATATCAAGATTGGAAAGCCTTTACCAGTATCAGGTGGAGCTCAGCAGGAATGCCATCGACCAGGCTAAGGAAATGATGGATAACGAGGATAAGAGCGAACTGCTTGCAACCCTTGCGGATGCATTGAAACGTCTGGAAGCACCAAAGCAGATATTGGATGCAAATCTGCCTGCATAATAGCAAACAAGAGGAGAATGCCAAAGAGGCAATAACAAAAATACGAGCGTATGCATTAGTTGCATACGCTCGATCTTTTGTTGTTGAAATGCTTATTTGGCAGTTTACACTGCATTGCTTTATGCGTTGCTTTCAACCAGGCCGTCGATTATTCTTACGATCAGTATCACCAGATAGATGATGACAGCAGGTCTGGTGAATATGGTCTTCATGACCGATTTTTTCTCGCTTTGTGTCTGGTTATCTGCGGTTCTGAATGCACTTGCTCTTGTCAGAAGAACATAGAATCCGATAACTGCGGAAAGTATCTGCAATATGCTGCTGATGGTGGAAGTATAGGCGAATCCCGCAGCTTTACCAATGGTCGGGTAGCTCACGACGATATTGTTCATCGAGTGTATTATCAGCGATGGCATTATCGATCCGCAGCTGACTGCTATGCAGGCGTACATAAGTCCAGTGCCGAAAGCGGCTGTTGCCTGGGGGATATTTCCGTGCATAAGACCAAAGCACAGCGCCGAGAAGAATACAGCAGGGAACTCACCGTACTTAGAAAGCGCACCGAGTATCATTCCGCGGTAGACTATCTCCTCAACAAGCGGTGCCACAATGCCAGTATATATGAATTGCGTCAGCGCAGCCATTTTTGATGGTTCGTTGATGGAGAAATCAGCTTCGGGTATCGTAACGCCTGCCGTATCCATGAAACTCACGAATATTGCCACTATGGCTGACATTACTATATTCATCACAAAGCAGGCTGGAAAGTATCTTACGCCTGTTTTTGCACCGTTGACCGATGGCTTGAGGTAGCCGCGGAAGCTGAATCCAAGCACTATCCACCCGAAGAGCAGGGTGAGCACAAGGGCTGAAGCCGTCAGCGATGAGTTCATAAGCATCGAGTATGTGGAAGTGGATATCTTGTCCTTGTAATCGCTTTTCAGCACGTCTATCGCGCCGTTGTAGGAATGGAATTCTCCGGAGAGCACACGGCAGGTGACGATGATGCCCACTATGCTCATGAATGAAAGAAAGACTCTGTATAGTATCAGCATGACACCGAGCTTAAGGCAGTCTATCTTCAGTGAGTTGAACTTGTCGCCGCTGTCTTGCTGTATATAGATAACTTCGTTGTTCAAATATATGTCAGCTCCTTTATGGATATATAAATTCAGTATAGCACATTTTTAACCAAAAGTAAAGCCCTTGCCCTCGCGCGGGTGCGCTTATACATCACCTGCCATACAGTTTAAAAGATTATCTGTTTGATTGAATATTTCTAAAATGTAAATAAATAACTGATATTTTGTGTAACCTATTGCAATTTTGTATATATGAGGTATAATATATTTAGCACTCGGATACACTGAGTGCTAAAATATTTTCAAAATAAAATTAAGGAGCTGAAATATAATGGAAACCAAGCAGTTCAAAGCGGAGTCCAAAAGACTTCTGGATATGATGATAAACTCCATCTATACTCACAAGGAGATATTCCTGAGAGAGATAATCTCAAATGCCAGCGACGCTATCGACAAGCTGTATTTCAAGTCCCTGACCGATACAAGTGTAGGTCTTAACAAGGACGATTTTGCTATACAGATCAGGGCTGACAAGGAAGCCAAGACCCTTACTGTTGAGGATAACGGTATAGGTATGACTGAGGAAGAGCTGGAGAACAATCTGGGTACTATCGCACAGTCGGGCTCTCTTGCTTTCAAGACAGATAATGACCTAGGTGAGGACGTTGATATCATCGGTCAGTTCGGTGTAGGTTTCTATTCAACTTTCATGGTAGCCAAGGAAGTTCGTGTGCTGACAAAGGCTTACGGCAGTGACAAGGCATATCTGTGGAAGTCCAACGGTGTTGACGGCTACACCATCGAGCCTGCTGAGAAGGAGACTGCGGGTACTGTCATCACAATGGTGCTGAAAGAGGATACCGAGGACGAGAAGTATTCGGAGTACTGCGAGACATGGCGCGTACAGCAGCTGGTCAAGAAGTATTCGGACTATATCCGTTTCCCCATAAAGATGGATGTTGAACATTCAAACTACGCTGAGGAGGGCGAAGAGCCTACTGTTACCATCGAGACAGAGACCCTCAACAGCATGACACCTGTTTGGAAGAAGAACAAGAGCGAGCTGACAGATGAGGACTACAACAAGTTCTATTCCGAGAAGTTCATGGATTATCAGGAGCCTATAGCTCATATCCACTCCAAGAACGAGGGTATAGCTACCTATGACGCTCTGCTGTACATTCCTTCAAAGGCTCCTTTCGATTACTATTCAAAGGACTATGAAAAGGGCTTGCAGCTGTTCTCCAGCGGTGTGCTGATAATGGATAAGTGCGCAGACCTTCTGCCTGACTGGTTCAGCTTTGTAAAGGGTGTAGTTGACAGTGAAGACCTTTCGCTGAATATCTCCCGTGAGATGCTGCAGCAGGACAGACAGGTAAAGATAATCGCAAAGAACGTTGAGAAGTCCATAAAGAACGAGCTGGCAAAGCTGCTGAAGAACGACCGTGAGAAGTACGAGAAGTTCTTTGAGGTATTCGGTCTTCAGTTCAAGTTCGGTATTTACCAGAGCTACGGCGCTGCGATAGATACTCTGAAAGACCTGCTTCTGTTCAAGTCCACATTCGAGGACGGCAAGAGCGTAACTCTGAAAGAGTACGTATCCAGAATGAAAGAGGATCAGAAGTACATCTACTACGCTTGCGGCGAGACCAAGGAGCGTATCGACAAGCTGCCCCAGATCGAGAAGATCAAGGATATGGGCTACGAAGTGCTTTACATGACTCAGGACGTTGACGATTTCTGCCTGAAAGTAATGCTGAACTATGACGGCAAGACCTTCAAGTCCATTAGCGATGCTGACGTTGACCTTGACACTGAGGAAGAGAAGGAAGAGGTCAAGAAGCTGGACGAGGAGAACAAGGATATGTTCGCCTTTATGCAGGAGACTATCGCTGACAAGGTTAACAAGGTACGTCTTTCCAAGAAGCTGAAATCTCATCCTGTATGCCTTTCCAGCGACGGCGGTATGATATCCATCGAGATGGAGAAGGTGCTGAACTCCATGCCACAGAACGACGCTAACCGCGTAAAGGCAGACAAGGCACTGGAGATCAACCCCAACCACGAGATATTCGGCAGACTGCAGAAGCTGTACGCTGAGGACAAGGACACTCTGAAGGATTACACCAAGCTGCTGTATGATCAGGCACTGCTTATAGAGGGTCTGTCCATCGATGATCCTGTTGAGTTCGCAAATCTGGTTTGCAAACTGATGATCAAGTAATTCATAATTCATAATTCACAATTCATAATTGTTGGCAGGGGCGCGGGTTTGGTGTGCTGTCGATAGAATTGCGAATATATGAGTTTGATGCTCTGAAAAATAATAATGCGCTTATCGCGGATTGCGGTAAGCGCACTTTTTATGCTCTTAAATTGTCAAGGCATGAAAACTGTGTATGATGCAGACGGACAACAGCAAAACTAACTTTTGCCCTCTGCCAATAATTATGAATTATGAATTATGAATTAAAGCGCGCTTTCTTGTGGGAATTTCAAGTCCCATACGCGTCGGCATTCGTCCATTATGCGCATGATGGTGAGGGTCTCTTCTGGGGGGACGGCTCTGCTGGTTTTAAGACCCTCTGCAAGACATTTTTCGGCTTCTCTTATCTCGTATTCGTAGCCGTTTATCTCAGGTGGGAAGAGCCTGTCTTCTATCTGCCTGCTCTCGGCATCGTAGAGTGTACATTCGGGGGAGCAGAAGAACCAGTCGCCCATGGTGATGCTGCCTTTATCTCCCGCGATGACAGCATTGTTGCGGTTCTGTACCTCAAAGCCCGAGGTAGTTGAAGCGAAAGCACCGTTGGGGTAAAGCAGGGTAACGCTGTTTGAAAGATCGATTCCGCAGCTGCCGATGTGGGCATGGGTCTCGATGGAGCTTGGCTCGCCCATAAGCGCTACAGCAAAGGTGATGGGATACACACCGAGATCAAGAAGAGCGCCGCCTCCGCATTCGGGCTTGAAGAGCCTGTCGTTCTTATCAAAGGGGATAAAGTTGTTGAAATCTGCCTTGATATAGCGGATATCGCCTATTCGTCCCTCGTTTATCCACTGCCTTACTTTAAGGTATGCGGGACGCATCTTCATCCACATGGCTTCCATAAGGAAAAGACCTTTTTCTTCGGCTTTTGCAAACATTTCCTCTGCCTGCTTTGTGTTCAGGGCTATGCTCTTTTCGCACAGCACGTTCCTGCCGTTTTCAAGGCACAGCAGAGTGTCCTCATAATGCTTGTGCATTGGAGTGGCGATGTAGACGATGTCGATGCTTTCGTCACGGGCAAGCTCCTCATAGCTTCCGTAAGCCTTTTCAAAGCCGAATTCCTCTGCGAAACTCTGTGCATTTTCAAGAGTTCTTGAAGCAACTGCCGCCGTCACCGAGTTGTCAAGTCCTTGAAGTGCAGCCGCGAATGTACGGGCTATTTTGCCTGTTCCGATTATACCCCAGCGTATCATAAAATAAACTCCTTTCGGATAATAATTATTTTGTTTATTATATCACACCTAGCCTGCACTTGTAAAGGTTATCTCCCGCATTTTTCCCCTTTTAACAACAGCCGATGCATATATTTGTATATTATTCCCACGGGATCAAGAATGGGATTTGTTAAATGTTTTGTGGGTGATCCTGACGTAAAATCGGGCGGATGAAATGGCTTTTACTGAGCTGCGTTAACGGAACAAATCAGGCTGCGTCGTTCACGGCTCAATTATAGTTGCGGCTGCTTGGATCTTCACGCCCTGTCCTTTAAAAAGGACTTGAAAACATGAAAATGATGTGATATAATTAAATACAGATAATGATAACCGAAAGGCGGTGAGAGCGTTGAAAAAAAACAGTGCGACACTGGCGTTCCTGGTAGCTGTGGTGCTTCTGGTGATAGCTATGATATCGGAGATTACTCTGGTCTTCTCCGTGAATTCTCAGCAGGCAAACGAAACAGGAAGCAGCAGGCTGGAGATAGTCAGCCGTGAACTTGAACAGACCATAAACGATGCCCGCAGCAAAGCTATGCGCTTGGCTGTGACGGTGCAGAATGATATAGATGACCGCGATAAACTGGAAAAGCTGGTAACGGATTATAAGAGCGAGATATATCAGGAGACTGACGGTGTTTGCTATAATGTCTATATGGCAGGTAATGACTGGTATATCATACCCGATTTTGATGCTCCCGCCGATTACGATGTAAATGACAGAAGCTGGTACAAGGGCGCTCTCCGAAGCGGGGGAGAATCCTACGTTACTGACCCTTACATTGATGCGGCAACAGGGGATATCTGCTACACGGTATCGGTGATGCTGACGGACGGCGAGACTGTTGTGGCTATGGATTACACCATGGAGGATATCCGCAGGCATATATCGAAGATTTATTCCGAGGGCGAAAGGGAAGCTGTGATAGTCACCGAAAAGGGTATAATCGCAGGTTGTACAGATGAATCTTATGTGGGCTGTGAAATCATGGAAGAGATGCCCGAATATGGCGGTATATTCTCCCTTGCAAAGGGCAGCGACGGCTCGGTACACGTCAGACAGAAGGGCGAGAACCTCTTTGCGGTAAGGTCGGGATTCGGATGGTATCTTATCGTCAGTGAGGACAACTGGTCGCTGTACCGCAATTCGTATATTCAGATGCTGGTGATGATAGGCATATCGCTGATAGTGTTTATCATGCTGGCGGTGATGTACGTAAACACCGCACGGTCGGCACAGCGCTCCCGCAAGATGCTGGAACACAATGAGGTATTCCTGAAAAGCCTGACGGTGGGCTTACAGGAACCCCTGCACAAAATAATGTCTGCTTCCAGTCCTGAAAACGTGAAAAAAACAGCGGGCTATGGGAAAGAGTTCGAGATAATCAGACAGAGCGTTCAGAAGCTGAATGACATGATAGGAAAGATAGTTTCCTATAACAGCATAGTCAAAAAAGAAAACACCAAAAAGCGTAAGCGGGACAGCAATAAAGGGCTGATGATAGATGTTCATTTCAGGCGGCTCATAATAATCGCGCTGATGCTGGTTTTCGTCATGAGTTTGTACGTGAATACCACCTCCACCCTTAGATGGGGAAGATCACAGATGAGGGAGGAACTGGACGGTTATTCGCAGAAGCTCTCATCATGGGTCAGCGCCGAAAAGAGTGTACTGGATATGTTCTGTTCCATGATATCCGCCGAGCCTGAGCTGCTTGATGACTACGACGGGGCGGTAAAGCGTCTGGATGATATAACCTCGCAGTACAGCGATATCTCTGTGAGCTATATAGTCAATCCGGAATGGGAACACCCAGTGATAATGAACAACGGCTGGGAGCCTGATGACAGCTGGCACGTTGAGGACAGGGAATGGTACAGAGACCTGGCTGAGTCTGAGAACGGATGGTGCATATCATCGCCGTATTTCGATGAGCAGACAGGTGTATACTGTGTGACCTTTGCCAAAAGAGTTCACGATGCCCATACAGGCAGATACATAGGAAGCTTCGGCATAGACTTTTATATGGATAAGCTGGTAGACCTGCTGGGCACAAGCTATTCGGGAGACGGCTATGCTTTCATCACCGATAAAGCGGGAGTGATAATAAGCCACCCCTACGGCAGTTACAGGCTTACTGATGACAACATGACCAATGTGGCGGAACTGCCCTATGTTTCCGCTGAACCTGACGGAAAAGATGTTTCGATAATATCCGATTATGATGGCAAGCTCAGGGTCGCAATAGCAAGTACCCAGACGGAATCGGGCTTTACGGTGTATGTGCTGAGGAACGTGCTGAGCGTGTACAGCAGTGTGCTTGTGTACGGCTCCATATGCGTTTTGGTATTGCTTGGCTGTACGATAACGGTGTATATCCTTATGCATCATCTGATAGCTTTGCAGAACAGGGCGAACCATCAGCTGAAAGAATCGGCAGATGCGGCTATCGCGGCGGACGAAGCCAAGAGCACATTTCTTGCACAGATGTCCCACGAGATACGAACGCCCATAAACGTTGTACTTGGCATGAACGAGATGATACTGCGTGAATGCAGTGATAACAGCATAAAGGAGTATGCTCTCAATATCCAGAGTGCGGGAAGAACTTTGCTCTCGCTGATAAACAGCATACTGGATTTCTCTAAGATAGAGGACGGCAAGATGGAGATAATCCCTGCCGAATACTCAACGGCTTCATTGATAAACGACCTTGTGACCTCTGTAGCGGCAAGGGCGGCTGACAAGGAACTGAAGCTGATAGTCAATGCCGACCCTGATCTGCCAGCCAGGCTGATAGGCGATGATATGCGTATAAAGCAGGTGATATCCAACCTGCTGACCAATGCTGTTAAGTACACCGAAAAGGGAAGCGTCACGCTGACGGTGCGGACAGAGTACATTCGGGAAGACGAGATAACGCTTTATGTGGAGGTCGGTGATACAGGCATAGGCATAAGGGAAGAGGACATGGGCGCTTTGTTTGAATCTTTCAGAAGGCTTGACGAACAGCGCAACAGGAGCATCGAGGGCACAGGTCTGGGTATGGCGATAGTTACCAAACTGCTGGACATGATGGACAGCGAGCTCCATGTGGAGAGCATATACGGTGTGGGAAGCACTTTCTGGTTCAGCCTGCCACAGAAGATATCAGACCCGACACCTATGGGTGATAATATCCGCAGGAGCGCGGTAAATGAGAAAGTTTCCGAGACCCATATCTACGCACCATCCGCTGAGGTGCTGGTGGTAGACGATAACGAAATGAACATCAAGGTAGCTGTAAGCCTGCTGAAGATGTACGGCATAGTTCCCGAAACTGCATCATCGGGCTATATGGCGCTTTCGCTGATAAGAGAGAAGAGGTATGATGTTATACTCCTGGACCACATGATGCCCGGAATGGACGGCATACAGACCCTGAAACGTGTATGCGATGAAGGTATGCGTGATTCGGATACTGCCATTATCGCCCTGACTGCCAATGCTGTCGTAGGTGCAAGGGATATGTATATCCGTTCAGGATTCGATGATTACCTTACCAAGCCCATTGACAGCGAACTGCTTGAAAAGATCATGAAGAAGTATCTGCCTGAGGATAAAGTCACCATGGTGCAGGGCAATTCAAACACGGAAGAAATGGCAAATAATGACAGCTTCACCCTTGCGGAGCTTCAGAAGATGAGTTCGCTGAACGTTTACGTCAACCCTGTTGTGGGGCTGAGCTACTGTATGGATTCAAGGGAGTTCTATCTGGATACCCTTGACGGTTATGTAGAAGCTGACAAGGTCATCCCAATAAGAGCGGCATTTATCGAGAAGCGGTGGGATGATTACCGCGTGAACGTCCATGCTGTTAAGAGCGCTTCACTGACCATAGGCGCACAGATGCTCTCGGAGAAAGCCAAGGCTCTGGAGTTTGCCGCAAGGGACGGTGATACTGAGTATATCATGCGAAATCACGATGCCTTTATCGAGGATTACTCGCGCTGTCTGGCGGGTGTGGAAGAAATACTGAAAGCTTTTGAAAATAACTGATAAAACCAAAGGCACTTCTGTTGTGATAAGCAGAGGTGCCTTGTTTGCATTACAGTGCATTATTTACAGCGGGCTTTATGGGGCGTCAGCCGCTGTATCGTCAGTCCTGCTCAGCTGTCTTCGGGCTCGGGCACGGCTTCTCCCGTGGACTGGTTTATCCAGACTCCCTGAGAGTTCATGCCGTAGAATTCCCCTGTGGAAATATCCCACACGGTAGAACCCGGTGCGATAGTCCTGGGTATGGAAGCCCCCAGATAGGGTATCTCCGCGGCGCTGTCAACGGCAAATTCCATGCGGCAGACTGCTGTGTCCTCACCCATGCCGATGAGTTGTTCTTTCATTATTACCATATCTCTGCTCCTTTCGTAAAGTGACTTTTGAAAAACGTTTTTCACTATCAGCGAAAATGGTGGAAAAGTTGTACGTTTTTGTACAACTCTTGCAGAAATATGTCCGAGTTAAAATAAAAATCATGAAAGCGAACAATATCACCGCGGGGGTTATGTGCAAAACTTCTATCCCCCAAGCCCGAAACTCACGGACAGCGCCGAATCAACTGCGGACATAGCGCCCTTGTCCAGCTGCCCCATCTTCTCCCTCAGCCGACGTTTATCCAGGGTGCGTATCTGTTCGAGAAGCACCACCGAATCCCGTGAGAGCCCGCACCCTGTCCCCAGAGAGATATGTGTGGGCAGACGGGCTTTATCCTGCCTGCTGGTTATGGCAGCGGCTATCACCGTAGGGGAATGGCGGTTGCCGATATCGTTCTGTACGATAAGCACAGGTCTCAGCCCGCCCTGTTCCGAGCCAACAACGGGGCTGAGGTCTGCGTAATAAATGTCACCTCTGTGAACGGTCATATCAAACACTCCTTGTGGATAAGATCTCTGTGGATATTATTCCCGTTTTCCGCGGGATGATTCACCCGCAGAAAATTTCTCCCGATGTATTATATGCTGAACATCTGCCTGCCGACAATGGGGCAGAGAGCATCCCTGAGGCTGTAAAACTGGTGTTTTCTGGGATATAGGCGTGTTCAGTCTTAGGTTTGGTTTTATAAACTTTATATAAAAATCAATATGTGATATATAAAATAGCATATAATCGGGATTTTTTGAAAAAAATGCTTGACATTTGCTTCTCTGCATGATATAATAATTAAGCTGAATGTGTGAAATTCAGTTCCCTCAAAGATAAGATCAATGCGGCAGTGCTGGAACTGGCAGACAGGCACGTTTGAGGGGCGTGTGTCCTTGACGTACGGGTTCAAGTCCCGTTTGCCGCACCAAAGAAAAGCCCGAAACTACGATGTTTCAGGGCTTTTTTATTTTGCTTTTTTGGGTTTTGGTCATTGTTTGGTCATTATCCATTTTTTTATAAAATAATAGATGTTTCCTGAAATATTCCAAATCACATAAAAACAGAGCTGACCGATTAAAGCCTGCTCTGTTGAAATGTATTAAATTTGATACATTATTCTGCTTTTCTCTGCTTACCCTCTGTGAGGATATCAGCAACCACGCCCAGCGCCTGAGCTTCACGATCTTGAAAGGCTGCGGCATAGATATCAAGTGTTGTACTTGCCTGAGAGTGACCGAGTACGCTTTGCACCGTCTTAACGTCAACGCCCGAGCTGATAAGCAGGCTTGCATTTAAGTGACGGAAGCTGTGCAGGTTTACTTTCGGGAGATCATAAGCTGCACAAATCTTTGTGAGCCAACCAAAAGGGCTTGCACCGTTCATCTGGTGACCGTCCCACGATGTAAACAAGCGCTCTGTATTATGCCATTTATCACCGAGCATTAACCGCTGAGAGTTCTGGTCATTACGGAGCTGCTTCAATGTAAATATGACGTTCTCGGGAAGTGTCAGCGCTCTGACTGACTTTTTGCTTTTCGGTTCAGTGTCATAATATCCGAGTTCCTTTGAATAGTGTACAGTCCTGCGGATATGTATCACGCCCGTGTCAAAGTCTATGTCAGACCATTCAAGCCCGAGTATCTCACCCCTGCGGAAGCCGCCGAACAATGCCAGCTGGAAGAAAGCACGATATTTGACAGGTGTTTCGGGCAGGTCAAGGATATCAAGAAACTGCTTAGCCTGTTCTATCGTGAACATTGTATGTTCTTTCTGGGGTATCTTCGGAAGCACTGCATTCTTGCAAGGGTTATCAGATATCGCCTTGATCTTGATTGCATAATCGAAAACCGAGCTGATAAACGATACATAATTCTTGATAGTTTTCGGGGTGAGGGCTTTTTCGGTCTTTATTCGGTCGAAAGTCTTTGCAAGGGGTTGACCGAGTGCTGCGGTTATCTTCTCAGCGCTGGTGAGCATGACTTGCTTACCGTCCCAAGCATATTTGATAGTTTGAGCGCTGACACCTGCCTGCTCTGCAAACTGTGCTTGTGTGAGCTTCCTCTTTTTGAGTTCTGCTTTCAGGTCAATTTTAATGACTGCCTTTTCTTCACTCTTGACATTCTCATGAGTGAGCCATAATATAAAGTTGTCGATTTCTCGGGGAGTGATCTTGTCTATTCTCAGGTGACCCAAGCGCTCATATACTCGGGGGCAGTACTGGCGGCAGCGGTCAATGCCTGACTGCTTTAAAGTACGCTTTGCATAGTTTTCAAACCATGTTTCACAGAAGTTCTCAAACTTCTCAGCGTTGACGGTCTGACCCCTGCGGCACTGTTCTTCAAACTCAAAAGCCGCTTTGTTAACTGCCTTTTCTATTTGCTTGTCGCTCATTCCCTCTCTCGGGGGCTTCCATGTCATGCTTTGTGTTTTCTGAGCAGTTCCGTCAGCAGAGTAACCGCAGAACACCTTTATTCGGTATGAGCCGTTTGGTCTTTTGTCGATGTGTGCCATTTAATCACATTCCTTTCGATGTATTAAGTTGACACCCGAAAGGAATAATGCTATAATAATACTGTGAGAGTACTTATCCTTCGGGGTGAGTTAATATGAACCGCTTTCGTGTTGCAGCACGGGGGCGGTTTTTTTATTATTTTGTATCTTTTATCGTTAGTTCGATAATATCTTTGAGAATTTTATCCCTTTCGTTTTCGTCTGTTTCTTCTTTACTTTTTTTATATAATTCTTCTATTTGTTTTCTGTTATCAGATACTAAAGTCAAATGTTGTTTTTGTATCTCTTCAAACTCTGATTTACGTAAATATCTCATATCAAAATTATCTAATAAACTTTCAAACTCTTTTATTGCTCTGTATCTATTCAAATCAACAATATCAGATAAATCAAGCATATTTTCAAGACCGAACTTTTCAATATCTTTAAAAAACGATTCACTAGAGGATTTTACTTCGTCTATTCTCATAAGAAGATTTTCAAAATTCGGACTTTCAATTATTTGAGAAATGCTATCAGATAATAAAGTATCAAGAATGATTGCAGCCTTTTCGGAAAGACCTGTTCCTTTACAAAATGCTTGCATATCCCCGTCATTGATTTCAAAATCAGACAGCCCTATTAAATAATCAGAAGAAACAGACAAAACATCTGCTAATCCTTTTAACACTATTATATCTGGATTACGATCGCCTTTTAGATATGCTGATATAGATTGTCTGGTAGCCCCGATTTTCTTTGCAAGGTCGCTTTGTGTTATGTGTTCATCTTCCATGATTTTTTTTAATCTTTCAGGAAAAACGTTTTCCATCTGTTGCATAAAATACAATCCTTTCTCAGTGATGTATAAATTTGTTGCATTCTAAAAAAATACGCAACAGATATTGACAGTTATCGAACGTTGCAGTATAATAATAAATGTCAACAATCATTACCACCATTATTATAACATGGTCAGATTGGTTTGTCAACACCACCACAGAATTTATTTTTGAAAGGGGGGGAGATCATGAGTAATTCTGAACTTAGAGCAGAACTGAAAGCGGCAAAAATCGCGTATTGGCGCATAGCTGACAAGCTGGGCGTACACGAGAATACAATCATTCGCAAGATGCGCCACGAGCTTTCAGATGCTGACCGCAAAGCTTTCTATGCTGCTATTGCGGAAATCAAGGCAGAAAAAAAGACCGCCTGAGTGTTGCAGCACTCAGACGGCGGGCAGGTTCAAGCCTGCTAAAAACATTCGTTTGTTTAGAAAATGTTTCCGTCCTCATTATAACATACTTCGGGCGGAAGCGCAACCCCTTCTGGGGAGAAAGTGAGATCATTTTGGAAAACAATAGACCCGTCCCGAGAATGAGAACGATCAAAGAAACTGCGGCGGAACTTAATGTGCCTGTCTACGCCTTGCGGCAGTGGGTTAAATCAGGCGCTATCCCTGCGGTATACTGCGGTAAGAAAGCACTTCTGAACCTTGACCGTGTCATTGAATTTCTGGAGAGGGGGTGATTTGGTGTGAAGTATGCGGAGATACTAGATTTCATTCCGATTGGTGAGCAGAACGCTGTTCGCGGCGATGAGATATGCGCCCGCTTTGATCTGACCGCCCGCGAGCGGCAGAAGCTGTTTGAAAAGCTGCGAAATTCAGGCGCGGTCATCTGCTCATCGCATAAAGGGCTTTTCAAACCTGCATCAGCTGCGGAGCTTTCCGCGTACATACTTCGGGAAACAGGACGCGCAAATAAAATATCGCACTCTTTGCGGGCTGCGAGAAAACTTTTGGAGAACTGGGGTGAGGATAATAGCTGAGCACAAATCTTTTATTATGTACAAGAACTGGCGCCCTCTGGTAGAATTTTTAGATGCTCAATCGTGCGAATTGCTTATCAAAGGGCTTTTCGCTTTTGCTTGTGATGGCGAGGTCAGATCATTTGATAACCCTGCACTTAGTGCTATCTACCATACGATGATCGATGCGATTGCAGCCGATGATGAGAAGTATATGGAGCGGTGTGAACAAAATAAACGAAACAGGAGCGGCGGGATTAAAGATACAAAGTCAGATAATTGTGAACAAGCGATGACAGTCGTTAACGAACGTGAACGACCGATAACAGATGTACTCCATTCGTCACCGATAGGAAATGATGAGGATATGGATATGACAGGTCACGATATTGGAGAAGATAAGAGAAGACAAGATAACGAGAAAGTCGAGGAAGTGCAGGCAGCACTTCATGCTAGACTGTTAGAAGCACGAGAACGTATTGAGCAGAACGCACGGCGGGCATAAGCCTGCTGTGTTCTTCTGAATAATAAGGAGCTGATTATAATGATAGACATTGCAACCCTTAATCAACGGATAGAAATACAGCAGCTGACCTCTGATAAAGATGATAGAGGAAATCCCGAGCAGGTCTGGACAATGATATGTAAACGCTGGGCGGCTGCAAATGTTACGGGTACAGCATTTTACGATGCTAGGCAGGAGCTTGTCAAAGCTCAGGTTGAATTTGTAATTAGGTATAGTAAGCAGCTTGCTATGATCGACACGACTAAATATCGCATCATCTGGAAAGGTGATATCTATCACATACTATTCGTGGACAATTACAAGGGGCTGAATGAACAGCTAAACATAACTGCGGTATGTTTCGATCAGAACGGTTCACTGAGATAGCAGCGTGCTTATGAGAATATGCACAGATATCAAAATGCTTTCAGATGCACACAGAACAACGCTGTGAGCTTCTACGGGCTTATGACTGAATGTTGTATTCTCTACAATGCTAACGTCACACAGAGCTTGTATGTAGTCTTATAATAAGAGCAGGTCTTACAGTGGTGAAATAATCGCTGTGACCTGCTTTTGCGTTATTCGCTCATCATATAATCGAAGTGTCTGCGGTATCTTTTCGGTATGTTTATACCCACCATAAAGCCCAGCTCTGAAAGTGCATCTGATATCACTGCAAAGCCGTCTTTGTAGAAAGCTGTTATTCTACGCTGCTTGTCTGCTATGCCCTTGTAATCAGGCGGACAAACGAAAGTCCAGTCAGCGCCGTCCTCATCAAGCACAATTCGGAAATACTTGTCAATATCCGTACTCGGGAAGCCTGCTTTTGCAAGCAGTATGTGATGTTCCATAGCTTCATCTATCTGACTGACTATTGCTGTTTTACCGTCAAAGGATATAAGCACAAGCAAAGGTTCTTTCTCGGATATAGCTGTGTTAACATCGTTCTCTGAGGGGTATTTGATTATGGTCATTCGGTGTCACCGTCCTTTTTTATATCTTCTTTCAAGAGGTCATTAATAAGACCGTTCAAACTCTTGCCTTTGTTTTCTGCGTGTTGCTTGTATTCTTCTTTCATGCCCTTTGGAAATGTGGCGGTAAATCTATCATATTTTTCAGCAACATATTTATTCTGCCGTTTGATCTGCTTTTGCTTGTCCACACTATCACCTCACACCTAGACATATTATACTCGATTTTTTTATATTACACAATACATATTGTTTACAATATTACGTAATACTAAAAATGATACTTTGTCAAAAAATAATATTGACGTATTACGTAATACTATGTATAATAAAATACATTAAATCACTTTTGACCATAAGATCATGAAAGGAAGAATCATAATGAACAGTACTGAAATTGCAAATGCCTATCATACTTTGATTTCAGACAGCGAACAAGCCAAAGCGTTAATTGAATCAATATGGGTATTGGGAAAAATGGATAACACCGCAGACTTCGACCTGATATTGCAACCTTCTGAACTAAGAAAACCCGAAAACGATAATGCTTACGGAATTATATGTAGCATCATACAAAATCATAACACAGTATCAGGCTTATTAAGTATCTTATCTGATAAAATAGAGGAAATAGAAAGAACTGCTGAAATACTGGATAACATCACAGATCACTAGCCCTTAGACCGCATATAACATAATTATTTCCCCTTGACATTAACAGTTTGTCGGGGGGATTTCTCTATATATGAAAGGAAATCAAAAGCCAAAAGCCCCCAAAAACTTAGATTTTACGCGCTTTTTTGATGATTTGATATAAGGGGTTATATCCCCCTTTTGATTTTAAGAAAATTCACACGTGAGCAGGCAACCGTTGTCTTACCCTTTTGAAAAGTTTTCAGATACCCCCTGCCCCTATGCTTACCAAATAACTCTGATAGCTTGAAATGCTATTGTACAATAAATTGGATTTATTTTTGGTCATTATTTGGTCATTATAAGTGTCAAAAATCCAATAAATTGTACTATAAAACGCTAAACGTTATTTAACACTAACACGCATAAAGCCGCGCAAAATAGGGCTTTGCTTGACATTACTTGACATCACTTTTCAAATCTCCGAGTGTTCAAGTCCCGTTTGCCGCACCAACTTATGAAGTCAAAAAAGATGATTTCACTTAAAAGCGCGTATTTACGCGCTTTTTTGTTGCCCTGAAACAAAAATTTTTTTTATGAAAACCGAAGATGATTTTGGATATCAAATGCCGTTGGACAGGATTTGAACTCTTTTTTGGAGCATTTTTGGATGAGTGAAAGAGTTTTTTTGAGAGAAAAAACACACGATTTACAACAAAATATTTCACAAACTTTTCAGTCCGAATTTGGTGCTTTTCACGAAATGTGAGAACACCTGATTCGGGCTTTTTTTATTTTTACATTTTAAAGAACGGAGGTGAAAGAATGCCGGGAAATTTTGATGGGATAAAAAATAGAAAATTTGGTATCGAG
>NZ_FOKQ01000035.1 GCF_900112155.1 Hominimerdicola alba | reverse complement strand
CCATAGCCGGCATAACGGTTTCTTTTCCGCTCTTTTCCATGATCCCGGTGATCCATTCAAAAAAGCCTGCGAATCCTTCTGCGTCATTTGTGAACACATAGGCCTTCTTTGAATACTCCATCCCTCTCCAGTCAAATGCTCTGGCATAGTGCTTTTCGCTGCCTACATCGATCCCGACAATTATTTTTTCTTCTCCTACTTGCAAAATCTTTTCATTTTGTGTATAATACATATAGAGGACACCTTTCTGTAGTTTGTATTACTAACTTTCGCATCGTCAGTATTTACATTCTACACTGAGGTGTTCTTTTTTGCAACCCCTTGATTTGTTTGGTTACAGGAAGCTCCTTTAGCTATTAATTTACTTTATCGTCTGTGCCGGGGTTGGGTGTTGATCTGAGCGCGTTCCTCCCAGTCAGGACAGATTCTTTCAAAATCTTCGTGAATCTCACTTTCATCTGATTTTGTTATGCAAACATCTACATAGTTATAGGTGCCACGGCTTAACGCAGTTGAGTATTTTTCCAGTATATCTTCATAATCCTTTGAAAGGACCGAAGGATCTATTATCGTATCTTCAATAGGGAAGTCAAGTTCTGATTCAAATCCATAACGTATTGCTAACTCGTTATTATATTCAAACAAATAGAATGAATCATCTTCTTCATATTTAGAATAATTGTCCTTACGCTCATGACCATTCTCATCAATGCCGCCAACATAATATGTGCTTGTAGCATGGAATGATATCTTGGTAGTATCCTCGGGAAGCTCATGGTCTTTCAAAAAACTGTCCCATACCTCTTTAATATATGAAGAAGTAGAACCGCGTTCGCGCCAATCAGGGCAAAAATCCCTGAAATCAGCGATAGGTGTTCTTACATTTGGAATGCCTATCAATACATTTGTGTATTCTTTTTCTCCTGAATTTATCATTGCTTTGGAATACTTGTTAAGCGCGTTATCATAAACTGATCTCAGCTCATCCACTGATGTCAGTGTTTCCACCGCGTTATTTTTGTTTATGTGATATACAGCATAGTCATTATCGACTTCTTTCAACTGAAAAATATCTTTGTCCATGCTGTTCCCCATATTTATGATTATGGTATTGAGATCGAGCCTGTTCTCAGCAAGAAAACCTCGCCAAATAAGCAGACTCTTGGAAGATACATTTGACATAAGCCTGTCTGCTGTTTCGGTGATAGTATCAGGTATGTCCTCCAGATTTTCACCATCTTTGTCAAGCCAATCATTATAAATCTCATCAAGCGTATTGTTACTCAACATTAGTGCAAGCTTGTGTTCAGAGGTCAGGGTGACGTTTTCATCGCATATCAGATCTTTGATATTCTGCTTGATAACTATCTCATACGCATTTTCGTAAACGTCTTTAGATTGAAGCCGATGCTGTTCTTCCCGAAACTCGTAGTATTCATCGAGTATTTTATTTCTTAGTCCCGAATACATAATGACAGCCATGATTAATACCCTCTTCCATTGTCACGCCCGAGCAGTTCTCTCAGATTGACCTCATAGGTATTGGTTTCTAGTGGGTCGCATTTGCTTAGAAAGCTCTCAATATCATACTCAATATATGCGCGAACATCATCGCTCAGCATATCATCGGCATCACCACCGAGATCACCGTACCTGTATACACCGACTTCTATATCTGCATAATCTGCATCATCGCAGTCACAGCTTTCAAAATAATCGACCAAAGCCGATGAGGAATACAGATCATCATCACTGATGTATTCATCGGTGACAAATCTGCCGTAATCTGTTTCGACAACAGTTAACATCAGATTGCATTGTCCGCTTTTAACTTCTTCAAGACTATACATGGTCTACCTCCTTTCTACGTAATCTTTGTGGATAAGTATAAATAATCTCACTGTAAGGCAAACAGTGATGATAAACACAATACAAGAAAAAACGGTTAATAGTATCTTCAACGGAGTGCTTGACATGACTTCCGGGAAATTCATGATCTTGTCAACCATCATAGCATAGGTTATTATAAATACTCCGCAAATTGTGATTATCATGTACTCAAAGCGGTTATTCTTTTTTGGGTTCATTTCCATCATGCCTTTCTTGTGTCTTTTCATTATTAGTTTTTGACTTTGGAAATCTTCTTTGTATGTTGATAAAACTCATGATAAAAAAGAAATAAATAAAACCAGCAATACCAATAGCAATAAAATCTATCGAGAAAATATCTAATAGATCTTTCATTAAATCAACCCCCGTTTTGCGCTCCATCCTATCTGCTGTTCGTTATTCATTATTAGTCACTCCCTTATAAGCTTGTATTTTTCGCCGCGTATCACGATTTGGTAATCGTCTGTTGGCGTTTCATCAGCAGTGTCGCTCTGTTCACTATCATGTTCATTCATTTTACTTTCGGATTCTGTATGACGAATATATTCAAGATATTTAGCATCGCGGATATGGGAAAAATATTTAATAAGTGCTAACACGCCTATCAGTAAAATTAATAACGCAATTATCACACATACATCATAATGTCTAGAAATCATTCTTTTGATCTTTATTTTAGTTTTATATTTCATTTACGAAACCTGCCCTTTTTCCAAAAAAAGCAGCCGAAAATGTTCGACTGCTTTTGTACAAATTAATACACGATTTATGATGCGTTGTCAATCATATAAACAAACACATTGTCAAGTGCATTATACACAGTGGCATAGCCATTTACAGTGGGCAAAAGTGTACGTGTCAAAGTTTCAGCGAGGTCTTTCGCCATTTGCACCTGTGCGTTTGTCACCTTATTGCGCTGTGCTGCAATATTAACTGTGCTAAGAGTAGCCCTTATTATGTCCTCAAATACCTCTCTCTCACCTGAGGATAACAAGGTTAAATTACCGTCTGTTCTCGTCACGTTTTTTGCTGAAAGGTTACTTAGTACCTGTTCCATTTCCTCAGCGTTTAAAGGCTTCATTTTAATCCGATGCTCACGGTAGATGTTGTTTGCTCTTAAACGATCAAACTCACACCAAGCGTTTTCTGTGCTGCTCCCCCCTGAACGATAAGCCATTAGCGCATTTGTTGTGTCCACCACAAAACGAAAAGAGGTTGGTGTCAAACAACCGGAGCCCTCATGGTAGCTCAGCGTGGACTTACCCGCGTCGATGACTGTGTCAACAAAATTTTCCATAAGAT
Source organism: Hominimerdicola alba (assembly GCF_900112155.1). Lineage (GTDB taxonomy): Bacteria > Bacillota > Clostridia > Oscillospirales > Ruminococcaceae > Hominimerdicola > Hominimerdicola alba_D. The sequence continues at coordinate 33,404 of NZ_FOKQ01000035.1, read as the reverse complement.
TTTTCATTGAAAATCCCTCCAAAAATAAATATTATTAAGCAAAAAATGCTTACATATTCATTATAGTAGATTTTTTATTAAAATAAAAATTATATATAGTTATTTTGGTATTTTCTCAAAAAAATTTTTCTGTATAGTTTTTTTGTCATTTAAGGAAAAGATTCGTATTTCTATCAGCTGTTATCTTGTTATATACATATAGCGTTGCATAGCAGTCCGCAAGACTGTTATGTGCTTCACCTGGTCGGCTGTTCCAATCGTAATCATAGTAATCGGCAGCTTTTACGAGATTTTGCCATTTATAATCGTCGTATTGTTCGCTCCATTCGCCGTAGATCGGCGCGAACATCGTCATTACGTCTACTACCTCTTTATTCATCCATGAAATACCACCAGAGAAATAAAGAAAGTTTTCATCGAACCCGGTATTAAAGCCTATGATTTTTTTTGCAGCTTTTATGATAGCATTTATCTTTGGCATTTCATCATAGATGGTCGGTGCCTCCGCTACCATTCGCGGAGTAATGTTATTTACACATTCCGCTTCTTCCCATGAGGTATGGTATAAGGGGCGAAGATAGCTGTTGTAAAGAACATTTCCTGCATCATCTATGATAGATACTTGCAGCAATTCATCGTCTAATTCACTGAGTCCTGTTGTTTCAGTATCTATTATAATAGTATCCGCTGATTTTTCGGGTGATATGTCAACGTTTCGCATAAGTCTAATTGCAGTCCTTTCAAGTTCGCATAAGGATAATTCAAGTAGATTATTCTCTTTTCTAAGTTCTTTGTTTTCTGCAATTAGTTCAGCGTTTCTGTGCTTCCTTTTTTCTTTTTCTCTTTGATTTCGTTTTTCTCGTTCAAAGCGGAAAAAGTTAGAAAGCTGATCGGGTGTAGCCTTGGATACTTCATCGGGTCCGTAATAGATGTATTTATTCTGACAAAATTGATTTGCCCATAACTCTATTCCTTCTGCCCCATCTATTGGTAAAAAGCCTTGTTTTGCCCACTGCCTTGCGGTTTTGTGGTCGGGATAATCGTGATTATGTACTTTCATCTTATAATCTCCTTGTTAAATTTACAGCACAAGCTCAGATTATTTCACTCTTACTTTCAAACCCTCTAAAGCCGTACCGCTGTATGGCGTGCCGACGAGATACCATTCGTTTTTCCAACGCATTTCCATGCGTGTTGGTATCCACTGCTCTGTATCTCTGTCCCACACCTCTAATGTATCGCCACAGCGAAAGCCATCTAACTCCCATAAATCGCAGACAAGAATGCCGTATCTGCCATTGTCGCTATTATATCCAAGCTTTCCCATTTTCATATATTGTACCTCATGAAATCACACCTCATCAAAAGACATCTGACCGTCCAGCTGTTTTTCTTCCTCTATGTTGTTATCCTCGGTTTTTATATACAGCCGGTAAGCCTTTTTATCACGGCAGAGATAGATTCGACTTTTGTATTTTATTTTGTAGCAGGCAGCTATCTGAATCGCCGCCTGCTCCAGTTCTTCTTTGGTTCCGATTATTCGTATTTCCATTTTAAGTACCATTTGATAAAGTGTGTCTATAGACACACTTTATCAGTCCCTTTATTATAATAGTATAGTCAGTACCATTCATGTGCTTCAGTAAAATGATACCATACACCTTTCAACTCAAATCGGAGATAAGTTTTTGAGTAAGTCTTACACTCTTTAAATGGTATGCCTTTTTCATACGTAAATCTATGGATACGTTTTTTATGTACATACTTGCCGTTTCTGTTTTTGATGAGCGAGTATACTTCCTGTCCGATAACTGAGTTGCAATCTTCCTCTTCAATAAATTTATAGAAATTTATTTCTTCAACGAAATGAACGCATTTCGGAAGAAGATCCTTGCGGGTATCAAGACCGTGTCCGTTGAACAAACGCACTACAGTGTCTTCAAAAAGTTTTTTGTTCTCCGTGGATAATTCCTCGTATCCGGGGAGAAGTGTCAGATCGTAGCCGTGTATCAGCTCGATATCAGTCAGATCACGTAACTGATAGTTTTTTAATCCGGCGTTCTCATAGAGTTCTTCATATTCGCGTCTTGTTATTTTTGGCATATTAATCACCTTTTTTCTTTTTTTACTTTATCATGGAATTTTCTAATCAAGTATCCCACTCCAAATACAAACCAAAAGCCAATTACTATTAATAATGCTTGTAAAGGAGATATTTTTATTTTATCGTGTAACCCTTTATATATAATCGCCGTAGGAAAAACAACAATAAATGCTAGTATCAGGATAATTGCACCTAACTTTAAAAGTCTATTCCACAGACAATTAATAGCTTTTAAAACTGTTTTTTTCATATTTTTCCTTTCTCACAGAGGAAGGAAAGAATATCCGCTGATGACTTGAATCGTTCCATGTTTGCGAATATGTAATCCGCTAGCTGCTCCTTGCTCATTTTCTTCATGGCATTGTAATTGGTGGCAGGCTCTTTTTCTTTATCGTCACTGTTAAGACAATCGTCAATATCTTCTACTGTTGCATTAGCATTAGTGGTAAACAGATCAACGACCTTATCACATTTGGCTTTGTTTAGTTTTTTATCCTCATTATACACATAATCAGCAAGCGTATCCTGCTGATCGGGTGTAAGTGTTCTCAACTGCTTTATGCTGTTGGTTGAGATAAGACCTGCATCGACAAGTTCCTGCATTGGTGTAGTAAGTGTGTCCATAGCAATTATTCGATACATCTGTTCACGGCTGATGCCGAACATCTTAGCAAGCTGATCGGCGGTCAGCTTTTCTTCCTTTCCTGCGGCACGATACCGCAGGAATATCTTACACAGCTTAGATGGTGGGGGAGCTGCATGATGTATATTGCTTTCGCATACGATCATGTAGGCTTTAAGGTCTGATACATCGACAACTGTTGCAAGTGCATACTTTGCAGTTATCGACTTTAATGCAAGGTATCTGTGATGACCGCTGAGGATCTGATACCTACCATCCTTTTTACGCACGATTATAGGCTCTAGTTGCCCGTTTTCTTCTATGCTTTGGCTCAGAGCTTCAACCTTTTCATCGTCTATGTCAAAAGGCTGATTTCCATCCTCGTCTGTGTACATATCAAGCTTGTGCATAGCTATCTCGGTTATCTCGTTCAGAACTTCCTCAGCTGAGATAAGGCTTTCTTTTATACTTCCTTTTTCCTTTCTCTCGGAGAATGTTTCACTTACTTTATCAAATTTCATGCCTTACACCCCCTCGATACGACTTACAAGCTCATCAGTGAGAGCCTTGTATTCACGTGATACGCGGTTGTCCTTAGCATTGGAAAGAACGACCGCTTTTTCTGTCAGAGCAGAGTTAGCTGCAACAGCCATACGTTCTATCTCGCTATTAAAGACTATGTCGGAATAATTTCCGCGCAGCATTTCGACTGTTGTTCTGCTGTTGTTGCTTCTATCAACCATAGTCGGGACTATTCCGATGACTTCTATGCTTTCATTCAGTTCTGACTGGATCTCATTTATCTGTAATAGGAGATTAGGCAGCGGGGGATAGCTCAGAGGGTGAGCCTGACAGGGGATAAGCACATAACGGCTTGCTGTAAGTGCGTTATCCAATATAACATTAAGGGACGGTGGGCAGTCAAGCAGGATGTAGTCGTATCTGCTAAGCAGTTCACTGTTCTGATTTATCAGTCTGCGAAAAACTGTTTCTTTGCTTCTGACTGATACAAGGTCTATGGCGATACGCTGCATAGTGTTCAGTTCTGCCGGGATTATGTCAACTCTGTTGACCTCGTTTGTGACAATGTAATCTGCAAGGTCAATAGTTTCGTGGTTAACTGTTTTGTAAAGCGCTTTACCTATATTGTTCTCTGCATTGTAGATCCCGAGGAAATTTGAAAGGGATTCCTGAGTGTCCAAGTCAATTAGCAGGACCTTTTTGCCCGTAAGAGCAAGTGCTGCACCTACATTGATCGTCGTAGTGGTCTTGCCCACGCCGCCTTTTTGATTTGCTACTGCAATTATTTTTGTGTTTTTCATGGCTTTTTTCCTTTCACCGCTGTTGCGGATTTTAATCTTAGTGTTTTTCAATCTATTGACAGCGGAAAGGGCAGTGAGAAAAACACTAAGCACTGCCCGCAGGGAGCGACCCTGCCGCTGCCATAAAAAATAGCGCCTGACTTCTGTCAAACGCTATCTTTTGTCGTTGTTATAAATGTGTCTTTAGCCACACTAAATGTGATGTTGACTAATTAAATTTAGTATGGTATAATGTATTGAATTCATGGAGGAATTGTTAGATGCTAATAAATTGGGTATTTATTACTTATTAAAAGTTATTCAAGTCTCCAAAACCGCGTGTCCCGAGTTCGATCCTTGGTGCCCCTGCTATCTCCGTGAGGGAAGAAATTCCCTTGCGGGGGCTTTTCATATCTAAAGTGTGTCTATAGACACAGTGTATGCAATTCACTTGCTGGCACAAGTCCATTGATCTCAGTGAATTTGTGCCAACAAGCGGTACTTGCTATACCAGCCTGTTGGTTTATTTATAACCGCTGTTCCATAGCGGAAATAATTTTGTGGATTGCCTTGAAAGTTTTCCTTTTGACGCAGATCATTTAGATCGCCTAGTCATCAGTGTATTCTGAGGAGTGACAAACTCTTTAAGCAAATACACCTTGCTGTCGGCTGCGCCCTTTGCATAGTCGATACAGACCATGACTTCCCGATTACCTCCCCGGTAGCTCACACCACAGTGTTTATACTCGCTACACTTACTGTCACTAAGTGGTCACGGCGTACATTGAGGTAGCTGCCATTAGGCAGGCTTGCAAATGCAAACTGTTTCAATGCAGCTGAAATAATTCAGCAGTTATTGAGGTCTCGTCGAGGTTGCTTTCTCTCTCTGGCTATTCAGTTCAACTGGAGTCAGCCGTAGGATCCGTAAGTCTTACGGGAAAAAGAAAAGAGTTCTCAGCACTACTCGCAAAAGCATACTGAAAACTCCTTGACAAATATATCAAAACCATGTTATAATAGATAACATGGACATTGATGCATCCATCTGTAAAAGTCTCACATCTGCTGTTGCATAGCATTTGTGCTGATGGCTTACTTGAATTGGCGTTCATTTAAGCCACAGGTGGGTGTTTTGTTGTTCTTACCCACTATATATATTATAACACAGCGTTTTTTGTTTGTCAAGCCTTTTCAAAAAATAATTTTGAATAAATTTTAATTTGTTTGTTCTTTTTCTCGCGGATATATATATTGATATATCAGATGTGTATTTTTATATAATTTATTGACGTGTTATCCTCTTTTTGGTATTATATTTCTTGTGCGTTTTTGCACAGGAATACATACTTTGGAGGATATTTTTAATGTTATTCGAGAAACAGAGCAACAACACAGTCGAGGAGTACATGACAAAATGGCTTATTAATACTAAACGCCCATCATTAAAGCGTTCTTCGTATGATAGGGTAGAACAAAGTCTAAATTATCAGATCTTCCCGGCTATAGGCAAAATAAAGTTAAAGAAACTGACTGCTGATGATATTCAAATGATGTTGAATAATCTTTCAGAACGTTCTTCTTATAGTACTACCAAGAAAGCATACGTTAACTTGAAGAGTTGTCTTGATCTTGCGGTTTTAAAAGGGGATATAAAGAAGAATCCTATACTTTCGGTTGTTCTTCCAAAAAACAATAAATCTGATGAAACGGTAGTATATTACTCTCCCGAACAGGCGAGGGCGATTGCTGCCGAAGCTATTTCAACTTATAATAATGGCAGTTTTAAGTATAGGTACGGTTATTTTATTGTTTTTATGCTTAACACTGGTCTGCGTGTTGGGGAGGCTCTTGCACTTAGTTGGTCTGATGTTGATTTTACAAATAAAATAGTTTACGTACATAACAGCGTTTCGTCGGTAAAAACAAGAGGAGACAGCAGCATGAAGTATGAAAAGATAGTAAATTCTCCCAAATCACGAAATTCTGTTCGTTATGTTCCTCTCAATAAAACAGCACTTGATGCTTTAGTAAAGATACACGCTATAATGGGTGATAATGATAGGATAGTTGCCACGGAGAATGGTCTGTTAGTTGATCCAAGTGCTATTCATCGCACTATGTCGCGTATTCTTAAAAACTGCGGAATTAACGGGAAGAAAGACATTGTTCACGCGCTGCGTCATACATTCGCAACGCTGTTGCTCAGACAAGGGACTGATATTAAGGTCGTTTCCGAAATTCTCGGGCATTCTGACATTTCGATAACGATGAAGTTCTATTATCATGTCATAGAGGAACAGAAAAAGACTGCGATGACAAAGCTTGATGAGATTTACTAAAGTGTGTCTATAGACACACTTTAATTGTCCAGGAGAAAAAGAATCGTATTTTATGTGAATTTACAGTACGAATGATTTCTTAAAAAAGCACTCTTTCATGATTAAATTTTGAATGAGTGCTTTTTTGATGCTTTTTTTATTCTTTTACTAGTGCCATTATCCCATCGAATGAATATACACTATATTTGCCGTTATCCAATACTTTGTCAATTTTATTTTCTTCTCCTTTGTCTTGCAGATAGATATTAAACTTGGTACCTTCAAATGATAACATATGAGTCATAATGTTATCGGCGTAAAATTCATTTTTTTCTAATATTGCATAACGTGTATATGTGCTTGTGCCTAAAGAAGGAATATACATCACAGAGTTTTTATTTCCAATTTTTAGTGATTCTGCATCCGATATTGTAGTTCTGTATTTTCTACCGAGCATTTTACGGCAGTATTCTTTAGCTTTATTGTTGTCATATATTTTTAGCATGATCTGGTAACATTCGGATTTGTAATAATTATGTTTTACAGCATTTGCTTCATCAAGATAACTAGCTACAAAATCATCTGTGTCAGCAGCATTTTTGATAAGTTCTTTCACTAATTCATTATATTCAGCTGCTCCGTTTTCATTTTCCTTTTTAAATAAACACTGAGTTATAGCCGAATACGTCAACTCTGTTTCGTCTGAAAAATGTAAATCTGATATTCTCACTTTTTATATCCTCCTTATTTACTCTAAATAATAAAGTGATGGATGATTATCCGGTAATTGTTTAAATCCTACTCGACTAATCAATGCGTGGTCAAGTATACTTGCATATCCTTCGCACAAACAATCTATTACTAGATATTTGTATCCATGCTCGTTTTTATATTTCTTTAACTCTGCCACTACCGATGCAAATATGCCTTCATCTTTGAATTGGTATCGAGGATTATCTATGTCAAAACTTTTTTTCCACAGTAATTGATTATTTACAGGAGTTATATATCCCACACAAGCATCATTGGCATAAACACCAAAAGAATCAGAAGGAAAACGCTCATCCTCAATAACTTTAAATTTTACTCGATTTAATAAGTAAAGCTCGGGATATAAGCTCATTTTGTTATCTTCTTTCTCAGGCTTTGAATCCCAATCAGCTGAAAGTTCGTTTATTAAATTAAATAGCTCAATCCTTGTGTTTACATTTTCCTCAAATTGACAAATCGTAGTTAAATCGCTTAATGCAGTAAAACTATAAAGGAAATCATCAAGCATTGCAAAAAAGTCGGCTATAAGTTCAAAAATATAATATGGGTTAATCTTTTCTGGACTTTCTTGGAGTCTTTTAATCAAATCTGCTGCATTAATTGCTCTGTCATATAAAAATGCTCTTTCCTTTGTGTCGATTGTTGCGGAAACACAATTTTGTATTCTTTTAATTATTAAGTTTAGCTGATCAATAAGATGATAGAGGTCCTGATTCTTGGACGAAAAACTAGAAGGACCCTTATAGTGTTTTAAACAAAACATTACTATCGGCAATAAATTATCATGTACTGAGTTTCGGATCCCTGTTGTATTGTTTTGAAAGATAGCATAAAGCGTATCTTTTACGCTATTGGGTTCATCACTATACAGAAAATTTGTTGTCAGATCCCATGCTTCCTTATTTTGGGGAAATAACCCTTTCATCAGTTTATCTTCGATTATAAATGAGGTTGACTGATTATTTATCAACGCTAAATCAGCACAACGCTTTTCAATTATGTTTTTTGTTTTTTGATCACTAAAGTAAAAGCTTTTTTGGATTTTAGATTGTTTCATTAATTTGCCTCCTCATAAATGTTGAATTACATTTTTATGCCTGCAATATGCTGTCATAAATTATATATCATTTTTTACTTTTTGTCAAGCACTTTTAATAAAAAAATGAAATTATCTGATTACAGTTGAACCTTTCACGGAAATATGCTATAATGTATGGTGATAATCATTCCATTCTAGGGGGATTTACTATGACTGAAAAAGAACAGAAAAAGGCTGCGAAAGAGTTCGCTGAGCGTTGGAAAGGCAGAGGTTATGAAAAAGGGGAGTCTAACCTTTTCTGGATAGATTTGCTTACGCACGTATACGGTGTAGATAACATAGCTGAGTTTATTAGCTTTGAGGATCAGGTGCATCTGGATCACACCTCATTTATTGACGGCTATATCAAGTCAACGCACGTTATGATCGAGCAGAAGTCTATCGGTAAGGACTTACGCAAGGCTATTAAGCAATCGGACGGCTCTCTGCTCAATCCGTTCCAACAGGCAAAACGCTATGTCACCGAGCTGCCGTTATCGCAGCACCCCCGGTGGATAGTGACTTGCAACTTTGAGGAATTCCTTGTATATGACATGGAAAAGCCCAACGGTGAGCCTGAGCAGATCTTCCTGAAAGACCTTGCAAAAGACTATTATCGTCTGCAATTTCTGGTGGAAACAGGAAGCGAAATGCTGAAAAAGGAAATGGAAATTTCCTTGAAGGCAGGTGAGCTTGTTGGTAAGCTGTATGATGCTATCCTGAAACAGTACAAGGAGCCTGATAGTCCTGATACGCTGAAAAGCCTAAATATGCTGTGCGTAAGGCTTGTATTCTGCCTGTATGCGGAAGATGCAGGCATTTTCGGCAAGCATGAAATGTTCGGGCGGTATCTGAAACAGTTTCAAGCAAAAGATATCCGCAAGGCACTTATCGAGCTGTTCACGGTTCTTGACACCAAACCCGAAGATCGTGACCCCTATATGGACGATGACCTTGCTGCGTTCCCTTATGTGAACGGTGGTTTGTTCGCTGATGAAAACATCGAAATTCCGCGCTTCACAGATGAGATCGTGGATCTGCTTGTGAACAATGCAAGCGCAGGATTTGACTGGTCTGAGATCAGCCCGACGATCTTCGGCGCAGTATTTGAAAGCACTCTGAACCCCGAAACAAGACGTTCAGGCGGTATGCACTATACCTCTATCGAGAATATCCACAAGGTCATTGACCCTCTTTTCCTCGATGAGCTGAAAGCAGAGTTCAATTCGATATGCGAAACAAAGGTCGATAAAACAAGAAGAACGAAACTGGAGCAGTTCAGAGATAAGCTTGCTTCACTCACGTTCCTCGATCCCGCCTGCGGTTCAGGCAACTTCCTTACGGAAACTTATATCAGCCTGCGCCGACTGGAGAATGAAGCATTGAAAGTCATACACGGCGGTCAGATGCTTATAGGCGGTGAGGGTGACTTCAACCCTATAAAGGTAGGCATCGGGCAGTTTTATGGCATTGAGATCAATGACTTTGCTGTGACTGTCGCTAAGACTGCACTCTGGATAGCCGAAGCGCAGATGATGCACGAAACCGAGGAGATCATACAGAATAACCTTGATTTTTTGCCACTGAAAAGCTATGCTAACATCACCGAGGGCAACTCGCTGCGCATAGATTGGGAGAGTGTTGTACCAAAGGATAAGCTGTCTTATATTATGGGTAATCCGCCGTTTATCGGCGCAAGGTTAATGTCTGATCCTCAGAAAGCAGATGTTTTTAATATATTTGACGGTGTAAAAAATAACGGCAATCTCGACTATGTATCTTGTTGGTATAAAAAAGCAGCCGATATAATGAAAGGAACCGAAATCAGAACAGCACTTGTTTCTACAAACAGCATTACGCAGGGCGAACAGGTAGCTATTCTTTGGAAAAAGCTTTTTGATATGGGCGTACACATTGATTTTGCTCACAGAACATTCCGATGGGACAGTGAAGCAAGCCTAAAAGCCCATGTTCACTGTATAATTGTAGGATTTAGCATTGCATCAAACGCAGCTGCTAAAAGATTATTTGATAATGGTGCAGAAAAGATAGTAAGAAATATCAATGGTTATCTTGTAGAAGCAGATGATATAGTAATAGATAGCAGAGCTACTCCAATATGTTCTGTACCTTATATAGGTATCGGAAACAAACCAATTGATGACGGAAACTATCTTTTTTCCGAAGAAGAAATGCAGGATTTTATCCTTAGAGAACCTCAATCCTCAAAGTATTTCAAGAAATGGCTTGGAGCAACTGAGTTTATAAACAATAAGCCTAGGTATTGCCTCTGGTTAGGAGATTGCTCACCAAAAGAGCTTATGTCTATGCCCGAATGCCTAAAAAGGGTTGAAGCAGTACGCCAATTTAGATTATCAAGTAAAAGTGAAGGAACAAGAAAGCTCAGTGAAAAACCTACAAGATTTCACGTAGAGAATATGCCACATGGCAATTTTATAATTGTACCACGGCATTCGTCTGAAAAAAGAAGATATATACCTTTAGGTTTTGAAAGTCCAAGTGTTTTATCCGGAGATGCTAATTTAATAATTCCAAATGCTTCAATATATCATTTTGGTATTCTTACTTCAAATGTACATATGGCATGGGTCAGGACGGTTTGTGGTCGAATCAAGAGTGATTACCGCTACTCAAAGGACATTGTTTATAACAACTTCCCATGGTGTAATCCAACTCCTGAGCAGAAAGCATTGATTGAAAAAACAGCGCAGCTTATACTCGATGCTCGTGCAGAGTATTCTGATAGCAGTTTTGCTGATATGTATGGCGAAAAGATGTATCTTTACACTGACCTAGTAAAAGCTCACCAGCTCAACGATAAGGCTGTTATGCAAGCATACGGTTTCGACTATAAGACCATGACCGAGAGTGAGTGCGTGGCGGAGCTGATGAAGATGTATCAGAAGTTGACGGAAGGGAAGTAAGATAGTACACTCTTATATGACTTGACAATATGGTGTGTTTTTGATATAATTAATCATATTAATTTGTAGATAAGAGGTGTCCATATGAATTATTGTATATTTGACAATTTTATTAAGAATCTTCCATCTATTAATCTCGATGATTTACGATATTTTTTAGAAAAAAATAATATTATCTTCATTGATTATGAGAATGATAATGACATTATCATTGATGATAATGATATCAATAAATTAGTTCAAAATAAAATCAAGGATACATTACCATTTGATTTAAGATCTTATGTTAAGAAGAGATTTAAAAACTATTCTGATGTACAAATTAACGGTGTAATAGCTTTGTTCTGCTATTGGTATGATAAAAAGTCTTCAACTCCGGAAGATATTGAGTTGGAAACGACTCCTGAAGAATTGATTGATGATATTATAAAATATATCCATAGTATAAATAAAAAAAATTCTACGACCCCGGAAGATATAGAGTTGGAAAAGACCCCAGAAGACTTGAATGCTGCTATTATAGCATTCGTCGATTGCGTAATTAAGGCATATTTACGGTATTTACAAGAAGAAAAAGAAAAAGTAGATGTAGATATTGAGTTGTAAACAATAGCCCATTTTCTAAAGTGTGTCTATAGACACACGTTGAACTATCCGTGAGAAAAGAAATAACACCTATTCAGGCTCAGTGCCTTGAATAGGTGTTATTATTTTCTTTTGATAGCATTTTACTGCAATAGTCATAAGCCGAAATAACATAATCGCTGAACAGCGAATATTTGAAATTGTCATTAGGAAAGGCTAATTTCGTCTTTTTCTCTGCTGTTTCGACCGCAGAAATTATTTCTTCTCTCCCGGGCATAAGAGGATCCATGACTTCCATGAGCCTATCGTTCTCGGTGAAATACTTCATGAGATCCGCTTTAGCTTCACTAAAATGCAGTGATACGGCAGCGGAAAGCGAAAGATTATAATCAAAGCATGGAGCAAGACACAGTATACCTCCGTTTTCGCTGTCCCTGAGAAATCCTGCGTTAAGATTGTGTCTGTCAACGTTCATAAGAAGCGCATCATAATAGCACATCTTAACATAATCCTCTACAAGTCCCGACATGGTATTATTCTTTTCCATCTGAGCAAGTCTTGTCAGTATGAAATCAGGATCTTCGTTATCGTTGAAATAATTGAAGAATGGTTCAAAATCGAAAAGCGCATTCTGCGTAAAATCTTTGGTTATGATACATTCCTGTTCAAGACCCGTTTCAAGTACACGTCTTTCAACCTTGTACTCGGCACAATTCACATTCAACTTTTTCAGAAAGCAGTGCGCATAGTATTCCGAGATAAGTTCTGTTTTACTGCCCAACTTGTACATATACCATGCATCGTCTGAAAAACGCCATGCTTTTTCATAGCTTCCGATCGTACCAAGCTGAGTGTATCCTTTTGATTTATCTTTACACTTGTTGGAAAAACCGTATAAGGAAATATCAGCAAGCTCTTCATTATACTGTTTTAGCGACGAATAGTCAAGCATCTCGTCCTCACGCTGTATCCACCAGTTATCTGTAATTGTTATACCGTGACCGATATTGATTATCTCATCAATATCCGCATCAGTTTTCATGCGAAGAAATTTGTAAAGCCTGCGGGAATTAGAACGATGAGTATCGATACTCCTGCTTTTCAGCCACACCTCAAGGTCGGCATCTACAAAAATACTGTTTGGGCAAAGAGCCTTATCAAAGACCGCAGTAACTCTGCTGTCTTCAGCCTGTGCAACTATCTTGTCCTTGTGCATTATATTGTATCTGTTCATTACCTCACCGCCTTTAGAACATTATATCATTTGTTTGTTATCATGTCAATCGAAGTCTGTCTATAGACACACTTTATAGTATCCTGGAGAAAAGAAGAAATCAATCCTCATTATTCATTTCACGTTCCAGCAATTCAACAATAAGTGCATTAAGGCTTGTACCACGCTTTTCAGCATATTCCTTGTAACGTTCCCGGCTACCCTTTGGTATACGAACCGAGATCTGATCGTAGTTATTTGAAATGTACTTTACTACGGACTTACTCTGTGTTTTTTTGTAGTAGGTTTTCTTTTCATCATTCTCAGGCATTGAGATCACCTCCATAATTATTATAGCACAACACTTTATTGCTAGCAATATCAATTGTATACAAATATTGCTAGCAATAATCAACTAAAATGTCAATTGAAATATTGCTAGCAATATGATATACTATATATGTAATAAGAAATCCCCCGAAAATAAGAAAGAGGTGCTATCATGAAAGATTACATTGTAGTATTTATGTTCAAAGGTCTTTATTTCTATGAGAGAACAAGAGTGTACGGAGTTAATGACCGCCGGCAGGCGATCCAGATCGTTAAGGATCACTACGGAAGTGGCAACATCAAGATACTCAGTGCGAAGATATGGAAGGAGTGATGATATGAAAACAGTTCACTATTTTTTCAAGCAGATCGGTGAAAAGGCTACTTGCAAAGATCTTCACGTATCGACTCGGTACTGTACGGATAAGGAAGCTCAGGAAAACTGCAACGAGCTGAACAGACTCAATGATGGATACTTCTACTTCATGGAAGCTGAAGATGTTAGACGAGAGGGGGTGAGTTGATGACTAATGAAAGGTTTATCGTGCTCATGAATAATATCAAGAATAGTCCTCCCTGCGATTTGAAGCCGATGAAAAATGATCTATATAATGTAACGTTTGCTATGACAGATAAGCAACTTAAAGAATATTCGGACTTGTTGATTTCAAAAGGCATAGCATATCGTGAGTACGGCAATGTTTTTATATACGGTGTTAAGGAATGTGTTTTTTAGGTAGGTGATAGAATGAATATTTACAACGTGTATTTCCGGTGGTCAAATTTCAAGAGCATACCAAAGAGTGTGGCTGTGAAGGCTGAATCCAAAGAACAAGCGGAGAAAACAGTATATGAAGAACTGGTCATTCTTGGTAAAGCCAACAATTGTGGAGATCCTATTATCAAGGCTATCAAATACTACGGAAAGCTATAGAAGGAGCTGGTGATATGAAAGCTGAATTAATTGCAGCAATTAAGGATAAGTACAATTCGTATATCACGTATCTGATCTATAATTATCGTGGCAGAGAATACATGATAACTGCTTATAACAACGGCTATTCTGAAAGCTTATCTTCACAGCATAGATATGAACAACAGCAAATTGATCGAGAGTTAGAAAAGCAGAATCAACCAGAAGCCTATACAGGTGAAGTTGAAAAGGCACTTGATATGCTTTATGATATTTGGGAGCAATAGAAAAGAGCACTCATTCAAGTGCAAAACACTTGAACGAGTGCTCTTTTTGGGAGTGTGTCTATAGACACACTTTAGTGGATATAAGTTATTCTCTACGCATAATATGCTTGTATTTATTTATTATTCGATCACGGAAAGCCCAGATAAATATATGCACACCCAACTCCATATATATTATGAATAAAAAAGCAATGGTGCGAATTAATGTTATTTCCTTATATTTGAAAAGATGTGCGCCAAATCCGGTAATAAAGCTTGCATAACAAATTGATGAAACAACTTGTATTATATGACCAATGTGGTATTTATAAATCTGTCCACCTCCAAATGCTGCCAATGTTATCAGAAAAGCGATTAATAACTGAATTCCAATATTGAATCCATTGAAGCGAGTCATGTATAGATATGCTATACCAATGTTGAGAAGTAGTGAAATTATGATACACGTCATACAGAATTTGTCACCTTCATCATTGATTATCTTATAATTCATAGTAACACACCTCCAACTATCAATCGTACAATTTCATATAATGTCTATCTATAATTAATAATATATCACATCTTAGCCCAAAAGTCAATATCTATTAGAGAAAAATATTGTACAGTTAAAAATATAATCTCTTTTATTTTTGTCCAGGACACCTAACAAATCTATTGACATCTTTTCTTAATTCAGGTATAATATTTATGTTACAAAATCATATTCTAAGGAGTATTTTTATGAAAACAAAAGCATTAATATCACTCATAACAGCTATATGCATCTGTGGCTGTATCACAGGCTGCGGAAATGCAGATAACGAAAGCAAAATCGTTACACAGTCCAGTAAAATTTCTAATGATAAAACAGAAGTCGAAAAAAGTGGAAATGAAGAAAATCAAAATAATGACAGTGCCGCGGATAATGAAAGCGATTCTGAGACAAAGATAGCTGATGAAGTACTGAATGCGGAAATGTATACTGATGTATTTCAGATTGGTGAAAAGGTAATAAAGTTGCCCATGACGGCTAAGGAACTGTTTGAGATGGACGGTGTAGAACTTGCTGATGATGCGAATGATGGAATAACCCAAGGTGATGATCCATCAACGGTCATTGCAGAATCGAGTATTTATGATGTTATTATCGATGATGTTAAAACAAGCTTTTTCTTCACTAAAACAAAAGATGAAAAGCAGTTATTATCGGATTGTAATGTTATTTCATTATCAGACATTAATGATGTGGTATTTCCAAAAGGAGTAAAGGTAGGTATGCCGATAGAGGATGTCCGCAAGCTTTGGGGCGAACCCGATTTAGAAGATGTGGATACTCTTTTTTACATAAAGGATATGGTGACGGATGCTTATATTGAACCAAAAGGAAATAATGATATTCTTGATTCCAGCATCACATCATACCAAAAAGAACTAGAAGAGGGTGTTTACAGCAGAACCGGATATTATTATTCAGTAAAAATAGACCTTAAAACTAAAACCGTATCAAACATTTGGATCAACAGCGAATATTTAAATTCGGCAAAACATTATATCGGTTCATTTGAAGATATTCCGAAACCAGAGGAAATAAAAAGCTTCTCGAGTTGCTCTTGGGATCAAATGAGTGATTACAGTTTCGATATAAATTATGAACTTCCCGCATATATGAACTACGAGAAATGTGCTTACGTATATGAAGTGAATGGTCAGAGATATGCAATACACAAACTCGGTGGTAGTGCAAAGGAGCTTGACCTTACGGAATACACGGATGATAATCTTAAAAATCTTTGTGAAAAAGAAATAAGAGATTTAAGTCTTTTTGGACATATAGATTCTAAACTGTTTACATATACTATCAAAAAAGATGGAAACAGAGCAGTTATTATATTAAGAGATAACACCATGCATGACTATAAGAATGAGAGCAAGAGAGGAAGTTATTCATTAATAGACGTGCATTGCATGGATGAAAACTTTGTGGATACTATGTTCTCGTTTGCTGTTGCACCATGCGATGGCAAAGAAAGCATATCTGATGAAGAACTTGAAAGCGCAGATAGTTGGTTTTTTGAATTTGCCAAAAGCGTAAAAACAACGAAGAGCGATGATATACCTCAACTTATACCTGACCCAATGAGCGATAATATACCGTAAAACAATGATATTAATTAGGAGGTTATTTATTATGAAGAAGTTTGGAGATTTTATTTTGGCGCTTGGAATTGTAGCAATTCTGGCAGTAATTGCAGAATTAGCCTTTGAATGGAGAATGCTTAATGATTTCTTTTTCCTGATATTTACAGTTGGAGGACTGGCTCTTATTTTATTCGGCATCATATTTAGAAGTATAGGCAAAGGCAAAAACAAGAATAACAACCCTAATAATCCTCAGTGAGTATGAGGTTAAATTGCACAGACTATTATACCGCAACCAATAAGCTAATAAGAATACAAAGCGTCTGACACCACCTTTCGGTGAGTGTCGGACGCTTTTTGGTTGCTGAACTGTGTCTATAGACACACTGTAAGCGTATAACCGGTTACTTTACCTCCCTTTGATAAATTCGTCCTTTCTGCTTCACTCGAAAGGCGGTTATGTAAAACAAAACACGCTCATTTTGTTTCAAATGAACGTGTTTACAACTTATTCTACTATGTTTTCACTCGAATATAAAGTCTAGGAAAGATGATATGTTTTTGCCCATGCAACGCAAGAAATAGCGGAGGGCAGACCTAGCCCTTAGTGGCTTAACTTCATTGGGTTTAAGCAGATTTGTGAGGAAGTCCTCATATTTAGCAATCATGTTTATATCACCTACAAAACAGAAAGTTTCATCTATGCAATCATAAGCCTTTGTCGGATCAACGCCAACAAAACCGTTAAAATCAGCAAGAAACAGTTTATTTGTTTCATCATAAAAACTCATGCAGGTTTCGATTTCCTCGCCATTTGCTGACATGGATTTGAGTTTGATTTTGATAGTAATATCTCTCAGACCTTCCTTAAAGTTTCCTATCTTGTTGCCCTTTAAGAACTCGATCTGCACAAGTTTATTATTTTTTGAAATAAAAGCCTTGTTGCCGAGGAAGTGACCGTCACCCTCATACTTTGTGTTGTTAAAAATAAGGTTGTACAAATAGTTTGCTGTCACTGTATTCATAATAAAAACCGTCCTTTCAAGGTTTTAAGTTTTGGTCAAGGCTCATTCCTTGACCTTTGGTTATCATAGCATAAAAAGTGTGCGATGTCAATAGCCTGTTTGCGAAAATACAGATTTTTCGCAATCTTTCTTAAGATGCTGATATAAATGCAGGGTAGATAGACATCGCTTAATCTAAAACATCAACCCTCTTTCTTCTTCTCCCGGATACGCTCTATACCGACAAACTCATGCTTATTATCAGGCTTGAAAGTAACACCGATCTTGTACTTGCCCTTGCCGTTCTTCTCCTCGATGCTGACCGTGGTGCTGCCGCTGCTTAGAAGAGCCTTGCAGTTGGATTTCGTCAGTGACATTGGCTTTGAATAATTAATTTCCTTACCGTCCTTAACAAATGAGAAATGACAGTATGTGTTCTTGAAAATTACGAATTTGCACCCGTTTTTGTATGCCGAGCAGTAAAAGTTTTTAGTACCGTCAAGTATATCACTGCCGCAGAAAGGACATTTTCCTAAACTGTTGCTGTCTGTAAATTTCTGTGCGGAACTAACAGTAACGTCCTGTGCGATTATCCTGCGTATCTCATCGGCAGTTTTATCTATTGAGTGCTGCATTGTTTCTTTTCCAAGTTCGACCGATTTTATCATCATATTGAATTCGATGTTTCTTTCTGTGAAAAGGTCTATATTCAGCTGATGAAGATATCCAATGAAAGCTTCACCTTTTTCGGTGCAGTAATACTTTCCCTGCTTTATATCGAGGTATTTGTAGGTCTTTACGCATTTGGTTATAAGTCCCGTTCTGGTTGCTACAGTGCCAATCTCCATGCCCTTTTTTACAGCTTCATACAGTTCGCTGTCATCGGCAGGGGAGTCATCGTTATCCTGGGCAGATGATGATTTAGCAAAAGGTGCTTTAAGGTACGCATTAAGGGAATCAATGGTATAACGCGGAGGAGCCTTTGTCATCTTATTGTCGATGACCCAAGAGAATGATACAAGTTCTCCGGGAGAAAAAGAAGGGAGCGTTTTGTTATCTTCATCATTATCATCGGTTTTCTTAGGCGGTTCATATCGACGGAAACCGGGAGTAAGGGGAGTATCACCCTTTATCTTGAATTCATGAGTACCATCGGTGAAAACTATCACGGTCCTGTTGACGGTACAAGGCGGAGCAAATACCGCGCAGAAACGCTTGACTATCGTGTTATAGACCTTCTGTTCATCATCGGACAGACCGCTTTCACTTGTCGGAAAGTTAAGCGTAGGTCTGATAGCCGAGTGACTTTCCACCTTGCTGCTGTCAAAGATCTTTTTGCTGTCCTTGTGTTCAAGATCGAGGGAATATACAGCATTCATCTTGTCAGCAACAGCGAATACATCTGCTTTTTCTTCATCTGCGAAATACTCAGTATCAGCGCGGGGATATGTAATAAATTTCTTGTCGTATAACGACTGGATAATGGGCATCGACTTGTCGAGTGTCATACCCAGGTCCTTTGATAGCTTACCTTGCAGCGTATCTAGTGAGAACATCTTTGGCGGAGTGACAACAGCTTTTTTCGTATCGATGCTGCCGACCCGATATACACCCGATGACAGTTCTGTAAGCCGCAGCTGTGCCTGTTCCTGAGTATCGTATTTTTCCTTATCGGTGACAGTGACCTTTATGCCGTCCTTTTCCGTTTCACCATGAAGCTGAAAATACGGTGTCGAAACGAAGTTGCGTATTTCAAGTTCGCGCTGATACACGGTATCGACTATCGGGATAATTACTCGACCAACGCCCCAGCCTTTACGGACATTAGCTTTCTGCATCAGATAACGGGAAAGATTATAGCCGAACAGCCAATCGACAAATGTTCTCGCATATCCAGCGTTAGCCAGATCATCGTATTTGTTGTCATTTTCCAGTGAGCTAAGGGCTTTCAGTATCGTGCTTTCGGTCTGTTCCGGCAGCCACAGACGATACACAGGCTTTGTGTTCCTAGCGACGCGGAGGACGTTACGCACGATGATCTCACCCTCACGGTCCGCATCACCGCAGTGTATGATACCGTCGATCTCAGGAATATCCATCAGCTTCTTGATAAGCGAGTACTGCCTTGCACAGTCCTTGTCATTCGGGAACAGCCTGAAATTCGCGGGTATTATCGGAAGGACAGCAGTTTCTCCCTCCGGAATGTATTTTTCAGGCTCCCCGAGAGTAAGAAGATGTCCGAAGCAGAACGTAATAACATAGCTGCTGCTTTCGTAGTAATACAAGTCCTTGTTGCCTACACGCTGAACATTCTCACGATGTGCTATCGCATCACGGACGTTCTTTGCTAAACTTGGTTTTTCGCATATTATAAGCTTTTTCATGTTTTCTTTTTCCTTTCTCTTGGAGTTCTCGGCTGAAATCGTTCAGCTTTGTATACTGCATCGAAAAAATCGGCTGGAACTTTCAATGCATAGCAGATTCGTTCAAGCATTTCTAGATCAGGTATGTTGTCACCGCATTCCCATGTGTACACAGTGAACTTAGTGCAGCATATAGTATCAGCAAGCTTGGCTTGTGATATACCCGCCTGTGTTCGTGTTTTCTTTAGCAGTTCCGCAAAGGATACATTTGCTTTAGGTTTAGTTTTGGGTGGTTCATCACCTAACTGAAACTTAGCTTCCATCATCATGAGCTCATAGTAGTTCAATCCAAATCTCCGGGAGAAAAGAAAGAACGTGTTCGCTATCACGCGGATATCGTTCTCAACCCCGGCTTCAATATTCCCTAAGTCACTTGCCTTGAATCCACAGGTTTCTGCGCAGTAATTGATCGTTCCGTAATTCTCACGCATTATTCTCAGATAATCACGAGCTGTTATTTTCTTCATAGTAACACACCTTTTCCTCACAATAATACGCTGCTTTATATTCTACGATAATATACATAGTTTTATAAACTAAATATATTTTTTCTTTCTCTAGGATAATACAAAGTGGGTACTGATAATGACAGCTCAAATCAGCCCCCACCCTCATCGTAAAAATAATTGCAGCATTTTTTTCCATAAGCCTTGACAAAATTATTTTTTTGTGATATTATATTTGCAAGATCTTCTGGTGGGTTTGCTGGTGGATTTGAAATTGTTTTTTTAATCACGTTTTGATTTGAGAGCCTTGTCCTAGGGGCTCTCATTTCTTTTGCCCATTTTTTCTTTATTCGCCCCTTGACTCTCAATACAATGAAGTACAAATTATCTGTGTGATCGCCTGCCTTTGTTCTGCGCCTTGTGCGGAATACTAGCCTTGTTTTTATAAGCGCACCGACAAGCTCTATGACTTCACTGCGTTTAAGCTGCATCATCTCGGCAAGGTCGTTGTAGCTATGGAAGAAGGATCTTTTATTGCTGTCAGCCAACTTACAGAAAAGCGCATACGCATAGAACATCTTCTGCGACAGACCCAGCTTAAAAACATCGTTAGGCATATAAAAATAATCCGAGAGGAAAGAAAAGGCTTGCAGATCGTAGTGAGTCGCACCCAGACAGCCGTTAGCGCGTGTCTGACGATATTGGTGAGTAATGATACCCTTTTCAGACAAAGCCTTTAAAACACGCTTAACGGTTGCTACAGACAGTCCACAGCTTGCTGCTATCGTTTCCTGCTTGATGCAGACTGCATATCCGTTGGTTGTCAGCTTGGTGTGACGGTTAACGATGCTGTACAGGCGGCAGGCTACCATTAGTTCGTTACGGGACAGCTCCAGCAGTTTATTTGGTATTTTCATTTTACACCTCGATCTAATAAAATAAAAAAGCAGACAGTTTAGATCTGTCTGCTTTATATTATACACTATTCCATAGTGTATGTCAAGTATTATTATTATGTTCTTCTATGTATTTATCGATAACTTCCCGAAAGATCGCAGAGGGATTTGTACCGTTTTGTCTTGCAAGTTCCTGAAACATCTCCGCTTTTTCTTTTCGTACATTTACTGCAATCTGTTTCATATTTGCCTTATTCCATTTTGCATTTGCCTTTTTTTGAGCTTCTGTCAATGCCATTCTATCACCTCCATAATCGGTTGTGTATGTCAAGAGTTGTCCTCAATATATTTATCTACGAATTCTTTGAATAGAGCGTTTGGTGTTGTATTGTTTTTGTACGCAAGTTCTTTAAACTTAGCAGCCTTTTCTTTGCGAAGTCTGACTGCTAGATTAGTTAAGTTCTCTTTGCCCCATTTGATATTGGCTTTCTGATGAGCTTCTGAAACAGCCATTGTATCACCTCTTTATGATTATAGTATATCCGAAACAGGAGTGTTTGTCAACCTCTTTTACAAGAAAAGTTAGATAATTCATTAATTGATTACACATTGTGAGAGTTATCTATGTACTTTCGTATTTCTTCACGTTCTGTCATATCCAGCTTACCGCGCCCGATAGCCATTTTTATTATTTTCTCGACTTCGCTCAGATTATTGTTTTTATATTCATTAGTGAACTGCCCGCCGGACAGTTCGTCCAGCTTTTTAATGATGACTTGCAGCGTTGAATTGAGAGCAACGCTTTCATTAACATCGGTATTTGCGAAATCAGTGCGGACATTCTTTTCAAGCTTGACCTTTTTTCGTGCTTCAAATGATTTACGAACATCGTTCCAATTCGTCACAGGCTGTGCAAAGCCGTTCTCATCATTCTCAAGCATTTTTTTCCCTTGATCATTTAGTTTAGGCGTAAAAAGAGGTTTCCATAGTAATTCCATATCAAAAATAGTATCAGAAAGGGGCATATCTATCAGGTTACAATCTTTTGCAATATCTTCCTGAGAAGTGATCTTGATATTCAGCCTATAAAACGGTTCGAATCGTGTCTTTATCGGATACATCCTTTGCCTTTTGGTTACGGCTGAACCAAAGGGCATCGTTGACAATTCACTTGCAGTCATAAGAGCGCGTCCTTCAACAACAAGGTTTTGGTGTTCAACAAATTCGCTGAGTTTTCCGCTGTATGTTGTGTATTCGATAGTTGTTGTTCCGAGAATTTCTGAGAAGTATTTATTGGTATTATTGTCCATAGAATTTATATAAATCATGTTGCCGCAGTTAGATCGTATTGTTTTGGCAGCATCACCATACTTGGTGTCAAGTTGATTAAGATCCTGTATAAACATATTAAAAAGCAGATTTCGTCCTGCACCGACTGTTATCTTACTGTCCATATCAGGAATTCTGACCATGTTACCAAATTCATCGAGGATAAAATGCACACGCTGCGGAAGTTTCTGACCTGCACACTTTGAAGAGAGCGCAACCAGTGTATTATAGCACTGATTAACGAACAGGGAACTGATTACCCAACGTGCGGGATTGTCATCGGGAACCACCATAAATACAGCCATAGGTTTTTCGGGATCAACAAGTTCATAGAAATTGATCTGATTGCCCGAGGTGAGCTTTGCTATACCTTGATCTGAGCCGAAAATATTGATATTGGATGCAAGAGTAGAAAAAATAGAAGAACGCATCTCGCCAGACGAAAATCGTGATACCGCATAAGCAGCCACGGCAGGATTCTGAGGATCCTTGCGCTGGAGTTCTTGAAAGAGTTCATCGAGAGCATTGACTTCACGTTTTTCACGGCGTTCATTTTGGGCACCGAAGTCAATAAACATCTGATATACTGAGTACATTGATACATTTTCGATGCAGTTGTTATCGTATCCTTTTTCAAGAAGATATAGTATCATGGCTATTAGGAGTGCTTTTGCGCTTTTGGGCCAGATAGGATCCGATTTATCATTATGAGTGAATGTGTCAGCAACAGAATCTATCATAGTAATACAAATGGATAGATCATCATTTTCTTTGCGACAGCGTTTGTATTCGTCGATGATTACTTGCAAAGGATTCCATAAAGATGATTTTTTCGTATCTCGCAGATTGAGCACCACTACATTATATCCGTTATCTTTTAGTAGTTTATAAGTATTCTCCAGCAGCTCACCTTTAGGATCGTTCAGCACCATGCTGTGCTTTGATTTAGATAGAGCGATATGACGTATCATGGGCAGTACAAAGGTCTGACCTTTACCTGAACGTGTGGTACCTATGATAAGGCTGTGTATCGTTTCACAGTCGATATAGTATTTGCCTTTTTCGTACGCAAGTATTATACCGCTTTTCTCAGCACTCTCCATATTATTTTCAGAAAAAGAGTAGAACATTTTTTTCAGTTCCTTTTTGTTGAGAAATCGGTCTTTACCCTTTATCTCTTGGTTATCATGTGTAACGTGCCATTTGACATCGAGCTTATAAGTTATGAAGAAAGCAGTTACAAAGGTGGGTAGTAAAACCATCGGCAAATCAACCCCTTTAGGTTGTTTGTAAAGAAATTCGATTTGGAATTTCAGGATTTTATTTACAGCTTGCTTATCATTAAGTACAGATACGGCTTTGGTTGCAAGTATAAAATAATTGAGCGCGACATTTATCAGCAAAAAGAAAAACAGCGAAAAGCCCAGTAGTTGACATAATCTCACCAAACCCCTGTTATCTTTGTTTTTTTCTTCCATTTCATCATCACCTATCCATTTCCTTTTTCTTTCCTCTCGGATAACACCTTAATAGTATGGGGTGTATTCGAGGTAATCATCATTGCTGATCTGATTCTCATAGTCGAATTCACGTTGAAGTTGCTTTATATGTGCATCATATTCAGCCATGATGCTTCTAAGCTGTGACCAGCACATATTGGCATTATAAGTCGATGCGGCTACTGATCGACGCAGCATCGGCGCTTTTTTTGTTCTGCGTATGCTTTTACCGCGATTGTTTGTTACAGTTTTTGGGGTAGAAACGTTTGTGGTGTTTTGATTTGTTTCTTCTCTTTCTAGCTTTTTCTTATATGACTGCGCCACCTTATGCGCGATCTTGTTTCCGTTTTTGAATGAGTTATTAAGATAATATAACCCCTCTTCGGGACTATCGTTTTTTAGCATCATTATTCCGTAAGCATATTGTGCATAAGCGTGACCGTTATCGGCAGAGCGCCGCATCCATTCTGCACCTTGCTTTATATCATCGTCAGCCAGATAAAGTTTGCCCAGCTGATACTGAGAATCACGGTCATTATTGTTTGCCGACATAAGCAGATATTTTTCGGATAGTTTTTTGTCTTTATCCTTGTAGTACATACCAAGTGTAAATGCAGCTGTGTCAGAAATATCGGCAACACTTTCAAGTCGTTTGATGTCATCATCGTCTTTGATAAGACCGAGCGCTTTGTTCGCAATATTATAGTTGCTGATGTATTTGTTATTACTGAGCAGATAATCCCGAAGTTCATCAATATCCTTTTTTTCTTCTCTCCCGGATACACCCTTATCGCTCAATCGTTTTATAAGTTCATCGGACCCGGTATCAGGATATTCACCGTTTTTCATCTCCTTAATGTGTTTCAGCAGAATGTTTCCGGCACGATTATAGAAGTCCTCCATCTGATGTTCCGAATATGTCAACGCCTGCGATTCGTTACCATAGAACTCCTGATACTGCCTATCCATCATACCTAACGATGATACATACAAGTCAAATGACTTTTTAAGTTCGGGATCCGAGCCGATTATCTTATCAACACACTTGTCGATCTCGCGCTGGAAAGGTTTCATTCGATGATTACCATACTGCATTGCAATATTCGGCGGAAATTTATTTGCCAGTTCAAGCAGCATCTTTTCGGCATCGCCCATAGCATCGGACAGCTGAGGAAAAAGTATCTCACGTTTAATGCGTGTTATCTCGGGTGTATGTGTCTGATTGATTATGCCGTTTGCTATCGTTGACTTTAATGTTTTGATAGCATCCTGTTCTATGCAGTCCTGATTTTTATCTTTGTGATTCCTGCGTGTAGTTCTTTCCAGCGGATACATAGCAAAATGTATGTGGATATTATCTGTGTTTTCATGTATCGCACCTATCCAGTTGATGTTATCAGCGGAAAGCTTGTCTGACTTGTCGATCATCTTATTGATACCGTTACGTGCGACATTTTTCAGCTTAATGTAGTCAATGTTACTTCCAACAAGAATACCATTGTTACGCAGAAACTCATTGTTAAATGAAATTACCCCACTATATTTGGGACAACCATTTTCACGAGCTGTCATTTCCTGTGACCTATAATCGTTCAGCTGTTCGTGTGAGAGCAGATCGTGTTCAGTATCAAATGCGCCTTTCGATTTTTCATCGTTCTTCATATAGTCAAGAAAGTCTTTGTATTCTTGCTCCTTACTATGCAGTTTAGGAAGAAATGCAGATGGTCGTTCCAGGTAGTCAGTAAAATCACCTTTAACATATTTGGTATTGCTGTTACTTTGTGTATCAGATCGGATGTACCAGTTGTAAAGGAATTGTATTTTGAATACAACGGCGGGTGTAGCCATTAGTATCCACCTCCGAAGTTAGCTTTATTAATTGCATTTTGCCGCATCTGAGAGTTGTAATTTTGTTTTGCCTGTTGTATGCTTTTATGTATCGTTTGGCTGTTAATGTTTTCGTCAGCTGTATCTGTGTTTTCAACTCCTAAAAAGTTTAGGTAGCTGTTAACTCCGTCTCGTGTTTCGTAGGTGTATTCTTTAATGTCACCCATCTGATGTGACAGCTTGGATAAAGCTACTTCCATACGGTCAAGCCTAGACGCTATATCAGATTTAGCCCGTTTACGTTCTGATGTACTCGGCAGTTCACCATAGTCGCTTGTGATGTTTTCGGCAATGGCTGCTTCCAGTATCAGCACTCTTAATAATTCTGATGTATTTGTAAGACCACGTTCTGTTTTCAATAGGTCTAATAAATCTAATGTTCGGTCATCCAGTGAAAATAGTCTTTTGGTTTTGGGCATTTCAATCACTCCTTTTTTTATTGCGGCTGATAAATAGGTAATGAGCATAAAGGAGATGGGACATCTCCAGTAAGAAAGTGCGGTAGTACCGCACTTTTAAGGTCAAAAACGTGGGAACTGGTTAGTATAAAATGGATATACAGATATACTAATTCGGATATACGGATATACTTCGTTTAGCTGAATATTCTCAAAACAGATATACGGATATACTGTTTTGGATATACAGATATACTGTTTATAGCTATTTGGATATACGGATATACTCTTTTTAGATGCTGATTTTTGACTGAATCAAGGCGAAGCTTGTTCCGCAGATTCTATAATCGCCAAAAGCTGCTTAGAATTCAGGTCGTTTACATCATTTTTATCAAGTTCAGGATAGAGAAAATTTTCAAGTTTCTGCGTAATTCTAATCAATCTTAGCAGTGTTCTGTAAACATCTGTAAGGACCTCAGTTGAATTAGCAGATGTGTTTTTTATCTCTGTTTCACACAGAGATCGAACGATTTTTGGAAGATATTCTACCATTTCATCATTATTGCAGGCAACATATTCCTCAATAATTTTGCATATCATATCATTCCTTGATACTATTCCACGCTTTATCATTATATTATCTAGTTCATTAAGCGTTTTATCTGAAAGACCTCTTATGTGAATATCATTCTTACTCTTACTCATATAAGTTACTCCTTTTTATTCTCCGGGAGAAAAGAAATCAGCACCTATATTATTAAAATATTCCTCGGCTGTTCCGTATTTTTTCTCAATTTTCTTCCTGTTGTAGTTACGGATAACGAAACAGCTTGAAGCAAGATATAAAAAGAAACCTTGTTCAAGTGAGTTAGGAGCAAGGTCAAATTCTAATATATTTTCAAGAGGTTCGTCAAGCTTTTTGTTGTCCAAAGTGAATGAACTTAGGTTTGTATCTTCACTGGTTTTAAAGCACAAACGAAATTTTTCATAGCTGTTATTAGCGAATTCTGCACGTAGAATATCTTCATAAGCTACATTCAGAACACGCTTGAAACGATAGCTGTTTGTATAATATATAAGCTCCATCTTACGTTCTCCGGCATATATTTCAAGCAAGTGTTCATCGTGCTTTGACGTGTTTTTGAATAGAACAGAACCAACGATAAGAAGTATTATACCTAACCACAGGAATATGCTTGGCAGCCTGAGAACGAACAGTAACATACATACTATACCGGCAGCTATTATACCTATGTTTTTATAAAATACTTTCTTTTTTACTCTGACATTCTCGGTGAAATCCTGTTCAACACCATCGCGGAATTCGCTGTACGGATATTCAAAAAAGTTATTATCGTCCATGATATTCTCCCATGTCAAGGTTCAAAATATACTGCCTGTCTACTTCAAAAGCTTGATGATCCGTTTCCTGTGAGAACAGTAATACGTTATCGAGATGGTTATTTATATATTCGATTTGCTTATCTGTTGCAGTGCTTTTACCAAATCCGTATTTATATTCTGTCACCCGAAAATCAACATAATCGCCGTCAGGATACCAATCGTTTTCATCAAAGAAATCTCTGATATGTTCGTAAAATGTATCGTTATCCATCATATTCATGGAGGTTGCTACGCTATTTCCTGCATATGAAATAACGCAGAAAGTGAAACCATCCGAGCCGTAACTGTCAAGATTATCCTGCAAGTTTTCGGAAATATCATCTCTTATTCTTTCGGGAATCAGACCGTCAATCATTATCTTAGAGTATTCATCGTTAGTAATATACCTCTGCTTGTCGATGATATTTGCGCGTATTGCGAAGTCTTCAAGAGCACTTTTTCTTGTCATCATATAGTGTCCGTTGCTGACACCATCTGTTGTATTACCGTTCCATGTTGCATAGGTAAGATCGGGCAGACGAACACCGACAACAGTATTATTTATCTCCATCATAACGCTGTAATTGTCAAGTCCGTTGAAATTACCGTTCTCGGGAAACGATCTTCCGTTCTTAAAATCATCAATTCCTTGCCTGATTATGTAGTCGATTTCCTTGTCAGATCTGCCGAAATAAGAAAGCTTAACATCGTCATGAAACGGATATTTATCGTATGATATATTGTTTTTATCAGTCATTTTTTTATTCTCCTTTTTTAATGATATCTGTGTCTATAGACACATTATTTATGATACTGTCACCATGCAGCTTGCTTTCAGACCGCCGTCATTTGTCGTTGCGGTGATTATAGCCTTACCTTTTCCGACTGCTTTTATCTCTCCGTCTGCATCGATAACAGCAATATCTTCACGGTTACTTTCCCATTTTACTGACTTGTCATCTGCATTATCTGGTGATATTACAGCTTTTATTTTATGTTTTTCACCGATTTTAAGAGTAACATTATTTGCAGCATAGTCTGTTTCCAGCCTTATACCGTCCACATGAATAATAGCTCTTGTGACAGGCGCAGGTGTTGTTGTAACGGTCGGCTGAGGTGTTGTTGCTGTAGTTGTTACTGATGTTGTAACTTGCTTAGTGGTTGTTGTTCCTTCTTCTCTCGGAGGTTCTTCATAGTCGTTGTAATTATTACCTCCGCCTGAATATCCTCCACCGGAATACCCACCTGAATAACCTCCAACGTTTCCATTTTCTACTGAATTATTATGACTAGCAGCGGAGGAACTGTTGTCTTTTTTTGTAGTAGATGATGAGCTTTTAGTAGTTCTGCTTGTCGTTGTGATCGGTTGACTTTCCGGCTCAAGCATTGGTTTTGTAGTTGTAGTTATTATAGAAGTATACTCGGGCTTTGAGGAATCATCTTCATATTCACTGCTGGTATCATCACTTTCTTTTGATGAAAGATCCTTGCCTTTGGGATCGTAGTCCTTGGAATCCATGAATTCTATATCACGTTTATCTATACAAATGACCACTTTATATGTTTTGCCTTCGATCAGCTCACCCTTGATCGTATCACCGAATTCATCGACTTTATCATCGGCATAGTGGTCATTTTCTTTGTAAGAGATAGCAATACCTATATAAGAAAACTCACTTTCAGCATCGCTTATTTTTGCAAGTGATGATATGTCATTCAGCTGATCTATGGTCATGTTCGATGTTACATCTTTGTATTTTCCACCTTTATAATAATAGTATACTGACTCTATCTCAGGCTTTACTTCTTCAGTTTTGCCTGATTTTTTTATTACAGATAGCATAAAATCAAGTTCTGATTTATCTTCAAGATATGCCGCATCGGATACCTTAATCATGTAGGCACCCAATTCAATGCTTTCATTATAGAACTTACTTTTACTGTCATTAGCCTTTGTTCGTATAGCTGGATAACTCAGCATAAAGAAAAATAGTGGAAATGTTATGAGTAAGAATAAGGTATATATTATATTGCTTTTTTTTGTTTCCATATCATTACTCCTTTGCGATATCTATCAGTTCTTGTCCGAATGAAATAACAGTGTTTGCTACAAGAGTATAAAGATAATCACTATCTTCTTTTTCAAAACCAAAAATGCTGAGTACCTCATTGGTAAAAACCTTGCAGAAGTTTTCTCTGATAGCAGGATCATTTAATAATTGCTTGCCATATTCTTTCATACTCATTTCAGTATAATAGCGATTGAATATCTTATGTATAATTTCACTTCTGTCTTGTGCATTACCGATGTACATCAAATCGCAATCGGTTGCAATTTTGTAGCAATGAACTTTGTTTCGACCGGCAGAAAGTGACATTAGCATTTCTCCTGCCTGAAAATTAGTTGAATTATTCAGTTCGGAAAGAGTGAACTGACTGAATATCTCATGCAGTTTTTGTATGCTGTCAGGTGACTGTTTAAGTATTATTTTATACTGTATAAGCTGGAAGATTGTCTTTATTACGTCTGTTTCAGCACTGTCCGAGGACGGAAGAAAGTCCAGTATAGACTGTGATGCAAACCATAATCCTGCATCATACTTACGTGAACGCCTGAGAAGAGTCTCAATAAATTTCGTTACCTGTCTGTTTTTTACAGAGATAAATCGGTGAGCTTCATCTAACAGACACACAATATATCGTCTTTCATGTGGACTAACGAAAGCATTATGTTCTCTGTTTTTACAAGTTTCTGCCCACATAAGGGATAAAATATTAAAAAGCTGTGCATTATAAACATTGGTTTCCATTTCAGAAATCTGCTTGACATCAAAGACGATGAGGTTTTTATCATCGATATTTACATTTGTATAGTTATCAAACATCGTACCGAAAGCACCATACTTAGATAACTGCTTGACTTGTGTTTCAAGCTTTTTATAGTTCGATCTTTCGTATTCAGACAGAGTCTGATCCTTTTGAATGTTCGTGAGATAGTTGTATAGGTCACTGAAAATAGGAAACTGTTCCGGGAGAAAAGAAGATATATCCGTTGTATCAGTTATGCCTTTTTCCTTATATACTGCGACCAGAACATCACGCAGCGCGAATAATTCATCGTCGGAAAGAGATGGATTATACTGCCCGAAGAATGAGCTTATTCTGGATATTTCCAAAGTGAAGTTCATTGATATCGCTTCTGATTTTGTTATCGAAGCTCCATCATTTTCATCATCGTTTTCAGCATCAGCAAGCACCGTCATGCGTATCTGTAACGGATTTATCGTGCTGCCGCGTGACATTCGTATAACTTGTCCATCGAATATTCGCGCCATATCCCTGTATTCATTTTCGATATCTAAGACCATTACTTTATTGCCCAGGAGTAATTGATCCTGGAGCATAGTTTTAAGTGTTACAGATTTACCTGAACCTTTAACGCCCACTGCAAGCAGATCGTAGGAGTTACGTCCCTGCTTGTCGTTACGGTAAAAGCAGTTAAAAATATTCAAACCGTGAGTATCGGTATACCCGAAGAAAATGCCTGAAGGATCCGTGTGCGACTGATAATAGAACGGATACTGACGTTTATATGTATCCTGCAATGGAT
Source organism: Hominimerdicola alba (assembly GCF_900112155.1). GTDB lineage: Bacteria > Bacillota > Clostridia > Oscillospirales > Ruminococcaceae > Hominimerdicola > Hominimerdicola alba_D. The sequence goes on along the minus strand of NZ_FOKQ01000035.1, from coordinate 1,941 downwards.
AAGGAGTCTGAATAGTATTGCTATCGGTTGTCATACCAAAGTATTCCGATTTCAGGTCGTTGATTGGAACAAAAGATGTAATACCTCTTGTTTCAAGTTCTACGGAAATATCTCTTACACGCTTACTTAGTTCTTCATAGCTGTCTGAAGTTACGAAAAATCGCAGCGTAGTATACACCATCTGTTCGTTACCGCTGCTTATTTCATTATATATAGCAGTCAGTTTATCAAATTCGTTCTGAGTATCGATATCATCAGCAACATCCTGCTTAATAACAGCACGTGACCGCAACTCTTTGAGGGATTGTTTGATCTCATCAATCACAATCTGCTTAGATCTGAATTTGACATCAAATGTGATAGTGCAGTCAGCGAAGGTCGATACAAGTGCAGCAAGCTCAAGGTCATTAAGGTTAGCAGGATAGTCATTGACAACCAAAGAGGTTATGTACTTGTCTTCGATCTTAAAATAATTCTGATAAAACTTAATTTCTGTAGGCAGTGTCTTATCGTTCGTTTCAGTATATGTATGCAGTTTTTCACTTTGAGTGTCAAAACAAAGATACTTATTAAAAAACTCTATTGTCTGTTCTTCATTGCAAAAAAGTACATTGGTATCTATCATTTCACGCTTGAATCGCTTGCAGCAGTCATCCAACTCAGATATATCATCAGAAAAAACCAGTAGATATGCAAGTCTGTCACTGTGATTTTCTTCAAATTCAAGAAACTCATTTTCTTTCCTTGCCATCATACGCATTATATATTTATGAGTGATGTTTCTTCGCTTGAGCAGCAGATTGTTCTTCTGCTGCTCGAAATAAGGCGATGATGTTGTAAATATGTACTTGTGAGCGCATTTCATTGATGTAGTTGCCCGGGCAAAGTTCTGGAATACGGATTCCATATCGTTGTCCGTGTAATGAAAGATATCAATACCTGATACCATCAACAACGATATGTATTTATCTTTTCCGTCAGCCTTTATCTTAAATATGAATTCCTCATCTGGAACACTGAATGAATTAAGGTCGATCAGATTGTCAAGAAACATCGCTGATGTAACACGGACCTTTTTAGTTTTCTTTATGTTTTTTATTTTTATTTCTCTTAGACTTTTCATTTTCTTTCTCCTTGATCGTCTGCTGGTATTCAATATAATCATGATTGGAAGAACCAATAAAAAAGTTGTTGTCAAACTTAAATCGGATAAAGTTTATCAGACCGCGGGCAAAAGACTGAGATGGATTAGTAAGTGATTTTCCTGTCAGTATAAAATATACGATTATAGAACAAGCGATAAAAAGCCATTGCATCGCTCCACCTATCAGGGAACCTATCATTGATGATATCATGATTATGACAAAAAGCCCCATAAAACGCTGTGCAGTCAGACCTTTGAATACTTTTGTCTCAGATTTGGTTTTTTTAGGTATCATTCCCATAATTAATCTCCTTTGCGTTGATTTGTAGGCTCATTAGCAATGTTATTGGTAGGCTTATTAAAAGCATTGCCGATATTTGCTGTATTGTTCGATGTTGTGTTAACATTATTCTGTCCGTTAAGTCCATCAATGCCATTTTTACCGTCATTGCCATTATGACCATTAACTCCTCAAAATATCTTGTAAAATCTCGTAAATACTCGCGAAATCTCAGTATTTCATAAAGTTATGTTCAAGAAATGAACCAAGTTATGGATGATCCAAAGCATTGAATGCCGGATTTAACGTTATCAGGGTATAGCAAACAAAACGTCTTGAGAGATCTGTTTTGACAGCCTTGATGCGACCCATATCCGTTACGGCAGCAAACCTCCTCTGTCCAACGGGATCATTCGTCACGTGAAGTCCCAACTTCCTTCGTTCTGCCTATCCATAACAGGGCGTCGGCGCAGCTCCATTGCGAGGTCATGCCCCTTGGTAATAATTCCTGCCGACT
>NZ_FOKQ01000040.1 GCF_900112155.1 Hominimerdicola alba | reverse complement strand
ATCTGTTCTCCCATTTTCTGTCGAAATCTTGAGATAGTGCTGTGATCCGGAGCTCCAAAGCCATCGAGAAGCCACATGAAATGGATATCCCTTTTGCAGAGCTGTTCAATCTTACGGCTTGAAAAAGAGTCGTTCATGTAGCCATAGATGAATATCTTCATCATGATATCCTCGGGTATGGCACCATTCCACTTGCTTACAATAGTGTATTCTTCTTTTTGATAGATCTCATCTATAACATTGCTCAATACTCTGACAGGTGAGCTTTCTTCGATGTAGATCTCATAATTCATGTTAAGACGCACTTGACAATTTCTCATTTTTGTGGTACAATCCTTTCGTTGGTTTGATGTTATATTTGCAATTACATTATACCACAAAATGAGACGCCTGGCACTACCTTTTTGGTGTGTCAGGCGTCTTTTTCTTTGTTGGGGCTGCAACAGCCCCTTTTTGTTTGATTGTTCCTTCGGGCTGATTTATAACGAGTGTTTTACTTTATAGAAATCCATCATTTCTGTATCGTCATCGAAATCATAATTGTAGATGGCTGCCATGTTTGTTTTATAATAGTGTTCTGCATAATCGTCTTTCTTGATGAAACTTGAATTTTCTTTAAAATAGACAGGCATTCTGAAATCAGGCTCCATGAACTTTAATGTTAATGAATTTGCTCCTGCGCTTTTAGCGTCTTCGATTATTTTGTTCTCTGATATGAAAGTTCTTATTTCGTCCTCGAGTTTATCTTCTGATTCAGGGACTTTTTGTATGAAAAAGTATGTTTCATAGATATATCCGCCATGTCTGTCGTCTATGAGATGATGAGCTTTTGGTATCTCAAAAATATTATCTTTTGAACGATCGTAGAATGTCCTGTCATAAATTGCAAGACACATGAGGGCTACAAATAGTATTACGCTGACGATGATAAGTGATTTTTTCTTCTTTTTAGATATTTAAATCTCTCCGTTTACAAAATGATATCATGGGGCTCAAATGCGGGGATAGCGCCGTCACGCAGAAGCACGCTTTGTCCGCTGTAAATCTCGTTGAAGATATTAGCAGGCGGGATACAGTAAACGTCCTTGCCCTGAGAAATGGCGTGGCTGGCGGTGTTTATCGAACCGCTGTGTACTCCCGCCTGAACTACCAGCACAGCTTTGGAAAGCCCAGCAATAAGGCGGTTTCGTATGGTAAAATACTCCTTCGCAGGATCTTCAAGAGGTGGATATTCCGATATTACAGCTCCTTTTTGTGCAATAGAGTTTTTCAGCTCCCCACTGTATCTGGGGTAATCGTAGTCTATACCGCAGCCAAGTACTGCCACTGTCATGCCATCGGCTTCGATGGCACCGGTGTGTGCGGCGGTGTCGATGCCTCGTGCGAAACCGCTGATTATGGGGTGACCCTCCCTAGCTTTGGTTCGGGCGAAGTATTTTGCAACATCGACGGAATATGGTGTGGCTTCACGAGAGCCTACTATCGTAAGCGAAGTACGCTCTTTGAGAACTTTTGCATCACCGAGACAATACAGCGCCATGGGCGGGCAGTCGATCTCCAGGAGGTTTTCGGGAAAATCCTCGTCATACCGCGTTATTATTCCGATGCCCCGTTCGTCACAGTAGCTTTGTATCTGCTCGGTCAGCGAGAAGTCAAAAGCTTTTGCTGCTGCAGAAAAGCTGTGCGGGATATCCTTGTCGGTCTCATTTTGCAGAACGTCCAGCAGTTTTGCAGGGTCATCATATCTCTGCATCAGAGAATCTATCCCCGCCTTGCCCGGCGTGTAGATCAGCGAAAGTGCGAACAATGCTTGTTTATCTGTCATAGACATATCATCACCCCTTATGTTGTTTTTTATTTTATTGTATCATATCTTTTTGTTGATTTCAACAGATTTTTTGATTTTTCTGACGAAGTTACAACTTAGCGTTGAAATTGCAAATATATTATGATATAATATCCTCATATTATAGGGGCGAGAGGTGATCTGATTGATAAGTAAAACTGATTTACAAGGGACTTGGGAACTTTATCTCGATTACGAGTGCACAGGTGAAAATGTTGTTTTTAACGAAAATATTAAACTGCCGAACACGACTTCCAATGCCCGCAAGGGAAAGATAAACGAAAAGCGTGAAACGGGTCATCTGACAGATTCTTACAAATTTGAGGGCTGGGCGTGGTTCAGGCGGAAGATAGATACAAATGCTATGAAATGCTCGGCGCTGGAGCTTTTTCTTGAACGTACGCGCATCACAGAGGTATTTGTGGATGGGGTTTCTCTTGGGGTACAGGAAAGTTTTTGCGCGCCGCATATTTACGACCTTACCGAATTCATCGGTACAGGTGAGCGTGAGCTTGTCATAAAAGTGTCGAATGTGGGCTATAAGACAAAGGGCGGTCATATGACTTCACCCGATACCCAGACTAACTGGAACGGCATCGTTGGCAGGATAGAGCTTATCGCTTACGGTGAGGCGCACTGCAAAAACGTTGTCATCACCCCTGATATCAATGCTGGTACAGTAAAGGTCACAGCTGATATTATCGGTTCAGAAAGCGGCAAGGCTGTGATTTCTGCTGCTGAATATCCCGACGGTACACCTGCTTCTGAGCCTGTGGAGTTTGATTTTACTGACGGCAGACTTATCGCAGAATACCCAATGTGTAAGAATTTTAAACTCTGGAGCGAACACACCCCTGATCTGTACGAACTTTGTATAGACATCTGCGGTGATACTACCAGTCGTATTTTTGGTATACGAGAATTTGCCGCCGCAGATGGTAAATTCACCGTTAACGGCAGACAAACTTTTCTGCGGGGCAAGCACGACGGCATGATATTCCCGAAGACCGGCTATGCTCCCTGTGATGTTGAAGATTGGCTGAGGGTTATGCGTATATCCCGCAGTTTTGGCATAAATCACTACCGTTTCCACACCTGTTGTCCCCCTGAGGCTGCTTTTATTGCGGCGGATATCCTGGGTATTTATATGGAACCTCAGCTTCCGTTCTGGGGGACTGTCCATGCTCCCGATGAAGAGGGTTACAACGCCGATGAGCAGGAATTCCTTATCTCCGAGGGCTTTGCCATGCTCAGGGAGTTCGGCAATCACCCCTCGTTCTGCATGATGTCCATGGGTAATGAGCTCTGGGGTAGTAAGGAGCGCATCAATCAGGTTATGGGTCTGTACAAAAATGCGGACAAAAGACATCTGTATACACAGGGCTCCAATAATTTCCAGTGGACACCCTGTGTGGTTGAAAACGACGATTTCTTTGTGGGTGTAAGGCTGGCTAAAGACAGGCTGATACGCGGTTCTTACGCTATGTGCGATGCACCCCTCGGCCATATCCAGACTGACAAGCCTGCCGCAAATCATTCATATGACAGCGTGATCGTGCCACATGATCACCATTCATCGTCTGCCATATCCGAGGACGGTACAGTGCAGATTCAGTACGGCACCACCATGAAGACCGTTAAAGCCACCGAAGCAGATGCTGACCTAGTACCCGAGATACCGATAGTCACCCACGAGATAGGACAGTTTGAGACTTATCCCGATCTTGATGAGATAGAGAAGTACACAGGCTCGCTTAAAGCCCGCAATTTCGTGGTGTTTCGTGAGCGCCTTGAATCCAAGGGTCTTGGTCATCTCGCTAAGGATTTCTTCTATTGCTCAGGTCAGCTGGCTAAGGCTTGCTACAAAGAGGAGCTTGAAGCCGTTTTCCGCTCGAAGCTTCTTGCAGGATTCCAGATACTGGATATACAGGACTTCTCGGGACAGGGAACTGCGCTGGTGGGTATGCTGGACGCTTTCATGGATAACAAGGGCATCATAACCCCAGAAGAATGGCGTGAATTCTGCAACGATGCGGTGATACTGGCAGTATTTGACAGCTACACTCCGCTGGCGGGCAGTGAATTCTCATTTGATATCAGGCTTGTCAACTTCCGTTCCAAGGGCCTTGCAGGCAAAAAGGTTGTCTACCGATTCGAGTGCGGTGAAGTCTGCGAAACGGGCAGTGCCATAATAGATTCCAATGAAAATTATGCGGACGTATGCGGTGGCATAGTTTCGCTTCCTATGGTAGATAATATAACTTCTGCAGTTCTGACTGTTGAAGTCGAGGGCACGGATATCCGAAATCACTACGAGTTAGAAATCATTCCCGATGTTCAGAAAGTCAGCATGGAGGGAGTACATATTTTTACGGAAGTCAGTTCAGAAGCTGAAAAACTGCTCGCCGATGGCAAAACTGTGCTGATATTTCCGAAACCAGAAAAGCTTGAAAATTCCATTGAGGGTTTTTACTGTCAGGATTTCTGGTGCTATCCAATGTTCCGTGAGATATCGAATATGATGGATAAGCCCGAGCCTGTGGGTACTATGGGTCTTGTGAATGATGTATCTCATCCTGCGCTGAAAGGCTTTGAGTGCAGAAAGTATTCAACTCCCGCATGGTGGGATATCGTGATGTCATCGAAGTGCGAGATACTTGACGGAAAGTTTGCTGATAAGCGTGTTATCGTCCGCATGATCGACAACTTTGAGCGAAATCATGACCTTGCTATCTTGTACGAATATGATATGAGCGGCGGCAAGGTAGTTGTCTGCACAAGTGACTTTGAAAAGCTCATGGCATCAGCTGAAGGCAGGGTGTTTTTACGGTCAGTTGCCGATTATGTGCGCGATGTTCCGTGAGTCTTGTACTTTTGTACAAATTGCTGTGTTTCAATTTGTATCTAGTGATGAAAGTGTGAGATAAGTTCATTAAAATGTTGAAATTTGACAAAAAGATGTGCTATAATTGAATAAACAATTATGAAGGCGGTGCAGCTTTATGTCGGATCTAAACAGGATAAAAGTATACAAATATAAAAATATTGCAGCGGCACTGGCTGTGATGCTCTTGTCTTTGGTTGCGCTTTCCACATCCTGTGGAAATAGTGCATCTGAAAAAAAGGCAAACAGCCAAAAAAGCGATACTGCCGAATCTTCCGTTGTAGCGGCAGAAGACAAAGACAGCGGCAAAAGCAGGCTCACCAAGAATTATAAGTATAAAGAAATGAAAAACGTCGGTGAGGGTCTGCTGGTTCAGGTAGACAGTGCTCACCCTTTCACGGGAACGGTGGGAGAGACCGAGCCGCTCTATTCGTACCTTTTCGCAAAGGATGGCAATATGCTGATGAGCGCCGCATATCCCAATGATGAAGCACGTTCCGATATGCTGAGACAGCTGAATAATCTTGCAGTGGATTTCAAGGGCACCTACGGGCTTGATACCCTTATGATCACTTCACTTATGCCCGATGAAGAATCAAAATCCAAGACAAATGAATCCAGTATCGGTTCATGCGCTGATCTAATGATCAATTCAAACGGTGAGTATAAGGAATTCACAGGTACTGAGGATTATGCGTGGATACCCAACAACTGCTACAAGTATGGCTTTGTAATGCGTGGCACTAACAGGCTAAGGTACGTTGGCAAAGAAGCGGCTGCATGCATCAGGGATATGGGTAAGGCAGACGGTCCTGCTGACTTTGATACCATGCTTGCTGATATCAAGGACTACACCTTTGAAAAGCCTCTGTATTTCACGGCTGACAATGGCGTGGAATACGCAGGATATTTCGTTCCCCTGAGTGAGGATGCGACTACAAGCATTCCTGTTCCCACAAGAGCGGACGAATCGGAATATAAAACTTTTATATCGGGTAATAATGTTGACGGCTATATTATTTTCGTTGACCTTTCAGGCGAAGTCGGGAAAGATCAAGGAGTGGATGCAGAGTAAGTTCTGCACTTAGCCGACAGATAAGGAGAATTTTTATGCAGAAGGAAACCATCGAACTTAGTTTTGATTACGACAAGGCGGGCATCAAGGATATTGGTGACAGGGCGACTCTTGACTGCTACTATCACACCCTCACCGAGGAGATAGGCAGAAAAAGACACCGCGCCATGATAATCTGTCCCGGCGGCGGATATGATTTCTGTTCCGAAAGGGAAGCTGAGCCTATAGCGTTCAGGTTCATCGGCTACGGAATATGCTGTTTTGTGCTGAGATACACCTGCCAGAGAGCTTTCCCACAGAATGCTCTTGAATGTGCGGCGGCGATAAAGTATGTCAGGGAGAATGCGGAGAGATTCGATATCGACCCTGACAAGATCATAGTAACAGGCTTTTCCGCAGGAGGACACCTTGCGGCAACAGTGGCAAATCTCTGGAACGATGAGATACTCACCAAGCCTCTTGGCTGCACTCCCGAGGATATCAAGGTCAACGCTTCGATGCTTTGCTATCCCGTTATCACCAGCGACCCAGAATTTACCCATGAGGGTTCGATACTGAACCTGCTCAGGGGCAGGGAAGACGACAAGGAGCTCAGGGATTATCTGGCTATGGAAAAACACGTAGGTCCTCACACTCCCCATACTTTCCTTTGGCACTGCTCCGATGACGGCTGTGTAAGGGTGCAGAATTCTCTGCTTTACATGACAGAGCTTGCAAAGTACTGGATACCCTTTGAATCCCACATCTACGAGCATGGCGGACACGGTCTTAGTCTTTGCGACGAATCCACCGCTACATGGGATGGTCATATCCAGCCCATCTGCGAAGCGTGGACAGATGCCGCTGTAAAGTGGGCGCTGAGAGTTTAATCTGATTTTTTCAATTGTTTCATATAAGCACTCTGCCCGAAAGCAGCACCAGGCTGCTTTCGGGCTTCTGCTTTGTGTTAACACGTCGGTGACTTCCTGCATAATATGTACCATGATCGACAGGAGGTGCATTTATGTCGGAAAAATATTTTCTTGGCTGTATGACACAGCAGGGGTTCTCGACGGAGTTTGGCAGGCTGATGGATGAAAATGACCGCTTTACTTATATTCTTAAAGGCGGTGCAGGTACGGGCAAATCTTCACTAATGAAGCGGATAGCCGATGAATTTGAGAAAAGCGGGCACGTTGTAAGGTTCTATTGTTCTTCTGACCCCGCTTCTCTTGATGCGGTGATGCTTGAAAACGAGGGGGTGCTGATCGTGGACGGCACTTCGCCTCATGTTTTTGACCCTGTGTATCCCGCAGTTAGGCAGAAGATAGTTGACCTGGGTCAGTTCTGGGATGCTGAAAAGCTGATGACTGACAAAGATGAAATCATTGAAGTTACGGATAAGAACAAATCACTGCTGGAAAGGGCAAAGAGGTTCTCGGCGGCGCTGTCGAATGTCTGCAACGATAGTTTCAGCTGTTCCCGCGGCTGCATCGACGAAGAAAAGCTGGATGCGTTCCTTATGCGTTTTTACAAAAAGATACTTCCGCGCAAGGGTAGCGGTTTCGGAAGGCAGGATATCCGTCAGCTTTCGGCACTAACCGAGTATGGCTGTATGACCCAGACCGAGACCATCGGCTGTTATATCGAGAAGTATCTTCTCCATGATGATGACTTCGCCTGCGCCCATTTGATTTGCGAAAAGACCGCCGCAGAAGCTGTCCGCCGTGGTTTTGATGTGATACTATGTCCTTGCCACGGGCTGAACAATACAGCTTACGAACATCTGCTGATACCTGAACTGGGTCTTGCGCTGATATCCTCAACGCCCCTTAATAAGCTTGTTCCGGAAGGATGTGCAAAGATAAATCTCTCACGGTTCTACGACAGATCAGCAATAGCGCGATACCGCAGCAGGCTTAAAATGAACAGGCTTACAATGGATAGCCTTGCAGAGGAAGTATATGAAACTATAAAGTCGGCGAAAGTGGTTCACGATGATATAGAAAAATTCTATATCGCAGCCATGGATTTTGAAAGTCTGGATAAACTCGCAGAGAAACTTATAGCTGAAATAAAACACAGATAGACCGAAATAGGCACTTTTGTCATTAGCATGGCAGAAGTGCTTTTTCTTTCCTTTTGTTATATATAATAATAAATTTAATTAATTTACTCTTGTAAAAAACCTTAAGATATGGTATAATTTAAAGAAAATCATTTTAAAATGGGGGTAGTGTTGATGTTCAAGTGGAGGATAGGCAAGCCCGATGCCGAAAAGGTCGAATATTTCTTGAAAAAGACCGACCTTAACAGGCTGGTGCTTGAGATTCTTTCCGCCCGAGGAATAGATGATGAGGATAGTATTGTAAGCTTTTTTACCGAGCAGGAGCTTGAAGACCCGTTTGCCATAAAGGACATGGACAAGGCTGTTGAAACCATTGAACAGGCTGTTGATGCCTACGAACTTATCTGCGTTTACGGCGACTATGACTGCGACGGTATAACTTCGACTTCGATACTTTTCAATTATCTTGAAAGCATGGGCGCGAATGTCATGTACTATATCCCCGAGCGAGAAGCGGGTTACGGCATGAATATCCCGGCGATAGAGGAGCTTGCCGAAAAGGACGTAAAGCTCATAGTTACGGTGGATAACGGCATTTCTTCCGTGGAAGAAGCAAAGAAATGCCGTGAGCTTGGAATCAAACTTGTTGTCACCGACCACCATCAGGTTGGCGAAGTTCTTCCCGATGCAGAAGCCATAGTTGACCCCCACCGCCCCGACTGCCCCAGCAGTTTCAAAGACCTCTGCGGTGCAGGTGTTGCACTGAAACTCTGTGCGGCGCTTGACGGCGGAAACTACGACGCGGTTCTGGAACAGTATTCCGATCTTTGCTCCATTGGCACAGTGGCTGATATCGTACCGCTGAAAGGTGAGAACAGGACTCTGGTAAAATCCGGTTTCAGATATCTGCCGAATACCGAAAATGCAGGTCTGGGTATACTTCTGGACAAGCTGAAGATCGACAGGACAAAGATAGTTTCCGACCATATCGGTTTCAGGATAGGACCTGTTATAAACGCTTCTGGCAGATTTGGTTCGCCGCTGACAGCTGTTAAAGCAATACTCAGCGAAGATCCCGAAGATGCGGAAAGTTACGTTGACACCATGATAACCCTGAACACCCAGCGCAAAAAGTGTGAACAGGATATCATGAAAGATATCGAGGACTACATAAGGGATAATCCCAGTGTCCTTGATCACAGGGTCATCGTGCTGGCGGGAAAAGGCTGGCATCACGGTGTTATCGGTATCGTGGCTTCAAAGATACTGGATAAGTACAGCAAGCCTGCCATAATAATCTCCATCGAAGATGGCGGCATGGCGAGAGGTTCTGCGAGGTCGGTAAAGGGGCTGAATATACACAGCTGTCTGACCTACTGCGCCGATCTGCTGACAAAATTCGGCGGACACGAATGTGCAGGCGGTTTTTCGCTGAAAGAAGAGGATATCGAAAAGTTCAGGGCAAAGGTCTATGAATTTGCTGCCGGTATAGAAAAGCCCGCAGTCAAGACACTTTATGCGGATAAGGTACTGATGCCGGCGGATATCGACGTTGAAATGGTCAAGGGATTGAGCGTTCTTGAACCCATCGGCGAGGGCAACGCCAAGCCTCTTTTTGCCATACTGGGTGCGAGAGTTACAGATATAATCGGGCTGAAAGAAAATGCCCATACAAAGGTGGCTTTCAGCTACGGCAGAACTAACGCTTATGCATTGATGTTCGGACAGGACCCAACAAAGTTGTGTTTCGCCAAGGGCGACCTCATCGATATGATGGTGGAGCTGGATATAAACGTCTTCAACGGCAAGGAATCAGTTTCGGTGAAAGTGGTCGATCACAGACTCAGCGGTGTTAAGCAGGAGAGATACTTCGCTGCAAAGGATACCTACGAGAAGATATTCAACGGCGAGAAAGTCCCCGTAAGCTTTGTTAAAAAGGTCATCCCCGAACGTGCTGAACTTGTGGAAGTGTACAAGTACCTCAACAATGTCAGGGAGATAAGCCTTGATGCTCTGTTTATGAGACTTTCAAGCGACAGCATGAACTACTGCAAGCTCAGGATAATCATAGATATTTTCAGGGATAAAGAGCTGATATCTTATGACGGGGCGACTATGATGATAAATATGCTTCCTGCCCACAAAAAAGTGGAGCTGGAAGAATCGGATACACTTGTGAAGTTAAGGAAAATGACTGAAGAAAATTAATGAGAGGGTGTAAAAGCTTATGTCTGAGAATAATCGAACCAACGGTGACGAAGTGCCTAGAAAAAGCACTTATGAAACAGCAGAGGGAAGTCTGCCCATACCTGCGTATATACTTAAAGCCAGCAGGCAGGTATATACCATAGATATGATAATCCAGAAGGTGATAGACAGCGAAAAGCAGTACGACCTTTCAAAGATCGTATCTGCCTACGAACTTGCCGAAAAGTATCATCATGACCAGAAGAGAGAATCGGGAGAGCCTTATATATCTCATCCCATAGCAGTAGGTTATATCCTGCTTGAACTGGGCATGGATACAGATACCGTCTGCGCGGCACTTCTGCATGATGTGGTTGAGGATACCGACTGCACTCTTGAACAGCTGCATAAAATGTTTGGCATAGATGTTACCATGCTGGTAAACGGCGTCACAAAGCTGGGCGAGGTGGAGATATTCACTAAGGACGAGCAGAAAGCCGAGAACATCAGAAAGATACTCCTTGCCATGAGCGAGGATATCCGAGTTATCATAATCAAGCTGGCTGACAGGCTTCACAATATGCGCACGCTGAATTTCTGCCGTGATGACAAGAGAAGAACTATCGCCCGCGAGACCATGAATATCTATGCGCCCATCGCTCACAGACTTGGTATACGTTCCATAAAGGACGAGCTGGAAGATCTTGCCTTTTTCTATCTTGACCCCTTTGCCCATGAGGAGATTGAACAGCTGATGGCTATGCGCCGTGACAGCCGTGAAGCTCTGGTGGAGAGTATCAAGGACAAGATAGCAGAGCGCCTTGCCAAGGAATTCAAGCCCGCACCAACAGTTTCCGGTCGAGTTAAGAGCAACTACGGCATCTATAAAAAGGTATACCGCGACGGCAAGGACATCGATGAGATATATGACAGATACGCTGTCAGGGTCATTGTAAACACCGTAAACGAGTGCTATAACGTGCTTGGCATTATACATGATATGTTCAAGCCCATACCCAACAGATTCAAGGACTACATCTCCACCCCAAAGGCGAATATGTACCAGTCACTGCACACCACTGTAATCGGCAGAGAGGGCATACCCTTTGAAGTACAGATAAGAACATGGGATATGCACCGTCTGGCTGAATACGGAATCGCTGCTCACTGGAAATACAAAGAGGGCGTAAAGAGCAACGCAAAGGACGACAAGCGCCTTGCGTGGATAAGGCAGATAATCGAGAACCAGAAAGAATCCAACGACGTTGAGGAGATAGTAAGGGCGATAAAGAGTGACCTTTCTCCCGAGGACGTTTTTGCGTTCACACCCAAGGGCGACATGATAACCCTGCCTGTTGGTTCAACTGTAATCGACTTTGCTTATGCTATACATACCGAGGTCGGACACCGCATGAGCGGCGCAAAGGTCAACGAAAAGATGGTATCCTATGACCATAAGATCAGCACAGGCGAGATAATCGAGATACTTACCTCAAATGTGCCCGGTCACGGACCCAGCAGGTCCTGGCTTAATATCGCCAAGACCAACGAAGCTAAGTCCAAGATACGCTCATGGTTCAAGAAAGAGCGCCGCGAGGAGAACATCTTTGAGGGCAGGGCAGCCCTTGAAAGAGAGTTCAGAAAGCACATGATACGTGTGCCCGAGGACGAGCTTGAAGAGTTCCTGCATCTGGATATGAAGCGCCACAACTGCGACACACTTGATGATTTCCTTGCAGCCATCGGTTACGGCGGTGTTCAGCTTTCAAAGCTGATGCAGAGGCTGAAGGATTCATACAACAAGAAGTACGGTGAAAAGGCTGAAGAACCCGAAGAACAGCTGGTAAAGCCAGTTAAATCATCGTCGGGTGTTGTGGTGGACGGCATTGAGGACTGTATGATAAAGTTCGCACAGTGCTGTAACCCTCTGCCGGGTGACGAGATAATAGGTTTCATCACCAGAGGTCACGGTGTATCTGTTCACAAAAAGGACTGCGTGAATTATCTCACTCAGCTGGAAAAGGGCGAAAATGCAGAGCGCTGGGTGAATGTCACCTGGGCACAGACCAGCGGCAAGAACAATACCACCTATTTCAAAACAACGCTGGATATCGTGGCGGTTGACAGAATAGGTCTGCTGGCTGACGTATCATCGACACTGGCGATGATAAACGTATTCATCTACGAATCAACCTCCCGCGAGCTTAAAAACGGCAACGCGCTAATGTCGATAACCGTCAGCATAGCGGGCATGGATCAGCTTAAAACTGTTATGAGCAAGCTTCAGAAGATAAAGAATGTCATCTCTGTCGAGAGAAGCGGAAAGTAGGTCGTAATGAGAGTAATCAAATTAAAGCCGCTGAGCATCTGTGAGACCAACAGCTATCTGGTCATCAGCCAGCAGAACAATGCTGTGCTGATAGATGCGCCTTACGATGCGCCTTATATATTAGAAGAACTGAAAGCGAACAACTGCACGCTGAAACAGATATTTCTGACTCATGGTCATTTTGACCATATCGGTGCTGTGGCAGATCTGGTTGAGGCTACGGGATGTGATGTGTATATCCACCCGCTGGACGAGAAGATGCTCCGCACAGGCGATGAGATGCTGGCAACACTTTTCAGGTCTAAGGGCTATAAGTGCTATAACGGCGACGTCAAGCTTTTCACCGAGAACGATATCCTGCGCCTTGACGAACTGGAATTTGACATACTTGAAACTCCGGGACATACTCCGGGTTCGGTATGCTATATCTGCGGTGATGCGATGTTTTCGGGAGATACCTTGTTCAGCAGGTCCATAGGACGTACCGACCTTGAGGGCGGTAACTTCCAGCAGATGAAAAAATCCTTGAGCCGCATAGCTGATTTGGGCGGCGACCTCACAATCTACCCCGGACACATGGGCACTACAACCCTCGACACCGAGAGAAAGTACAACCCATATCTCAGGGAGAATGCGGGCGGTGGCTACTGATGACGCTAATTCTCAGCGGTAACGACTACAAATACGAGCTGGAGGGTGTGCTGAAACTTTTCATACCTGCCACAAGGTTCGAGCATAAGTATGCGGACAACACCGATGTTTCCGATGACTACGTGTTTGCAAGGGTCAAGGAAACAGATAGAACCGTATTGATGTACGTGATATGCAGTTATAAAGGTGTTAAGAAACGACAAGGCAAACTGCTTTACAAACCAGATTCTCTAAATATTGACAAGGAATTATACTTGTCACGTATACTGTACAAAGTTCTGTCGGAGATAACTGGCATTGTTCCAAAATGGGGTGTGCTTACCGGTATACGACCCGTGAAAAGGGTAAATACATGGCTGAATGAGGGCTGTAACAAGGATGAGATATACTCACGCTTGCAAGAAGAATACCTGTGCAGTACGGAAAAATGCGATATCGCATTTGCCACAGCCAACACACAGAAGCAGATACTTGACACTCTGGACAAGAAGTCTTTCAGCCTTTATGTGTCCATACCATTCTGTCCCACCAGGTGTTCTTACTGCTCATTTATTTCCCAGACCCTGGACAGCGGCAGAAAACTTATTCCCGAATATATCGACAAAATGTGCCGTGAGATAAGGCATACAGCGCTGATAACCAAGGATCTCGGGCTGAAACTGGACACCGTCTATTTCGGCGGCGGTACACCGACTTCCATAGAAGCTTCACAGCTTGCGGCGATAATGAAGTGCATCGAGCATAGTTTCGATATGTCATCGGTGAGGGAATATACCGTCGAAGCGGGAAGACCCGACACCATCACTGAGGAAAAGCTTAGGACTATCAAGGAAAACGGCTGTACACGAATTTCAATAAATCCCCAGAGCCTTAACCCTGATGTCCTTGCTGCGATAGGACGTTCTCACAGTGTAGAACAGTTTTATGACAGCTACGATCTGGCACGCAAAATAGGCTTTTCCTGCATCAATACCGATGTTATCGCAGGTCTGCCAAATGATACTTTTGAAAGCTTTTCGGATACTATCGACAAGTTGCTCAACTTGTCACCTGAGAACTTCACAGTACATACCCTTTCGATAAAGAGGGCGGCACTGCTGAATCAGGGGGATAAGGAAGTTCTCAAAAACCCCACTGATGAGATGGTGGATCATGCCACAAAACGTCTCTGGGAGTGCGGCTATTTGCCATATTATCTGTACAGGCAGAAAAATATGGTCGGAAATCTTGAAAACATTGGCTGGTCAAAGCCCGGGCATGAAAGTCTTTACAATATCTACATCATGGAGGAAGTCCAGACTATCCTCGCCATTGGCGCAGGGGCTTCAACCAAGCTTGTAGACTATCCCGACAGGCTGGAACGTGTTTTCAACTATAAATTCCCGCTTGAATACAACAAGCATTTTGATCTTATGCTTTCCAGAAAGGATGTAATTGAGGAATTTTATGGAAATTCTCAGAAAAAATGATCTTATAGAACTTGAAATAACAGATATTTCCAATGACGGCAACGGCGTCGGGCATTACAACGGCATCACTATCTTCGTACCTGCGGTGGCTGTGGGTGATGTTATCAGCTGTCGGATCGTTAAGGTGAAAAGCTCTTTTTGCTATGGCAGGGTTGAAAGCTTGATAAAAGCTTCCGAAGACAGGATCGAATCCGATTGTCCTGTAAGCAAGTATTGCGGTGGCTGTTCTTTCAGGCATATCAGCTATGAGGCTGAATCTCTTGCCAAGGATAAATTTATCCGTGATTCTTTTGAGCGGATAGGCAAGCTTTCACCTGAATATTTGCCATTTTGCGGGTGTAAAGACATTGACCTTTACAGAAATAAAGCTCAGTACCCTGTTGCCGATGATAACGGAAAAGCCGTCTGCGGATTTTACGCAAGACGTTCTCACCGCGTAGTGGAATATACCGGATGCCGACTCCAGCCTGAGATCTTCACTGAGATAGTTGAGTTTATCATGGCTTTTGTCAACGAACATCATATCCCTGCTTATAACGAAGTGGCGCTGAAAGGACTTTTAAGGCACATTTATTTAAGACGTGGAGCATATTCGGGACAGATAATGGTCTGTCTCGTTGTCACCGATTTTAAAAAGGCGGCTGTCTTTTCTAAGCTTGCATCGCTGCTGGCGGAGAAATTTTCCGATATCAGAACAGTTGTGCTGAACGAAAATCCCAGAAATACCAACGTTATTCTGGGAAACAAAATGAAAGCTCTCATTGGTGACGGCACCATAGCCGATACCATGTGCGGGAATACTATCTCCATCTCTCCGCTGTCGTTCTATCAGGTCAACACTCAGCAGGCTGAACTGCTGTACTACAAAGCCGCCGAATTTGCCGGACTTTCTGAGGATTCGACCCTGCTTGACCTTTATTGCGGAACAGGTACGATAGGACTTTCAATGGCTAGACAAGTAAAAAAACTTGTCGGAGTTGAAGTCATTCAGGCAGCCATAGATAACGCCAATGTTAATGCGAAAGCCAACGGAATCACAAACGCCGAATTCATCTGCGGCGATGCGGGAACAGTGGCGAAAGTACTGTATGAGCGCGGCGAACGTCCCGATGTGATAATCGCTGACCCTGCGCGAAAGGGCTGTGACAGGGCTTCGTTGGAGTATATGGCTAAGATGTCACCCGACAGGATAGTGATGATATCCTGCAATCACACCACAGCCGCCCGCGACTGTGCTATTCTCGGTGAACTTGGCTACAGCTGTGATAAGGTCATGGGATTTGATCTATTCCCACGCACCACAAGCGTTGAGACCCTTATCCTGCTGACCCGCAAAAGCTAATTTTTCCGATAATAAAAAAGTTCCGATAGACTGAACTATCGGAACTTTTATTTTTTCTGTGATCCTTTTTTCTGAGCGGGCGCAAGAAGTTCAAGCTTATCAGAGGCATAATACGTGTAGCCTTTTTCGGTGCAGTAATCATCGATCTTACTGATAAGTTTGCTATCTGTGGTGTATTCAAGCAGGTAAACATCTTTGCCGTAACCGCTGACGAGATCGACATAATCCTGAAAATAGGCGGTCTCGGAGCTATCGTTTGATGTGAAAGTCTCGTCGTCCCAGTTTATTTTGCTGAAGATCGTTTCCTGATTTTCAGCGTCCATGATGCTGTCAAGTTCGGAATTTCGCTTTCCATACTCGGTAACATAAGCATCTCCGCCGTTGATGATCACATAGGTATCAAGATTTTTGAAGCCTTTCAGAATATTCGTCACACCGTCGAAGATCTCATCGTTAGGGTAGTGGTAGTAAACGTCGGTGTTGTCAACGAACAAACCGTCAACGCCTTTGCCTACGATGTCGACCGCCAGTTCATCCACCACAAAACTCTGCCATTCAGCCTTTGAAACATCGACCCATCGTTCTTCCTCCCAGTTCTCGTATACTCCCAGGGTGATGCCTTCGTAATCCTTGTAATAGGGGCGGAAATCCTCAACTGAACCGAGATTGATGTAGCTGTACACCGTGTGCCCTGATTCTTTCAGGGCGGATATCTCTTCGGTGGTGAAATACTGCGCATCGATAACGACCTTTTCATATTCTTCCATGTACTTCACATCATCGGGTGAAGCTCCTAAAAATACGCCGTAGCGGTACTTTATCCCGCTGTCGCTGCCGCAGGCGGATGTCATCATCGTCATTGCAAAACAGCATATTGCTGTGCTGAGAAAGGCTTTTTTATGTAATTTGATCAAAATCCCTTTTCCTTTCGTATTTCCTTGAAATGCTCAAATTCCTTGGTAAGGTCTGCGATGCATGCTTCAAGCCCCTCAGCTGAATATTCCTCCGAAAACTGTGCTACAAGCTCCTCTGTTACATCGAAGCACTTGGTGCCGTACCACACATCGACTTTCAGCTCTTTCTTTTCATCTGACTTTTTCGGCGTTATGCGATAGTTGAAATTTGTATAAAGACTGCCCGTCCAGATGTTGCCTTCCTCAAAAAAATAGAAGGTAGGCAGGTCAAAATATCCGTGAAGCATTGATCTTCCTCCTAATGTTGATGGTTTTATATTATTAAATTATATCATATTCCCGGGTGAAAATCAACCCCGATAGTTTAGTTAGTTCTTGAACGTTCGGTCAGAACTTTCCCAATTAAAGGTGACACATTTCCTCTGTCATTACTTACAGACTGTATCAGTCGGCGCATTTATACAATTTAATTACGTAAATGATTTAAATAAATGAAATTTTATTTGACAAAATGTGAATGAATGTGTTATAATTAATTAGTATATTTCAACAGACTATCACTAAAAAAAGTTCATTCATAATGGAGGTGCCATACTGAGTGTTAAAACGTAAAACCGCACCTGTCAAAAATAATAAACATAATCTGGCGCCGCTTATACTATGTATAGCCTGCGTACTAATAAATCTTTCGTTCAATAATCTGGTTTCCAGGGTTGAACTGCCTGTATCGCTTTATCTTGATACCATAGGGACTGTGCTTGCTGCTGTCCTCGGCGGTACGCTCCCCGGCGTACTTGTGGGATTTGCCACTAATTTCATCATCAGCTTTTCACAGCCTTCTTCGTTGTATTACGGCGTTATAAACGTGATGATAGCAGTTGCCGCCTCATATCTTTCCGAACGCAAAAAGCTTAAAAAGCCCAGCGGACTTTTAGCCCTTGCACTGTCGCTGACCTTGATCTCAGGTATATTCGGTGCTGTTATACCCTGGTATATGGACGGACTTGCCCTTGACAGTGAATCTCTTTCCGGTGAGATCAATAAAACAGGTTTTGTCGGACCTTTTATTTCTTATATGATATCCAACACTGCCACGAACTTTTTAGATAAGACCCTCACAGTCATTATCGCAGAGCTTATTTATCGGCTTATACCCGTAAAATTCAGCAGTATGTTCAGGTTCACCGGCTGGAAGCAGACTCCCACAACCGGAGTTGAAGTCATAGAAATGGACAGGTCAGATAACCGCGCTGTTTCCATGCGTATAAAAATGCTGATAGTTCTGCTGATATCCCTTTCGACTGTGGCGGCTGTGGGTACTTACATAAGTGTAAGGGTATACTACAAATCAATGATCAACCAGCATATCGCCATAGCGCAGGGAACTGCCAAGCTTGCGGCTAAAGAGCTGGACGGCGATAAGATCGAGGGATTTTTCACATCTGGCGGAGATACAGAGGAATACCGCGAAGCTCATCAGCTGCTTGAAGATATCCTTTACAGCTCTCCCGAGATAAAATACCTGTATGTCTACCGAATGGAATTCGATGGATTTCATGTGGTATTCGATGTCGAAACAGATGATACCCCCGCAGATGTGATAGGAGATGTTCTGCCCTATGATTCAGGATTTGAACCGTATATGCCGGAACTTATGGCAGGAGAGCCTGTGGAACCTATAATCACCGATGACGAGTACGGTCATTTGCTTACGGCTTCAGAGCCTGTTTACGATTCAGAAGGTAAATGCCAGTGTTATGCCATCGCTGATGTTGATGTAGAAATGCTTATCAAGAATAAGCACAACTTCCTTACGGAGATGATATCCGTCTTTTTCAGTTTCCTTATAATCATATGTGCATTTGTCATCTGGCTGACGGATTATCATATCATCTTCCCGTTGAGATCCATAACTATGCAAATAGATAAGATATCAAAGTCAGGTAATGACCAGGAAACCCTTGACGACGATGTCAGGAAGATAAGACGACTTAAGATACATACCGGTGATGAGATAGAACAGCTTTATCAGTCATTGTGTACCATGACCCTCAATCAGTCTGAACAGATGCGAAGCATACGCAGGCTTTCGGATTCCACATTGAAGATGCAGGACGGTCTTATCATAACCATGGCGGATATGGTGGAAAACCGCGATTCCGATACTGGCGATCATATCCAGAAGACAGCGGCTTATGTCAGGATAATAGTTAGCGGTCTTAAAGAAAAGGGCTACTATGCCGAAAAGATAACACCGAAATTCATGTCAGACGTTGTGCGTTCAGCACCTCTCCATGATGTGGGTAAGATAAATATCCCCGATGGCGTTCTCAACAAGCCGGGAAAGCTTACACCTGAGGAATATGAGATCATGAAGACCCATACAACCGCAGGCAAAAAGATAATGGAACACGCCATTGAAACTGTCGAGGGTGACAGCTATCTGAAAGAAGCGAGAAATATGGCGGCTTACCACCACGAACGCTGGGACGGAAAGGGTTATCCTGAGGGGCTCCACGGTGAGGTGATACCGCTTTCCGCAAGGATAATGGCAGTGGCAGATGTTTTCGATGCCCTGACTTCACCCCGTGTGTATAAGCCGGCATTCCCGTTGGATAAGGCTCTTTCCATAATCGAAGAAGGAAACGGCACTCAGTTCGACCCCAAATGTGTTGAGGCGTTTATGGATTCTCTTGATGAAGTCAAGAAGGTACTCAGAAAGTATGATCAAGTATAAGGGAGGTTCATCATGCATACAGTGATAATTATCCTTATTGCCGCAGCCGCAGCAGGTCTGCTGGTGTGGCTGATCATGATGGCTTTCGTTATACGCCGACAGACAGAAGAGCTTTCAAAAGCAAAGGCGGAGGTCATGGCAGCCAATGCCGCAAAGACAAGGTTCCTTGCAAATATATCCCATGAGCTGCTCACACCTGTAAATACTATTGTCGGCATGAACGAGATGGCTATGAGAGAAAATGCAGAGAATGTCCCTACCCAGTACTTCATGTCGATAATGAACTACTGTTTTGATATCAGAGATGCCTCCGAATCCCTTGTGGCTCTCATCAACGATCTTCTTGCCATGTCGGATATCGAATCCGGTAAGGCTCATCTTGAAGAGCAGGAGTATGATACAAAGGATATGCTCCGCTCGCTGATAAACAAAGTACAGGGCAGATGTTCTGAAAAAGACCTGTATTTCAAGGCTGATATAGATGAACTGCTGCCCTCAGAGATGTACGGCGATACTGACAAGATAACACAGATACTTACAAATCTTCTCTCCAATGCAGCGAAATATACCGATGTAGGGGGCGTGGTGTTCACTGTTTCGATGCTTGAAAGAGAGAACAATATCTGCAAGATAAGCTATTCCGTTAGGGATACGGGAAAAGGTCTTACTCCCGAAGAAAAAGAAAAGATCTTCGCCGTGTATGAGCGTCTTGATGAAACAGCGATAAACCAGAAGACTGCCACAGGCCTGGGATTGGATATATCACGAAAATTTGCTGAGATGATGGGAGGAGAACTTGTCTGCAAAAGTGAATACGGCAAGGGTGCGGAGTTCATACTTACCATTCCACAGAAAATGATAGATCAGACCCCTGTTGGAGATATAACGGGTCCCCGCGGCATTGCGGGGAGAGGCCCTTATATCCCGCAGTTCATTGCTCCCGATGCTGATATACTTGTTATCGACAACGATCCCATGAGCCTGAAGATAATCAAGGGTCTGCTGAAAGATACCGATGTTTTCGTATCCTCAGCCTCAAGTATCGAGGACTGCATCGACAGGATAAAGGATACACTTTTCAGCGTGGTATTCATCGACCAGATGCTTATCCCCGAAAACGCCGCTGAGATAATAAAAAAGATGCGCACCAAAAATCCTGACCTGCCGATATATCTGCTGACATCAAATTCAGCTTCAAGGGAGATGTACTATACAGCCATAGGCTTTACAGGATATCTTCCCAAACCTGTTGACGGTGTGACCCTTGAAAGGACTATACTAAAACATATCCCACCCAGAATCAAGCAGGATCCGCCTGAAACGCAGGATAACGCCGAACCAAGGGAAATGCCCTGGGATCTGGGTTGGCTGAACGATACCGAGGGCATTTCAGCCGCTGACGGCATCAGAAATTCGGGCGGTATACAGACCTATATCACAGCACTTAGAATGTTTGCAGCGACTATAGATAATAATATAAAGACTATCCGCGGGCTGTATGAAAACAATGATATGATGCATCTTAATGTCAAGATACATTCCATGAGCCGTTCAGCCAGGATAATCGGTGCACTGGAGCTTTCAAGGTTCGGGGATGAGATGGAAAGAGCCGCCCACAGCGAAGACAGAGAATTTATCGATGCCAATATAAATGAGTTTCTGAGAATGTACGGAGCCTACAAAGATAAACTCAGCAGACTGAACTGATTATGTCTATCCGAAGGAGTTGTAGCAAATGATCGAGCTTATAAGAGATCATCAATTGAATATAATGCTTTTTCTATGCGGTTCCTGCGGTATACTTATCATGCTGCTGCTGCTGACAAGGTCTATCACCAAACGCCGCAAGAGGGATATAATCCTTATGGAGGTCATAGCCCTGTTCCTGCTGTGGTTCGATAGGCTGGCGTACATATACGCAGGCGATGAGACCATGACAGGTTATTATATGGTCAGGATAAGCAATTTTATGGTATTTTTCCTGACACCGGCAGTGGTCTTCGGTTTTTACAGATATCTTGGCGGTATCCTTACAGAAGAAGCTCAGCTTGAAGAACTGCCGAAGCGAATGAAAATAGTTGGAGCAGTAACCGTCCTTGGAATGATACTTGCAGTTGTGGCGGCACTGACAGACCTATACTACTATTTTGATGAAAGCAACCTATATCACAGGGGCAATGGTTTCCTTATAGCCTATATTACTCCTGTGATCACTCCTGTGATACTCTACACGGTCATAGTTCAGCACAGAGCACTTTTCAGCAGGCAGATGTTCATCACACTGACCCTGTACCTTTTTGTGCCGATAATCTGCGGGATTCTGCAGATATTCATATACGGCATATCCATAGTGAATATGTCTATGGTGGCTGTGTCTGTATCCCTATATATATCCACTTATATCGATATCAATGATACAGTCGAGCGAATGCACGAGCTGGAGATAGAGTATATGCAGAGTGAGCAGAAGCGAATGCAGAAGATATTTGACCAGACTGCTACAGCTTTCGTTTCCGCCGTTGAGAAAAAGGACGACTATCTTAAAGGCAATGCGGTGCGTGTGGCAGAGTATGCCAGAATGATAGCCAAAATGAGCGGGAAAAGCGAAGAGTGCTGCGAAAAAGCCTACTATGCAGCACTTTTACATGACGTGGGACTTATAGGCATCCCCGACCGTGTAATAAATAACAATTCGCCTGATACAGCTGACAGGGAACTTATAAAGCAAAAGCCGATCATCGGCAGAGAGATACTTTCATGTATAACTGAGTATCCCTATCTCGGTATAGCCGCTTATTACAGCCACGAAAGGTACAATGGCACAGGCTATCCCGAGGGTCTTAAAGGCACCGATATCCCGGAGATAGCAAGGATAGTTGCCGTGGCTGACGCCTATGTTACCATGACCACCAAGAAAAGGTACCGCGGCGCACGTCCCGATTTTGTAGCCCGCGAAGCATTTGTAAAGGGTTCGGGTGAACAGTTTGATCCCGCCTTTGCTGAGATAATGGTGAAAATAATCGATAAGAACATAAAAAATGATTCGGGGGAAGGAAGACCTGTGATGGAAACTTCTTTGTCCTGCGGCATATATCGCGACAAAGTTTCCCTTGGCGTATCTGTTGAAAGCGATACCAAGATAATCAGCTTTGACTGTGTGCCAAACAAAGACGGCGATAATGTGTTCAGCGCTCCCTCCATAATCCTTTTCGATTCATTTGATGACCGTGTGCACCGCAACGAGAAGACCATAAGGGAATACCACTACTTTGAGTACGGCGAATTCTGGTTTGATGAACATATGATATCCACTGGCACCCGCAGAATAGAAGTGACAAAAATGGATAAAAAGGAAAATGCGGGAGGAAGCAGGTACAATGTCACAGCGGCTAAGTATGAGGATCATATCCGCCTTGTGATGGGCAGTCCCGAACTCACCAAGGAGATAATTATCGCCCTGCCTGATGGTTCAAGGTCGGCATACATAGGCATAACAGGTGAGCACTGCGATATCTCTGATATAAGAGTTGAGACTACAGGATTTACCGTTTCCGATGGTGATATCCCGAGGATAGCCAAAACCATCAGCTATACCGACCATCTGGAATCCGATATGAAGAATATCCAGATAGACCGCACAAGGTCGGTATCCACTGATGGCATTGAGATAGACTGCAAATTCAGGCTTGCTTTTCATACCATGAGCTTGCCCGGCGCAAATCTTATATGGCACTGCCCTTATATAGTGCTGTTTTATTCGGATGACGGCACGGTAAATGGTGCCAATTACCTTGAATACGCCCTTATTAAATTGAATGGCGAGAACGAGGAGATAAACAGCCTTGGGCAGAACAGTTTCAGTGTGAAAAAGAAAGAGGATTTTCCCGGTTGGGACGTGTGGAAAGAGAACAATCGTAAAGGAATGGAATGTGAAGTGAACTTTGAACGCAGAGATAACAGGATAATTGTCAGAACGAATAATCTTGGCATCGAGATAGAGTGCATAACCACAGTTGACCGTTCTGCAAAGGTGTATGCCGCACTGACAGGAGATCAGGTAGCGCTGACTGATATTAGATTCTTATAAATAGCAAAAAACGCTGAAAGGTCTGTTCCGAAAAACGGGGCAGACTTTTTGCTTAAAACTTTACAGCAGGGAATATGATATCGTTAATTATTAATTTATATTTTCTTCAAAAAAGTATTGATATTATGTCAAGAATATGTTATAATTATAGTATTAAGTTGAGTGATACATCGGATCTTCAGCTCAACGGTCAGACAGTCTTTCTGCGAGGGAAAATGGTATGATAAAAAAGATAAGGAATAATTTGCAATATCTGTACCAATACGTATATGATTCGACTATTGATATAAAAAAGCGCTCGTTTCTTCTATTTTCAGCTGTCGTGCTCTTTGCACTGCTTGCGGCGATACCCTGCGGGCTCAT
This sequence comes from Hominimerdicola alba, assembly GCF_900112155.1. Lineage (GTDB taxonomy): Bacteria > Bacillota > Clostridia > Oscillospirales > Ruminococcaceae > Hominimerdicola > Hominimerdicola alba_D. The sequence continues at coordinate 4,386 of NZ_FOKQ01000040.1, read as the reverse complement.
CATGCACGAACCGCTGACAGCTACTTTATCGACTATTGCAGGTACATTGTTCTTCTTCTCTTACATCAGCTACGCTATACGCAGGCAGAGGATAGACCGCGCAAGAAAAGTGATCTCTTTCATACTTGTGTTTATCTTCTTGCCTTCCATGTTTTTCACAAACGGTGGTGAAGCAGGGGGTACGCCCATATGGCTTATGCTTGGCACGATCTATATTGCACTTATACTTGATGGCAGATTCAGGATAGCTATGCTGATTATGAACGCGGCAGTTACTGCGATCACATGGACAATAGGCTACTGTAACCAAGATCTTGTCATCAGCTATTCGAGAGAGGGAAACTATTTTGACACTTTAGCCGCTTTTTTCATTGTGGGCAGCGTTATTTATATACTGATAATTTTCCAGAGCAATCTGTTCAGCAAGGAAGAAGAAAACAAGACCATGCACCGTATGTTTGAGCAGACAGCAACGGCGCTGGTAAACGCTATCGATGCCAAGGATACCTACACTCACGGTCATTCTGCCAGAGTAGCAGAGTATTCAAAAAAGATAGCTCAGGAATACGGCAAAAGCAGGAAAGAGTGCGAAGAGATATACTTCACCGCACTGCTGCACGATGTTGGAAAAATAGGTGTCCCCAGTGATATAATCAATAAGGTGGGCAAGCTTACCGATGAGGAGTACGAGATAATTAAACAGCATCCTGCATTGGGCGCTCAGATACTTGAAAGCATTCACGAATGTCCATATCTTGTGACGGGAGCTATGTATCATCATGAGAGGTATGACGGCAAGGGTTATCCGAAAAATCTCAAAGGCACTGATATCCCGGAGACAGCAAGGATAATCGCCGTTGCGGATGCCTATGATGCTATGACTTCAAAACGTAGCTACCGTGACGCTATACCTCAGCATATTGTCCGTGAGGAACTTGTAAAGGGTTTGAGAACTCAGTTCGATCCCGAATTTGCCAAGATTATGATCCGCCTTATCGACCTCGACAGCGAATACGAGATGCAGGAAAGGATAGCAGGCTCAAACATGACAGCTCCACTGGGTATCCACTGCGGAACTATCTATGATAACTGTACTGACGGTGTTGTCATCACAAGAAAGAAAGCTTCTATTAGTTTTTGCAGTCTTCCTGATAAAGGTTTCACTGCTGAGGATTGTATACCCACCCTTGTGATATTTGATTCTCTTGACGGCCGAGTTCATCCGGGCGAGGAAAAAAACAAGGATGTTCTTTACTATGAATACGCCAGGATAAAGCTTGACGGTACTGTCACAGCAAATGGCGTTAGAGAGCACCGATACAAAGACTGCGGAGAGAACGAAAATAGTGTTCCCGAAACGGCAGAGGAATCTTATTTTGTTGAAGCTGTACGAAACCGTGACCATGTTCTTGTGAAAGTGACCACACGCAGGAAGATATTTGAAGTCGTTCTGGCTCTGCCTGATACTTCGAGGTATGCCCATGTATCTATAAGCGGTCAGCACTGTGAGATACACAATATCACGGTTGAGACCGACGAGCATGAAACGCCTGCTGAAGTTATCCCGCGTATAGCTGAGGAAATATCCTACACGAAGAATTGTCCCACAGGGGATGTACCAAATGTTGAGGTTGACGGTCCAAGACTTTCCAGTTCAAAGGGTATACCGATACTTGACGGCATGACGCTTTCATTCCACACCATGAGCTATCAGACGGCACGCCTTGTATGGCACTGTCCTTATTTCTGTCTTTTCTATTCATCTGACGGAAATGTATACGGCAGCGAGTACCGCGAATATCTGCTTTTGAAGCTCAACGGAGAAAACTGGGATTCTGCCGAAGATGTTGACAATAAGATAACCGTAGAGCAGAAAAATGATTTTGAAGGCTGGACAGCCTGGCTTGAAAAGAACAAGCTGGGCATCGACTGCACCGTTACCATAAAGAGGGTAGATAACAAGATCATAATGCAGACCGAAAATCTCGGCATTGCCTTACACAGCGTATCAACCATCAACGACGGAACAAAAGATATTTTCGTTGCCCTGACAGGCGACCAGTGTGCAATTTCCGATATCCGCGTAAAAAGAAACTGAATATACAAAAAATACGGGACGGCCAAAGCGGTCGTCCCGTATCTTTTATGCAATTGATATTATTGTGAATATGCTATTACTTGATAGTAACACTTACAGCGTTCTTGATAGCATTGGCAGTATCCCACTTGCCGTTAACTCTTGCGGCGATAGCTACCTTGTAGCTCATGCCGGGAGTAAGGTTCTTGGGAGTTACATAGCTGTTTGTGGTGATATTGGAGGTCTGGACTCTCCATTTACCTGCAAGATATACAGCGATGCCGTACTTGTCAGCGCCCTGTACCTTATCCCAGATGAACTGTACCTGATGATACTTCGTACTGTAATTTACCTTGATGTTTTTAGGATAAGTATCTTTCTGAGGATCGTTGTTACCTCCGTTGTTTCCGCCGTTTGTGTAAAGATCAACAGGAAGCTCGTCGAGAGTTATGCAGTAGTCGCTCTGGTAGATCTTTTTCAGCTCGTCCATGTCCTGATATTCGGGTCCGAGGAAAGGCACACCGCCGTCCTCACCGCCGTCATACCAAGGGCAGAAATACAGCCAGCCTGCGTCCTCGACCATCAGGTTATCAACAGCGGGGATGGTGTCATTTTCCGCCATAGCGATCATCTTCTTGCCGCCTGTCAGCGCATACAGCGAATCGAACTTTGAGGCTATAGCCAGAAGATTGGGTCCACTGTTTTTGCCGTCGCCGCGGTTGTACTGAACATTGTACTTGTCGTAAGCTACGATATCAACATACTCATCGCCGGGATACCATGTTGCGGAATTTGAATAGTCATAGCTGTTGAATTCCCAGATGAGGTTGTGCAGACCGTATTCCTCGGTGAGAGTTTTGTACAGAAGCTTCCAGATCTCCTTATAGGTCTCTGCGCCTCTGTCGCCCCACCAGAACCATGCTGTGCCGTCGGAGTAATTGCCCTCATTGCCCTGTGCCTCATGGAGAGGTCTCCAGATAACGGGAACGCCTGCATCCTGAAGCTTCAGCAGCTGCTCAGCAAGGTCTTTCATAGCTAGCTGGAAGTATTCATACTCCTTAGTGCCCTTAACTACGACATTTCTTGTATCAAAGCTCATGGAACCCTCGCCGCTCTGATAGTTCTTGTAGCTGCACTGCTGCCAGCCCACAGGTTCTCCGAGTACATAGTTGTCAAAATCCTTGGGGATATTTATGTGCCACGAAGCGGTGATGATACCGTTTCTCTTGGTTGCCCACTCGATGCAGCGCTCGGTAGTGCCGTCGTCCCAGCCGTACAGCGGATTGTAGTTCATGAAATCTACGCCCCTGATAGCAGGAACTTTGCCTGTCAGGTCTTCCAGATATTCATTCTCCCACTCGTAGTTATTGCTGTGACCGCCACCGTAGATCTCCTGCTGTCCTGCGATTATATGGCTGCCGTAAACGCTCTTCAGGTACTTCATCAGCGACTTAGCCTCAGGTGTAGCATTCTTGTCAGACAGCTCATCGGTAGCAACCGAATAATCGTGCTTTGGGGTAACACTTACAGTCACCTTATCGATAGCCATATACCCGTATTCGTTGATGAACTCGATGGTGTTCTCGCCCTTGTTCAGGCGGAAGCTTCCGAAGTTGAAATCAGTCCATTCCTCGGAATAAGGCATATTCATCATACGCTTAACACCGTTTACCTTAACGGATTCCATTCTGCCGTTTTTATCCAGTGTCTGGGCAGTTCTTGCTGTGATGGTGTACATACCGTCCTCGGGAACATTAACAGTGAATGAAGCACCACTGTTAGTCAGGTAGAAAAATCCCTTACCCGAACTGTTTTTTGGTGACGGACCGTAGTTCTGTGTCCACAGTGAAGCGCCCTCCATGTCTTCGCCTTCGATTACGAATGGGAAAGTATCGGCAGCAGAACTTGAACCTGCAGCATTTACAGGCATAACTGCCGACATCGAGGCAGATGCAACTGCGCATACTGCCAAAGCTGAGATAGCTTTTTTCAGATAGTTTTTCATGATCATATACCCTCCTCAAAATATCTTGTAAAATCTCGTAAATACTCGCGAAATCTCAGTATTTCATAAAGTTATGTTCAAGAAATGAACCAAGTTATGGATGATCCAAAGCATTGAATGCCGGATTTAACGTTATCAGGGTATAGCAAACAAAACGTCTTGAGAGATCTGTTTTGACAGCCTTGATGCGACCCATATCCGTTACGGCAGCAAACCTCCTCTGTCCAACGGGATCATTCGTCACGTGAAGTCCCAACTTCCTTCGTTCTGCCTATCCATAACAGGGCGTCGGCGCAGCTCCATT
>NZ_FOKQ01000093.1 GCF_900112155.1 Hominimerdicola alba | reverse complement strand
GTGGAGGTCATCGGTGCATATCCTCACAAAACTCCCGAGCAGTTTACTTCGGGTCTTACGCCGCCTCAGCCATTAAGACCTCTTAAAGATAAACCCAAATGTGCTTTCGGTGAGAACTGTGTTATTTACGGTCATGCAGGAACAGAAGCCGAGTCTTATGCTGATGAATGGGGATTGGAATTTGTTTCGCTTGATAGCACTCCGAAATACACTGCCCCAACTATCACATTTGAAAAATGCGAGGGCTGTGCAAAACTCAACTGGACAGCTGTTGACGGTGCCGAAAAGTATGGTGTCGTAGGCTGGATAAATAACAGATGGCAGCTTATCGATCAGTGCGAGGATTCATCTTATTTGCTTAATAACCTCAAAGCAGGCAGCAGTTATAAGGTAGCAGTTGTTACGATGATCGGTAATGAATGGCATAAAGATTTCTCCAATGCAATCACTGTAACCCCATTGAATTCGGCAGTATCCAAGTACCCCAATGTAACAAACATAAAGTACAGTGATAAGTACCACCAGTTCAAACTGGAGTGGAATGCGGTTGATGGCGCTACACAGTACGGTATCGCTGTTAAACTTGCAGGAAAATGGAAGGTTTGGACATACACAGACAAAAATAATTTCATATCACCGAAACTCAAAGCCGGCAGCACTGCTGAAATAGTTATCTGCGCAAAAATCAACGACGAGTGGGATACTAGAAAGATAAATTGCAGATCGTTTGTGGTCACAGTAAAGTAATCTACAAATTCTCATCCTTGAAATAATCACAGTATGGATCTTTTCAGCATATCATCACAGTTATAGATGTAGCTTCTCGGTTGAAATTATAAAATGTACTTGACAAATTTAGTTATTCATTTTACAATTAATATAAAATGAATAACGTGTTAAAATCACAATAGTATTACATTTACTGAAAGAAAGGTGATTCCAGTGTATTGGTAAATCTAATTTAAGTAAAAACCTTTAAGCACGTTATAATAAGGAGGATTAATTATGAATGTTAAAAAGATAACTGCATCATTAATGGGCGTTATAGTCATTGGTTCAATGCTTGTGATTCAGGCTGCTGCGTATATACCAAATGATTTTAAATTTTTTGAGCAGAACAGGACTAATTCCGACTTTTATTTCAAATATTGTTATGATACTCTTTATACGACAGTATTTAGTCAATATGTGGATGTTGATTATGCGATAGGAGCTAAAATTACATCACGTTCTTCGATTAGTGGTTATTATTTAGGCACACCAACGTTGAGATGTAGCAATGGAAGTTATACCACAAATGAAATCTCCTATAGTAATAATGATATTAGTAACGGTGTCATGAAGTATTTTGATGGAATACCTGATGGTTATCACACATATAGAATAGATGGTTCGTGTGAATTATCTCATTGGGGAGATTCTGGTTGTGTAATAAGTGGTCAGGTTGGTTATATGTAAAATTAAAAATAACAGCTGTACGTTTTGGCGTGCAGCTGTTATTTAAAAAGGAGGAGTAAAATGCTGAGATCATATATTTTCCAATTAAAGCTGATGACAGCAAAACGCGGATTCCAATACAGTTTTACATTGGTAATGATTGTAATATGCATTGCTTTTATTGACGGATTTAGTCCGATACTGCTTTCAAATATAGATGATACATTGTTTCCGCTTGAAGATATTTCTGCATACCCTGCTTCTGATAATTATATTCTTAATGAAATGTCACAGTTTCTAAACGTTCTGAAATTTATCTTTCCTTTTATCGCTCCCATGCCGTTTGCGTTTTCATTCATTACAGATAAAAGCTTACACATATCTGAAATAATCCAATCACGATGCGGAAATAAACGCTATTTTATGACAAAAACTGCTGCTGTTTTTACAGGCGGATTTCTGGTGTTGTTTCTGCCTTTGCTTGTAGGGATAACGCTTAATCACATTTTTGGCGGAAATTCAATAATAAACTTGTTTCATATGAATTTCAGCGAAATGGCAGTTGAACATACCTTTATAGTGAAAAATGATTTTCAGCTTTCTTTGTTGACAGTATCTCCTGTTCTTGGCGAATTGTTTGCAGCATTCTGTATTTCAATTTTTAGTGGAGTATGTTCTGTGACTGCGTTTGCTTTTTCTCTTTTTATAAGAAAATTTGCTGTGCTTGTTTTTGTTCTGGCTTTTGTTTTTATCAAACTTTGTGATGCAGCATATTCTGCGGAAATTTCAAAAAATGGATTCGGTTATATTATGCTGAATCCTTTGGGATATGCTGAAGTATCGACAGATAACATGATCTACGGCAGGTCTTATCTGCTGTTCTTTGGATTAAATGCTTTGATACTGGCGATAAGTTTATTAGTTATTTATATCCATTCAAAACATGATCAGATAAATTGAGTAGGTGATAAAATGATCGATAGAAGAAGCTTGGCAAAAATGTCAGTCTGGTTAGTTCTTTTATTGGTGTTTGATCTGGCAGATGTTCTTAGTATTGATAGAAATGCTGAATTTTTCAGAAGTTCGGGATATGATGCTGTTGATATGTTCAATCACATGGGCTTTGGCTTTTCAAACTTTGATACTATTCTTATTGAAACGGTCTTTTTACAAACTGCTTTTATAATGCTTTTTCCTCCTCAAAATATCTTGTAAAATCTCGTAAATACTCGCGAAATCTCAGTATTTCATAAAGTTATGTTCAAGAAATGAACCAAGTTATGGA
>NZ_FOKQ01000041.1 GCF_900112155.1 Hominimerdicola alba | reverse complement strand
TATCAAGTACAACGGTCAGATAGATGACCGGTATGATCATAAGTGATGCCAGAAGATACACTCGCATAGCTTCGGTAATTCCGATGATACGCAACAGTAAGATAAATATCAATCCGTACAGAGCACCGATGAATGTACCTATGGAACGCTGTCCAGCATTGTGCTTGGCGGTATCTGAACTGGGCTGTAAGCACCAGAGTGCCGCAAGGGCGCTGTAGAATGGTATGCCATTACCTACGGGAAGATGCGTTCGTATATAATACACCATCATGCACAAAGCCACAGCAGCAGACGATTTGATTATCCTTGCTCCAATGGGCGGAAGTATTTTACGTGCTGTCATAGAACTCACCTCAAAACAAAAACGGCGCTGAATAAGCTCAGCGCCGTTGCTTAATTGGTGCTTTAGCGAAAATAAACCCCCGGTTCTACCGGGGGAGATAAAAAAGCTTCAGCAAGCGATTTAAAATAACCTCCGAGTATTATACAATAGTAAATGGTTTGGCGACCGCATTACTAAAGAAAATAGACGGAGGTTATAAGCATGAAGAACGAAATAAAACATTTGAGCCACTCGACATATAGGTGTCAGTATCATATAGTGTTTGCACCAAAATATCGAAGAAAAGTGATCTATGGACAAATAAGGGCAGACATAGGACAGATACTTAGAAAGCTTTGTGAGCAGAAAGGAGTAGAAATAATCGAGGCAAATGCAATGCCGGATCATATACATATGCTCGTAAGTGTTCCACCACATATAAGTATATCACAATTTATGGGATATATCAAGGGGAAAAGCACATTGATGATATTTGATAGGCACGCAAACTTGAAATACAAGTATGGAAGTCGTCATTTTTGGTGCAGGGGATATTATGTAGATACGGTAGGACGTAATGAAAAAGTAATCAAAGAATACATAAAGAACCAAACGGAAGAAGATTATATGGCAGATCAAATAAGTTTCAAAGAATACATGGACCCGTTTACGGGTAGTAAGAATAAGTAGGCAAAAAAAGACAGCCGCTTAAGCGGCTGCCAGTGATAGTAAATGCGATGCTAAACCTTCGTGTCCCTTTTAGGGGCTGTGCTGATTCAATCATTCATAGTACACCCTATTCCTGCCCTCGGATTTTGCGGTATACAAAGAATGGTCTGCACGAGCGAACCACGACTCGAGTGATTTGTCCTCGGAACGCAGTTCTGTCACGCCTATGCTGACGGTCAGAGTTCCGATTACCTCAAACGTCGAATCTTCGATATTTCTGCGAAGCTTTTCGGCAAGCTCACAAACCGAATCTTTCGTCTCGCCGTAAACGACTACGGCAAACTCCTCGCCGCCCCAGCGGCCTATCTCGACATTTTTGTCACTGAATGTATCCTTTATTATATTCGCAAGATTCACCAGAGTAGTATCGCCCACAGCATGACCGTAGTGGTCGTTTACGTTCTTGAAGTGGTCTATATCGAGTATCATAAGCCCCGTAGATGTGCCTTCTTTGCGGTACTTTTCTATAGCGTTTCGCATCTCGGCCTCGATACGTCCGTGATTGAACACTTTTGTCAGTGGGTCGGTAGAAGCAAGCTCCTCATACTGTTTCAGCGTTGCTTTCATCTGCATCGTTGTTTCATGGATATTCTGTACCATGTAAACGAAGCGGTAGTCGTCTTCGTTCGTTGTTTCCATACGACTGAATATCAGCTTTACCCATTGATAGATACCGTCGAGATTAACCATCTGAAGATCGAAGGATTCAACGTGCCCGGGCTTGAAGTGCGAACGCAGATAATCAGGGTCGGAGCGCTCCATAAATGTCGGACGATCTTCATCGGGAACCATATCCTTGATAGTTTCACGCCACTCGGAGTATTTTATCTGATAATTCAGCGGCTCGTTAGATATTTCCGTAAGTGCGACGCTGCTGGTCGTATCGCTAACAAGGTCGAACGCCATAGTAAATACATAGATATTGTTCTGTATCGAGCTTACTTTGTTCTCCGTTTCAGATTCCTCTTCATGAAGACGCTTATCAAGCTCATCAAGCAGGAAAAGATACTGCCCTTCTTCCTCCAGCGGAAGTATGGACATCTGTACAAGGCAAGGTATATCGTTTACTATCAGCTTCAGACGTTTGCTGTATTTCCCTGTGAACTTGCCCATGTTCGGTATAAACACATTATATACATCCGTGATCTTTCTGCCGTCCTCATAACGGTGGAACCAAAGCGTATGCACAAGGTCTACATAAGTGCCTTTATCTTCAAGAATATCGTTGAATACGCCCCTTCTCACAAGAGCGCGGTAAGTATCGGCTTTTTCATCTGCGACAACGACTGCGCTTACGGAGTTTCCGAAGTATTCAACAGCCTGTTCAAACGAGAAATCATTTATAGACATCATGCTACATCATCCCTTTTTAAGATTATATTGATTCATAGACTTTTTCTTCTTTTGAAGTGAATTTCAGTATGATTATAACACAAAACTTTATTTGTGTCAAGTATTATTGTTGTTCTTGCACAAATGTGGAGTTTTCGCTTTTTCCTAAATTGACAGATGAACTGCTTGATAATAAGCCAAGCGGATATGAGTGCTTTATCAAGTTTCTAAATGGCTCCAGGCGGTACAATTGCTTTTATATTTTGGCAAATAAACTACATTTTTATAGTGACCGAATAATACGATGCCCCGAAGCGGCACTTCGTGACAATAATTTTATGTGTTCTCCGTATTGGCAATTATGCGGGCAAACATCATTGTATTATTTCACTCCTATATACTAATTGCTGTAGAGATCTATTACACCGGAGACTGTTGTATGATCAATGCCTGTGCCGATATGTAAGCTGGTATGCAAGTGACGTAGTGAATGATTGTCCCTGAAAGGAAAATTACACTTCTCGCTGTTTCTTTTACGAAAATCAATGTTGCTATTTATATAGTTTTGTGTTATAATGTTAAAGTATAAATCTATTTATGGGACTGGTCAATGAAATGAAACTTGTATATGCCAACCGCATACTGAAAAACGAATACTATCAGGATCAGCTCCACAGAATGTGTGAGCTCGAAAAAGACAGGATCTTCTGTCGTCATAATATGGAGCATTTTCTTAACGTTGCAAGAATCGCAATGATTCTTTGCGGACAGAAAAGTATCAAGCTCTCTGCTGATATCATCTATTCAGCCGCACTTCTCCATGATATCGGCAGAATACAGGAGTATACCGATGGTATCGACCATGATGTTGCAAGTCAGACCATAGCAGCTGAGATACTTGAAAGCATAGATTGTCCGCAGGAAATCCGTAAAAAGATCATCAGTCTCATTGCAGGACATCGTAAAACAGATCTGCAGCCTGATACACCGGAAGCTATATTCAGTAAAGCTGATAAGCTCTCACGAAATTGCTTTGAATGTGATGCAAGGGCGCAGTGTAAATGGCAGAAAGATAAAATGAATTTGGAAATAGAGGTATAATAATGAAAATTGGCAAGAGAGAATTTGACACGGCAAACGAATGCTATATTATGGGTATTCTCAATGTTACACCTGATTCCTTCTCGGATGGCGGAAAGTTCAACAGCATCGAAAAGGCAATTTCTCATGCAGAGGAAATGATATCAGAGGGTGTTGATATCATTGATGTTGGCGGAGAATCCACAAGACCGGGATTTGTACGTATCAGCGATGATGAAGAGATAAGCAGGATAGTACCTGTTATTGAAGCGTTAAAAGCAAGATTCGATGTTCCTGTATCGATCGATACATACAAATACAAAGTCGCATCTGCTGCTGCAAAAGCAGGAGCTGATCTTTTCAATGATATTTACGGACTTAAATATGACAATGGTGAAATGGCAGAGTTAATTGCAAAGACAGGTCTGCCCTGCTGCCTGATGCATAACAGGGATGATATGAACTATAACTGCTTTATGGATGATCTTATAAAGGATATGCGCGATTCTGTTGAAATCGCTAAAAGAGCGGGCATCGCCGATGATTCCATTATTCTTGATCCGGGTGTTGGATTTGCAAAGTCTTTGGAAAACAATCTTGAAGCGATCGACCGTCTGGATATACTTAAAAATGAGCTGGGATATCCTGTACTGTTGGGTACATCCAGAAAATCAGTGATCGGACTTACGCTTGATCTTCCAAGTGATCAGCGCGTAGAGGGTACTATAGCAACGACCGTCGTAGGAGTTATGCGTGGTGCTGCATTTGTCCGTGTTCATGATGTAAAGGAAAATCTCAGAGCAGTTAAAATGACACAGGCGATAATGAGAGGATACAAGCGTGGATAAGATAAATATTGAAGAACTGAAGATATTTGCACATCACGGTGTTTTTGAACATGAAAATATAAACGGACAGAATTTCTATATCAATACTGCTCTGTATGTGGATACGGAAAAAGCAGGAATGAATGATGACCTTGAAAATTCAGTGGATTACAGTAAAGTTTGCGCACTGATTGAAAGGGTAATGACTGAAAATACCTACAAGCTGATAGAGACTGCCGCACAGAAAGTTGCTGAAGCAATTCTGCTGGAGTTTCCCCTTGTGAGAGCAGTGGATGTGGAGGTACGCAAGCCCGAAGCTCCTATAGATATGGATTTCAATTCCGTATCTGTTAAGATACACAGGGGGTGGCACAGAGTTCTGCTGTCTCTCGGTTCAAATATGGGTGAGAGCAGGGGATACCTGGAAAACGCCATTGAAAAGCTGCAGAAAAGTCATTATGTACGAAATGCAAAATGCTCGCAGCTTATTATAACAAAGCCTTACGGTTATACAGAACAGGATGATTTTGTGAACGGTGCGGTGATATGCGAAACGATGCTCAGCCCTCATGGATTGCTTGAATTTACGCAGTCCATAGAGAATGCGGCTGACCGTCGGCGTAAGATACACTGGGGCCCGCGCACGCTTGATGTGGATATTGTGTTCTATGATGATGAAGTGATTTCCGATACGGAACTGATAATTCCTCATCCTGATATGCACAACCGTAGATTCGTACTTGAACCTGCCGCTGAGATAGCACCCTACTACCGCCACCCAATATTCGGAAAGACAGTTTCACAGCTCCTTGCTGAGCTGCAAAAACAATGATATGCATTATCGCGGCAGTTGCCGCTAACGGTGTCATTGGATCAAATGGCAGTATCCCGTGGGATATTCCTGAGGACAGACAATATTTCAGAGATATAACTCAGGGCGGTGCTGTCATCATGGGCAGACTGACCTACGAGAGCATCGGAAGACTGCTGCCGGGAAGATACAATATCGTGGTTTCAGGTAGTACAGACTATACAGGCAGGATGCTCAAAACGGTTTCAAACCTCGATGAAGCCATCAAAGCAGCGGAAACGTACATTCATCGTAAAAGGGAAGGGCATATCTTCCTCTGCGGAGGAGCTGAGATATACCGACAGGGGCTCAGGTATGCGGATAAATTGTATCTCACCGAGCTTTATGACGAATATGAGGGCGATGTATATTTTCCTGAGTTCAGCCGTAATGAATTCAATTGTGTAAGCTGTGATGTACACAATGAGCTGAAACTCAGGTTTTGTGTATATGAACGCATAAAAAAATAATATCCCGGAGGTTCGTTGAACCGTATCATATTACATATGTTACATCAACGAAACTCCGCAATAAATAGTTTAAAAACGTCTCTTCTTAGAGGCGTTTTTTAATTGTAAATCAACTATCGTGAAGTGGTAAAATTAAGCTAAAATACTTATACGTTTTGAGCGAATGGCTGATGGGTATGGTAATTCAGCGAAATAGCACGAAAAAAATAATTATAAAGCATCACAGAAATGATATATATTTTAATCAAATTTTGGTGGTGTTGCAAAATTCGCGAAATTTCGCAATTTTTGCTTTGCATTTTTCTGAAAAAATGTTATAATTTATATACAGACATTTCATTTATAAATTAAAAATAGGAAATCTCTGCCTGATTAACGGATTCAATTATCGTATAAATTAATGTAAATGTAGCAATATATTTAATTGAGCATAAAGCAAACTTGTTCTGATTATATCATGAGTGAGTTACGCAAATCAAATCAATTTTATAATGATCTGGAGACTAACAAATGTTTAAAAAAGTATTTATGTTTAACGGTATCGGACCAAGTTATGAAAAGTTACTAGCAAAACTTACACCTGAGCTTATGGATAAATATTCATTCTATTACGAGACTGCTTGTACAAAGCTGGGACTGAATAAGGATATCGAAAAGAATCAGGGCTACGACTCGAAGATCGCGCAGTGGCTTGTGCCGTTCATTTGCGACAGGGTGATATATGAGTACTGCATCAGCAAAGGCATAACTCCTGATATCGGCATCGGCTACAGTTCAGGCATCGTAAGCGCAAGTGCCTGTTTTAAAGCGATACCTCACGAGGCTGCATGGGATATCGTAAAGTCTCATCGGTCTATGCTGATCGCGCTGGATGATGCTCATGAAGAACTTGATACTGGTATAATCGTGGGATTCTCCTATGATGATCTATCAGAACTGCTCAGCAAGGAGTTCTCAACGGATGAACTGGTCATAGGCAGTGGCAACTCCACATTCCACGCTATGATAAGCGGTAAATCAAGCGCAGTGGAAAAAGCTATCGAACTTTGCACCAATGAAGGAGCGCTGAAAGCTTTCCGATTGAATACAGGCACTGCTTTCCATCATTCCATAATGAAGAAGTACTCGATGGAATACATAGCTTATTGCAATGACCTTAAATACAATGATCCTGAGTACCCGATGATGTCTGTTTTCGATCTTTCTGTTCTCAGTAATGCTGAACAGGTCGCCCGTGAAAACCAGCTTAATGTGTACACTCAGATGCGTTGGGATCTTGCGCTTAAAGAACTGGAAAAGCTTGGAGCAACGGAGTTTTTCGATATAAGTGCAAACGGCTCGCTCAGTAAATTTTCAAGAGTGGGCAGAAAGTGTAAAATGTACACTTTCGATGACATTTGTTCTTGATCAGAACCTAGTTTGCTTTTAATTATATCCATGTTCGTTAAATATTTATCAATGTAACATTACAAAAGCTGCCGGGTGTGACTTTCAGTTTTCAAGCAGATAGCTCTGAAAGCCGAAAGCTGTACCTAACAGCAAAAATTCATTTATTGGAGGTTAACATAATGAGAGAAATTACAAACGAGATCAAAGTTGAGATCAAGGATATGATATTTGATTATTATGCAGAGGAGTGCGAAGTAGATAAGGCTTCCATCAATGAAAATACCAGTCTTCAGGATGATCTGGAGAGCGATTCACTGATGCTGGTAGAGCTTATCGAAATGACCGCTGATAAGTTCGATATGGACATCAAGCTTCAGAGCATCGGCAAATATATGCTGAAAACACCAATGAATACCATGAATGATGTTATAGATATGTTTTGTAAGGTATATCAGTACGGAAACGATATAGTTGAACAGTAAGAGGATAAGCGGTGAATTCAGTTTTATCAGAGATCCATTCCGAAGGCAGCATAGCATTACTCACCATTGAGAACGGTGCGAAGAACCTTATATCAGAGCCCGAATTCATTGAGCGTGAGAAGCTTCTTGCGTGGCTGGAAGATAATCCGCAGACTAAGGCACTGGTCATCACGGGAAAGGGCAGGCATTTTTCCCACGGTGCTGATGTGTCGTTGTTTGATGCGGCCAATGTAAGCAGTATTTCCGATAAGCTTAAAAAGGGGAGGAAACTGCTGGATACTATCGAGCATCTGCCGATAGTAACTGTGGCTGCCGTTAACGGAGGCTGCTTCGGCGGAGGGCTTGAAATAGCTATGAGCTGTCAGTTTCGCATAGCTTCATCTAAAGCACGTCTTGGACTTACCGAGGTCATTCACGGAGTAGTACCGGGTATGGGTGGAATGGAAAGGCTTTCACGGATCGTAGGCAGGGAAAAGGCTCTGCAAATGATCCTTCAGGGCGAAATGCTCTCCGCTGATAGGGCGCTCTCTATGGGACTTGTCACAAAAGTTACCGAGGAAAAGGACGCTCTTACGGAGGCACTGAAATTTGCTGAGGATATAGTTTCGTCAGTGAGTCTCACCCAGATAAATGCTGTGATAAATACTTTGAACCGTGCTGTTGACGGTCATTCTGACCCCTCATTCGGAGCATTTGAATCGACACTGGGGGAGGCTTTCGGAAAATGAGCAAATGTGTGTACAAACTGACAGTCAGGGGTTATGAACTCGACTCGTTCGGTCATGTGAACAACGCAGTTTACTTGCAGTACGCTGAAGCTGCACTCTGGAACTTCTTCAAAATAAACGGACTTTTGGAGTACACTCTTGATAGAAATATATTCCCCGTGCTTATGGAGTGTTCACAGAGGTATATGCACGAACTTAAACTGCTGGATGAGGTGCGAATCGAGTCCGAGTTCACTTCTGATGGCGATATGATTATCTGCAAACACAAGATCATTAACAACACTACCGATGTTCTATCCTGCAAAATAAAGGGTAAGATAGTTTTCGTAAACCATGAGAGAGTTATACACAGTATCCCTGATGAGGTACGGGAAATATTAGGGCGTGAGACAGATGAAGATCATAAAAAATGAATTATATACAGAAGTAAGCAAAGTAGATATGCTTTCAGAACTTACCAGTGCAGACCTCGGCGAGCCGTGCCTGCTCATTGTACATGATAATGGCAGTATGCGGGCAGGTGACGAAGCAGAAGTGGTCAGTTTCTTCTATGATCTGCCGTATATCACAGCGCTTGCATCTGATGAACCATATGCAGATATCGCAAAGTTTTTCGACATTGTGATACCTGCCGAAAAAGCCTGTGAATATGCGGAAAACCTGTTCAAGGACAAGACTGCATTTCAGATCAGGGAAATAACAAGCTGCTTTGTAACCGCGAGAAACGGCAGAATAAATGATATTCTTGATGCTGAATCAAGGGCATTTTACCGACTTATAAAACATATCGGCAGGGGGTGAGCATGATGAGTGATATCCTGCTAAATAACGAAAACGGGATACTATCCGTTGTGATGGATGCGCCAAAAAACAACCTTATGACCACTAAGTTCCATGATGAATTTGAGGCTGTTATGGAGAATGTTCAGGTGATAGCCGAGGGTGGCAGTATCAGAGGTATGATAATTCACGGCGGCGGAAGACATTTTTGCGTCGGCGCTGATGTTGATGCACTTAAAGAGCGCACTTCTAAGGATTTATACGACGTTGATACGGGAAAACTGCCGGAAAGCCACGTTACACAAAAGCGTCATTTCACATTTCTGCGTGATCTGCCATTCCCTGTAGTAAGCGTAGTTTCAGGATTCTGCATAGGCTCAGGCAGCGAGATCGCTCTGAACTGCCATTACAGGGTCGTTGAGAAAGGCGCAAGGATCGGTCAGCCTGAGTCTACATTCGGCATACTTCCGGGACTTGGCGGAATAGCCAGGACTATCGAACTTTGCGGTATGAAGAACGCCTATGAGCTTGTTATGACAGGCAGACTTTTTCAATCTGAGGAGGCTTGTGAGCTAGGCTGGGGAGATATCCTCACCGATAAAAAACAAGGCCTTGCCGAGGCTTATTCGCTTATTGACTTTATCTCGGAGGACTGCGGTGAATTCTCACCTGCGGACTACCGCAGATATATTACACTTTACAAGAACAAGGGGGAATGACATGAATATCGCAATTGCAGGATTCGGAAAAATGGGAAAAGACATCTTCTCCTTTTTCTTCGATAACCTGAAGAATGCTGGATTTACGATACTTGTCCGTTCCGGTGCAGAAGAATATACTGCCGATGTAGTAAAGACCCTTGATAAACAACTTCGGCGTAAGAAGCTGACTCAGGAGGAGTATGAAGCTAAAAAGTCGGCATTCAGGTTCACTTGTGATCCGTCTGACCTTGTTGGCTGTGATGCGGTGATCGAGACTATCACGGAGAACCTTGAAGCAAAGAATCTGCTTTTCAGGAATATAGCAGACATAGTTTCGGATAATTGCAAGCTTATGACTAACACTTCCTCGCTGAACATAGAAAAGGTATTCGAGGGTGTTTCAAACCCGCAGCGATGCATGGGTATGCACTTTTTCTACCCTGTCAAGCTGTCGGAATTTGTGGAGCTTAACCTTTTGGATAATACTTCAGATGAAGCGATGCAGTTTGCCGAAAGCCTTGTGAATGACTGCGGACGCAGGTGTATCCGATTTAACGGGGATTATCATGTGTACCTTAATCAGATCCTTTCCGCAATGGTTTCCCACGGCATATATCTTTGTGAATATTTTCATACTTCCGTTCAGGCACTTTCGGATTCATTGAAAAATATGTACGCCTTAGCAGGTGTATTTGATATACTCGACAGCGTCGGACTTGGACTTATGGCTGAAAATCAGAGAAATTTACGCTTGGAGCGCAATAAGCAGCTTCTCGGATACGGCTGTGATAAGATGAAATACTGGCTCAGTCAGGGGTGCCCTGATAGTTCACGGAGTTTCCTTGGCTTTATCAGCAGTCAGGAGCAGGGAAGTGTCGGAATCTGCGATGATGCACCGATCTATATGGCTGCATTTATCCTTGCTGAAACTTCTTTCGCACTTGAAGAATCAGGGATCAGACCCGATCTTCTACTCGAAGCGGTAAGCAGCACTCTCGGCACAGCCGATACTCTGCCTGATATGTACAGAAAATACGGTGCGGAAAAGCTTGTATCTGCACTGGATAAACTTTATGAGAAGACAGGTTTTGAATCTTACAGATATGATTCGGATCTATTGGAAAAATATTATTCGTGATCCCACAGGGGAGAGCAATGAAAGAGGTGTAGTGGAATGAAAAAAGTAGTTATAACAGGTCTTGGCGCTGTAACAGCACTTGGAAACAATGTCCGGGATTACTGGAATGCGCTGATCGAAGGTAAAAGCGGTATGCGGACTATCACCCGTGTACCAGCAGAAAACCATGATACAACAGTTGCAGCCGAAGTTGATGACTCATTTGAGGAGGTAGCTTCAAAGTACTGGAAAAAACGTATGCTCAGCGCAACTACCAAAGCAGTAAGAATGGGACTTGCCTCCGCGGGCGAAGCTATTGAGGACTGCGGTGCTGATTTCGCTGCCCTTGATCGTTCAAAGATAGGCATTATCTTCGGCCTTGCAGATAATACCTACGAGGGCGTTGAGCAAGAGAATAAGTCACACATAACTCTGAAGCGTATGCAGAGTGAGATACCGGCTATGATAGCGATCAAGCACAATATCACAGGACCATCCTTCAATATGAGTACTGCCTGCGCCTCATCAGGATATGCGCTAGCTCTCGGTAAGCACCTTATCCAATCAGGGCTCTGCGATATGATTATAGTCGGCGGACTTTCCTATGTGGTCAATGACGCAGTGCTTGAGGGATTCAACCAGCTTCTTGCAATGTCCGTTAATCCTGACCCTGATAAGGCGAGTCGGCCTTTCACTAAAAACCGTGACGGCTTCATCATGGGAGAGGGCGGAGGCACGATAGTTCTGGAATCTGAGGAACACGCCAGGTCAAGAGAAGCTAAGGTATACTGCGAACTTGCAGGTGCTTCTATAAGCTGTGAGGCAAGCAGCCTTACTGCTCCTCAGGCAGACGGTGCGGGTATGGCGTACTCCATGAGATGCGCTCTTGAAGATGCAGGTATCGCTCCTGATGAAGTTGGGTACATCAATGCCCACGGCACTTCCACTACTCTCAATGATCTTTATGAAACTATGGCGATAAAGCAGGTCTTTGGCGAAAAAGCTTATGATATCCCTGTTTCTTCCATAAAAGCTGCTATCGGTCATACACTCGCCGGCTGCGGAGTACTTGAGGGTATCGCCTGCGTCAAGGCTATCGAGGAAGGTGTACTTCCCCCTACAGTTCATTTCGATGAACCCGATCCGCAGCTTGACCTGAACTACATACCCAATACCGCACTTAAAAAGGATATCAACGTTGCCGTATCAAATGCATTCGGATTTGGCGGTCATGATGCGACACTCGTTTTCAGAAAATTCAACTGAGAGAGGACTGTATATAAATGCCTATTGCACAGATGAAAACCAATTTAAAAATGAATGATGTTTCTAAAAAGGAATTCCTTAATGATGTTGCTGAGGAAATGGCAAAGCTTCTGAAAAAGCCTCTTCCTGCTGTAATGGTCATGCTGGACGACTGCCCTATGTGCATGAACAGATCTGAAGATACAGTAGTTTTCTCGGAATTCCGCTACGTTATGCCACGGGAATTCACAGATAATAAGAGCGGATTCCTGAAACAATTTGCTGATACTATGCTGGCAGTGATACAGAAACATACAAAGGTCGATCCTTACCGTATATATATGCAGTTTACTGAAATGGATCGGCAGAGCGCTTGGCGCTATACAGAATAAGAAAGGGATGACAATATGAAGTGGTCTATCAGAGAACTTCTTAACCCTGTGGTCACAAGATCAATGCTTTATGGAAGTGACCCCTTTGACACTGAGTACGTTCTGAAAAGAGTGGACGAGATAGATGTAATGAGCGGAAAGAAAATACAGGCTGTATGGCTTGGTGAATGGGAAAAGAAGATCACTCACTACGCAGAACTCCGTGATCAGAATGAGGCTAAGGGAAACAGGATCTCGGCTAGAGCATACGCTAAAATGGTGGCTCAGTGCTGGTATGCATGCTATATGGTAAATATCCAGGACTTAGAGCAGAAGGTCTCCATATATAATAACCTTGCCGAAAGTTACAGAAAATACACCGAACTTTGCGATAACAAGATAGAGTACGTTGAGATAGATACTGCTTTCGGAAAGCTTCCTGCTTATATCCATTATCCCGACGACGGCAGCAAGGAAAGCTATCCCATCGCAATTACATACTCCGGCATCGGAAGCTGCAAGGAGGAGCTGGATATGCTGGCAATGCCCCTGAATGAACGCGGCGTTGCGGTCATCACCCCTGATATGCCCGGTACAGGCGGCGCTGTTATCTGGAATAATGTGAAGTGCGGCGGAGATGAACTTGAAGCGGCTTTCGATGGGATATACAAGTTCATTGAAAATCGCAGTGAACTGGATAGCAGCCGTATTGCTAACTTCGGTCTGTGCATGGGCGGTGGTTACGCTATCAGAGCAACTGCCAAGAATCCAGACGTTAAATGCTGTGTAGCATTGTTTCCGCTAATGATATGCTATTGCAAGCTTGATTCCGTTCCGATATGGATGAAGAAAGGCAAGTGGACTTCTTATCAGACAAATGATGATTATATGGAAACAATGAACGTTCTCTCAGAGGGCACTCTCAGCTCAGATTTCTTCCTTGTTCACAGTGACTACGATAACTGGATGACCCACGAGGCAAATGATATCCTATACAGTAAGGCTACAGGTTACAAGGAACGGCTTGAAGTTACCGAAAGACCTGCTTATGTTTCCGAGGAAACTATCATGCACGCAATGCCTGTCGGTGAGCAGTTCCATTGGGTAAAGCATATCACCGCTGATTTCATAGCGCAAAGACTTACAGGAGAGACTAAATGAGCAAGAATTTCTTTGATTACTACAGCAAATACGCTCAGGAGACACCCGACAAGGTACTTCTGAGAATAGATGAGAATACACTGACATACAGACAGTTTATGGAGAAAACTGCCGTTTTCGGTTCAGCACTTAAAAAGCTGGGCATTGGTGTTGATGATAAGGTAGGTCTGGTAATGCCTAACAGCATTGAATGGTATATCGCATTCTGGTCAGCTGTAAGGATAGGCGCTCAGCCCGTTCCGATAGATCCTCAGAGCGGTTCGCTGGAGCTTTCCAGGCTTATCCCGTCCACAACAGTCAAAGTGCTGTTCGTGTCTGAAAAATACAGAACCAATCATATAATCAATGCAGTGGAGCAGATCATTCCGAGTGAGTTCCGAATTTCAGAGGTCATATGCTTTGCACCTGAGAGCGCGGTCCCGAAAAATGAGTGCTACATAAGCGCCGATAAGTTCGCCGCGGAATTCGGTGAGGCTGACTGCGATATATATCAGCCTGAGTACCTTCACACCATGTCTCTTGCCTGCACTTCCGGAAGCACAGGCAATCCAAAGATACTTGCCGTACCTTCAGGCGGATTTCTATCCACTCAGAAAGATATGGGCGATTATCTGGAATTCAAGTCCGATGACGTTATGATGCTTGGCATGACCCTCTATCATCAGGGAGGATTCGGAATGGGTCTGCAAATGGCACTCAAGGGCGGAACTGTAATGTATCAGCCTCAGTTCAATCCAATCTCTTTCCTGGAAACTGTTCAGAAATATAAGGTCAATATCATTCAGCTCACTTCCACATTGGCTAAGGTGCTGCTTTCAACTCCAGATTTTGAAAAGTACGATCTTTCATCTGTTCGCATATGCTACTTTGCAGGCGAAGTTCTTCCAAAGGAGATCGCTGATACATTTGTAAAAAAACTGAATATCCGTGTAATAAATATAATCGGTTCTTCAGAGACCTGTACTATGGTCGTATGGGATTCTGCCAAGGACGGTGACACTGACCCAAGTGATTTCAAGAAACTTTACTTCACCGACTACCGTGTTATTGACGCAAACAAGAATGACGTCGCTGAAGGCGAAACAGGCGAACTGTGTGTATATACCGACGGTGTTATCACTGAGTATTTCGGAAATCCAGAACTGTCTGCTGAAAAGATACTGACCGATCAGCAGGGCAGAAGATGGTTCTGCACAGGAGACCTGGTGAATAAGCTTCCCAGTGGTGTAGTCCGCTTTGCAGGACGCAGCAAGCGTATAATCAAACGAGGCGGAAACCTCGTCCATGCGGAAGAAGTTGAAGCCTGCCTTCTCACTCATCCAATGATCGCCGCAGCAGCTGTAACTGATGAGCCGCACCCGATTATCGGTCAGCAAATAGTTGCCTATATTCAGCCAAAGGGCGACGAAAAGATAACAAGAGGCGAACTGGCACGATATTTTGACGGAAAACTATCTGCATACAAAGTGCCTGACAAAGTAGTACTTGTAGAAGAGATACCAAAGGACATCGGTAAGATACAGTTTAAATATCTTAGAAAAAAGGAGTATAAATAATTATGAATAATCTTGATTGGGACGAATTCAGACAAGTAGTTTCCGACTATGTTGGCATCAACGCTGCGGAGATAACAAGGGATACTGACGTTTTCGATGATCTGTACCTTGATTCTCTCGGACTGTTCGGACTTGGTTCACATATTACAGATACATATAAGCTGAATGTTGCACTTTCATTGGTAGCATCTATCAGTAGGGTAGGGGAGTTCTTCGACCTGCTCAACGAAAAGGGTACACCTGTTGAGGAATAGTATGACACTTTTCTTTTTCCCGCACGCAGGCGGTTCAGCAAAGAGTTATGCATCATTCAAACGCTTCCTTCCAAAAGATCTTAACGTTGTCACTATGGAACTTTCAGGACGTTTTACCCGTTCTGACAAACCCATGCTGCACGATATCGAGTCATGTATCAGTGAGCTTTTTGACAGTAACGAAAAACTTGCGGAACTTCTTACAGAAGGTGATTACGCTGTATTTGGTCACAGCATGGGAACAGTCCTTGCCACCGAATTTGTAAAACAGATACGGGAAAAGGGTTATCCCGCGCCGATCCACATATTTCTGTCAGGAAAAAATGCTCCTGATGAAGATCTTCACTGTTTCGGCGATATCGACAAGGTCAGCGATACGGAGATAATCAAGTTCTTTAACCATAACAGCATGACTTCCTCACCGGTGATACAGGATGAGGAACTCGTTGCACAGCTTAACAGGATCCTTTGCAATGATGTGCGTATGGCTGAGAAGTACTGTGTTACTCCGAAGCAGGTACAGTTTGGCTGTGATATAACTGCGATATACGGCACTGATGACAACATGCTGAAAAATGCCGACATGAATGGCTGGGGAAGGTATACCGACAAAAGCTGTGAAGTTGTATCATTCAGCGGCGGACATTTCTACTATATCCCGCATAAAGAGGAAGTCTGCAAACTTATCTGCAAAAAACTCGGACTTAATTAGATCGTATTATTACTGATCCTATTAAAATCACTATATACGCTCAAAATCACGGTAAAAACTTTAATTACCGCACATATCTTCTGTCAAAAGTAAAAAAGCGGAGCAGTCGGTACAATAAACAACAAAACTCGGAGCAGGAATAATTTTACGGAAATATCATTGAATGAATTATTCTTAGCACTTCTCTTGAAATTTCAAGAGAAATATGATATAATCAAATATAGATATGAAAATATTAAGGAGACAACATGAGAAAATCAGTATTACTAACAGCCATTCTCATCATATTTGTAATATGTGAGTTGTTTGCATTTTCTGCTGCTAAAGATTGTAAGCAGACGGAAAAAGATTCAAACGAAAATTACACTGAGTATGAAGCGGCTCCCGATGATTATATTGTAACTACTGGAACGATAACCGACATAATCGAAGCGGGTACTGTTCCTGAAGAACAGCCGCTGGCAGGCGGAACAGATTACCGTATGTGTATCATAAAATTTGAAACATCTGACGGAAGGTCATTCACAGACTTCTTTTTTCCGTCGGATTCAAAAAAAGATAAAGTCGGCAGGAACGTGGAAATAGCTTATAAGCCAGTCGAAGACTCTATGGTTAATACTGTCATTGCCACAAGAACAGAGTATATCCCGAATACTATCCCTATAAGAAATAATCTGATATTGCGGATAGTTTTCGGAGTCGGTATAGCTGTTTCGCTGGTGTTGAATCTTCGTGCTAAGAGCTAAAACTCAAAAAGCACTAATTGCCGCACATTCTTGCGCCGATGATCGTGCTCACATGGCGATGTGGAACGGGGCTGAGTTCCGAAGCCGGAATACTAGAATATATTTTTTTAATAGGGTGGCTGAGAAGATCACCTTATTTTTGTATAAGAAAAAAATATTAAGGAGGTACTGACATGACAGACGTTAACGAAAAATCAAGGATTTTCCGTGAGATGTGTCTCAAAGCCGACACTGAGCGCGACAAGGGGCTCACAACGCCTGAGGATATCAAACGCTTTGATGATATCCCCTACGGTGCGGACGAAAAGTGGCAGATACTTGATGTTTACCGTCCGAAGTCTCACGAGGGCGAAAAGCTTCCTGTCATCGTGAGCATTCACGGCGGCGGCTGGGTGTACGGCAGCAAAGAGATCTATCAGTTTTACTGCATGGATCTGGCGCAGCGCGGTTTCGCCGTGGTGAATTTTACATACCGCCTTGCCCCCGAAAACCGTTTCCCCGCTTCGCTGGAAGACACGAACACCGTGTTCGCGTGGGTGAAGGACAACGCGGAAAAGTACGGCTTTGATCTGAGCAATGTTTTCGCGGTGGGCGATTCCGCAGGCGCATTCTGCTTGTCGGTATACGCCTGCATACTCACAAACCCCGCACTTGCATCGGATTTCGGAAAGTTTTTTGCTCCCGCGGACGTTGAGCTCAAAGGCGTAGGTCTCAACTGTGGCTTGTTTACCACCACGGACTACGACGAGAGCCTTGAAGCCTACATTCCTGAAGACCTCACCGAACACGCCGAAGCCCTTCGTATGCTTGATGCGGTTTCCTACATCACACCCGCTTTCCCGCCTGCTTACATTCTCACAGGAAACGCCGACTTCCTCGTAGATGCCCCCGCGGTGCTCACGTCTGTGCTGGATAAGAACAGCGTGAAGTATGAGTTTAAAGTCTACGGCACCAAGGAGAGTCCACTATTTCACGTCTTCCACTGTGATATCAAGACCGAAGCAGCCAGACAAGCCAATGACGACGAGTGCGGGTTCTTCCGCGGGCTTATTTGATTGGAGCGTAGTGATCGTATTTAAAAAGCACTCAGTGTTGTCAGCGAACATAATACAATAACCCATAGTTTCTGTATTGAATTGAAACTATGGGTTATTTTTATCGATTTGCTAAAACAATATTATTTAGGTCTATCTCCTTTTTATCAGGTTCTTTCAGCTGTTTGCAGCTTACAAGACCCCATATAAGCACAGGTGCCATGAAAACCCACGATATGGGTTCAGCTATAATAATAGCCTTGTAACCTATCTTTGGTGCAAGCCAGAAAGATACGATGATCTTTCCTACAAGTTCGATAAAGCTTGACAATGTCGGCATAAGTTTGATCTTGACACTTTGCAGCGAGTGCCTGAATACGAATATTATACCGAGAACGAAATAGAACGGCATATTGAAATGAGTGTACTGACAAGCTGTATTGATTATATATTCTTTGTGCAGACCTGTTATTGCCTGTACGAAGAAAGGTGTGCCGATATATACTGCTATGATAACCAATACGCTCCATATCCAGGTCAGCATGGTGGCGCTGAAAAAGCCCTTGCGAACTCTTGAGTATTTTCCGGCACCGTAGTTCTGTCCTGAGAAGTTTGATGCTGCGCCGCCGAATGCCATCATAGGCATCATGCACATTTCACTTATCTTTCTTGCAGCAATATGAGCATTTATGGTATCGGTTCCCAGGTCGTTGATAGCGCCCTGCATGATAAGGGAGCCTAGACCTACCATCGAATTCATAAGACCCATAGAGCATCCCGAAGAGTACATCTCCCTTGCAAATTCGCGTGAGAATTGAAAATGTTTAGCTGAGGGTATAAGGAACGGGTACTTTTTTTTCATGTATATAAAGCAGGCTACAGCTGACAGTCCCGAGGTGATAAGTGTAGCAGCAGCAGCACCCCTTATTCCGAATCCGAGACCTTTGACAAACAGTATATCAAGGAATATATTTGCAAATGCCGAGAATATAAGGAATACCAGTGGCATAACGGTGTCACCGATAGCACGCATTATGGAAGCCTGAGCATTATAGCTGAGTATTATACCCATTCCGCCGAGTATCAGTGATATATAACTTTTTGCATCTTTGTATATATCGGATTTTACATTGATAGCGTGCAGAAGCGGATCGAGGAACACAAGGCTCAGTATAGTAAGCACTATACAGGTCACTCCTCCGAGTACTAATGTTGCTGCAACTGTTTGTTTCAGTTTTTCGTTGTCTTTTGCACCGAATGCACGTGCGGCAGACAAACTGAATCCGCCTGTCAGTCCGTGCATGAATCCGATTATGACAGTATTTACCGAAGACGTAGCCCCGACAGCAGCCAGTGCTTTGTCCCCGAGATACTGTCCGACTATTCTTGTGTCTGCCAGATTGTAAAACTGCTGGAATACACTTCCAAGCAGCATTGGTATGGCAAACATCAGCAACAGCCGCATAGGGTTGCCTTTTGTCAGATCCTTCATTTTCTTTTTTACCTCACAATACTATCCTTTTATAATTATCATTGAAAAAGTATATCATCAATGACATTCATTTACAACAGGCATATGATGATATATTATTAACTTTTCGTAAAACACAAAAACAATCCATGATAAATTAGATAATCAGGAAAATCTTCATTATATCCACCGGAAGTGAATATCGCGACGTGATTTTTTGACATTTAAATAAGGCAGAGGTGTCAATACCTTTTCTGCCCTATAAAGATTATATCATATATGCTATTGAAAAAGTGTAATATATTCTCATAAAAATAGTATAAAACTATAATTTTGCAGCTTTATCAGAAAGCTTCCATTTATTGACATGATGAATTGTACAATATCTAAAATATAGCGTAAAATGGCGCTTTTGCTCGTGCTGCAAATTGATATGAAATTATTTATATGATATAATTTTTAACGAAGTATTATTAGTATGAATCGATATATGAATGAAACAAAAGGAGAAATTTTTATCATATTAAGCAAGATGTACAAACAAATTTCGGCAAGTGCAGAAGACTTAACAGACTGCTTTATTATCACACAAAAATAAACAGGACAGCAATTTTTTATGGTTGCTGTCCTGCTTTTTGCATATAGGATTATAGCCGATCTGTATCCAGATAAATATTTATCTGGATGTTATAAACAATGCACTGATACTTTTATTATAGTGGCTTCTTGCCCTTTACGGCTGCTGCTACCCTTACGAGATCCGTAATGTTGACTTTTCCGTCATTGTTTATGTCAGCGCGTTTGAAACTATCATCTCCCAGTAACTTTTTGCCCTTAATATGTGCAGCGACTTTTATAATGTCTGAAATGTTAACCTTACCATCGAAGTTCACATCACCGAGCATGGAAGACTTGGAACATATTCTGAAATCGAAAGACTGGATATCCTGTGTGTTCTTTAAAGTGAATCTGCTGTTTAATATGCTATAATCTTCTTTGAGGTCGTTACGGTCTATCTCGACAGTGTACTCTCCCGGTGCAAGATTATATATGCAGTATCTCTTTGTTGGGTACTCAAAGTAAGAATGTATCTTATCAACTGTCTCCGGGAATTTCATATATTTCATAGATCCTCCGCCACCGCCGCCGGTGTTGTAGCTATAGTTGTATTCCATGGAGGCATTAGGCTCATCGTCTTTTAACCATATATAAATATATCCGTCCTTATCAGGGATAGATGCCGATACTGCCGCGCCGCTGTGGTAGAGTGCCGAAAAGCATGCCACAGACTGGTCGCCGCGCATATCGATGTGATAGGTTCTTTCAAAGAACTGGTTGTCCCATGTCAGGCTCTCATCACAGAAACCGGGAAAAGCGTCAAGGAATTTTATCTTTATCTTGTTGTACTTAGTTTCGTGGTCGTATACCGTCAGATAGTCTCCGCCGCCGTTTCCGCCTGCGGCATAAACATAGTGCCTGCCTGCGTCTGCATTGAATGTGACTCTCTTGCCTGCATTTTCATACATATACATCGGATAGAACATATTGCTGTAATCGCTGGTCAGACCCTCATCCCTGCCCGAAAGCCGCAGACTTGAATAGGTATCCTTCAAATCAACAAATTTGCTGTCCACATCGACAAATACTTTGTTTGCGGGTACTGTTACGGTATCGACTACCTCAAATCCCGAGGTATCTCTTCTGATTCGGTAGTAGTCTTTGTCAAGACTTAAATAATAATCATTATCAGAATACTTAGGCATATGCTTCGTACCCTCAAAGTTCACGTAATAAAGGTCATCTATGGGGTCGTTCTCCGAATAGTCTTCCAGATAATACGGTTCAATAGCTTGGAGGGTGTGATTGGTCATTTTGCTTGACATATCTGCTGCAGTCTTTACAGTAGAAAAATCAAGGGTATGATCTTCCCATATAGTTGTTACATAAGCGTGTCTTGTATTATTTGTAAGGTCGTTGACCATACCTGACCTTGCTACCTGTTTACCGTCCTTGTCTCTTATTATCAGAGGGATATCGTTTGCATTTTCCAGCTCATCGCTCACGATATCATACTGCATATACGGCTTGTTGACACGAACATTTATTGTCCTTGCTGGATTAGAGACATCATGATCAACAGCTGATGAGGGTATGACCGCTGTACCCGCAGCAAATACTGAGACTGCCAGAAAAGCAGTCAGCATTCTAAACTTTTTAGATATCATAGTATACCTCCATATCCAATTTTGGGGTCTGTTCAGCAAAATACGGGAACATTAAGTTATTCCAACTATATCGGAAATATTATAGCACAAAAACGATTCTTTGTCAATATAATTAACAAAATCAGCGGCGCTGTATGTAAAATTTTACGATTCTTGTACAGTGTTCATGGTTATATTCGATAGATGAAATCAGCTGAGGGGATGCATACATGGAAATATATCAGACAGGAGATAAATGTATGCAGTAAAAAATGAAATCGGACTATCACTTTTAATCATCACCCAAAATTTCCAAAGGATATTACTTTACAAAAGTTAATTGTTTCAACTTTTGACACTGATTTTGTGCATAATTCATGTAAATTTCCACCTTTTCTTCATTTTTTTAGTTGCATTAACGCTTGATTTTATGTACAATAATAGTGGAATATAATGGGTTTTATATATGTTTCTTTAGATCAGGTAAAACTATTTAATGCAACCATGAGCCTAAGACGGCAAATATACTGATATCTGACGTCTAAAGGTTCAAAATATAAGGAGGTATATATGAGAAAAAAGATCACAACTTTCGTGGCAGCACTTATGCTGACCCAGTCATTGAACGGTATCTCTCCGCAGAAAGCCGCTGCGGCAGGTGTGTCCTTCACTCACAAGGAATGGACGGGTCAGTCTGGTGCAGAGGACGTTTTCGCTGTGAACCGTGAAGCGGCATCCGTGAATCCCGTCCCATTTCAGGACGACACTTCCGCTGTAAACGCCGTATGGAACTACAACGACCGTGAAAAGTCTGACTATCTCCAGATGCTTACGGGCGAAAACGAGGACTGGGAACTGAACGTTGTACAGAACGACGATCAGGCTGCTCCATACCGCTGGGGCGGCTTCATGAATGCTAACTACACGGGAAAGAACGGCGATGGCTGGAAGTCTGTTCAGCTGCCGAAAAGCTGGACTGCTCTGGGATTTGACCACTCGATATATACAAATATCAGCCAGCCGTGGCAGAGCGACTATGACCCTTGGGTAACCTGTCCGTCAGCCCCTACGAAGTACAATCCTGTGGGACTATACCGCAAGAAGTTCACTCTCGACAGCTCAATGAAGGGAAGCGGAAGACGTATCTACATCCAGTTTGATGGCGTAGAATCCGCTTATTACGTATACATCAACGGCAAGGAAGTGGGCTACAGCGAGGACACCTTCAGCCCTCACCGTTTTGATATCACCGACTACCTTACCGACGGCGAGAACATACTCGCTGTTGAAGTTCATAAATTCTGTGACGGTACATGGTTCGAGGATCAGGACATGATATACGACGGCGGTATCTTCCGTGATGTTTTCCTTGTCAGCGCTCCAGATGTGCAGATAAGCGACTATACCGTCCGCACAGACCTTGACGACTACTATAAGAATGCCGAATTGCAGCTGAGTATCGACGTAAGGAACCTAACAGGTTATTCAAAGAGCGGCTGGACTCTGGAAGCTGCTGCCTTTGACGAAGCAGGAAACAATATCCTCAGCGGCGCAAATACATCCGTGTATAATCTCGGCGCAGGGAGAACAGGCACATACTCCATCAATACAAAGGTAACCGCGCCGAAACTCTGGTCTTCGGAAACTCCTAATATATACGCACTTGTCATAACTCTCAAAGACGATAGGGGAAATGTACAGGAAAAAGTCTCCACTCAGCTAGGATTCCGTGAGATAGGCTTTACTTCCACAACTGTTGACGGCTCATACAACGTCACCACAAAACAATGGCAACCCATAACTATCAACGGCAAGCGTCTTCTGCTGAAAGGCGTGAACCGTCACGATTCCGATCCCTTCTACGGAAAGGCAGTTCCTCAGAAGACAATGGAAGAAGACGTTCGCCTCATGCAGAAATACAACATCAATGCCATACGCACATCCCACTACAGCAATGATTCCTATCTCTACTGGCTGTGCAACAAGTACGGTATGTACATGATGGGCGAGACCAATATGGAATGTCACGCTCTTCAGGATGGCAAGTACAATGATTCTAAGGCTCTGTTCTACGAATTGGCTATGGACAGAACTGAGACTGCCTACGAGCGTTTGAAAAACAATCCTGCTATTGTAGCATGGTCCATCGGAAACGAAATGGGCTACACTACTAATCCAAGCGATGCAGGCGGTATGTTCAGGGATATGATATGGTATTTCAAGAAAAATGACCCTACACGTCCCGTTCACAGTGAAGGACAGCACTTCGGTATGGGTGTTGACATGGGAAGTGATATGTATCCCGGTTCGGACGTTATCCGCTATAACGCAGGTGCAGGAAAGATGCCCTATGTAATGTGCGAATACGACCACGCTATGGGCAACTCCCTAGGCGCACTCAAGGAGTACTGGGACAATATAAGAAGCGCTGATAATATGCTTGGCGGCTTCATCTGGGACTGGGTAGACCAGTCAAGAGCGGTAGCACTTCCTAACGGCGGCTGGGATTACTACTCTCAGAGCTACGCACATAAGAACCTCTACTCCGATGAAAGCAAGGGTAAGTTCTTCGGCTACGGCGGTGACTGGGGTGACAAGCCTAACGACAACAGCTTCTGCGAGAACGGTATCATCAGCCCTGACAGGACCCCTCAGCCCGAGGCTGACGAGGTAAGATATCAGTACCAAAGCTTCTGGTTCTCTGCAAATGCCAGTCAGCTTGCCAATAATACAGTATCAGTATACAACGAGAACAACTTCCTTGATCTCAGCAATTTCACCGTTGAGTGGAAGCTTCTGAAAAACGGTTCTGCTATAGATGGCGGTACTGTCAAGAACGCTCAGTGTGCTCCTCTGACAAAGGGAACTATCACTGTACCCTTCAAGCTACCCGCAAATTACCTCTCAGGCGACGAATTCATACTTGATATATCGGTAAAGACCAAGAAGTCTACAGATCTTCTTCCGTCAGGTACCGAGGTGGCATATGAGCAGATAAAACTCGATTCGGCAGGCAGCTCCGCTAAATACGACGGCGGCGATGCAGTTCTTACCATAGTTGATATCGGCAGCGCATACGTTCCTACCAACGACCATAATGACTTTAACTTTATGATAAACAAGTCCACAGGTCTTATTGAGATGTATTCCTACAAGGGCTCGCTTCTCATAGAAAACGGTCCTACCCCAAATTTCTGGCGCGGCAACGTTGAAAACGATACAGGCTGGGGTGCCAAAAACCTCTTTGACAGCACATGGAGAAATGCTATGTACGGCGCAAAGGTCACAGGCATGGAAACAGGCGATGCAGCTGACGGAGCCAAGACCGTTACCTCACACCTTGAACTTCCCAATGCAGGCGGCACAAAGGTGGATATCGTATATACCATCTACCCCGATGGACGTGTGAACTGCGACTTCAATGTTGATGCAACAAAATCAGGCCTTGGAAACTTCATCCGTGTGGGCTCAATGATGACCCTTCCCGAGGGTTCGGAGCAGCTCTCATGGTACGGCAATAAGACCGAGAGCTTTAATGACCGTAAATCAGGCGGACGTCAGGGAGTATGGGAGAGTACTGTTTCAGAGCAGTATTTCCCCTATCTCAAAGCAGATGACTGCGGAAATCTGACCGATGTCAAGTGGATATCCGTGGGTAACAAGAATAACAAGTCAAGCCTTCTTATCGCTGCAAACGGCACAGTGGAAGCAAGTGCTCTCCACTTTTATCCCGAAGACCTCCAGAAGGCTGACCACGTATACAAGCTTTCACCGAGAAAGGAGACTGTCCTCAGCATTGACTACGGTTCAATGGGTACAGGAAGCGCTACCTGCGGACAGGCTACACTTGAAAAGTACCGTCTGCCTTCAAGCAGAACTTACAGTTGGAGCTATACTATCATTCCCGTAGCCACAGATACAAGCAGCAGCTCCTTGTCTGACACCGCAGCAAAGCTCCGCTCAAACGGTGTAAGCATACAGGACAAGAGCTCTCATGCACTGACTATCCCCGTAAAATCTCCTTCAGTACTTAAGTCCACATCATCGGGCAATGCAGTATCAGGCTCGATTTCAATACCCTCATCCAACAGTATCGGAAGTTCCCTTGAAGGCAAGCACTCATTCACTGTAGAAGCTGAATTCGTCCCCACAGGTAATCCCGAATTCAACATGATTGCAAGCAAGGGCGATTACTCTTTCGGACTCAGAACAGAAAAAGGTTATCTTTACTTCTTTGTATATGCAGGCGGAGCATGGCGTTCAGTTTCTTACCAAACAGGTACTGATTCATCATCAGGATGGATCGGAAAGAAGCATCAGATGGCAGGTATCTACGATGCAGATAATGATACCATAAAGGTATACTGCGACGGAAAGATACTGGCAGAAAAGAGCACTGGCACCACTGCCGGAATAGCATCGTCTTCGTATGACCTTACAATGGGTGCCTGCCCCGAAACAGGACGTACCTCCATGGCAGACTTTTATGAATTCCGTGTATACAGCAAGGCACTCAGCGAAAGGGAGCTTGCTTCACAGAATACTTCCTTACCTGCATACGGTCCCGACAGCAAGTATGTTCAGCTCTGGCTGGATTTCGATAATGTAGTTCAGCCTGTCATCCCTAATCCAACTGTTTCTTATGTACCCGGCGACGGTGCTGTCAAGCTCTCCTGGACTAAGGTCGAGGGGGCAGAAAAGTACGGTATTGCCGGTTTGGTAAACGGAAAGTGGCAGATGCTGTATAAGACAACAGGTACATCATATACGCTGAATAACCTCACAGCAGGTACGAACTATAAAGTATCTGTCATTGCGATGTTCAATGGTCAGTGGAACATGGATCTAAGCAACGCGATAACTGTTACACCCAATAAAGCAACAGTCAACGTAAACACAACTACATATCCCACAAACATCAAAGTCGAATACAGCAAGGAATATCACCAGGTAAAATTTTCATGGGACAAGGTTAAGGGCGCTGACAGATACGGCATCGCAGTTTATCTGGCAGGAAAGTGGAGAGTTCAGGCGCAGAACATAACCACCACTACATACACATCTCCCAAAAATCTAGCTCCGGGCAAGACATACTGGGTAGCTATAGCAGCAAGAGTAAACGGCAAATGGGATACCGCAAACGCTATCAAATATGCCGGTACTGTTACTATAAAATGATCAGCTGAAATTTGTCTGACCAAATAAACGCAAACGGGCTGTTGCAGCCCCAACAAAGAAAAAGAGCCTGGCACAGTGCCAAGCTCTTCTTTTTGTGGTATAATATAATTGCAAAAACCATTAAACCAACGAAAGGATTGTACCACAAAAATGAGAAATTGTCAAGTGCGTCTTAACATGAATTATGAGATCTACATCGAAGAAAGCTCACCTGTCAGAGTATTGAGCAATGTTATAGATGAGATCTATCAAAAAGAAGAATACACGATAGTAAGCAAGTGGAATGGCGCCATACCCGAGGATATCATGATGAAGATACTCATCTACGGGTACATGAACGACTCTTTTTCAAGCCGTAAGATTGAACAGCTCT
>NZ_FOKQ01000100.1 GCF_900112155.1 Hominimerdicola alba | reverse complement strand
GCAGCCTGCACAAATTGCACAGACTGCTTTTGGTTACTACATAGATTATTTTTGTTTTTTGCGCTGTCTACTTGACAGGGGGCGGGTCATTTCATAACACTAAGGGGCATTGTGATTTTTTCGGCGGCTAATATAAACCTGAATTTGTGGATCTCAAATTCGGATCTTCATTACCATGATTTGTATATTATCTTCCGATTTATCATTTTAAGTTGACCCGTCCTCAGGGGCATTACTCTTGAGCTTATCAAACCATATGCAGATACAGATCGTCAGAGCAGGCAGTATCACATACTCTATAATATCTCTCGAACACTCTATTGCCTGATAAAGAAAGCCTTCGCGAGCATAACCGAACAATCCGTGGACGATCCTGAACGTGCTGTCGGTGAAAGCGTGCAGAAGCATTACGAGAAGCAGATCATCTGACAGCATATATACCGCCGCCCAAAACATTCCAATACACATTGCAGACGGAACCTGAATCAGAGGATTATCGCCAAAAGCAATGTTGGGAGCATGTCCCAGACCGAAGAACAGACCTGTAACAAAAACAGTGAACAGCCTTCTTTTCACTGTGCTTATATTAAATTTGATAAGACCGTTCATCATGAGTCCTCTCTGAACGCCTTCTTCATAGAACCCGGTTGCAAACTGCTGAACGATCAATATGCTGAGCGTTACAATATATCTTGTTGTAAAAACGGTTGCATTAAATATATTCAGGAAAGGAAGCAAAATATAGATAATCTGTGGGATCATGATAAGCCACATCTTCCCTGAAATCTTATTTGTGAATAGCTGCTTCAGCGTGCATTTACTCTCGCCGCGTTTGGAATACCCATTCAAAAGTATCAGTCCGGCAGTTCCGCCTGCTACTCTTATTATAGTGTCTGCTATATAAAGCGTGTTTATATCGGGAAATACATTGAAATACACCATTGGTATCTCTATCGCATAGAACACCAGCATTATGATCGCTGCCTGAACTATCGGTTTCCTGATCTGCGCTATGGTCTGTTTATCGTAATTTTTCACTTGTTTTACCTTTCTCGCTGTATCTACAGGGATAAATTGCTACAAACTTTAACATTTCTCCCTCGGCAGAACTGAAATATAAAGTTCCAATATTCATCGTAACCGTCAAATATCCCGCACCCAATAAAATATCCGACCCTGCAAGGAATCAACATCCCTGCAGGGTCAAATTTAATCATCACCATTGAATT
>NZ_FOKQ01000103.1 GCF_900112155.1 Hominimerdicola alba | reverse complement strand
ATCGCTCCGTAATGAAAATGCTGTTCTCAAGGAAGAACTCGCACTGGCAAATCAACAGCTTGAATGGTTCAGAAAGCAGATATTCGGACGCAAGACAGAACAGACTTCCGTTGTGATGGAGAAGGAATTTGGTGTTCAGCTTTCGATGTTCGGAAATAACGAAGAAAAATCAATACCAAAAGAAACTGTCACCATTCCCGAATACAAGCGCAAGAAAAAGCGCACTCACGATGATTGGATGAGTAGTCTTAAGATCAAAGAGGAACATCATGAGATAGAAGCTCCCGTATGTGAAATATGCGGTGCCGAAATGAAAGATATCGGTACAGAAAAGGCTTACGATGAACTTGTATATACTCCTGCCAAGTTTCATATCCGCAGGCATATCGTACATAAATACAAGTGTCCCGAGTGCGGAGAAAAGCCCGAAGAAAGAGACGAAAACTGTCATATCGTTCGTGCAACCTATCCTCATGCTATGATCCC
This sequence comes from Hominimerdicola alba, assembly GCF_900112155.1. Classification (GTDB taxonomy): domain Bacteria; phylum Bacillota; class Clostridia; order Oscillospirales; family Ruminococcaceae; genus Hominimerdicola; species Hominimerdicola alba_D. Next base: position 551 of record NZ_FOKQ01000103.1, on the reverse strand, counting down.
GGGAAGCTATTGCTCTCCCGAACTTCTGGCACATATCATCTACGAAAAATATGCAAAATCAGTACCTCTGCACCGTCAGGAAAAGGACTTTAATTCAAAGAAGATACCTTTGCTCAAAGCAACTATTTCAAACTGGGTGATTATGGCTGCTGAAAAATGGTGTATGCCTATTGTAGAGAAGATGCACGAGATGCTTATCTCGGGGCAGATCATCCACGCCGACGAGACAACAGTTCAGGTACTGCACGAGGAAGGCAGAAAGCCTACCACGACATCAAGAATGTGGGTCTACTGCAACGGCAAAATGAATGACAGGAGCATCATCATTTTCGATTACCGACCGACAAGAAAAGGTGAGCACGCCTCGAATTTCCTGAAAGGCTTTATCGGATATCTTATCTGCGACGGATACGATGCTTACAATGCAGTCGAAGGTGCAAAAAGATGTGGCTGCTGGACTCATAACAGACGACATTTTGTAGAGTGTCTGCCGAAAGACAAGTCAGCTTACAGTACTTCTGTCGCAGCAAAGGCGGTTGCTTTTTGCAACA